>JAIBAN010000023.1 GCA_019695185.1 Blastocatellia bacterium | reverse complement strand
GGCCTCCAGCCACCAGTTCTTGTAAGGTTTGGCGATCAGATTCGGTTAAGGTCACATGTTGTTTTTTCATGCTCCGAATTATGTTTCATTTGGAGCAATAATACTAGAAAATTTAGATTCCGCTGTATTAAAGAAATCGGGATAAAAAAACTGACGATGGGGTTGTTCTGGCTGTGCCCTGACAAATTCATCCCGGTTGATAAAAACAATCAGGCTTTTTTCAAAGCCAAAGGGATTGAACTGACAAGCGAAGATGCTGCCGGGTATTTCGCCTTCCTGAAACAGATTTCAAGCAGTTTGGGGCGCGATTATCCGGAGTTTTCCCAACTTGCGTATGAGCAACATCTTTCAAAAGTATCAAACAAGACCTCAGTTCAAGCTGAAAAAGCAGGTAAACCCCAGGTTCCCAAAGCTGAAGAACCAAGGTTCTGGTGGCTGAATGCAAATCCAAAGGTCTGGAATTTGGAGGAAGCTCCGCTTGGATGGAAACAAACCTATACCACTCATACTGAGCAGGGAAACAAGCGGCAAAAACCGCAAAGCTTTCAAAATATCAAACCGGGAGACCGGATAATTGGGTATATGACCAGCCCACAACGGGAAATCGTGGCTGTCTGTGAGCTTACCCAGGCAGTGCATGACAGAGACGGAAAGGAAGTCATTGAATTTCAAAAAATAGAGCAGGTTTCTCCGCCATTTCCCCGCCAGGAATTAAAAAAACATTCGCTTTTGGCCGAGAGTGAGGTTTTGAAAAATCCGCAGGGCAGCCTGATTGACCTGACCGAAGAGGAATATCGTTTTATTTACTCTTTGTTGTCTCAACGGCAGAAAACCAGTCCAGCTTTGGCTCCTTACACAATCACAGAGGCAAAAACCGAAATCTTTCTAACTGAAGCAGAGCTGAATGACATTGTGTCCCACCTCGACACCAAGAAAAACATCATCCTGCAAGGGCCGCCAGGAGTCGGAAAAACATTCGTCGCCAAGCGGCTGGCCTACCTGAAAATGAAGGAAAAGGACGACAGCCGGGTGGAAATGGTGCAGTTCCATCAGTCCTATTCCTATGAGGATTTCATCCAGGGGTTTCGCCCCAATGGAAGCGGCGGATTTACCCGCAAGGACGGCATCTTTCACCGTTTTTGCCACAAAGCCCGGCAGGACGCCGGACGGGATTACTTTTTCATTATTGACGAAATCAACCGGGGAAACCTGAGCCGGATTTTCGGCGAACTCATGATGCTGATTGAACATGACAAACGGGGACAGCAGTTTGCCTTGCCATTGACCTACCACGAAGAAACGGACGAAAGGTTTTTTATTCCTGAGAATCTGCACCTGATTGGCACCATGAACACGGCAGACCGTTCGCTGGCCTTGGTGGATTATGCCCTCCGGCGGCGGTTTGCTTTTGTGGACATCAAGCCAAAAATAGGCAGCCTTGAATTTGAGTCGCATCTGGCAAAAGAAGGGGTTTCACCGGAAGTCATCACCTGGATTCGTGAAAGGGTCAGTAACCTCAATGGGGAGATTGCCAAAGATACCCGCAGCCTGGGTGAAGGCTTTCAAATCGGACACAGTTATTTCTGTCATTATTCGAAAGCAAAAGAAACACATCAGCCGGAAGCATGGTTCAAGCAGGTGATTGAGGGGGAAATCCTGCCGCTCCTGAAGGAATATTGGATGGACCAGCCAAAGGAAATCACGAAATGGGGGACTTGGCTGCTTGAGGGAAAATGAGGCTCCGGTGATTTCCATTCAAAATCTCTATTACCTGCTCTGTTATGCCTGGGACAAGCTGGAGGAAGGGGAAGTGGTCAATGTCGGGGCGCTGGAAAGCACGCATCTCTGTGACCTCTTTGCCAAGGTTCTGATTGAAGGGGTGCATCACCTCATCCGGCGCGGTTTTGACCGGGGCTACCTGGCTTTGATTGAGGAAACTACGAGTTTGCGGGGAAAAATTGCGTTCGGACCTTCATTGAAACGGAATACCTTTCAGCAGGGCCGGGCGGTGTGCGAGTTTGATGAATTGCAGTATGACGTGCTCCACAACCGGATTCTGAAAACCACGATTGAAAAACTGGTCAGGGTCAAAGAACTGGACCGGGAGTTGAAAGGCGGATTGCAGGACCTGCTGCGCTGGATGTCCGACATCACTCCGATTCCGCTGACCGCGCAGGTTTTCAAACGGGTGCAACTGCATCGCAACAACCGGTTTTATGCCTTTTTGCTGGATGTCTGCGGTTTTGTCTTTCACCATCATTTGGTGGATGAAACCAGCGGGACCGCCCGGTTTCGTGATTCTCTGCGGGATGAAAGGGCCATGCGGCGGGTGTTTGAAGTGTTTGTGCGAAACTTCTTCAAGCGGGAACAAACGGTTTTTACGGTCAATGCCAAAAAGGTGAAATGGCTGGTTGGGCAGGCGGATGAAGCTGCGCTGCAATTACTGCCCGAAATGATGACGGACGTGACGCTGGAAAGTTCAGCCCGCAACATTGTGGTGGAATGCAAGTATTACCGGAAAACCCTTCAGGAAAAGAACGGAGTCAAAAAGTTCCACTCCACCCACCTCTATCAGTTACTGGCCTATTTGCGTAACCTGGAAAGCGTGGCAGGCTGGGAACGGTGTGAAGGCATTCTGCTCTATCCGCTGGTGAACGAACGGCTCAATCTTTCCTTTGAGCTTGAAAACCACCCCGTCCGGGTGGTGACCCTGGACCTCAACCAGGATTGGCAAGGCATCCGGCAGGATTTGTTGCGGATGGTGGGATTGGGGTAAGCCGGTCCGGCTCCGGCTGGGAAATGTGGAGTGCGGCGACTTGTCGCCGCTTTCACTGGTGGCGACTTGTCGCCGCTTTCACTGGTGGCGACTTGTCGCCGCCGTGGTTGCCACCACTTGACATAACCCAGACCGCAGGATGTGACGACCGGTCGCCGCCGTGGTTGCCACCACTTGACATAACCCAGACCGCAGGATGTGACGACCGGTCGCCGCGCTCCAAAGTTTTTGGCAGCGAAATAAAATTCCCGCGTTTGAAACAGAACATCCGACCATTTCCCAATTTTCCCATCCAAAGGAACCCGCCATGAAACTTGTCCGATTGGTCTGTTTGTGTCTTTTTCTGACAGCAACCGTGTGCGGAGCCACACAGGCTCCGAAATCCTGGGCAGAACAGTTTGTCGCCGCCCAGACGCTGGAACGCAATGGGAAACCGGTGGAGGCGCTCCAGGCTTATGTGGCCATTCCCGGTGCCGAGCATCTGGCCGTCCGGTTGCTGCGGGAGCAGCGGGAAACGCTTCTGCCAGTGGTGGAAAAACTGGCTGCGGCCCCAACAGCCCGGCGCAATCCGCGCTGGCTGCTGGTGCAGGGGGAAGCCTGGCTGGTCAATGGAAAACGGGAAGAGGCGTTGGCCTGCTACCGGAATTTTGTGAAATGTTTGGGCCGCACAGGTCAGGATGGCTGGGAAAACGGATCTGTCCCACCGGATTTCTATCCGGTTGAATTGCCTCCGGCCAGGAATGAATCAACCCCAAGGTGCAACCAGTGTCTGGAAAAAGAAGTGCTGACCCCGTTTCGCTGCGGGCCGGGAAGTTACCGAGACAACCTGCTGTTGCGCCGGTTTCTGGAACTGGGAGCCTGGAACGATGCAACCCAGGAATTTTCCCGCATCTGGAAGCTCCATCAAGAGTATGTCGGGAGCGGCCAGTTTCCAGGGCAGGCGCTCCAGTTCGCACTGGATTACGCCTATTTCCTCAAGGAACAAAAGCATCCGGCCCAGGAACTGGCGGTGTTGCTCCAGCCGGTTGCCCATCTGGATGTGGACCATCACCCGGTCTGGCAGTATCTGCGGCAGGCTGAAGCCCTGGCCACAACCGGACCCCGCCGGACGCACACAGCCCAGCCGCCGTTCCCGCTGATTTCAGATTGCGGTGTCACCCAAACGGAATATGTGCGGCTGGCATTTCAGGAGTTTGCCGAACAGGGACAGCTTCCGGTTTTACACAGGCTCCTCCAGACGGAAATCCGGCAAGGCCGAAATGCCGCCCGGCTGACGCTGGCGCGGGTGCTGCTCCTGGCCGGAAAACGTGACGAAGCCATCCAAACCGAGCGGAGCTATCTGGAAAACCTGCATCTGTTTGGCCTGACACATATGTACCGGACCGCCCGGATGTACGAGTTTTATCAGGACTGGGCTGCCACTGCCGCTGAATATGAAAAACTGCTCCAATTGCCTGAAGGCATCGTGTTGGTTCCCGATATGGATGACCTCACGAGAGAGATGTTTCCCGGTCTTGAATACAATGCTTCAGGTCAGGCGGCATTTCATCGTCTGGCCCATCAGAAAATCCTGAGCCGCTTGGAGACCCTTTATCCCCGTGCCAATGACTTCAAAAAGGCTTTTGCCTGCACCTTGAAACTGCTGGAACTGAACCCGCCCGGCTCCCGCTTTGGCAACCGTGATGTGGACAAATTGTGCCAAACTGCTTTGGAAACCGGTCAGGTGGCGGAACTGACCAGACTCATCGAAGCGGAATTGGACCAAACCATGTATGCCGATTACAAAATCAAACTTGCCGAAGCCCTGGACGATAGAGAAAAACTTTCCGAGTTATATCTGGAAGCCAGCGCCACCCGATTCCGAAATCAACAAAGCTGGGTGTTGCCCGACACTTGGCGCACACACATGCTGCATGGCGGCACCACTGCCTATCGTGCCTTTCTCAAGAAACTGGCGGACTTTTATCCGCAGAACATGTTTCTGCAACTGGAATTGCTCTTTTGCGAGGGAAAGCTGGAGTCAGAGGCCGGAACTCAATGTCTGGAAACCCTGTTGGGACAACGTGCCGTAAGGTTTGATTACCGGCGGGGCAACAACCTGGAAGGATATTGTTATGAAAGCTATGAAGACGTGGCCCAGGCATTGCTGAAACAATACGGTCAATCCGGTCGGACTGATAAAACACTGGCGCTGGCGCTGCACATTGTGCGCAACGAACCACCCTTTGAGTTGTCTCCGGAAAAGGTGACCCAACTCCGACAACATCCTGACTATGGCCGGTTCCCTCGGCTTGAGGAGACCCTGCGGCTGGCAATTTCGCAACTCTCCATTACGGATTTGCAAATCCTGGCCGAGGCTGCCAAAGGAAAACCAATTGAGCAGTTGGGGCTTCAGGTGATGAAAGCGCTTCCGCTCAAACTGGCAGCCCAACCGCTGCGCAAACTGCCCGGCTGGGCCAATCTGCCGCCGGGTGTCCAGGCCGTCAGCGGCATGGAAAACGTGCTCAGTCTGTGCCGTGATGAAAACCGGGTGTACACCGGCCATCCCTGGGGGATTGCAATTTTTGATTTTCAAGGGAATTTTATCAACCGGGTGGCCTTGGGGACGCCTGCCACCCAACTGATTGCCTTGAATGGCGCGCTCTGGATTGGTTCTTCGACCGGCCTCATCCGTATGGATTGCAAAACCTTCGCGCTTTCCCGGTTAAGCCTCCAGCAAAGCATTCTCAAACAGGAAATCGAATATTATCAGGCAACCGTCGCCCGGCTGTATCCCAATCCGTCACAAACGGCGGAAAACCTTTTGAGTCTGTTTAATCAGGTGTGGGCATTGGCCCCGCAGGGTGACGCACTCTGGATTACAACCCGCTTCAGCATTTTGCGATATAACACCCGAACCACCGACCTCCGGATTTTTCACCTTGATGAAATAGACCCCCGCCCGTTGGGAAACTGGGACCATATTTGGGTTGACGGTGAATATGTCTGGGTTGATTCCTATTCTTCGTCGTCAAACGGACTGGTTCGCTATGACCTGCACAGTGACCGCTGGACCAAGCCTTTCGGTGAAACCAGACTCAGTCTGATTGGAGAACTGGGGGGCAAATTCTGGGCCTATATCGCGGATGCACAGTGGAACAAACGCCTGGGGTTGCTTGACAGTCGGGCAGGCACCGTCACACCTGTACCGGTGGAAAATCCTGGTCCTTTTGAGCCGCGAGGCTGGCACTATCTGGGAATGGATCGGGATAAACTCCTGTTTGGTACACAGAGCGGCAATTTCTTTTATGATAAAACAAATGGGAAACTGCGACCCTGGGCCACACCCCAAACGCAGGCCCAAATCTATTTTCCCTGTACTTCCGAGCATTCATCCGTCTCGCTGCTGCCAAATGGAGCTTTTGCCTTGTCCACGGCGTCCGAGTGCAAAGATGAAGCGGAAGTATTTTACAATTCCCTGGTGCAAGTGCTGCTTTTGCCTGATGGAACCAAGGTGTGGGCTCCTTACGAACCAATGATCTACCTTCGGCAGGCGGAGTGGCTCCCAATTCCATATGAGTATCCGTTTCGGGGATTGGCTTTCCAATTCCCGGACGGAACGTTTCGGCCTATCACCTTTCCGGCTGGAACCGGCAACCTGACGGGGGATGCTGTTTATGGGTTGATTGGCTCTGAAAAAACGGAGGACGGATTCTGGCTGGGAACCAACAACGGCTTGAGCCGCCTCAACAACCGATTGGAATTGGAACAAAATCTGACCCGGACGGAGGGGCTGCCGTCAAACCTGGTTTTGGGTGTTTGGTGGAAAAATGGCAGGCTCAATCTGCTGCATGAACTGGAGAGCAAACAAGTCAGCCGCTTGGACCCCCAGGCCGGATTGCTGGAACCGGTTCCCCAACCGGATGCCGCTTTGAAAAGGGATGTCAGTCAGTTTCTATCCGGGTTTTCTCTGCGGGTTTTTCCCAAGGAATCCCTGCCATATCTGGGCGGGCTGGTGGTGGGGCGACAAAGCCGTGCCGGGAAAACGCTGGTGTGGGGCACGCATGGACTGCTGGTGCTTGATGACGCAAAAACCATACCCACACTCAAAATTGACGACCTGCCGGTTTCCGTTTCACCCAATCAAAATGCGATGTTACGGATAGCGGCTGAAACAGCAGCCGTGCCATCGGTTCCCACCCTGGAACAGTTCCGCCGCCTGCTGCAAAGCGACAATCCTTACCTGGTGGCGCGGGTGCTGGCCACGGCTGAAAAAAATCCGAATTTTGCTGAAGCAGACCTTTTTCCGTTTTTGGTGACGTTCTCCAGTCATCCGCACGAGCGGGTGCGCGGAACCGTGCTGCACCTGTTGTGCAGCCTGAAAGGCGAAGCGGCGCTGCCACTGATTCAGAAAATGAGGGCTGACCCGCAGCCGGGAATCAGTGCGCTGGCCGTGATTGAAACCGCCAAAAGGGGCGGAACTTTGGAACCTGCCCGGTTTGAAGCCTTTTGGCAACAATCCGGGTTGAATCTTCCGGTCGGGCTCAATCAGCGGGAATATATCCCCCGCGACATGATGTTTGAAGCGCTTTTGAGCCATCCGACAGCAGATGCCATCCGGTTGTTTGTGACCCATCCGTTCCGACCCGCCACACCCAAAGAAACCAAAATCCTCCAGGAATTGGGAGCAATTCTGACCAAATATCCGCCCTTCCTGCTTACGTTTCTGGAGGCTCCCAGACCGCAGGAAACCATCAACAGCCCGGATTGGGATAACTTTCTATCAGAGGTTTTCAAATCGCTGGGAACTGAGGCGGAACCGACGTTGCGGGAAGCTCTGCGGTCATCCAAGCCACAAGTTCGGTGGCAGGCGTTGCAAGCCTGTCAAGTCGTAGCACACCCGGCCCTCGTGCCGGAACTGACGGCTTTGTTGCGCCTGCCTGACGGGCCTCAGTACGATGCGGCAGAAGCCCTGGCCGCCAGCAAAACTCCGGAGGCAATTGCCGCACTGGTTGAATTGTATCGGGTCGAACGCAATGGGACGCGCTGGTCCAATCGAACTATGGATGCTCCGTATCAGAGCGGTGGGTATCAACAATGGGGCCGGTTTTCCGCTGTCAGTGAAGGCTGGCCGGGAGGACCGAAACCGGAGAGCCCTCCAATGCGTGTTTTAGGCTTGGCGAGCTTGATTTTCATGTTTGACAAACTGGACCCTGCTTTGACTTCGGAATTTTATCGGGAACTGGCGACGGACGCGCTTTTTGCAAACCGGATTATTGCAGCCCGCCGACTGGCCCAAAGCCCGCCAGCCGAATGGAAAACCAATCGGACGGTGCTCAGGAAACTGCTGGATAGTCCTTCTGAAGAACTCATCGCCAGCGCCACGGTGAGTCTGTTGCTGCTGGATGACCCACAGGGAGCCATGCTGATCAAACAGTATCTGACCGGCGACAATCTGACCCGCAAACGCCTGACCATCGAAGAACTGGCACGGGTCAGTGACAAAAGCAGGCTGGAATTTGCGCGGGAGGCTTTGACCCGATGCGCTGCTGACCCTTTGCTGCAAAAGGAGCACCAGGAAAGAGCGCGACAGCTTCTTTCTGCCAAGTAACACAGGATTCTCTTCGGGGACTGGCGGGCTGTGATACCATTGCCCGCCGGTTGTTTTTTTACCTGTCACGCCACCACACCTGGAATATTTGGAGCGCTCCCACAGGTCACCGCTTTGTTTTTGGGTGACTGTGGCCCAATGCTGTTGGCTGGGCTTTTTTCCAAGTGATGGCGAAAAGTCGCCATCAGTGAAAGCGGCGACAAAAAGCGGCGACAAGTCGCCGCACTCCAAATTTCCAAACATGTTTTGAGATTTTTCCAAAAATATCCAACAGCGGAGGGAAGTATGTCTGCATGGTGGGTTCGCTTGTGCTTTGCTTTGGTGCTCATTTCAGGAGCACTTGAGTTCCGGAGTTTCACCGCTTCAACCAATTCACGGCCAAAATCTGACACGCAGCAGCCTGCTTTGACTCCGACTGAATCTGCCGATTTCCAACTGATTCCCGGAAAACCATTTGAACGCGAGCTGAAAGGCGGCGAAACGCACCGGTATCCGCTCCAGCTCAAAGCCGATGACTATCTGAAGCTGGTGGTGGAGCAAAAAGGCATTGACGTGGTGGTGCGGTTGCTGGGGCCGGATGGAAAAGTGAACCAGGAAGTGGATTCTCCCAACGGCACCCAAGGCCCGGAGCCGGTCTCCCTGATTGTGGAGCAGGCTGGAAATTACACCCTCGAAGTCGCCTCAGGGGAAAAGACAGTCAAGCCGGGAAAATATGAGTTGAAACTGGAAGCTCTACGTCTTGCCGGTGACCAGGATCGGGCTACGCTTGAGATCGAAACCCTCATGGCGAAAGCTGAAAAACTGCGACTGGCGGGCAAATACAATGACGCGCTGCCGTTGGCCGCCCAGGCGCTGGAAAAGAGTGAAAACGTCCTGGGTAAAGAGCACCCGTTCAGCGCCGCCCGTCTCAATAACCTGGGTGAACTCTATTATTACAAAGGCGACTACCAAAAGGCCGAACCGCTCTATCAGCGCTCCCTGGTCATCCGGGAGAAAGCACTCGGTCCTGACCACCCTGATGTTGCTACCAGCCTCAACAATCTGGCTGTGCTCTATAAGAACAAAGGCGACTACCAAAAGGCCGAACCGCTCTCTCGGCGCTCCCTGGCCATTCGGGAGAAAGTATTTGGTCCTGACCACCTGGAGGTCGCCCAAGGTCTCAACAACCTGGCTGTGCTCTATAAAAGCAAAGGCGATTTGATCCGGGCCGAACCGCTCTATCGGCGCTCCCTGGCGATCTATGAGACAGCGCTGGGGGTTGACCACCTGGAGGTTGCCCAAAGCCTCAACAACCTGGCTGTACTCTATCGGGACAAAGGCGACTTCGCCCAAGCCGAGCCGCTCTTCCTGCGTTCCCTGGCCATCCGGGAGAAAGCGCTGGGGCCTCATCACCGGGATGTCGCCAACAGTCTCAACAACCTGGCTTCGCTCTACCATGACAAAGGCAACTATCCAGGGGCGGAACCGCTCTATCAGCGCTCTCTGGCCATCAATGAAAAAGCGCTTGGTCCAGACCACCCGGAGGTCGCCACCAGCCTCAACAACCTGGCTGCGCTCTATTGGGCCCAAGGCGATTATCAAAAGGTCGAATCGCTCTATCAGCGTGCGTTGACCATCCGGGAGAAAGCGTTGGGGCCTCATCACCGGGATGTCGCCAACAGTCTCAACAACCTGGCTGTGCTCTATCGGGCCCAAGGCGATTACCAAAAGGCCGAACCGCTCTATCAGCGTGCGTTGACCATCCGGGAGAAAGCGCTGGGCCCTGACCACTCGGATGTCGCCCAAAACCTCAACAGTCTGGCCATTCTCTATCAGGCCAAAGGTGATTTGACCCAGGCCCAAACGCTTTACCAACGCTCCCTGGCCATTTGGGAAAAAGCACTGGGTCCCGACCACCCGGAGGTTGCCACCAGCCTCAACAACCTGGCTGGGGTCTACCAAGCCAAAGGTGAAACCGCTCAGGCAATCTCGTTTCTGACACGTGGCAACGATACCAACGAACGCGACTTGATGCGCAATCTGGCCGCTGGTTCCGAATACCAGAAAGCACTGTATTTGAAAAAAACAGCAGGTTCGACAGATCAATCCATTTCGTTGCATGTCCGGGAAGCACCCCAGGACCGGGCTGCGCTCCAAATGGCGCTGACCGTCATTCTGCGCCGCAAAGGACGCGCGCTGGATGCGATGACCAATACGATGGCGATTTTGCGGAGTCAAAGTGATCCGGAAACGCAAAAATTGCTGGATGCCTACACGAGCATCGTTGGTCAAATTTCAGTGCAAACCTTGAGAGGCCCCGGAAAGAACAAGCTGGAAGAACATCTGGCGTATCTCAAATCCCTGGAAACCGAGAAAGACAGGCTGGAAAATGACATCAGCCGCCGCAGCCGGGAATTTAAAGTGCAAACCACACCCATTACGTTGGAAGGGGTGCAAAACCTGATTCCGTCCGACGCTGCACTGGTGGAATATGCCTGGTACCGACCCTATGACGTCAAAACCCGTACGTCTGGCACTCCACGCTATGTGGCCTATGTTCTAAAAAGTCCTGGGAGTCCAGGGAATTCAAAAAACCAAAAACCAGAAACCAAAAACCGGGACTCAAAACTTTCTTCTGACTCCCAAGACCCCCAGGACCCCCAAGACTCCCAAGACTTTTTGTTGCAGTTTGCCGATTTGGGCGAAGCCGAACCGATTGACCGGGCCGTGGCTGTCTTACGCAAGACCTTGAGCAATCCCAAAGCTGACCTTGACCGGGAAGTCAAACCGGCAGCCCAGGCGTTGGACCGACTGGTCATGAAACCGGTCCGCGCTTTGGTGGGAGGAACCAAACACCTGCTGCTCTCTCCCGATGGGGCGCTCAATCTGATTCCGTTTGCTGCGCTGGTGGATGAACAAGGGAAGTTCCTGGTTGAAACCTACACGCTGACCTATCTCACCAGCGGGCGGGATTTGCTCCGGCTCCAAGTCAGAATTCCGCATCAGGAACCGGCTTTGGTGCTGGCCGACCCTGATTACCGGGACGGGAAAGGGCCGCTCCTGGTTGGAAAGCAGTATGCTCCACTGGCCCGGCTCAAGGGCACCGCGCTGGAGGGCACCGCGCTGGAACAGTTGCTGCCGGGCTCCCGGCTGAAAATGCAGCTTGAGGCCACCAAAGAGGAGTTAAAAGCCACCCACCGGCCTGAAATTCTCCATCTGGCCACCCACGGCTATTTCCTGGAGGACGTACCACGCGCCGCACCCGCCGCCGGAAGTCGCACACTGGCGCGGGCCGAGGAATCCGTCAGCCTCAACCCGGACCAACTGCGGGTGGAAAATCCGCTGCTGCGCTCGTGGCTCTTTTTTACCGGGGCCAACCAGGGGGGGACCGCCAACGAGGGCACCATGACGGCATTGGAAGCGGCGCAACTGGATTTGTGGGGGACCAAACTGGTGACTCTGTCAGCCTGTGAAACCGGGGTCGGCGAGGCCAAAACCGGGGAGGGCGTCTACGGGTTGCGGCGGGCCTTGGTGCTGGCGGGCAGTGAAGCCCAGATGATGAGCCTTTGGTCCATTTCCGACCAGGGGACGCGGGAACTGATGGTGGATTACTACACAAGGCTCAAGGCTGGCGAAGGCCGTTCGGAGGCGCTCCGGAATGTGCAGCTCCGACTGCTCAAACATCCGAAATTCAAGCATCCCTACTTTTGGGCCTCGTTTATTCAATCGGGGGAATGGAGAAATCTGGCAGGTCAATAAGAATTTCATCCACGAAGGACACGAAGAGCCACGAAGAAAAACCAGGTCTTTTGATTGTCTTTGTGGCTCTTCGTGTCCTTCGTGGATAAAAACTGCTTATCGGCGATTGAATTTCGCCATCAAATCGGCCACGGTCGCCTGCTTTTTCTCGGGTGCTTTGGGTTTCTGTTGCGGAGCGTTGGGTTTGGCTCCCTGGTTTGGCTTTCCGGCAGGAGCGCCGGTTCCACCCGACAGTTTCATCGAAAGCCCGATGCGTTTGAGCGGAATATTCACCTCCAGCACACGGACTTTGACAATCTGGCCTACTTTGACGATTTTCGTGGGGTTGTCCACAAACTTGTCGGCCATCTGGGAAATGTGAACCAGCCCGTCCTGATGGACGCCGATGTCCACAAAAGCCCCGAAATTGGTGACGTTGGTGACGGTGCCTTCCAGTATCATCCCCACGGCCAAATCCTTCATTTCCTTCACGTCTTCGTTAAAAGTCGCATAGCGGAATTCGGCGCGCGGGTCACGGCCTGGTTTGAGCAGTTCCTCTTTAATATCCAGGAGGGTTGGTTCCCCGACTTCGGCAGTGATGTATTTTTTGATGTCGAGGGTTTGGATTTTCTCCGGCACACGGGTGATGGAATCGAGTGCCACGCCCAAATCCTGGGCAATCTGTTCGACCAGTTGGTACCGCTCCGGATGCACCGCCGAATTGTCGAGCGGGTTTTTGCCGTTGCGGATGCGCAGAAATCCGGACGCCTGTTCAAAGGTTTTCGGCCCGAACTTCGGGACTTTGAGCAGTTCGGCGCGGCTGTTGAACGCCCCATGCTCGTCGCGGTAGGCCACAATGTTTTTCGCCACGGTCGAATTGATGCCGGCCACGTAGCCGAGCAGTTCCTTCGAAGCCAGGTTCAAATCCACGCCCACATAGTTGACGCAGCTTTCCACCGTGTCTTCCAGCTTTTTCTTGAGCAGTTTCTGGTCCACATCGTGCTGATACTGGCCGACGCCGATGGATTTCGGGTCAATTTTGACCAGTTCGGCCAACGGGTCCTGCAAGCGGCGGGCGATGCTGATGGCTCCGCGCACGGTCACGTCAAGGTCGGGAAACTCGCTACCGGCCACTTCGCTGGCAGAATAGACCGAGGCCCCGGCTTCGCTGACCATGACTTTGATGGGTTTCGGGTCCGCGCCGGCCAGAGTTTCGACTACAAACGCATCGGTTTCGCGTCCGGCGGTCCCGTTGCCAATCGCAATCAGGCTGATGTTGTGTTTGGCAATCATCCGCTTGAGGGTTTGGGCGGCGCGGGCGCGTTCGTTGGCACTCTGGTGGGGGAAAATCGCTTCGTATTCAAGGAATTTCCCGGTGTGGCTGACGGCGGCGACCTTACAGCCTGTCCGGAAACCGGGGTCAACTCCCAGCGTCGGTTTCATGCCCGCAGGACTTGAAAGCAGCAGTTCGCGCAGGTTGGCTTCGAAATTCTGGATGGAAACCACGTCGGCATATTTTTTCTTTTCCAGCCGGACTTCGCCCAGCAGCGAGGTTTTCATCAGCCGGTCAAACGCATCGGCCAGCATTTCGCGGAAAAAGGCCCGGATGGTCGGCGCGCCGGTGGCCAGTTCCTGCGATTCGAGGTAATGCAGCACGGTGCCTTCGTCAAACTCGAAGTTGAAAAAGAGGACGCCTTCCTCTTCGCCGCGCCGGAGCGCCAGCATATTGTGCGGGGCGATGTCTTTGACCGGGGCGCGATAGTCGCGGTACATCTCGAATTTGGTGGTTCCGACCGGGAATTCCTCTTTGATGCTCGAAACAATCACCGCCTGTTCCATCAGGTAGCTGCGGATATGGGCCCGCAATTCGGCTTTTTCGGAAACCTCTTCGGCCAGAATGTCAGAGGCACCTTGCAGGGCCTCGGCCACGGTTTTGACATTGCCATCCTCAGAAACGAATTTGAGGGCTTCCTCGGCCAGCGACACATCGGCCCCGCCAGCGATGTTCAGGCCGCGAATAAACTCAGCCAACGGTTCCAGACCGTTTTCGCGGGCAATCGTGGCGCGGGTGCGGCGTTTCGGACGATAGGGCAGATATAAATCTTCGAGTTCCGTTTTGTTCAAACAGGATTCAATCCGTTGCCGCAGTTCGTCGGTGAGTTTGCCTTGTTCTTCGATGGAAGCCAGGATGGTGGCTTTGCGCTCTTCGAGTTCGGTCAGGTATTCGTACCGCTCCTCAATCTGCCGGAGCACGATTTCGTTCATTTCGCCCGTCATTTCCTTGCGATAGCGGGCAATGAAGGGAATCGTCGCGCCTTCGGAAAAAAGGGTCAAAACGTTTTGCAGCAGTGGAAGCGAAAGGGAAAGTTCGTCAGCTAAAAGTTGAGGGATGTTCATCTTTAGGGTTTAGGGTTTAGGGTTTAGGGTCTGGGGCTTTGGAAGCCCTTTTGTTTCATACACTAAAATGGAGGTTTAAGACAATGGTGGCCAGAAAGCGGCGCGATTTGTTTCATCGCGCTGCTGTGGTCATTTGCTCGTAACCTTGGTTTTGCAGAGCAAAAGCGCGATGAAACAAATCGCGCCGCTTTTTTTCTTCCGTGGTAAAATTTGCCGCAGGTACAAGGGGTGGCAAAGGAGGAATTGCTATGCATACCAAGCCCACGATTGAAACCGTCCTTGAACGAATAGATAATGTAACGCAGATTATTGGCGAGTTTAGGCGCGAAACAAATGAAAGACTCGACAAAATCGAACGCAAAATCAGCCTGCTCAACGACGATACCCTGGACGTTCGGGCAGAAGTCCGCCGCTTGGGTCTGAAAGTGGACCGGCTGGAAGATGAACTGACCAACCTTACGCCAACCCGCCAGATAAAACCGTAACCTTGTGCCGCAGCAACCGCGCCGCCAAAATTGGACCTCACCCACCATGACCAGCGAAAACTATGTCCGCCTGCATGGCGAGATGGTTTTTTATGGTGTGGAGAGCTTGGACGACGAGCAGGCATTTCGAGCCGTTTGTCAGATAGAGAACTTCTTTGACCACGAGCCGCAATGGTGGACGCAGGTCAATTTCCCTGCGGAAACAGTCCGGCAAATTTTTGCCGAAATCCGGAACGCCTTGGAAAACCGTTGAATTCTTCGGTACTCTTTTTTTCTTTCCTGAACCCTGAACTCTGAACCCTGGACCCCATGCAAGATTCCGTCTCCATTCTTCGTGAAGCCTTAAACAGTGTCAGTCGTGGGCTGGTTGAACGTGAAGCCCTGGTTGAAACCGTTGCCCTGGCGGCTGTTGCCGGTGAGCATGTGCTGGTGATTGGCCCGCCCGGAACCGCCAAAAGCGAAGCCGTGCGCCGGGTTGCCCGCGCCACCGGCGGTGTGTATTTCGAATATCTGTTGGGCCGTTTTACCGAACCGAGTGAAATTTTCGGTCCAATTGATTTACGCAAACTCAAAGAGGGAACGGTTGAAACCGAAACCTTTGGCATGCTGCCTGAAGCTGAAATTGCTTTTCTGGATGAAATTTTCCTTGGTTCAACGGCGATTTTGAACACGCTGCTCGGCATTTTGAACGAACGGGTGTTCCGGCGCGGCCATACCCGGCAGACCTGTCCGTTGCGGCTTTGTGTGGGGGCCGCCAACAGCCTTCCGCATGATGAATCACTGGCAGCCTTTGCCGACCGGTTTCTGGTCCGGGCGTTTGTGGACCCGATTCCCGACCCACGGCTGGAGGAATTGCTTGAAGGAGGCTGGCAGACCTTGCAGGATGTCGCCTTGCAGAAAGCCTCGCTGGGCATTCTGGATGAACTGGCAACCAAGGCGCTCCAGGTAGATTTGACCCGGATGCGTCCGGTTTTGGCTCATGCACTGCGGGTGCTGCGTTCCAACGGCATTACACTGACCGACCGGCGGGCGGTGAAGGTGCAAAAACTGATTGCCGCTGCGGGTATTCTGGCCGGGCGGGCAACGCCCACGGAAGCCGACTTGTGGCCGCTGGTGCTGGCGGTTCCGACCAAAGACGAACAGACGCTGGCCCGCGAAATCCTGCGGGAAATGCTGGCTGTCACCGAAAATGCCACGCTCACCGCTGCGGCTGAGGAAGCCTCCAATGGGCCGCTGGTGCGCGCTGCCCGTATCATCAAACTGGGAAGCGAAATTCTGACCGGTCGTCCAACCACTGGCGTGCCTGCTGATTTCGAAGCCTGGCAATTGAAACTGGAAGGAGTCGCCCGCGAAATTGACGCCGGGTTTGCTCCTGAAATGATGCCTGACGAACTGGCGCAGCTCCGCAAAAAAATCGTGGATGCACTTCAAAAGGACTGAGGACTTTCTATCAGGACTGAGGACTGAGGACTGAGGACTGAGTTTTCAATAAAAACTGGTTCTCATTACAATTTGAGAGCTTTAGGTTATGAACAAGAAAACACCATCTTCGTCCCCCGTTTCGTCTCAGTCCTCAGTCCTCAGTCCTCAGTCCTCAGTTTCAGTTCAATGGAAACCACGCAGAATTCCCCGGCCTGCGGCTGGCGTGGCCGCCACCGGTGAAGCCGCCCGGCAACTGGCAAACCGGCTCCTGTTGCGTTCGGATGAAGAACTGGAACATCTGCGCGGCGTCGCCGGAGTCAACGTCATTGTGGTGATGGGTGAGGCAGACCGGCTTCCCTGGGTGGACGGAGCCTGTTACCTGGGCCACAGTGAAACGTCAGCCATGTTTTACCTGCCGACGACGCTTGACCCCAATGTGCCGGTGCCCTTGCTGGAAAAAGCCCTGCGGCAACGGTTTCCCCATCTGAAGCCCCCGTTGGTGGTGCTGCCGACACTGCAAACCGTTTTGTCTTTGGTCGAGGCCCGTTCACCGGCTCGCTCTGTTTTGGAAGCCTTCCGCAGCCAGCCGTGACATGTGCCATTGCCCATTTGCGATTTGCGATTTTAGAGAAAGCCCGGCAGTCAGCCGCATCTGTGGCCTTTGAATAATGGCAAATGGCAAATGGGCAATGGCACCTGGCACCTGGCAAATGGGCAATGGCACATGTAATCTATGGAACTTCCGCGTTCACTGGCCCGCTGGGGGCCACTCCTTAAAATTTTTCCCCGCGAGACAATCGCAGCGCTGGGGCCGCTCATTCAACGGCTGGATGTGCTGGTCGGACCGCTGCAAATAGGGGCTTCCACCGGACAGGGTGAACCGGACGGATTTGACGGCATTCACCGGCGTGGTTCCTACGAACGATTGTTGAACACTGAATGGCTGCTGGCGGATGAATTGCCTGAGGAATTTTTGCGGCGGGCAACCGAAGGCGAACACCTGTTTTTGCAAACCGCCACCCGGACCCCTGCCGGGGCACGCCGTTCGGTGGTCCTGTTCGACGCAGGGCCGAATCAACTGGGCGCTCCCCGGATTGTGCATCTGGCCGCCCTGGTGGTGTTGGCCAGCCGGGCCGGCAAAGGCAGTACCAGTTTTGAATGGGGCATTGCCCAGGCGGTCCAGGCTCCGCTGGTGCAGGACGTCACGGAAAATTCCGTCAGGCATTTGCTCACGGCGCGAAGCCCATTTGAAGTCACGGAAGAAAACCTGCGCCATTGGCGACAGCAATTGGGCGGAACCAATCAGACCCTTGATTTCTGGCTGGTTGGTGGCGAACGGCTCCAAAACTTTGAAGCCAGTCGCGGAGTTTCTTTTCTGACCGTAACTGACCCGCTGGAACCGAACGAGCGGTTTTTGGCAGTCACCATCCAGACTGCCCGCAAAAAAACCGAATCGGTCCGCCTTGATTTGCCGGACGAGCGGGCCTCAGTGCGGTTGCTGCGCGACCCGTTTGAGGCAGCGGCGGTTTCCACTCCATCCCAAAAAAACAAAAGCCAGTACCAACCGGTTTCGAATTTCCAGTTTGCTTTTGGCGGTTCAAAGCTTTTTGCCCGCGCTGCCGACGGAGGCGTGGTTTCCTTTCCGATTCCCAACTCTGCCGCCGCCGGGATGGGAAAACCAAAACTCTGGCACAGTCAAAGCGGAAAACCGGTGCTGGCGGCCATTCGGCATAAAAAAACCCTGGTTCTGGTTTCGGAACACGGTCACGACACCCTGCGGGTGGAATGTGTCAAAAGCGGGAGCACGTTTCTGCCTTTTCGAGTGGGCGATTACCTGCTTGATTCCCAGTCTTCGCCTTTTCTCACCACGGCCAAAAATTCATTGCTCCATTCCGGTGTGATTGTCCCGGTTTCGGAAACCCAGTCTGAAATTTTGCTGCTGGACGGCACCCGCCATCTGTTTACGCTCCGGCAAAATAATTCACTGCTCAGTTGCACCTGTCAGACAGGGGACGTGCTGGCTCTGGGGGCTTTTCTCACGGGAACCTATGGTGCCAGCACAACCAAAGCCGTGTATGTCTGCCAAAAAGGCGCTGAGTTCCGGATTGTGTCGCAGGGCCTGAACCAGGACCCGCAGACCCGGAAATGGTATCCGGAACGAAGTGCTCGCACCGTCGAAGGTGAAGGCCAGCAGGCTTTTATCGGATTTGGCAATACGCACCTCCAGAGTCTGGTGGCACTGGAACAATTCACGGGAAAATGGGTTGTGGTCGGGGACTCAAACTATTTTTTCCAGCAGCCCAGCGGAACCAGAGTGGTGGGCGTCATAGGCCGGTTGGGCCGCTGGAACGGCAGCAGTCCGGGGCTCATTGTCGTGGAGGATGACAACCGGACCATCTGGCTGCTGGGCAAGGATTGGAGCCGGACACTGCCCCGCGCCGGGGCTGAAATTGTCGAGGTCAAGGTTTGCGAAACCACTCCGCACCTGGCATATCTGACGGCAGATGGCGAAGTGGTGGTATATTCCTTTGGGCTGGAAGCTGTCGTGTTGCGCTATCTGGCCGAGAATCGGTGATTTTTTCACGAATTTACTAAACCGCGAAACACGCGAAATACGCGAAAACAAAAACAATTTTTTTCTCTTTTTTTCGCGTATTTCGCGGCTTCAAATATCAAAATGTCTTCGTTTTTGCCAAAAAAGCCAATCCACCAGGGAGTCATTCAAGCCAAAGCCTTTTTGCTTGATACTGAAACCATTGGAGAGGCAGAGGTACGGAACCGTGCCCTGGCACTGTGGCAGCCGGGGACCCAGATTTATCAGGTAGGGCACAATATCCTGGTAGATTTGCCGCAACTGCGGAAAACCGTCTGTGCCACTGCTCCGGGCCTTCCGCTGGTTGAAGTGGACCGGCGGCTGATTGGGTTTCCCGTGGCTGCCGGGGAACCTGCCAAACAGGAATGGCCACTCGGCGCGGTGGTCTGGCTGGAAGGCAATTCCCTGCGGGTCGAGCGTTTTTCCGGCGAACAACTGGTGGACCCCGCGCTGTGGCTGGATGTAGCAGGTTTTACGGCAGCGGGCACGGCCACCCTGGGCGCGCCTCCGGCCAAACCCAAGCTGGTAGCGGAGGAAGCTCCCTTTGACCCGCGCCAGAAATTTACCGGCGTCCCACCCGAAGACCCCGAACGTGCTGCCATTATTGCCGAATTGCTCAAAGCTGGCCGCCCCGCCGCTGCACCGCGACCGGCTGCGGCACCACCACCAGCCTCAACCGGTGATTCCCTCGGCGGCATGTTTGAAACCGTCACCAATTCCATTTCAGACATGGTTTCCTCCTGGTTTGGCGGTGGTTCGGGCGGTGGGGGCAAGTCCGGCGAATCCTGGTTTGACCGGATTTCAGGCCAGTTCCAGCGGCTGACTCAGAAAGTGGTGATGGCCACCCGGCTGTCACAGTATATCGGGCAGAAACAGGCCGAATATCTGTCAAACCTGATGAATATGTTTGAAGAGGGAAATTTGGACGACGCCCTGCGCCACGCCATCCCCCTCAACAACCTGCCCGATTCATTAAAAACCGTCCCCTCGTATGAGACAAATTTTCAACCCCGGCCCAATTTGAGTATCAATCCAGCCCGCAATAGCAGTGCGTCGTCCATCAATCTGGGCAATGACACGTTTTCCTATTTGCGAAAATTGTACCGGGCGGCGTTTGACCGGCTGGTGGCTCAGGGAAAAATCGAAGAGGCGGCTTTTGTGCTGGCGGAGTTGCTCTTGGAAAACGAGGAAGCCGTCGCATTTCTGGAACGACATGGAAAACTGCAACTGGCGGCGGAAATGGCTGAGGCCCGCCATCTGGCTCCGGGGCTGGTGGTGCGCCAGTGGTTTATTGCCGGTGACATCCAGCGGGCGATTGCGATTGCCCGCCGGACCGGCGCTTTTGCCGATGCCATTCTGCGGTTGGAACGGACCGACCGGGCAGCGGCGGAAAAACTACGGTTGCTGTGGGCCGGGGTGCAGGCCGAGGCGGGTGATTTTGCTCTGGCGGTCGAGACCATCTGGCCGATTGATTCCGCCCGAAAACTGGCCGAAGCCTGGATTGAACAGGGAATTGCCGTAGGTGGCGTGGGCGGTGCCCAAATGCTGGTCCGCAAGCTGGAACTGCTGCCCGAAACCTTTCCCGCTGTTCGTCCCCAGGTGCTGGCCATGCTTGCTGCCGAAGACAAGGAAACCGTGTTTCAGCGGCAGACCCTGACCGAGCGGTTGACAGGCGGCGAAGGTTCCACCGCCAAACGGACGCTGGCCCGTGCCGCTGTGCGGACGGTTGCCCGTGATGCAACCAACGGGTTTCTGCACCTGACGAATGAAACCCTGGACCGTTATACCCAATTTACCAACGACCCGGTTTTGCGGGCGGACCTGCCCAAGCTGCCCCGGCAGGATGCTCCGGTGACCCTGGACCGGCTGCGGGAACCGATGCGCTATGATTTTGATACATCGGACGCCGGAAATCTGGCCGTCTCCGATGCCGCCCTGCTGCCGGATGGCTCGCTGCTGGTGGCACTCGGCGAGGCCGGACTCCGCCGCTTGAGCCGCAAAGGAAAGCTGCTCCGGCATTATGACCTGCCTGCCGACACGCTGGTGCTGTCGGATGTGGGCAACCGGGCGCTGGCCATCGCCCGCCGGGGGCCGGCCAACCGTCTGACCCGGCTGGACCTGCACAGCGGCAAGGCCGAAGACTGGTGTGACGCCGAATTCCATTCCTGGGCCGGGTCTTTTGACGGGTCGTTGTGGTTTGTCGGTTACCGCGAGGATGTGCTGGCTATTGACGCCACCGCCCGGCGGTTCGAGTCCATCTGGCGGGTGCCGGAAATCGGAACCGCGTTGTCCATCTCCCGTTCGGCGAAAAAACTGGCTATTGTCACAGGAAAAGAGGAATGGAACCATGGGGGCGAACTGGAGCTTTGGAATTACGCCTTTCCACATTTGACGCTGCGCAATCGGGACCGGACCAACCCCTATGCTTTTGGCTGTCACGACCGGCTGGTCAATGTTTCACCGGATGGCTATGTGGCTGACCTTGGATTTTCCCCGGTCGGCTCTGACACGTTTCAAAATCTGTGGCTGCGTTTATGGTTCTGTCGCACCAAGGAACAGAGCAGGGAACTGGCAACCGACGTTTGCACGCCCTGTGGCCTGGAAATTTCTGACCATTGGATTGCACTGGCCGCCAAAACCATCCGGGGGGTTGAAATCCGGCTCTTTGATTTGAGTGAAATCCGGTTGCGGGCTTCGTGGATTTTGGCTGGAGCTTCCGCAGCCCATATCAGTTTTCGCAACCAGATGTGTTGCTGTACGGATGACCGGGGACGGGTCGTGCTGGTGGATGTGCAAACCGGTGATTTGTTGCGCAACGAGCGCATCACGGTTTAAGGTTGGAACCCTCCCCTCCCTGGCGTCAGCTTTCAATTTGTGAGGAGTTCTGATGCGTTTCCTGATGTACGTCGTCTTTCTGCTCGGCCTTGGGCTGTTGCCGGTTTCGTCCGTCGCAGCCCAGAGCAAAACCAACCCTGCCGTCTTGCTGGGAAAGCCGGCCCAACCCTGGCAGGTTTCCACCTGGGTCAATTCCAAACCGCTCACGCTCTCAGGTTTGAAAGGGAAGGTGGTGCTGGTGCGCTGGTGGACATCCGGATGCCCGTTTTGTGAAAACACAGCCCCGGCCCTCAACGAATTTGCCACCCGCTATCAGCCCCAGGGATTGCAGGTCGTCGGGCTTTATCACCACAAAGCGGAAACTCCCTTGACCGTGGGGCATGTCAAACGCACCGCCCGGAAACTGGGGTTTACCTTTCCCATTGGAATTGACAACGATTGGAAAAATCTCCGCTCCTGGTGGCTTGACCCGTTGCCGGAAGCTGATTTCACCAGCGTCACGTTTCTGATTGACCGGCAGGGTGTCATCCGGTTCATCCATCCCGGCGGGCAGTATGTCAAAGGTGAGGCAGCCTATGATGAAATGGGGCGTCAGATTGAAACCCTGCTCCGGCAAAAATAAAGTTTTGTTCTCTTCAATATGATGTCTGCTCTTTTTTCATCCTTGCTTGATCTTGAGAAAAGTCTGATTTTTACGCTGATTTTTTTTACTATTTGTTTCAGCTTTTTGACACTGATTTCACCGCAAATTAGAAATCAGGCTTTGTGGCGGGAAGACACGGATGTTGATCTTCTCTACTGGCTGATTTTGCCGCTTCTGTATGAAACAATTTACCAGTTTGTCTCAAATCGGGTTTTGCTGGCCATTCATCATGGTGATGCCAGGGCTGTAGCTGATTTTCTTGAGCATGGACGGGGCGGAATTGCTTTGCTTCCGGTTTGGGCACAAGGTTTGATTGTGCTTGGGATTTCCGATTTTATTCAATATTGGCTCCACCGTCTTTTTCATAAAAAACCATTCTGGAAATTCCATGCCATTCATCATTCTGCTGAAGAAATTGACTGGTTGACTTCAGCCCGATTCCATCCGGTCAATTATTTGATTTCTTTTACCGCTGTTTCAATTCTCATTGGATTAATTGGTTTTTCCGGAAAGACGTTTTTTATTTTGGGTTCGGTCAACGCCATTCTTTCGGCCCTGGTTCATGCCAATCTGAACTGGACGTTCGGACCATTCAAATATGTGCTGGCCAGCCCGGTTTTCCACCGCTGGCATCACTCCTCCAGCGAAGCAGAACGCAACCGGAATTTCGCCTCCACCTTTCCGGTTCTGGACCTTTTATTTGGCACGTTTTACATGCCCAAAGGCGAAGAGCCGTTTGTCTTTGGCGCACCCGAAGACAAGGTTCCCCCCGGTTTTCTGGCTCAACTGGCCTTTCCGTTTTTCCGAACTCGAAAGCTGGAATCCCCAACTGAGGATTCTTAATGTGGCGCAATTTGTCTAATCGCGCTTTCACTCTTCTTTCCACTCAATTTGCAGAGCCAAAGAATTCTTTCAGAGCGCGATTAGACAAATCGCGCCACATGTTTCGAATGTACTTTCAGATTCCCGTACAGAAACGGCACAGTTCCAGGACCTGTTTTTGGATAACCGGGTTGACTGCATCATCCGGCTCCGGGGTGATACGGTTGCTTGAAATAAAAACCCCGGATTGGCGGCCAAAACGCGGGTCAAAGGCCGAATCATAGATTTTTTGCGCCCCGCTCATGGGTGAAACAAACAGAAACGGGCGGAAAATCCGATATTTGAGGGGCATCCCGCTGCCGGCAGTCATGGCCGTCCGATTGGGGCCGGGACTGTTCGTGCGGATGATAATTCCATCCCGTTTCAGTTCCGGCGCGAGTCCGTTGGACATCGCATTCAGGGCGAGTTTGGATTGTCCGTACGGCCCGACCAGCTTGCGAAACGAGGCAGGATTGCGCAATTCATCAACCCGCAGGGTTCCCGTCATGAAAATCGCACCCGAAGAAACATTGATAACCATGCCCCGGACGGCAGCCAGCGGTTGACGCAGTAATTTCGTGAGCAGGTACGGTGCCAGCGTATTGACCTGAAAGTGCATTTCGTTGGCGTGAGCAGACATCACCTTTTCACCCAGCAAAATTCCGGCGTTGTTAAACAGCACGTCCAGAGTCGTGTGACGGCTGAGAATTTCCTGAGCGGCTTTTTCGATGGCAGGTTCTGAGGCGAGGTCGGCGGCGATGGAGTCAATCCGGATTTTGGGATTGAGCCGCAGGAGTTTTTCAACACCTTGGGCGGCTTTTTGTGCGTTCCGATTGATGAGAATCAGATTATAGCCTTTTTGTGCCAGTAATTCGGCCAGGAGCGCACCCAGGCCGGCAGAGCTGCCAGTGATGGCGACAGTTTGGCCATTATTCATAAACTGCCTTATCAGACTCAAATGCTTTCTTTGTGCCAGACTTCCCAGATTTCCTGAGAAATAGCAATAAAGGTTGTTTCGTCTTTACCCTCACCAGGGCCAAACCAATACACAAATTCCTCAACCACTACCCGGCAAACATCCTCCGGTGACGAACAGTCTTTCAACCTGGGCAGAATTGTTTCTGCCTCCGGTTCATACTCGTCGGTATTGAACTCGAAATTGATGCCTTCAGGGTCATGCCGGAACAGAATCCCCGTAACTGCCTCAAACAGCAGGCCATAGCGTTCTTTCATTTGCCGTCGCTGTTCTTTGATTTGCTCCCTGGTTTGATTCTGCATCCTCAGTCCTCAGTCCTCGGTCCTACCACAACCCTTCCCGGTTGGTTTTTCTGAAATGAGCAGGAAACTGTTTCACATCCTGCGACCGGTTTTTGCGGGCGACCAAAACCGCGTCGGGTGTATCAACCACAACCAGGTTTTCGACATCAAGCAAGGTAACAACCCGTCCGGTGGTTGAAAACACCAGATTGTCGGTGGCATCCACGGCCACCGTTTCACCCAGAGCCAGATTTCCCTTGGCGTCGGCTTCGGACTGGCGCAGTTCATACAGGGCTTCCCAGCTTCCAACATCGCTCCAGCCAAAGTTAGCCCGAAAAACCGAAATCGGGGCGGTTGTTTTTTCCATCACCCCATAATCAATTGAAATGGACTCCATGCGGGCAAAAACCGCTGCCAGTGTCTCAGGATAGGCAGCCGTTCCAATGGTTTGTTCAATTTCACAAAGCTGTTCGTAGAGTTGCGGCAGGCAAACCTTGATTTCCGTCAGAATCGTTTCCGCCGTAAACAGGAAAATACCGCTATTCCAGGAAAATGCACCATCCTTCAAATATTCGCAGGCGGTTTCAAGGTTGGGTTTTTCCACAAATCGCTCGACGGCATAAGCAGTATGCCCCTGAACGGTCCCCCGCTCACTGCCGGCCTTGATATACCCATAACCGGTTTCAGGTCTGGTGGGCTGAATTCCAATGGTGGCAATACCGCCCTCCTGGATGAAGGCTCCGGCAGCCTGGAGCAGTTCTCGAAAGGCCGCCGGGTCGGAAACAAACTGGTCCGAAGGTAACACGACCATTGGTAACGTGGCATCTGTCTGCCGCACGTGAATGGCAGCCAACCCGATAGCCGGGGCCGTGTTGCGCCCGACCGGTTCAGCCAAAATCTGAACATTACGGCGTTGCAGCAATTGAGCAGTCAAAGGTTCGTGCAACCGATTGACCACTGCCCAGACCGGACGGCTGCCCACCAGCGGGGCAACTCGTTCGAAGGTTTCTTCAAACAGGGTCTGGTGGCTGGTAATGGAAAGAAACTGCTTGGGAAGTCGTTCGCGGCTGGCTGGCCAAAACCGGGTCCCTGACCCGCCGGCCATAATCACTGCGTGCATATCACCCCCGTTTGGAGTTCCGCCTTCAGGCGGCTGTTTGGAGTTCCGCGTTTACGCGGCCTTTTTCTTCTCAGGAAGCAACCTTAAGGCTGCTTCCAACCAGCCGCCTGAAGGCGGAACTCTCAACTTAAAAATGTCTGGAGGGCGTACCGATATGGATATGCGCCCCGGTGGATGAATTGGGAATGGTGGTCCGAAATGCCATGAACGGAATCGCCCGGCTCCGCAGATAGTCCATCAGAGCCAATCCCTCGGCGCTATCCGGGTGAAGTGGAACGTCCACGGCATTGTGGTGGTCATAACGAAGCTGGTCATGGGTGGCAGACTGGCCAAAAGCACTGGTTGGCAGCGAGCGGCCAAACTTTCCGATGAAAAACCGGTCAATTTCCCCAAAGTTGCCGATATTCCACTGGTTGGCCCCGACATATCGGATGTATTTCGTCCCGTAGCTGGTCCCGGCTCGATTGGCGGCCAGCGCATCCCGCATGGCATCCATGGCCTGAACTTCGGCAATCAGTTCGTCAGCCTGCGTTTGCTGTCGCTTTGCATCCTGAATCTTGATTTTGATGGCTTCGATTTTCTGGTTCTGGGTTTCAAGCTCTTTGCGGGCAATAATGCCTTCTTCAAACAACTGCTTGAGCTTGTCCAACCGCTGGGCTTCGTTGGTGGCGTCAGCTTCATACAGCGCAATCAATCGGTCCAGGGTTTGCTTGTATTCTTCGGTAGCCTTGATGAGCGCGGCAGTGGTTTCGTTGACCTTTTCCTGGGGCGGTTTGGCCGGCGGAGTTTTTTTGTTTTTCTCGATTTGCGTTGCCGGAGTTGGTTTCTTGGCGACTTTCTGCTGTCCGGCCCAGGCCACTCCCCATAAACTCACAAAAAGCAGAATCCCCATGCTGGTGAAAATAAATCTCTTCACCGCAGAGGCGCAGAGAGCCCTTGAGTCAGCGGAGAGTTTTCCCGGTTTTTTCTCTGCGAAATCTCTGCGGCTCTCTGCGCCTCTGCGGTGAGGGAAAAGGTACTTGTTCACGCTATAACTCGCTGGGGGAAAATTCATCCAACTCCCGGAATTGCAAACTGTAGAGTTTGCGATACAACCCGTTTTGTTCCAACAACCTTTCATGGGTGCCGCTTTCGACAATCTGTCCGGCCTCCATCACCAGAATCCGGTCGGCGTTCCGGACAGTGGAAAGCCGATGGGCAATTACAAACGTGGTGCGCCCCCGCATGAGAGCTTCCAGTGCTGTCTGTACCAAACCTTCCGATTCGGAATCAAGCGAACTGGTCGCCTCGTCCAAAATCAGGATTTCCGGGTTTTTCAAAATGGCACGGGCGATGGCAATCCGCTGGCGCTGGCCTCCGGAGAGTTTGACACCACGCTCTCCAACCAGTGTTCCGTAGCCATCGGGAAAGGCCATGATAAAGTCATGGGCATTGGCGGCCTGGGCGGCGGCTTCGACCTGCTCGGTTGTGGCCGTCAGCTTGCCGTAAGCGATATTTTCCCGAATGGTTCCGGAGAAAAGCGTGGTCTCCTGGGGGACAATTCCAATATGACGGCGCAAATCATGGAGTTTGCACTGACGGACATCCACTCCGTCAACCAGAATGGAACCGCTTTGCACATCATAAAAGCGGGGAATGAGGGAAATCACCGTGGACTTCCCGGCCCCGCTGGGACCGACCAAGGCAATCACTTCGCCGGAACGGGCTGTAATCGAAACGTTCTTCAGCACCGGTACATCGCTTCGGCCCGGATAGGCAAACACCACATCCCGGAATTCCACATTCCCCTTGACCCTGGCCAACGGTTGGGCGTCGGCAGCGTCGGCAATTTCCAGTGGCGTTCCAAACAATTCCACCACCCGCCGCGAAGCTCCCAACGTCTGGTTGAATTCACCGGACAACTCCGTAAACGCCCCTAAAGCTGTTCCCACGACCGAGGTGTAGAGGAAAAAGGACGTTACCTGCCCCACCGACATGGTGCCTTCGATGGCCTGTTTGCCGCTCAACCACAACAGCAGCACAATTCCGTTGAACAACACAAACACAATAAAAGCGTTGAATCCACCCCGTGCCAGTGCCCGGCGAACCGCTTCCCGAAGTGAGCCGCGAATCTGCGTGCGATAGCGCTGGATTTCATATTCTTCGTTGGTGAAGGACTGGACTGTGCGGATGCTTGACAGACTTTCA
This sequence comes from Blastocatellia bacterium, assembly GCA_019695185.1. Lineage (GTDB taxonomy): Bacteria > Acidobacteriota > Blastocatellia > Chloracidobacteriales > Chloracidobacteriaceae > JAIBAN01. The sequence continues at coordinate 62,025 of JAIBAN010000023.1, read as the reverse complement.
TCCAAAATCCCGGCAGCTTCGCCCAGTTTGTCCTGCACCCTGGTGCTGATGCGCCGGATGCGTTTGCCAAAAACCGCCGCCGCCACAACCAAAAAAGGGATGATGCTCAACAAAATCAGGCTCAACCGGGCATTGGTCACAAACATCAGCGTGACCCCGCCAGTCAGCACGATGATTTGACGCAGCCCTTCGGCCAGATTGGCAGTCGTGCCCGATTGCAGTACGGTAATGTCGGAGGAAATCCGCGAAGTCAGCTCCCCTACCCTGCGGTTGGCAAAGAAATTGAGGCTCAGACGCATCAGGTGGGCATATAAATCCTCGCGGATGTCAGCCACCAATTGTTCCCCGATGGAGTTGATGAGATAGGTACGCCCAAAACTGAAGATTGCCTGAACGGTCAAAATCCCAACCAGAAGGACCAAAGTTTCATTTAACCGGCTCAGGTCTTTGTAAGTAAAAGCCGAATCAACCAGTTTTCCGACAAAATACGGAAACGAAAGCGCCAGCCCTCCGGCTACCAGCAGACAACCGACAGCCAGTAAAAATGAACCCAGATAGGGACGGCCATAACGAAGGAAAAGCCGCCACGCATCGCGGGCGGCAGCTTTTTTGTCGAACGGGTCTTGCTTTGGTAACGGGTCAAAACGACGAGGCATAAATTATTTGCCATTTGCGATTTGCCATTTGCGATTGGAAGTATTTGGTTGATTTCCACATGCAACCGGGAAAATCACAAGTGGGCAATCGCAAATGGCAAATGGCAAATGAATTAGGTTTTGGCAGAGGCAAGGCCCGACAATTCAGGTTGGACCGGTTCATATACCGATTTGCCCAATGTATCGCCTGATTCAGAACCGAAAACCGCAGCCGACAACAAAACAAACATCACCCACACTGCATCTGCAAAAAACAAATGAACCATCTGGAGGGCGGTTGGTGCAAGCAGGGCCAGATTCATCATTCCCACCACTAATTGAATCAGAACCATGGCTATCAACAACATGGCACAGATATTGACGGCTTTGCGTTTGTTTTTATGAAGTGCATATCCCGCCAGGGAAACGAGGTAAATCCCCACTGCGATAGCGAGAAAAGGATGAATCACCCGGAGCTTGAGCAGAAAATGCGAAGTGGCCGAAAAGTCCTGTGACAGTCCATGCATGAAGGACTTGGCCGGGAACAGGGTATCCCCCAGGGCAGCAATGGCTCCGGTGGTACCCAAAAGCATGAGGGCTCCCATTCCCACCCAAAACAGTTTGGTCATCATGCCCTGCCCAACGGTGCGGAACCGCTTGCCACCCGAAACCCACCAAGCTGTCAGTCCCAAAGCCCCCAAGAGAAGAAACGTATTGATCAGATGAACACAAAGGTAAACTGCCCGCCCCACCGACTGGTCTTCTCCAACCAGTCGCAGCAAAACCAGTCCGGCTCCGATACCGGCTTCCACCACAATAAAAAAGAGCGAAAGGCCGGCACCTGTCCGGGCAATGTGTTTTTTGGGGAATTTCAGAAAAATCCAAAGCAACCCCACTACCACGAAAATCAGGGCCAAGCCGCTGGTCAGCCGGTGGGTAAATTCAATAATGGTCTTGATGTGGGGAGCGGTGGGGATGATTTCACCGTTGCAATCCGGCCAGTGGCTGCCACAACCGGCTCCGGAACTGGTGGCCCGAACGTATCCGCCCCAAATAATCACGGCAATATTGTAAAGCAGGGTAAACCAGACGAAGGCAACCAGGGACTTGGGAGCGGAGGGTACTTCTTGGGACATAGAATTGAGAATTGAGAATTGAGAATTGAGAATTGAGAATTATTTATCTTGAAACCAGTTTGGGAAATGTTTCAGGACATCCTCTTCGATTGGGCTGAGAATTGGAAAATTTTGCAATTCTCAATTCTCAATTCTCAATTCTCAATTCAAAAGCTTTAGCTTTTATCCAGCACCATGACCAAAAACAGCATGGTGATGTAGACGATTGAGGCTTTCATCACACGGCGGGCATCCTGACCGGAACTGGTTTTATAGAGTGTCAACACACTCCGTAAAAAATATGCTCCCAACACCACGGCGGCCAGGATATAGAGAGTTCCAGCCACTCCCAGCATTGCAGGGGCAAAACTGAGCGGAAGCAAAATAAACGTGGTCAGCAAAATCTGGAATTTGGTTTTACGCCCGTCCGGTTCCACCACCGGCAGCATTTTGATGTCAGCCCGGCTGTAATCTTCGCGGTACATCCAGGCAATGGCCAGAAAATGTGGATACTGCCACAGGAACATAATGGCAAAGAGCACCCAGGCTTCAAGCGGGATATGCCCCGCGGCGGCGGCCCAGCCAACCAGGGGAGGCATGGCTCCTGGAAAAGAGCCGATAAAAGTGGAAAGGGTGGTTTTCCGTTTGAGCGGGGTATACAACCCCACGTAGCTCGCAGCCGTAAACAGCCCCAACCATGCCGTTAAGTGGTTGATGGCCACCACGTAATAGACCTCTGCTGCCACCAACAGCAATACCCCAAAAAGAAAAGCGGTCCAGGCCGGCAGCTTACCGGCAGGCAGCGGGCGGCCAGATGTGCGGCGCATCAACCGGTCCGAGTCACGTTCCAAAAATTGATTGAGGGTCGAAATTCCGGAGGAAAGCAACGCAGTGGCCAGCAAGGTATGGACAAATGTGGTGGTTTCGAATTTGCCTTCCAAGCCCAGGAAAAAACCGAATGCGGAAATCATCAATACTTCCGCCGTAATGCGTGGTTTTGTCAATTCCACCAGTGCCCGCACAATGCCCCCTGGGGCAGAACCAATCTTTGGCACCGGCTTCAATTCGGGTTGTACAACAACGGCAACTCTTTCAGTCATTCGGTACTTCCACAACAACTCAGTTCCACGCTCGGGTCAGGTAATCGCAGAACGTGAAGAAAAACAAAATGCCCATGAAGAAAAACCCCGATAACACAAACAATTGTGTCAAGCGGGAGCTGTATTTGACATGCATGAAAAAGAGCATGATCAAAGTTGCTTTGACGATTGCAATGGAAAGTGCAACCGGCAGGTTCATGACTCCAAAATCAAATTTGGAAATAAAGACGGTGAACCCGGTCAAAACAATCAGCAAAAAGAAAATGGTAAAGTAAATCCGCAAGGGGACAACATGATGTGCGCTCGACATAGCGTAATCCTTCAGGGTTCAGGGTTCAGGGTTCAGGGTTCAGGGTTCAGGGTTCAGGGTCTAAGATTTCTGATTTTTGCTTTAAGCCATTCCAGACAGGATTCGAATCAAGTAAGGTTTTTTACCCCTAGACCCTGGACCCTGGACCCTGGACTCTAAGATTCAGTGCCCGCCGGTATAGTGATTTCCGGTCAGATACAGCAACGGGAACAAAAACACCCAGACAATGTCCACAAAGTGCCAGTATAGCCCTGCCATTTCCACCGGGGTATAGTAGGTGGTTGAGAACTTATCCCGATATGCCATGATGGCAATCACAGTCAGGATGCTCAATCCGGCCACCATATGCAAGCCGTGAATTCCCGTCATGCAAAAATACAGGAAGTGGAAAACCTGTTGTTCCGGAACCTTGTAAGGATGGGCATTGTCATACGGAACCGTGTAAGTAAAATTCAGTCCCGGAACCTTATGGTGTTCCCAGTGTTCGTGATACTCAATTGCTTTGACCCCCAAAAAGGTGGCCCCCAACAACATCGTGGCCAACAACCAGCCAATCAGAGCCTTTTTCTTGCCTTCCTGAGCAGCATGGACGCCCAAAGCCATCGTCAACGAGCTGCAAATCAGAACAGCCGTATTGATGCCCCCCAAGGTAATCCCCAGCAAATAGCTTTCTTTGACCCATACATAGGGCACTTTCCACCGAAAAAGGGTGTACACCAAAAACAAACCGGCAAAGAGCAACACTTCAGTCGCCAGAAACAGCCACATTCCCAGTGTAGCGCTTTCCTTTTGCTGTTCAGCATCGGCGAAATGGTGCAAAACGGCAGGATTATGAGCATGTGCTGACACGTTTTTTTCTCCTGTTTTTCTTTCAAACCCCAGGTTCAGGGTCTAGGGTCTAGGGTCTAGGGTCTAGGGTAAAAAACAATTCACAGCATTCCGCAACTGTTCTTTTTCGAAATCCAGAACTCACAGCAAAAAACACCTGAACCCTAGACCCTAACCCCTAGCCCCTGTTTTTTAGTCTCCGCTTGCCAATTCCGGCATCCGGCCTTCGGCCCGACCAGCGGCGCGTTCGCGTTCGATTTCCGCTACCGGACGTTGCGGATAATTGTAGGCGTCTTCAGTTACCGTCGGTGTCACCGGGAAATTGTCCCAGGCCGGAATCGGACCCGTGGCTTCCCATTCCAGGCCCTTTGCCCGCCACGGATTGGCCGGTGCAATTTCGCCGTATTTGAGTGACCAGAGCATGTAAACCAACGGCATCACATATCCGACTGCCAGAATGGTTGACCCGGCGGTGGACAGCACGTTCAGGGTTTGGAACTCAGGAACATAGACCGAATACCGGCGCGGCATCCCCATATATCCGAGGATAAACTGTGGGAAGAAGGTCAGAATGAAGCCTATGAACAAAATCATGGCAGACAGACGGCCCCAGGCTTCCGGGTACATCCGCCCCGTCATCTTGGGCCACCAGAAGTGAATGCCTGCAAAATAAGCCATGACCGCTCCGCCCACCATAATGAAATGGAAGTGGGCAATTACGAAATAGGTGTCATGCAAATGCTGGTCAAGCCCCATCGAAGCCAGGAAGAGTCCGGTCAGACCACCCACCATAAAGAGGCCCAGGAACCCCAGCACATACAGCATCGGGGTATCGTAGGAAACCGAACCTTTATACAGGGTCGCCGTCCAGTTGAAGGTTTTCACGGCAGAAGGAACCGCCACCAGGTAGCTGATGAGCGAAAACGTCATCCCGGCGTAAGGGGACATTCCCGAAACATACATGTGATGGCCCCAGACCAAAAACCCGAAAACGGCGATCATGAGGGATGACACCGCCACAAACTTGTAGCCAAAGACCCGTTTCCGGGCAAAGCAGGAGATCACTTCGCTGATGACGCCCATCCCCGGCAAAATCATGATATAGACCGCCGGATGCGAGTAAAACCAGAACATGTGCTGGTACAGAATCGGGTCACCGCCCAGCGCTGGGTCAAAAATTCCAACTCCGGCAAAGCGTTCCACCGCGACCAGCACCATGGTAATGGCCAGCACCGGCGTGGCCAGAATCTGAATCAAACTGGTAGCATACAAGGCCCAGAGCAGCAGCGGCATCCGGAACCAGGTCATGCCGGGAGCCCGCATTTTGTGGATTGTCACAATAAAGTTCAGCCCGGTCAAAATGGACGAGAACCCCAGCACAAACACTCCCAGTGTCGCGGCGGTCACATTGGATGTACTGTAACTGGTACTGTACGGGGTATAGAACGTCCAGCCGGTTTCCAAGCCGCCGGAGAGAATAATCCACAGGACGTACAAGGCCCCGATAATGAAGATGTACCAACTGATCAGGTTGATTTTCGGGAACGCCAGGTCTTTGGCCCCAACCATCAACGGCACCAGGAAATTGCCCAAAGTGGCCGGTATGGACGGAATCAAAAAGAAAAAGATCATCACCACGCCATGCATGGTGAACATCTTGTTGTAGGTGTCGTTCCGCAGAATTTCACCCTGTGGGGTCAAAAGCTGCAACCGGATCAGGAAGGCGGCAAAACCGCCCAGGAAGAACATCAACGTGATTGAAACAAGATACAACCATGCAATCCGCTTGTGATCGGTTGTCAAAAGCCAGGATTTCCACCCGTAGCCATGGTTCAAATAATGTTCTTTCGGCAACGCATTTTCTGGTGTCATAGCTTCATTTCCAACTTTTTTCGGGTCCGGGTTTTAGAGTTTCGAGTTTTTCGTTCATAAACCTTTGGCTTTGACAACTCAAAACTCAAAACTCAAAACTCATTTTACTTTCCGGTTTTGGCCGGGGCCGGGTTCGTCGGTGCTGGTTGACCAGGGGCTGGTTTGGCCGGTTCCGGCTGTTTGGCCGGTTCGGTGCCAGCGGTACCGGGCTTGGCTGAATCCGGCTTAAAGGGCAAGGTTCCATCCGGATTCTTGCCAGCCGGTTGTGGTTGAACTCCCTGCGGATTTGAAATCGGGGGAGCTTGTTGGACCCCTGAGCCAATGGCTTTGAGATACACGATCAACGTTTGCAGCTCTTCTTCCGAAAGCTGGCCTTCATACGTCGGCATGATGCCGGCATATCCAGCCGCAATCTTGGCATTCGGCTTATAGATTGATTCGCGGATGTAATTTTCGTCCACAGTGACCCATTCACCGGCGTCGGTTTGGATCGTTTTCCCATAGATATTGCTCAAATAGGGGGCACGAGCCTGGGCGTCACCCGTATGGCAGGAATTACAAGCCAATTTGTTGAAGAGGTTCTGTCCCCGCAAGGCCATGCCGCCAAATGAAGCCTGTGCCAGCCATTTTTCGTAATCTGCCGGCTCCATGACATAAACCGTTCCGATCATGTTGGCGTGTTCGGTTCCACAATATTGGGAGCAGAAGAGGTGGTATTCGCCGGCCTTGGTGGCTTCAAACCAGGTGGTGGTCGTCTTTTTCGGAACCACGTCCATGTGGATACGGAAGGCCGGGACAAAAAAGCTGTGAATCACGTCCTCCGACGACATCACCAGCTTAATCGGCTTGCCGACCGGCACGTGGAGCGTGTTGATTTCCCGCTGACCATCCAGGTGTTGGAATTTCCACATCCACTGTCGCCCGGTCACATAGATTTCCATGGCATTGGCCGGTGGCGTGGCATTTTTGAAATAAACGGCGGTTGAAAAAAAGAACACCGGAACAAACGCTACAAACGGAAAGATCGTCCAACCCCATTCCAACCATTTGCTTTCATGTGATTCCGGCGGAATCTCGTCGTCATAACGCCGCCGGTATTTGACGGCAAAAAGGGTGATGAAAACCGTCACCGTGAGACCAACACCGCCGCACAATGCGAGCATGAAAAAGTAAAAATAGTCGATCCAAACTGCACCCGTCGAAGCCTGCTCAGGGAAGAGTTGTGGTACGAAAATCACGGCTAACCTCGCTGTTCCGTCAGTTTCCGGTCCCTGCGTTCAGACCGAAACAAAAAGAAAAGTAACGTGCCAAGCCCCACCAGGGTCAACAGCCCGCAGAGCTGCACGACCCGCACCGCAATGACCGAATATTTCCCGGTCGCCGGGTCATAGTGAAAACAGTAGAGCAAAATTTGATCGGCGGGCTTGCCGATATGATTTGAACCGGCCACCGAAAGGGCCGAGCTTACCATTTTGGGCGGATATTCCACCCCGTACAGATACTGTGACAGACGCCCCTCTGGTGTCAGCACCATGATCGCGCTGGAATGGGCAAATTGCTTGGTCCGGTCATCCCAGGCATAGCGAAACCCCACGGAACCCATCAATTTTTGAATGCTGGCTTCGGTTCCCGTCAGAAATTGCCAGCCGCTATCGGATCCGGGACGGCTATATCGGTTCAGATATGCCTGCCGCTTCCCAAATGCCAGTTCCGGTTTTTCGCGGGGGTCAAAACTGACCACCAGCACAATAAAATCCTTCCCGGCAGATTCCGGCATTTGAATGGCACTGCCCATCACGCCGTTCAATACCTGATTGCACAAACTGGGACAAGCATAATAAACCGGAGCCAGAATGACCGGCTTTTTCCCGAAATACTGTCGTAACTGGACCCGGTATCCATTTTGGTCAAAGAACTCAGTGTCGAGCGGAATCTGTTCGTTCAGGTGCTGGTCAATTCCGACTTTTTCCAGAACTGCCTGTGCGTCACGGGTTATGCCTGAAGTTGGGTTGCCCCCCTCAAACGACTGGGCTGGAGGATTTTGTGCCCCGACTGAAACCGTCACGGCCAGCCACCAGACAAGAGCCAAAACCACTGCTCTTAGGTTGTACTTCATAAACTTCCTAATTGAGAATTGAGAATTGAGCATTGAGAATTGAGCATGAATGTTTGCTGTTTTTCATCTATGTGGCGGTTGCACCGCCTGCCGAGCCAGGTTCCCTCAAAGCCTCGCATTCAGTCTCAATTCTCAATGCTCCATTCTCAATTATGTGTTTAGTGTCCGGCTGCTGGTTTTGCAACTTCCGGCTTTTTCTCTTCAGGTTTCCCTGCCGGAGTGGTCGGAGTGGTCGGAGCCGCAGCCGGGGCAGCAGGTGCCGGGGTTGCCGCCGGGGCTGGCGGCGCTGCACTGCCACCCTCACCCGTTGCCGGTTGGCCGACGGTTGCGACCTTCACCGGGTATCCTTTTTCAAGCATTTTTTCCATCGCTTTTTCAATGGGAATCCGATAAGCCCCATTTCCCTGTTTGGCTGGGCCGTAGGATTTCAGATATGCCTCTTCCTTATCGGACCAGATACCCATATCTTCATCCGGATTCAGTTTTGCTTCCGGTGTATGGGGACGTGCCACCCCTTGCAAAATCGGCTCGGTATCAAGGCGACGCATTTCTTTGGTGTCACGACCGGTTTGGGGTACTGTCGAATCCGTCTTCTGGACAAAAGCCATGAACATCCACCAGAAACCATACAGAATAAACGGCCCGATGGCGGCAAACGCGACAAAGATAAAGGTCACGTAATACACCGACTTGATGTCGGTATCCCGGACCTCGTAATTCACTTCCGGGTTTTTCATGTCGTCATGGTGCTCTTCGTGATGCGTCTTACCCATGATGCAAATCCTCCAGATAGGTGTCGTACTCCGGCAACAGCGGGTTCTTCTTGAGGTTGCCCAGGTAAAGCCAGATCCACAGCCCCATCAAACCAATCGGGGCCGCAAAATCCCACAAGGAAAAGTGCAGTTCGGAGTGACTGCCATGGCCGGTAAAGGCCGGCTTAATCAGCCAGAAGAAATCAACCCAGCAAAAGGCCATTTGCCACATCGCCACCCACACCAGTTTGTTGGCGTCGCGTTTGATTGGCTTCATCAGCAGTGCAAAGAACGGGACAAAGAAGTGCAGCGCCACCAGCGCCAGGGCGACCCATTCGTAACCGCCGTGAAGTCGTTTCAGGTACCACGGGGTTTCTTCCCGGAGGTTGCCCGACCAGGTAATCAAAAGCTGTGAAAACGAGCAGTAGGTCCAGAACATGGTCATCGCCAGCAGCAGATTGCCATAGTCATGGAGCTGGTTTTTCTTGAGCGAGCTCTTGTAGGGCTCGGTATCCTTCAGATTTTTGAATACCACCACCGACCAGGAAATCCCCATTTGCAGGCAGGTGGCCATAAAAATCACCGGCAGCATGGTCGAAAACCAATGAGGCTCAACCGACATGATCCAGTCGGTGGAGGCAAAGGTCAGCGTCAACGCCATCATCATCAGCCCCAACCCGCTGAAATTGTGCATCAGCGGCTTCAGGCGCATATCCTTGAGTTGGTCCTGTTTGCGGGCCCAGGCATTGAGTGCGAAAGCAAACAGCGACCAGAGGCCGAAATACACCACATAGCGGATGATAAAAAACGTAGGATCCAGATATTTGGCCTTGTTGCGCAAAATCGGGTCCTTGGCCACGATGTCCGCGTGGGACCATTCAAAGGTGTCGTGCAATCCAATAATGACGGGAATGAACAGCAATCCCACAATTGGCAGGGTTTTGACGGCTGCTTCAAAGTGACGCCGTCCGATGAGTCCCCATTTACCACCGCTCAAATACTGAATCTGGAGCCAGCAGAGGCTGCCCAAAGGAATGGCTGCCATCCACAAAAACCCAATCAAGTACGAGGACATAAAACCGGCCCGGTCCGTCACAAAACCGGCTGCACAGCCAAGCAACCCCAGCACGCCGAGTCCAAGCGCGATATTGGCGAACGAGGTCGTGAATTTTGATGAACTATGTGCTCCAGCTTGACTCATTTGTGCGCTCCTCCGGCATCATGTTTCGCCCCTTCGGCAGGCTTGTTGCGCTCTTCAGCCGGAATGTCTTCGGCTTTGGCACTCTGGCTCAGTTGCAGCGCGCGGATATAGGCGACAATTGCCCATCGGTCCCGCACCGGAATTGCTGCCGAATAACTGCCCATGGCCCCAAAACCGTTTGAAATGACTGAAAAATAATAACCAACCGGCTTCTTCCTGGTCGCCTCATCATGGAAGGAGGGCGGCGGACTGAACCCCCGCTGAACCACCATCCCATCGGCGTGACCGGAATAGCCGTGACACATCGAACAATAAATCTGGTAGCGGTCTTTTCCCCGCTGGAGTGTTTCCTTCGTTACCGGCTCCGGAAAATCAGGAGCGAAGAGCTCACCGATTTTGCCTTCGTAGAGGTGGCGGTCTTCGTGCAGCATGCCACGGGCGACCGTCCCCGCCACCAGGGGCCGAGAGGAGGCTCCATCTTCAAAAAAGGTGCTCTTTTGCAATGGCTGAAACCGTGGCTGGTCCGCCATCTGCTGCCGGCAACCCACGGCCAGTGCCAAAAGCACGCAAAGACAACTCAGTTTCAGGAGGCGCACCGCATTCCGCGCCTTCCCCTGCTCACGGTTACGGCTCAACATCAAACACCTCTTTCGGGTGGAGCGATTCCAAAAACTTCTTGGTCTCGGCATGGTCGAATTTCGGGTCCGTGGCTTCGACAGCCAAAAAGAATCCGTCCTGTGACGCCCGTTCAAACTGCTCCACGTTAAAGAGCGGATGATAGGGCTGGGGCAGGCCGTTCAGCAGCAACATCCCAATCACGCCCGAAAACGCGGCAAAGAGCACCGTTAATTCAAACGTCACTGGGATAAAGGCCGGCCAACTATAGAAAGGCCGGTTCCCGATGTTCCACGGATAGTGAATGACCGACCCCCAGTATTGCATCGCAAAACCGGTCGAACCACCGATGATGCCCATCACCAGCACAATCAGCGGCACCCAGTTGTGATGCACATGCATGGCTTCCATCACCGGTTCGCAGGGGAACGGCGTATAGGCGTCGATTTTGCGGTAACCGGCGTCATAGACCGCCTTGGTCGCATTCGTCAAATCGTCCGCCGAATCAAATTCGGCCAGCAACCCAAAGAGTTGCGGCGCTTCTTCATGCTTCATGGTGATGAGCCTCCTTCACTTGGCCTTGTGGGAGCAGGAGTCGGACTTCGGCAATCGAAATGCTCGGCAGCACGCGCAAAAAGAGGAAAATCAGCGCGAGGAATTGGCCGATGGTGCCGATAAAGAGCGACCAGTCCCAAATCGTCCCGGTGTACATCCCCCACGACGACGGCAGGAAGTCACGATGCAGACTGACGACGATAATCACATACCGTTCCAGCCACATCCCGATATTGACAACAATGGAAATGCAAAACAAAAGGGGCACGTTCTGGCGGATTTTCTTGAACCACAGGAACTGCGGCGTGATGCCGTTGCACATAATGAGCATGGCATACATGTACCAGTAGGGTCCTGTCATGCGGTTCTTCATCATGTACCATTCAAATTCGCTCGCGCTGTACCAGGCATAAAAGATTTCGGTCAGGTAGGCGTAAAACACCATCGAACCCGTGACCAACAGAATTTTGGCCATGTTATCAATGTGGCGCATGGTGATCAGGTCTTTCAGGCCATAGAACCAGCGCATTGGAATCATGAGCGTGAGCACCATCGCAAATCCCGAATAAATGGCCCCGGCCACAAAGTAGGGCGGAAAAACGGTCGAGTGCCAGCCCGGAATGATACCAACGGCAAAGTCGAACGACACGATAGTATGCACCGAAAGCACCAGCGGAGTCGAAAGCCCGGCCAGGATCATGTAAATGGATTCGTAGCGGTTCCAGTGGCGGGCCGATCCGCGCCACCCCATTGAGAGCATGCCGTAAATGACCCGCAGTAGTTGATTTTTGGTGCGGTCACGTAAGGCCGCCAAGTCGGGAATCAGACCGACATACCAAAAGATGAGCGAGACACTGCCATAGGTCGAAACGGCAAACACGTCCCACAGGAGCGGACTGCGAAACTGCGGCATCCACATCCCCAGCGAGTTCACCTGCGGGAACATAAAGTAGGCATACCAGGGACGCCCGGTGTGGAAAAGCGGAAAAATACCGGCGCTGGCCACCGCAAACAGGGTCATGGCTTCGGCAAACCGGTTGATGGAAGTCCGCCATTGCTGTTTGAAGAGCAGCAAAATCGCTGAAATCAGGGTTCCAGCGTGACCGATACCGATCCACCACACGAAATTGACGATGTCAAAGCCCCAGCCGACCGGAATGTTGATCCCCCAGATACCGACCCCTTTGAAGACCAGATATCCCAGGGCGACCATCAACACGTTGAGCAGACAGAACGCCACAAAAAACCCGGCAATCCAGCCCTTGGGTGTTTTCTGGGGTTCGGTCAGCACAATGGCCGTGACTTTTTCAGTCACCGACTCCAGGTCGTGCCCGTCCGCAATCACCGGAATCATTCCGTGCTTATCGACAGGAATCTGCTCGCTATCAAACCTGCCGCTCATTGGGTTTTTCTCAAGTGCTGCATCAGCCATGCGCGTACATGCCTTTCATCTTGAAGAGTCAGTACCATTGAAGCCGCCCGCTGCCGCAGGCGGTACTGACCAATCTGCTTACTCGTGACCGCCGCCGTGGTGTCCGCCACCACCGCCGCCAAGCTCTGAGTTTGGATTGCGAATCGTCGCCAGATAATTGACCCGTGGGCGGGTGTTGAGTTCACCCAGCAACCCGTAACCGGTCGGTTCCGCCTTAAGTTTGGCCACCCGGCTGGTTTTGTCGTTGAGGTCGCCAAAAACAATCGCTTCCGCCGGGCAGACCTGCTGACAGGCAGTTTTGATTTCACCGTCGGCAATCGGACGGTTTTCCTTTTCGGCTTCAATCCGGGCAGCGTTCACCCGCTGGACGCAGAAGGTACATTTTTCCATGACCCCGCGGCTGCGAACCGTGACGTTCGGATTGCGGCCCAGTTGAATGACCGGTGTGTCAAAGTCCTGATAAGCCAGGAAGTTAAATCGGCGGACTTTGTAGGGACAGTTGTTGGAACAGTATTTCGTCCCGATGCACCGGTTGTAGGTCATCTCGTTGATGCCCTCGGTGCTGTGGGTGGTGGCTGCCACGGGGCAGACCACTTCGCAGGGGGCAGCCTCACAATGCTGGCACATCACCGGCTGGTGATGGATTTGCGGAGCGGCAATGTCGCCTGAAAAATACTGGTCAATCCGGATCCACTGCATTTCGCGTCCGCGCCGCACCTGGTCCTTGCCCACCACGGGCGAGTTGTTTTCCGCCACACAGGCCACCACACAGGCATTGCAGCCGGTGCAAAGACTGGTGTCAATTGCCAATCCCCAGGCTCGCCCTGTGTAGGGATGGTCATTGCCAAACAGGGTCAGTGGGTCATGGCCGGGTTTGTCAACGTCTTCCTGGGCGAAATCCGGCTTCTTTTTGTACTCTTCCAAGGTTCCAACGCGGATGATTTCGCGGTCGTGCTGCTCGTCCATCCGACCGCCGTTCATATCAAAGTGTTCCTGTGTGCAGGCCAGCTCGTACCGCTCACCGACTTTACTCACGGAGAGGTCTGCGCCACCCCACATTTCAGTGGAAGAGCGCAAAGCGTAGGCGTTGAACCCGGCACCTTCCGCCACATGCCCGGCTTTGGTCCGGCCATAGCCCAGATGAACCGTCACGGAATCCTTGGCATGTCCCGGAACAATCCACACCGGAACCCGCATTTTGCGGCCCTTGAAGGTCAATTCGACCAAATCCTCATTGGCCACGCCAAACCCTTGGGCGGTTTCCCAGCTCATCAACGCGGCATTGTCCCAGGTTAGTTTGGTCAGCGGCTTGGGCAGTTCCTGCAACCAGCCGTTGTTGGCAAACCGACCGTCATAGACCCCGTGGCAAGCCTGGAGGTGCAGTTCCTTTTTCCCGCCACTGGCGGCTGCCGGTTTGGCGGCTTCGGCGGTGACTTTGTCCATCTGGAGCGCCACGGTTTTGGCCGGGCGGGCGGTTTCGGGCACCACTCCGTCATGCAGGGCTTTGCGCCAGAAGGATTCAAAATCGCCGGTCGTTTTTTGCGTCCGCCAGTAATCGCGGACCAGACTGTAGGGCGACTGGTTGAACGCCTCGGTAAACATGGCCAGGATTTCGTGGAGCGATTTGGTTTCTTTGTAGAGCGGTGCAATCAGTGGCTGGATGATATTGACCGTGCCTTCGTAAGCACGGGCGTCGGACCAGTTTTCCAGTTCATGCGTTTGGGGAATGTGCCAGTGGGCCAGATGGGAGGTTTCATCGTGATAAAGGCTCAGGTGAATGCACATTTTCACCTTTTTCATGGCCTCTTCAAATTTGAAATCAACCGGTGCGTTGTACACCGGGTTCCCGCCCACGATCAGAAGCAGTTCCACCGCCCCACTGTTGATGTCCGTGACCAGTTGCTTGAGTGATTCAAGCTGGTTGACCGGACTGGTTTCAACCGGTTCGATGTAGGTCACGGTCTTGCCCACATTTTCCAGGTTCTGGTTAATGGCCTGGACTAAGGCATGCACCACAGGCGGTTGATGGTCGCCGGCCACCACCAGACAGGCCCCCTTATGAGCTTTCAGGTCTTTGACAGCAGCCTCGACCCATTTTGAAAGCGTGGCTTCCAGCACCGGCGCGGAACCGACATTGACGCCCAACTGGGCAGCCACCGCACGGGCAACGGTTTCAATGTCACTGGATTTGAGCGGCAGTCGGTGGTCGGAAACGGCCCCGGTGCTGGAGGGCATGCTTTCCGCCACATACAACCGGTTCATTTCCTTTTTGCCTTCGCGGATTTTGCGCTTGGACATAAAGTCACGCGTATAGCGCACGGCTCCGGCACCCGTCGTCAAAAAGTCCGCTTCGAGCGCCAGCACCACGTCAGCCTTGTCAAACTGATAAACCGCGTCCGTATAGGAACCAAAGGCCACCTTCATGCCTTCGTAGAAATGGTCCCGGTTGGCTGGTTCGTATTGATGCCATTTGGCTTGGGGGAAGTCTTTTTGGATTTGCTGGAACTGCCAGCCAATGGTCGGGGAGGTGACGTTTTCGGTGAGGATTCTGATTCCGGCTCCCTGCTTTTTCTTCTGCTCGGCCAGGGCCGTCCGGAAATTGGTCGAAAAAACATCCCAAGGCCGAATTTCTCCAAAGTAACGTACCGCCTGGGACCGGTCCGGGTCATAGAGGCCAAGCAGCGCAGCCTGGGTAAACGCGTCCGTGGCCCCAAGGCTGGCCGGATGGTCCGGGTTGCCTTCGATTTTGATCGGACGGCCCATGTAGCTGGTCACCAAAACGCCCTTGGAAACACCGCCCAGCGTCAGTCCGGTGGCAAATTGAAGCGTTTTGCCCGGCACCATATTTTCCGGTGCCTTGACATAGGGCACGATTTTGTCTTCCGGAGCAGCCACGCCGCAGGCAGTCAAACCGGCGAGCGCAAACGACGCCCCCATGATTTTCATAAACTTGCGGCGATTGATAGGATCGCCCAGGAGGGCCGACTGGGAAGGGTATTCCTGTTCGACAGCCGCTAAAAAGTCATCGGAATCAACCACTTCGTCAATGCTTTTCCAGAATGTGCGGCCTTTGTGCCCGTCCAATTTGGTGCGAAGGGTTGCGTAAGTCAGTTTCTGGTTCTGGTCATTCATAGGGTGTGTTTGGCTTGAAAAAATAACCTTAACGATGACACGTCGAGCAGCTCGTCAAATGGCGCGTGCTCGGAATCTTGTATTCGGCCAGCAGTTTCTTGCCGAGTGCAACTTGATTGGCTTCCATTTGAACGGCTTTTTCGCCACCTTTCATCTCGCGGGTGACGGGACCTTCGCCGTGTTGCCCTTTGCCACCGGCAGGCTCGTTCGGGTCCGGAGCTTCCCAGGTAAAGTTCACCACCTGATCTTTCGGACGAATGAACTTTTCCGGATTGCGGTGACAGGTCAAACACCATTCCATCGTCATCGGTTCCGCTTTGTGGATAAGTTGCATTTTATCCACCCGCCCGTGACAGGAAACGCACCCGATCCCTTTGTTGACGTGGATGCTGTGGTTGAAATAGACAAAATCGGCAAGGTTATGCACCCGGTTCCATTCCAGCGGCTTGCCGGAGCGCCAACTGGCCCGGACCGGCTCCAGAATCGGGCTCTGATACCAGATTTGGGAATGGCAGTTCATGCAGGTCGAAGTCGGCGGAATATTGGCAAAAGAGGAATTTTCGACCGAAGTGTGGCAATACCGGCAATCAATCCCCAACCCTGTGTAATGGTGCTCGTGCGAAAACTGCACGGGTTGCGGTTGGGAAATGTACTGGTTGGTCACCAACGGTGACTTCACCAGAATCCACATGGAATACCCAAGTGTGGCAGCCACAATGGCTGCGCCGACAATGCTCATCTTCGCCACCGAATTCATACTGCGGTGAAAGATTTGCGCCATACGAAAGTCTGCCTTTCTCGTTGTGACGGGCCGGGTGAAAAGGTGAAAACACCCTCAATCAAACCCGGTCGAACTTTGGCAAAATTCAAAGATTGCACGATGCGAACGGTTTTACCCCACCTGTACACACAGCCCCAAAGCCCCTGAACACCGGCTTGCTTGGGGGTGTTCGGTACCAGGAAAGCACCGTGCTCACAATAAAAAAACTCACGTGAAAGCTTAATGTGCGACCGGGGGGAAATCCGGATTTTGTACCTGCAGCGCAGGCGTCGCGGCCATAATCGTAGCGTCATTATGACCTTAACTTTCCAGCATATATCATAAACTTTTCGTGTGGCAAAGATTTTTTTCCAATGAAGGGCCTTTTTCCTGAGGTTAAAGGCAAGTCCTACAAAGCGTTTGCAGGATTGGAAAAAGAGGAAAAAGGCCCGGTTTAGCCAGATGGGTTTCGGCCTCCAACCGACACCCGCCCCGGCCTGCCACCATAGACCGGCTCGCCTCTCCAGAACGGCGGATTTGGAAATTTGGAATGCCGTGACAAGTCCCCGCATTCCAAATTTCCCAGCCTGCTCTAAAAACCCGGAAAGGCGGCAATCAGGACAACCGCCGATGGGAAAGACATGGCATTTTGGCCCGGACCTGATGCAGACGGTCAAAATCGAGGTCGGCCAGCACCACCGTCTCCTGTTCCGGAGCCACTCCCAGCACCGTTCCCCAAGGGTCCACAATCATGGCATGGCCGTAGCTGCGGCGCTGCGGGGTATGCTGGCCAAATTGGGCTGGAGCCACCACAAACGCCTGATTTTCAATGGCGCGGGCCCGGAGCAGGATTTCCCAATGAACCTGCCCGGTTTGAAAGGTAAAGGCCGAAGGGACACATAAAACCTCCGCCCCGGCAACCGCCAACCGGCGATACAGTTCCGGAAATCGCAGGTCATAACAAATACTGAGGCCCACCCTTACCCCTTCGACAACAGCGGTGACAACCTCGGTTCCGGGTTCCACCGAACGCGATTCGGCCAGCACGGTTCCATCCGGCAACACGGCATCAAACAGGTGGATTTTCCGGTAATGGGCCAGCACTGCCCCCTCCGGGTCCAGCAGCAGGCTGCTGTTATAGACTTTTCCACCCGGTGCAGTTTCAGGAAAACTCCCTGCCAACAGGTGAATTCCCCAGAACCGGGCTACGTCACGCAGCCACCCGGTCAACTCCCCGTTAAGTGATTGGGTATAACCAATGTCTTCGGCTTCGGAGCGCAAATAGGCAAAGTTTTCCGGCAGGGCCACCAACGTTGCCCCCTGGGCCACGGCGAGGTCAATCACCCCTCTGGCATGGTTAAGGTTTTGCTCGACATTATCAGTCGAACACATTTGAACCGCAGCAACTTTCATCATGGTATGATTGAAGGAACGGAATTTGAGGATTTACGTCTTGTCCAAGCATACAACAAGGCGGAGGCGGCGACGAAGCCAGCCGCCACCCCATCGGTAAAACAAAACCAAACCCGGTTCTTTCTGCTCCTCTCCCCCAGAATTCAACTTTGGAGGTTCTATGAAATGTGTTTTTTGTTTTTTCAGTGTTTTTGTGTTGCTGGCAGGTTTCCAGCTTGGGGCACAAACCGGAACGGAACCGCCCGGAACCTGGGTTGACCTGACCCATGATTTTTCCAAAGACACGATTTACTGGCCCACCTCCGACCCGTTTCAGTTTGAGACGGTGGCTGAGGGTCAAACCGCCAAAGGGTATTATTACTCTGCTTACAAATTCTGTGCGGCGGAACATGGCGGCACCCACCTTGATGCCCCCATCCACTTTGCCGCTGGGCACCAGACCGCAGACCAGATTCCCCTCAACCGGCTGATTGGTACGGCTGTCAAAGTGGATGTTTCAGCCAAATGCGCGGAAAACCGGGATTATCTGATTGGAATTGAAGATTTGAAGAGCTGGGAAGCGAAAAACGGGCGATTTCCGGCTGGGAGTATTTTATTGCTGGAAACCGGCTTTTCCAAATATTGGCCGGACCGGGTGAAGTATCTCGGAACAGACAAGCGCGGCCCCGAAGGCGTGGCGGCATTGCACTTCCCCGGCCTGCATCCGGACGCTGCCCGCTGGCTGGTCAAAAACCGGAAAATCAAGGCAGTCGGGCTTGATACGGCCAGCATTGACTACGGGCAGTCCAGCACCTTTGACAGCCACGTGGTGCTGCTGGGTGAAAACATCCCGGTCTTTGAAAATGTGGCGCACCTCGAACTGGTTCCGGCCAAAGGAGCACGGGTGGTGGCGCTGCCGATGAAAATCAAGGGCGGCAGCGGCGGCCCCCTCCGGATTGTTGCCTTTGTCCCTGCGAAAAAGTAACGAAGGCAGGACTGAGGACTGAGGACTGAGTTTTTCCTTGTAATTGAAAAAACTGTATTCAAGCGGTTTCTTGATTTATCTCTCAGTCCTCAGTCCTCAGTCCTGGCTTGTGTCCTCAGTTCTGTGTTGGAGTCAGTTGCACATTTCCGCCGGTTGGCCGGTGGTGTTGAGCACAGCGGTCCAGAGTTCGCTTTTGGGGGAAATCCGTTTTTTCTCTCTGGTTATCAGCGGAATCGGAACATGAACAAACATGTTGTACCACAAGCCAATCACCAAATCGGTTTTCCCAGCCATGGCGGCATGGGCTGCATGGCGGGCCAACTGATAACAGAAATAACTGTCGTCGCTGTTGGCCGGCACGCTCCGAATCAAATAGCTTGGGTCGAAATATTTGAGATTGATGGGGATTTCGTAGCCGTTGAAATATTCCTGAATGGTATTTCGCAAATAGAGCCCGATTTCCCGCTGCTTGACGTTTCCGGAAGCATCGCGCACCACTTCACCGGTCTTGATGAGGTGCTGTCCGGCCCCTTCGGCAATCACCACCACGGCATGGCCCCGTGCCAGAATGCGGTCCCTGAGCATTGACATAAATCCCCGGTCGCCATCCACATCAAAAGGAACTTCCGGAATCAGGGTGAAATTGACTTCCTGGCTGGCCAAGGTCGCCCCGGCAGCAATAAACCCGGCGTCCCGGCCCATCAGTTTAACCAAACTGATGCCGTTGGGGGCACCTTGAGCCTCGGCATGGGCGCAATCAATCACCTCTTTGGCTTTTTCAATTGCAGTTGAAAACCCAAAGGAGCGATACACAAAGGGAATGTCGTTATCTATCGTTTTGGGAATCCCCACCACAGCAATCGGCAATCCCCGGCGGGAGATTTCCGAAACAATGGCATGGGCTCCCCGCTGGGTTCCGTCACCGCCGACGGTAAACAAAATGTTGATCCGTTCCCGAACGAGCGTATCCACAATCACGGACATATCCTCCGGTCCCCGCGATGACCCCAGGAACGTCCCACCTTCGTGATGGATGGTGGCCACCATTTCCGGTGTCAAAGGGACAGGAGGCTTGGCGGCTTTTGGATTGAATCCATGATACCCGTACCGAAAGCCCACCACGTCGCGGACCCCGTAAACGTGATAAAGCTGAAGCACAAGGGAGCGAATCACGTTATTGAGTCCCGGACAAAGTCCGCCACAGGTGACAATTGCAGCCTTGGTTCGCGTTGGCTCAAAAAAAATTTGTTGGCGCGGACCGGCTTTCTCAAAAAAACAGTCGTCCTGAGGTTCCTGCCCTGGCTCAATTTCCACCTGATACCGTACAAAGGTGTCGTCAGTGACAAAATTGGCCCGCGTATCTCCACACAAAGGCGAAGAAATCATGGGGGCTCCCAGCGTTTGAACACGCAGATGGTCAGCCACAAGCATACGTCTCACCCAATTTCAGTTTTGCGTTTTGAGTTCTGTGTTTTGAGTTCCGCCTTCAGGCGGCAGTTTTGAGTTCCGCGTTTACGCGGCTGAATTTTCTTTTTATTTTTCCCTGAAAACAACCTGAAAGTTGTCAGCCAATTTGCCGCCTGAAGGCGGAACTCAAAACCCAAAACGAACAACTCAAAATCCTTCTTTATCCGTCGCCCCCGCCAACTTTATCCGGACGCCGGGACAAACTGCCACGAATATAATCCCGGTTCATGCGGGCAATAAAATCGGTACTGATTTGTTTCGGACAGGCGGCTTCACATTCACGATGGTTCGTGCAATTGCCGAAGCCTTCCGTATCCATCTGCTGCACCATATCCACCACTCGCCGAAACCGTTCGGCTTGACCTTGGGGCAGCAGGCCGAGGTGGGAAATTTTAGCTGACGTAAAGAGCGCCGCCGCACCGTTGGGGCAGGCGGCTACGCACGCACCGCACCCGATACAGGCGGCGGCGTCCATGGCCAAATCGGAACTTGGTTTCGGGACCGGAATGGCATTTCCGTCCGGGGCATTCCCAGTGGCAACTGAAATATAGCCGCCAGCCTGGATGATCCGGTCAAACGCGCCACGGTCCACCACCAGGTCTTTAATCACTGGAAAAGCCTTGGCCCGCCAGGGTTCGATGTAAATTTCATCCCCGTCACTGAAATGCCGCATGTGCAATTGGCAGGTCGTGGTTCCAACATGGCCACCGTGGGCCAGACCATTGATGACCACGCCGCACATGCCACAGATGCCTTCGCGGCAGTCATGGTCAAAGGCAATCGGGTCCTCGCCTTTGGCAATCAACTCTTCGTTGACCACATCCAGCATCTCCAGAAAGGACATGTCCGGACTCACCCCTTTGGCATCGTAGCGCACCATTTTGCCCTTGTCCTGGGCGTTCTTTTGTCTCCAAACGTGAAGCACCAAATTCATAGATAATCACCGCCATTCATGGTCAGGGTTCAGGGTTCAGGGTTCAGGGTTCAGGGTTTTGAAACCCCTTTCAATGGGTTATGTTTCGGTTAAAACCAAAATTACGACTCAATTGTCGGAAACCCTGAACCCTGAACCCTGAACCCTGAACCCTATTTGTAACTCCGTTGCGTCAGGTGGACGTTTTCAAACGAGAGGGGCTCTTTATTCAGCTTGGGTTCGCTGCGGTCGCCGGTATATTCCCAGGCTCCCACATAGCAATAATCGTCGTCATTGCGCAGGGCTTCACCTTCGACCTGGTATTCAGTCCGGAAATGCCCGCCGCACGATTCGTTCCGGTGCAGCGCATCACGGCACATCAATTCGCCCAGTTCAAGGAAGTCCGCCACCCGCCCGGCTTTTTCGAGCGACTGGTTGAACTCCTCGTTTCCGCCCAGCACATTGACATTGTTCCAAAACTCTTCCCGCAGTTCGGGAATTCGTCCCAGGGCTTTGTTGAGGCCGCTTTCATTGCGGGCCATCCCGCAGTATTCCCACATGATTTTGCCCAGTTCGCGGTGGATGGAATCAACCGTCCGTTTCCCCTTGATGTCGAGCATTTTCTTGATGCGGGCATTGACCGTGTTCTCCGCATCCTTGACATCGGCGTTTTCCCCATCCAGTTTTTCCAGTTTGGCCTGGGCCAGATAGTTGCCGATGGTATAGGGAATCACAAAGTAGCCGTCGGCCAGCCCCTGCATAAGGGCACTGGCACCCAACCGGTTGGCACCGTGGTCAGAGAAATTCGCTTCACCGAGCACAAACAGTCCGGGGATGCTGCTCATCAGGTTGTAATCCACCCACAAGCCACCCATGGTGTAGTGGACCGCCGGGAAAATCCGCATGGGAACCTTGTAGGGGTCCTCACCCGTGATGCGTTCGTACATTTCAAACAGGTTGCCATAGCGTTCACTGATGGTTTTGGCACCCAGCCGACGAATCGAATCCGCAAAATCAAGGTAGACGCCAAGTCCGGTTTCCCCAATGCCCCGCCCCTGGTCGCACATGTCCTTGGCTGCCCGTGAGGCAATGTCACGGGGAACCAGGTTGCCAAAGCTCGGATATTTGCGTTCCAGGTAATAGTCGCGTTCGTCTTCGGGGATTTCACTCGGCGTCCGTTTGTCACCGGATTTGGTTGGCACCCAAATCCGCCCGTCGTTGCGGAGGGATTCCGACATGAGGGTCAGCTTGGATTGATAATCACCGGAAACCGGAATGCAGGTCGGGTGAATCTGCGTGTAACAGGGATTGGCAAAGCAGGCACCTTTTTTATAAGCGCGCCACGAAGCCGTCACATTGCAGTTTTTGGCGTTGGTCGAAAGGAAGAAAACGTTTCCGTAGCCGCCGGTGGCCAGACAGACGGCATCCGCCAGATGGGATTCGATTTTGCCGGTTGTCAGGTTACGGGTCACGATGCCCCGTGCCTTGCCTCCGGCAACAATCACTTCCAGCATTTCATGGCGGGCAAACATCTGCACTTTGCCGGTGTGAACCTGCCGTTCCAGTGCCTGATAAGCGCCCAAAAGCAATTGCTGCCCCGTCTGGCCGCGGGCGTAGAAGGTCCGCGACACCTGCGCGCCGCCAAAGGAGCGGTTCGCCAGCAAACCGCCGTATTCACGGGCAAAGGGCACCCCCTGAGCCACACATTGGTCAATAATATTGACGCTGATTTGAGCCAACCGATAGACGTTGGCTTCGCGGGCGCGGAAATCGCCGCCTTTCACCGTGTCGTAAAAGAGGCGGTAAATGCTGTCGCCGTCATTCTGATAGTTTTTGGCGGCGTTGATGCCGCCTTGAGCGGCAATGCTGTGGGCACGGCGCGGGCTGTCCTGAAAGCAGAAACATTTGACGTTATAGCCCAATTCGCCCATTGAAGCGGCGGCGGCGGCTCCCGCCAGCCCCGACCCGACCACAATCACGGTGTATTTCCGTTTGTTGGCAGGATTGACCAGTTTCATCTCGAAGCGGTGCTGGTCCCACTTCTTTTCAATTGGTCCGGAAGGAATATTCGCGTTCAGTTCCATGGAAATTTCCTATTCAGTGACAGGTGACAGGTGACAGGTGACAGGAAACTGAAACCAGGGAACAGGCCAACCTTCTGCAAAGTCGAAATCAAAAATTTCACCTTGTTCAGTTTCCTGTCACCTGTCACCTGTCACCTGTCACCTTCCTATTTGATATATCCGGCCAAAATGGCGACCGGGATTGAGATGTTGCCAATCACGACCACAGCCGTTCCAAGGGCTGCCACCGCACGAATCAGTCCGTTATACCGGGGATGATTCACCCCAAGGGTTTGAAACAGACTCCAGATACCGTGATAGAGGTGCTGACTCAGTGCCAACATGCAAAGAATGTAGAAGGCGGCAACCGGCCACAGTTTGAAACCGTTCACCACGTTGGAATAAACCGCGCCTTCGATAAAAGGCAGATTGAGGGTTTTCCAGCCGATGGTGAAATGCAGCAGGTGGTAAATGATAAACATCAACAGGAGTGGACCCGTCCACCGCATGGAATGCGAGGCAAAGGTTGACTTCCGTTTCTGTAGTTTCTTTTGGTAAGGCACCGGGCGGGCATCTTCGCTTTGGCCCGCCAGTTGCCAGGAGGCCACCACATGCAGAACCACCGCGCCAATCAGCGTCAGTCGGGCTCCCCACAGGATGGGCATGGACGATTTGAGCAGTTTGGCATAGTCGTCCAGTTTTTCCTGCCCGACAAACACCTGCAAATTTCCGAGCATGTGAATCAAGACAAACCCGAAGCCAATCAGGCCCGTAATGGCCATGACCACTTTTTTTCCATTCGCCGTTTTGTAGAAGTCAAGTACCTGAAACACCTTTTTTCTCCACACACGAAAAGTTAGCCCGATGTCCTGCGCAGCCGCTTTCCGCGAAACACAAAAAAACTATCGAACAATGAAAACATGGTTTGTACGATTGGAAATGGTCGCGCTGCGCCGGACGATGGGGGATTTCACGACAAACCAAATATGAGTTATTTGGGAGGTACGGCGCACCTTTTATCAGATTTGCGGGGAGATTTCCACCCCTCTGAGAATCTGAGGATCAAGGATTGCAGGTAAAAGACCAGGACTGAGGACTGAGGACTGAGGACTGAGTTTTCTGTTCCCAAACGGTTTCAATCATTCCTCTCCGGCAGAAAAGCACAATGTTCCAGGAATTCGATCAAAACCCCTCAGTCCTCAGTCCTTCTATATTTTAGAAGCGGAGCAGGGTTTTGCTGCCATCAATGGCAACCACCTCAAGCGCGGCGGCGGTTCCCGCATCGGAGATTTCTTCGTATACGGCAATGGGTTCGCGCACAATGTGGGTGATGTGGTGATTGAACTCACTTCCCACCGTGATGGCAATGCAATCGGAACGACTGTTTTTGACATCGGCAGCGATGGCCTCCAACGGCGTGTGGGCAACCTCGGTTTGGGCTCCGATTTCCGGGCTGAAGACTTCCAGCGAAACCGGCCACCGATGATACCGGTTGCAGAAATTTTCGAAATAATGAACCCAGTCGGTGCGTGGAACTTCCTTGGTACGCATACAGGTACCTCGCTTTCTGATCGAACAGGTATGAGTGCTGTTGTTTGTTTTCTCTGTTTTTTATATGGGCAAATACCGTTCCACACCCGCAGCCCCCTGGTTTACCAGCCAAATGGTTTGTTTTAATGATTTTGACCGGTTTTCACAGCGCAAAAATCCGCATCCTGGTGGAAGTTCCGCAACCCAATCCTCCGGAAATTTCACCAGTCAAACCATCAATTTTTTTCCAGGTAAAGGGCAGCCACCCGGTGCGCCACCTCACCTGCCGGAAAATCATCCAGATTGGCCAGCACCACCACGGTCAGCTTCTGGTCGGGAAACCGGGAAATGGTTGTATTCCAACCATTCCAGTACCCCTCATGCTCAATCAGACGAACTCCTTTGAAGCGGGTGATTTCCCAGCCATACCCATAATCAATTGATTTGCCTGAATTGAGCGTCCCTGAAGTAAAGGCCCGTTCCAACGTGGTCGGGGAAACCAGTTGGGCGGAATCGAGCGCCGCATCCCAGCGCGCCAAATCGGCCACCGTTGACAGCACCCCACCATCGCCATAGACCAGTTCAAACCTGTCGTCCCCAAAATTCACATCCTGGTAGCCGCCGTTTTTGGCCTTGTACGCATGGGCCAAAAACGGGGGCAGCAACGCCCGGTCGTCAATGACACTGGTCCGACTCATCCCCAAAGGGTTGAAAATCCGCTTTTGCAGAAATTCCGGGTACGTCTGGCCGGATGCCACTTCAACGATACCGGCCAGCACGACATAGCCCGAATTGCTGTATTCGTAGCGGGAACCGGCAGGAAAATCAGGCTCCGGCTGAAGCGCCAGTTGGTCAATCACGGCGCGGGTGATGGGGCCGTCCCCCAGCGCATCAGGGTCGAAATTTTCAATGTAATCAGACAGTCCACCGGTGTGATGGAGCAGATGTTCGATGGTTATCTTTTTGGCATAGGCCGGAAACTGCGGAAAATACCTGGTGAGGGGATCCCGATAGCCAAGTTTTCCCTCCTCAGCCAGCATCATGATTGCCATGGCGGTAAACTGCTTGGAGACGGAAGCCAAATAAAAAGCCGTATCCAGCCCAATCGGGGCTCCGGTTTTCAAATTTGCCCGGCCCCGCCCTGTACCATAGAGCTGTTGGCCATTTTTCAGAACCAACATGGCTGCGCCTGGCCCCTGAGCGGAAATGTATTGTTTAAGCAGTGCCTCCATCCGGGCGGTTGGGTCCGGTCTCACCTTTGGAGTGGTTTGTTTACTTGAAAAAGCTGGCAGTGTCGCCGGACTGGCGGCGCAAGCCACCATCAAACAAAGCAGGCACATCAAGAAACCGGATTTCATAGACATGTGTGGTTGAACTGCCGGTCAGTAAAGCGTCAGGGCTTTCCCGCCGGTTCAACTCCTTTCAAATGGGTTTCGGCTTGCTCCCGGATGACTTTTACCTGGAACCATGTCGAAAACCGGGGACCGATTTGACTGACCTGACCGATATTGGTCAAGTTCAAGGCTGCCGGATGGTTCGGAATTTGCTCTTGACGATAATCGTTATAACGACTATCGTTACCTCGTGAAAAGAAAACTCATGTCTGAAATCAAACAAACCAAACCCTTTTCCTGCCTCGAAGAAGAAGTCTTCCTCAATCTTCAGCGGACGACGGACCTGTTGCGCAACCACTTTCAGGGTACAATCAAAGCTGAAGGGCTGACCGGCGCGCAATATAATATCCTCCGGATTTTGCGCGGAGCCGGCGAGGCAGGACTAGTGTGCCGGGAAATCGGGGCGCGGATGATTACCAAAGACCCCGACATCACCCGACTGCTGGACCGAATGGAGGCCCGGGGGTTGGTCATGCGGACACGAGACACAAAAGACCGGCGGGTCATTCAAACCCGCATCACGCCAGCCGGCCTGGACCTGCTGGCCAGCCTCGACGATAAAGTAACCTCCCGGCACCAAACATTGCTGGGGCATCTCTCCGTCGCAGAACTTGAAACCCTGAGCGCGTTGCTGGAAAAGGCACGCACCAAATCTAGTGAAACAGAGTGACCTGTCACGGGCGGCAGACGAGCGGAAACCAAGCCGGTTCCAGGGCTTTTCCCTTCTATCACTTGTCTTGAATTGAAAAAGGAGCAACTTTCATGCGGTTTTCATCATTTTCCAAATCAGTGCTGACGCTTTGCTTCGTCGGCCTTTTCTCAAGTCTGACCCTGGCGGCTCCGCCGGTTCCTCCGGTCAAAGAAGCCTCCACTTTTGGCATTGATGGTGCCCACAGCCGGATTGGCTTTGGTGTCAAGCACATGGTGATTAACACCGTGTACGGTAATTTCAACAAATTCACCGGCACCATTCGCTTTGATGAAAAAGACATCACCAAATCGAGTGTGGAAGTCACCATCAAAGCCGACAGTATCAACACCAACAACGAAGGCCGCGACAAACACCTGCGCAGCGCGGACTTTTTTGACGTTGAGAAATTTCCGGAAATTACCTTCAAAAGCACCAAAATTGTGAAAAAAGGCAAAGGGTACGAATGTATCGGCCAATTCACCATGCACGGTGTCACCCAAAACATCGCCTTTCCGTTCACCATCAACGGCCCGGTCACCATCGGCGGCAAACCCCGCATGGGAATCGAAGCGTCCCTGACCCTGAACCGCCAGCTTTATGGCGTCTCCTGGAGCAAAAAGCTTGACACTGGCGGCGCTGCCGTGGACGACAACGTCAACATCACCCTCAATATCGAAGCCGTCAAACAAGACGCGCCCAAACAATAACCATTCAGTATATATAGAGAGAGCGGGTTGCCCCGGACGGGAATCAAAGCCCGGACCTGAGTGCAATCCGCCCTGCCCTGCCTTCTCAAGCTCTCACCGGATTTTTGGCTGAAAGTGGGACTGGTTGCCTGTTTTCAGGACCAGTCCGGGGTCCCTGACTGTCTTCAACAACAAAAGGAAACTTTAGTTATGGCAAAGGTTTATGTGGTCTATCACAGTGGATTCGGACACACCAAACTCCAGGCGGAAGCAGTTCATGCCGGAGCTGCCGGGGTGGACGGCGTGGAGGCATTCCTCCTCACGACCGAGGAAGCAACCAGCCGCCTGGATGAACTCGATGGAGCGGATGCCATTATTTTCGGTTGTCCGACTTACATGGGCAATCTGTCGGCGGACATGAAAAAATTCCTCGAAGCAGCAGCCCGCAAATGGTTTACCCAATCGTGGAAAGATAAAATCGCCGGGGCTTTTACCAACTCCAGCTCCTTTTCCGGAGATAAACTCAATACTCTGGTGGGGCTCTTTATCAACTCCATGCAACACAGCATGATTTATGTGGGAACCGGGATGCTGCCGGCTGCAAGCGACCCGGACTCAATGAATTCTGAAACAGGACCAGGGCCGGAAGTCCAGAACCGGGTCGGCTCTTTTGTCGGACCTGCCGCTGCCAGCTTTCAGGTTAAACCGCCCGCCGCACCACCCAAAGGCGACCTGGAAACAGCCAGCCTCTATGGCCAGCGGGTGGCAACCATTACCTTACAGTTTTTGAAAGGACGGGCCAGCTAGGGTTCGGGGGTTTTGAATTGAGAATTGAGAATTGAGAATTGAGAATTGAGAATTGAGAATTGAGAATTTGGAAAAAATCCAGATTTCAATTTGCCCATCAGCCAGTCGGCGGATTTCAATTTTTACCATGAATGAAGCTGTTCAAGGTTGGGTAATTCTCAATTCTCAATTCTCAATTCTCAATTCGAAAACCCTGAACCCTGAACCCTGAACCCTTTTATGTTTTCCGCCATCATTTTTGATATGGACGGCCTGCTCATTGACTCCGAGCCGATTTGGCGCGATGCGCAGGTCGAAGTCTTCGGTGCCTTGGGCGTTCCCCTGACCCATGCCGATTGTGCCAAAACCATCGGACTGAGAATTGATGCTCTGGTCCGGCAATGGTATCAGGAACATCCATGGACCTCTCTAACCATTGAAGAAGCTGAGGAAAAGCTGGTCAACCGGGTAATTGAACTGGTTCTGACGCAGGGAATTCCCAAGCCTGGAGCACTGGAGCTGGTCCGTTTTTTTGAACGGAAAGGGCTGCCGCTGGCGGTGGCTTCTTCTTCCTACTCGCGGATTATCCGGGCCGCCATTGAGCGGCTGGGGATTGGTTCATCACTCCGGTTGTTTCACTCCGCCGAGGTTGAGCCCCACGGTAAACCACATCCGGCGGTCTATCTTGCGACGGCTGTCCGCCTGGGAGTCGAACCTTCCCATTGCCTGGCGTTTGAGGATTCACCGGCAGGAGTCACCGCCGCCAAAGCTGCCGGAATGACCTGTGTCTGTGTTCCTGACGAAGTGGTGGACCGTACCAAAATCACCCAGGCCGACCTGATTTTGGAATCTCTCTCCGAATTTGACGAACCCCTTTTCCAATCCCTGGAACGGAAGTTTTTTTCGACTTCCGCTGTCTGACCAAATTTTTCTGCATTTCTCGCGTTCCGGTCAAAGCTCAAAATCGACAACCCCTTTTCCCTGATTCGGGTGTTCTGTTTTTCAATAAAAACAGAACATCCAGACCGTTTTGGAACTCCAGAGGTGTGGCAGGCGTGCCCTCACAAACGCCGGTATGACCCGCTTCCAAAACGTGCAACCAGCAACTGAGCTTTTCAAAAGGGAACCCCTTCCCTGCAAACCAAACCAGCACGGGTTTGCAAACTATTTGTTGGAGAAATGCACAATATGAATCGAATCTCTGTTTCTTTGGCTCGTCTCCGGATGAGACGCGGGCTCTTACTTGCTGCTTTTGTTCTTTTGGCCGTGACCTTTACGCCACGTGTCTCCCTCAACAGTACCTTTTCAGCACCTGCTTTTCAGTCAGGTTCTTTTAGCACTTCGCGTTTTTTCAATGCCACCCAAGGCAATTTTCATTTCCGACAGGCGGTTGACTCCACGGTTTCAGCCAGTCCCGGTTTACGTTGTCTCGGAGTAGGCGATTTCAACCACGACCGGATTCCCGACTTGGCCGTGGCGCGGGCGACAACCGCCGACATCACCATTTTTACCGGAGATGGAAACGGACATTTTACCCCGGCGGCAATTCCGCCGATTGCAACCGGACCGGCCCCCTCGTCGCTCCGGGTGGATGATTTCAATCAGGACGGCAATCCCGACCTTGCCCTAGCCGACTCGGTGGTTGGCGATGTACGGATTTTCCTGGGTGATGCCCAAAGTGGTTTTATGCTGGCCTCCGTTTTGCCGGTCGGGTTGGTCAATGACATGACTCTGGTCACAGGGGATTTCAACCGGGACAACCATCCGGACCTGGGGCTGGCGTTGCACTCCGCCAATCGGTTGCGCACCTTCAAAGGAAATGGGTTTGGCGGCTTTGAAGCCGGGACCGAGTTGCTGTTCCCGACTGAAACCAACGCACAAAGCCTGACCTGTGGCGATTTCAACCAGGATGGGGTCAGCGACCTGGCCACCCTCAACCTGACAGCCAGGGAACTCTTAATCTGGTTGGGAACTGAAAAGGGCGGGTTTGCCAGCCAGCCAGCGGTGCCGCTTTCCGGGTACGCCAACCTCAATCCCGCTTCCCTTGTCTCAAGTGACTTTAACCTGGATGGCAAACCTGATTTCCTGATTCTGAGTGCCAATGACCACAAGGCAGTTCTGCTTGCGGGAAACGGAACCGCCGGGTATCTCCCAAGTATGGTGGAAAATTATGAGCTTGGCTGGGGCGGTCAATCGGTCGAAGTGGCGGATTTTAACCTTGATGGTCGCCCGGATTTGATTGCCAAGGGTCGTAACAATGCCAATTTGACCCTGTTGTTCAATAAAGGCACCACTGGAACGGCTCCAACGGTGCGAACCGCCAATGGTCTTTCCCGGCAACAGGGAAGCGCCGGTCGGGTGGACCCGATTGCCCTGGTTTTTGATGCGGAAACACCGAACGGCCAGCTTGTGACGAACTTCCCGGCCCTTCCTCCCGGACTGGGAATCTCCAACCTGACCAATGATGCCGGTACGGTGAGTGCCTTGATTACCGTCACCTGCGATGTTGCCGTGGGAGACCTGACGGTTCCGTTCACGGTTACTGATGGTGATGGCAATATTACAAACGCCAATCTGTTGATTACCATTTTTCCCAACGCGCCCGTGACGCTGGGTTCCTATCCTTCCGTCACGGTGTACCAGGGAAATCCGATTACCGTTTCCCCAACGGTGTCGCCCAGCGATAACGGAACCGTTGTCTCGGTGACGGTTTCCGCCGGAGGGGGCTTTACCGGAAATCTTTCCATTATCCCTTCCACCGGTGTGGTTACGCTACTTCCGACCAGTATCGGAGTGTTTCCCATCACGGTCTCGGCTACTGACAATTGCGGACTGGTCGCCACCACTACGTTTACCCTCGGCAGCACCCCGCTCCAAAAAGGTCCATTCATTACCTCGGTTTCGCCATTGATTGGAATCGCAGGAACCAGAGTTACCATTTCAGGAGCCAACTTTGATGGAGCCACTCTTGTGACGGTCAACGGGGCTTCGGCAACATTTACGGTTGACGCGCCCACCCAAATTACGTTTTTCGTTCCACCCACCGCAACCACCGGGCAAATTTTCGTTTCCGGTCCCAGAGGCTTTACCGTGGGCCCCAGCTTTACCGTTATTCGTCGAAAGTGAAACAGTTTGGGCAGGCAAAAACGGATGCAGGAGGGCAACTGCCTGAGCCTGTGATTTCGGGTTCAACCTGCCACTGACAAAACGGCTTTGCGCCATTTCCGGACTGAGTTGACCACAAAAATTTCCTCACATTTCAAAAAGTCCGCGACCGGAATCACCCGTTCGCGGATTTTTTTCTGGTCCAACAGGAAGGCCCGATAGGTTCCCGCCAACAGTCCGGAGGCAACCGGAGGCGTGACCAGTTCGCCATGCAGCCGGACGACCAGGTTGGCAATGGTGGCTTCGGTGATTTCGCCGCGCTCGTTCCAGAGTGCCACGTCTTCACAATCGGGACGGCTGGCCAGCGCATCTTCATACAGTTTCCGCGAGGTGGTTTTGTGATAGAGCAAGAGGTTGGTCGAATCCACCGGTTGGCGGGCCAGCCCCAGCCGGACCGGTTCCTGATTGTGCCCAGCTATTAAGGGAACAAAAGCGCCTGTCAGCGTTCCATTCCGGGCCAGTATCAGTTTGACCCGGCAGGGTTCGTCCGGAAAGGATTGGGCCAGCCGGTTAAGCCGCTCCAGGACGGCAGACTCATCCAGACTGAAACCAAAATAGGCAACGGAAGCCCGTAGCCGTTCCAGGTGATACGGCAAGAGGAAATAGCCTTCGGCAGGTGTCCAAAGCAGGGTTTCAAAAAGCTGAAATTCCAAGCGGGGCCGGGTCAACACCTGGGCTTTGGTCAGGCATTCCTCGTATTCGTCACCCAATCTGGAATCCCAGACAATTCCCCCACCCACACCATATTCCGCCTGCCGGTTTTCCCGGTCCACCAAAACCGTCCGAATGGCCACATTGAATTGCGCCCGCCGTCCCGGAGCCAAAAAACCAATGCTTCCCGTGTAAATATGACGTGGTTCCGGTTCCAGGCTCTGAATCACCTGCATGGCCCGTGCTTTGGGGGCCCCGGTAATTGAAGCGCAGGGAAAGAGGGCCTTGAAAATGTCCGCCAGTGAAGCAGTGGTTTCGGCTGTGACGGTCGAGGTCATCTGCCAGACAGTAGGATAGCGCTCCAGGTCAAACAGCCGGGGAACGGTGACGCTGCCAATCCGGGCGATACGCCCCATATCATTGCGAATCATGTCCACAATCATGATGTTTTCCGCCCGGTTTTTCTCGGACTGGTGCAGCCATTCCGCCCGCCGCAAGTCATCGGCCTGGGTCCAGGCACGAGCCGCCGTGCCTTTCATGGGACGCGAAGTCAACGTGCCCTCTTTCAACTCAAAAAAAAGTTCCGGCGAAGCCGAACAGACGGCAAACCGCCCCGTATCCACAAAAGCCGCAAAATCCGCCTGTTGGGCTGCGGCCACCTTGAGAAACAGGCTCCAGGCGTCTCCTTCAAACGCCGAACGAAGCCGGAAGGTATAGTTCGCCTGATAGATTTCCCCTTTGGACAGATGATGTTTGAGTTGTTCAAAAGCCTGGTTGTATTCGTTCTGCGCCAAATCGGGAACCCAATCGGTGACAACCAAATCGGTTGTACTGGCAGCAGGAAGGGAAATTTCCTCCGGAGCCTGATACAACCCAAACCAGAGCAACGGAAAGGAACCGGGTGGCTGGGCCCGCAGTGCCAGGTCAAAGGCTGGTGCGGCTTCGTAACTGACAAAACCCGCCGCCCAGCACCGGTCCCGATTGACCTTGGTTTCCACCCGCTGCAACGCAGGCCCAACGGCGTCAAGGCAGTCAGCCGTTACCACCTCCAATGGGTTTTGGAAGCGGAGCCACATTCGAGAGGCAGCATCATGTAAAACGACGGTTGCGGTCATGCGCGGCATTATACGGAAAATGCCACCGCTGCGAAGTCTGTCTGGGAGAAAGAAACCAACCGGCGCTCAGGCCCTGATGATGAACTCAGGGGCAGGTTGTTTTTGGAAGAACGCCAGAAAAGCATAGCCACGGGCGACCGATTCGACGGCGAAAGCTCCCTCTTGGGCATGCTGGAGTTCAGCCAGAAACGACAGCAGTTCCGGCTTGTGATGCACACCAAAAAGGCCCAGCCACTGCGTCAGCACCCGCCGAAACCAGATAGGCAACCCGCGCTGGTCCCAAAAATCCACAATGGAGAGCGTTTTTCCGGGTTTCAGGTTTTCCAACGCCTTTTCCAGCGCGGGTTGCCATGTGGGAATCATTGAAAGCGAGTAGGAAAAAAAGATGGCATCAAAGGGGAGCGGCAAGTGGAACGTGGCCCGGTGATGGAGGTCTTCGGCACAACACGGCTGGAGTTCGATATTATCCACCAGCCCTGCCCGTTCAATGTTGGTCCGGGCCGTGGCCAGCATTACTTCCGAAGCATCAATCCCGTAAAAAAAGGTCAAGGGATATTTCTGAGCCAGCCGGATGAGGTTCCGGGCGGTGCCACAGCCGACTTCCAGCACCCGGTCACCCGGACGGATTGTCATGCGCTCCAGCAGGCGGTCCCGTCCGAGCAGGTAATAAGCCCGTGTCAGGTCATAAATGTGCCGCTGATAGCGATACATCCGGTCCATTTTTTCGGTTTGGGAAAACATATTCAAAACCGCATTTGGAACATTACATGAGCTGATACAGGTGAAACCCGCCGTAAATGGACGCCCGGTCCTGGTCAAACAGCTCACGGGAGCGAATCCCGTCATATTGAAACCGTTTGCGCAAGGAAACAGGCAGCGCGGCTTCAATTGGCGAAGCTGCCGGAGCGGTTCGGAAAATGATTCGGGAACCGGGCCGCCCAACTCGTGCAACTTCGTGCCAGAGGTCTGTGATTTCTTCCGGTTTCATCCAGTCCTGCGCATCCAGAAAGACAAACCGGTCAAAGGATTCCGCTGGTTGCTGGCGTAAAAACCCGGTCAACGTGGTGATTTCCGTATCCACCCGCCAGAGGTTGGCCCGCAGCAGGTCGTAATATTCCTCTTTCAAATAATCCGGCAGGGCCTGCTTTCTTTCGCAATCGTACTGCCGTCCAAAAGCCTGCCAGGCGAAATAATTGTCTTTGATGGGAAATCCACAGGCCAGCTTGCGCATTCGCTCGCGGTACATGCCCAGCACATCGCCATTGGGTGCATCAGCCGCCAAAGCTTCATATTGCCGGGGGGGAATCCCCAAACCAAATACGATAAAGGGCAGCTTGGAAAGAAACTTCACAAACCAATTGTCAAAAAATGGTGCCACCATCTCCTTGAAAATCAGTTCCTGTTCCCGTTCTGACAGGGCCGAAGTAATCATTCCGGGATTTTTTCCCATCATCCGCGCCAACCGGTGCAAAAACCGCAGGTAGTATCCATTGCGGCCATAATCATAAAAATTGCGGGCAAAATACTGGATGCGAGCGCGTTTGCGGGCCGCTTCGGTATTTTCCGCCCCGCCCCAGTATGCGGCGGTCTCCGGGTCCAGGTTGTAATGGAGAAACCGGTAGTAATTCGTCACATTCTGCGGGCCGGAGCCTTTGCCGAAAAAGGCGAAAAAGGCTTCATAATCCGGCAGATGCTCCAATGCGGCGAGCTTGAGCCGGGTCAGATACATGTGATGCCGGTTCAAATCCACCGCCGTGATGGCGTGGGGTAACGCCGTGAGGTAGTTCAGGATATTGCAACCGCCGGAAGAAATTGTCAGCACCCGGCTGTCGCTCCGGAGTTCCAGCGCGGCCAAATCAACCCGTGGATCCTCCCAAATCTGGTTATAAACCAACCCGTCGAAATAGTAGGTAAATACTCGTTCCAGCACACCCTGTCGCGTGGTTGCGGCATGCTGATGCACAGCCGATTTTAGAAGCTGGGCGGAATTTATTGGCATGAAATCTCTCTCCAGGACTGAGGACTGAGGCTCAGAAAAGAAGCCAAACCTTCAACAGGTGTAACAATGAATTTCACTCAGTCCTCAGTCCTCAGTCCTCAGTCCTTAAAAAAACGTTCTCAGTTCTCAAACTGATAAATATTGACTGCCGCCGGTGTGATGCCGATAAAGGTGGCCGGGACATCGGTCCAGCACCCTGAATTGACATAGCGCACCCCGTTTGATTCGGTACGAATGGAATGATGGGTATGACCGCAAAACACATAGTCCGCGCCTCGCTGCCGGCCATATTCGGTTGCCTGCTGCGCGATTTTTTCAGATTGGCGCAGCCAGGTTTTGCTGATTTTCTTGGCGAAGCGGCTGAGGCGTTGTTCTTCACGGTCAAGTCTTTGAAGAAATTTATAGAATCCGTCGGCTACGTCCGTGATAAAAGCGTGATTTGAAATAAACTGGTCAAATTGATGTCCGTGAATGGCCAGAAAGTTCCGGCCTTGGTCACTCCAGGTGTATTCCTGCAATACCTCAACCCCGATGAGATGCGAAGCCACCTGTGACAACCCTTCATCATGGTTTCCTTCCACCCACACGACCTCGACGCCGGTCATCGGGTCCGTCAACTCCCGAATCACCGAAAGCACTTCCCAATGACTTTTTCGCAGGCGATTGAAATTCAAGTCGTCAAAGATGTCCCCCAACAGCAGTAACCGCTCAAAGGTGTTTTCTTTCAGCATTGCCGTGAGGCACTCCGCCCGGCTGACGGCGGAGCCAAGATGTACATCCGAAATGATAATGGTGGAAAAATGCGCCATAACCGGAAACCCGTTTCTTTGGTCCTGATTCCAACGCCGACAAGTAATAAACCGGCATCGCTACAAAAAAATGACGGACCTGTAACGGTTCAATGAAATTCATTTAACAAACCCAAGAATTGGGGAATGGGGAAATTTCCCCACCCAATCCACTCGAAAAATTCCCCAGAACAGGGTTCAGAGGAGCCTTCAGGGTTTGGAACGGTACTTGCTCAAGTAAAAAGCACCACACACATCGGGAGAAAATCACCATGTTTATCCGCCGCATCCCTGCTGCCACTCCGAGCGAAACGGTTTTACAGACAGCCAAACAACTGGTTGAGCGTTACAACCGCCCCGCACCGCGCTACACAAGCTATCCCACAATTCCGGAATGGTCCTCCGACTTTGATGGCGAGCAATTCTGTCAGGCAGTGAGTTCCGCCAACCGCCTTGGTCCGGAGAAACCGGTTTCGCTCTATCTGCACATTCCGTTTTGTGAGTCCTTATGCCGTTACTGCGCCTGCACCACGGTGATTACCAAAAATCATGAGGCGGCCAACCCTTATCTGGAACGGTTGAAAACGGAAATCGAGTGGATTGGGCGGCATACCGAACGGACCCGCCAGCTTGACCAAATCCATCTGGGCGGCGGGACGCCGACGTTTCTTTCGCCCGCGCAACTGGCGGATGTCTTTGAAACCATCCACCGGAATTTCGCGCTCTCGTCCACGGCGGAAATCAGCATCGAGATTGACCCACGGGTGACGACCATTGAACACCTGCAAACGCTCCGTCAGCAGGGTGTGAACCGGGTCAGCATGGGCATCCAGGATTTTGACCCCGACGTGCAGCAGGCCATTCACCGGATACAATCCGTCGAAATGGTGGAAACCCTCATGCGCGAGTGTCGGAGACTTGGATTTCTGAGCCTCAATGCAGATTTGATTTACGGTCTGCCGAAGCAGACCCTGGCCGGGTTTGAAACCACCCTGGAGCAAATCCTCCGGCTGCGTCCGGACCGGATTGCCCTCTTCAGCTACGCCCATGTGCCCTGGATGAAACGCCAGCAACGGGTACTGGAAAAGCTGCTCCCCAGCAGCGAAGACAAATGCGAAATTCTCTTTCATTCCATCCGCCGCCTGACCACTTCGGGTTATCGGCATATTGGAATGGACCACTTCGCGCTGGAGACGGACGAACTGTGTGCTGCTCAGGATGCGCGGACGCTCCATCGGAATTTCCAGGGTTACACGACCAGAGCCGAATGCGATTTGTTTGGGATTGGGATGAGCGCCATCAGCAGTTTCGGCAACGTCTATGCCCAGAACCTGCACACCCTGGCGGATTATTACCGGGCGGCGGCGCATCAACCCTGGCCGACCATGCGCGGCATGTACCTTTCGGACGACGACCGGTTGCGGCGC
The DNA here is from genome assembly GCA_019695185.1 of Blastocatellia bacterium. Classification (GTDB taxonomy): domain Bacteria; phylum Acidobacteriota; class Blastocatellia; order Chloracidobacteriales; family Chloracidobacteriaceae; genus JAIBAN01. The sequence continues at coordinate 24,550 of JAIBAN010000023.1, read as the reverse complement.
GCCGTCATCAACCGGATTTTATGCCATGCCGTCGTGGTCAAAGAGGAAATCGAAACCGAGTTTGCAATTGACTTTGACCGGTATTTCGCCAGCGAACTGGAACGCCTCGAACCCTTGGAACAGGACAATCTGGTGACGGTGGAAGCGGACGCCATCCAATTGACTTCGCTCGGCAGGCTCTATCCGCGCAATGTGGCGATGGGGTTTGATGCCTATGTGAGGGAAGCCCAGCCACAACGGTTTTCAAAAACCATGTAACACAATCAGGTGCAACTTTGAGGTTCCTTCAGCCGCAGTGCCTCATCCAGTGCAAGCAGCGCCTGCGCCCGCAGCACAACGGGACGGTCCACAAATTCTCCGTTGGGAAGCACCGTCACGGCGGACCCGGCGGCTTGGGCTTCTTCATGGGCGGCTACCATGGCGCGAGCTTGGGCAAGTTGGGCTGCGGTTGGTGTAAAAACCTCATTGACGACAGGGACTTGGCGGGGATGAATACAGGACCGCCCGAAAAATCCCAGATTTCGCTCCGTCACGGTTGAATGTCGCAACCCATCCAAATCCGTTACATTGGTATAAACCGCCGCAACCGGAGGGGCAATTCCCGCCGCCCGTGAAATCAGCACCAGTTGCGAACGGGCAAACAGGGTGGCGGTTTCCCGTACGTCGGCTTCCCCGCCGATGTCGGTCAGAAAGTCCGCTGCCCCAAAAGTAAAACCGGCCACCCGCGAATGGCGCGCCATTTCGGCGGCGGCCAAAACTCCGGCGGCGCTTTCGATGGTGCAGACCAGTCGCACGGAGCCGAGTTTCATTCCGGCGTGGGCTTCACATTCTTCCAGCACAAAAGCTGCCTGCCGGACCTGTTCCAGCGACTCGGCTTTGGGTAACCGAATCCCGGATATGTTTGGCTGGACCACGGAACGCAGGTCTTCGCGCCACCACGGGCTGCCCACCGCGTTGATGCGGACAAAAATCCGGGGCTGAACCTTCGCCACCTGTTGTTCCAGCGTCTGCGCGGTCAGGCGGCGGGCGGTTTCCTTGTCAGCCGGGGAAACCGCGTCTTCCAAATCCAGCACGACGGCATCCGCTCCGGCGGAAAAAACCTTGGTGAGCAGTTTTTCATTATTTCCCGGTGCAAACAAATAGCTGCGTAACATGAAGCCTCCGCCAATCATGGGGATGGTTTTTTATGTTTCCGGCGGAAAGCCGGTTTGCCCCATCCGCTCCAAGCCTTCCAGCCATTTTTGATGATAATGCAACAACCCTGGACGAAGCACCCACCGCCCCAGAAAGGGAACCACTCCGTGTTGGGTTTCTTCAGTAACCACCCGGCAACCTTGCGGACACGGCTCAAGGTACCAGGCATGATAGCCGACAGCTCCGAGCCCCGTTCCACGCCACGCCAAGCGCTCGCAGGGAACAAATTCCTCCACCACCGTCCGGACCCGCACGCCAAAAGTCGTCCAGGAAAACCAGGTTCCCAAGGCCAAATCCGGTCCTGAAGCATTTTCCAACACCACCTGTCTGGAATTGCTATACCAGTTCGGCCAGAGCGGAGCCCGAATCAGCCAACTCCAGGCGACTTCCGGCGGAACGGTGAGGGTCAGTTCATTCCAAGTGTAAATCGGGGACCGTTCCGGAACACAATCAGGCGGCCAATTGGTAACAGTGAGATTGGGCATACTCTTTTTATCCAGGCGGGGCGTAACCCAACGAACCAAACCACAGGACAATCCGAGATGAGTTCACCGACGCGCCTGATTACGGATTGTCCGGGCTCGCAAAATCCAGTCGCATTTCCACCATTGTCGGGCGAAAACCCTGTTGCCGAAAGAACGTCTGGGCGACGGCATTATGCGGGGAGACACTCAGCATCAGGCACGACGAGCCCAGTTCGTGGGCGGCTTCGATTGCCGCTTGCATGAGGCGTTTCCCCAGCTTGTCACCGCGTGCTCCAGCGTCCACGTAGATGTCATGCAGCCATGCGCAAGCCGCACTTGCATCCACAAAGCTTTCTGCCTCAAGTCGCACAAACGCATACCCAACCAGCCGATTTTCAATTTCTGCCACAAGGATAATTGCCGCTTCATTCCGCAACTGTTCGGCAAAAAACTGTGCGTGATGGTTGACCAATGGTTCGGCAATGAAAAAGCGTTGCGCGTCGTAGGCATAATGTTGCCGGAACAACTGGCTGCCGAGTTGTGCCAGCTCAGGAACGTCAGAGAGGGCGGCACGGCGCAGGGTGACGGCTGGTGGGGTTGTCTGTGTAATCGGTTTGGATTCCGGCATGCGGTCAAATCTCCTATTAAGTTTTACAATCGTTCGGTGAACGTTCCGGGGCACAATCAGGCAACATCCGGGCAACAAAGAAATTCATCATAGCTTTTTATTATTCCACGCAGCACATAAGGGAACGAGCCGAACGACAGAAAAACCCAGGTGATTTTCTTGCGCCGATTCACTCTGAAAAAACCTGAACACCTTCAATTTTTCTGACGAAATCGGGGCCAAACACTCTGGTTGGGGTTTGAAAGCCGGGCATATACTGCCCCTGACTGACCCGGCAGGCAATCTCCACGGCGGTGGCTGCGGTAAACCGATAGGCTTCCGGACCGGTCAGACGCAGGACGGTTTGTTGCCCCCGTTCGTTTTTGGCCTCCGCCCACACAAAGGTTTTTCCTTGGGCCAATTGTTTCTCGTTGGGGCCTTCCGGCAGTAAACCAACAATCCGTGATAAAACCCTGACCGTCAGCGAGCTTAAAAAACTATTTCCGGCAGTCATCAGCCAGCGGACCAAACCGGGGAAAACCGTGTAGGCTTCAATATTTGGAATTCTGGTGCTGTCACATGCCGTCGAAATATCCCCCCGCCAGGGATTGAGCACCGCCGTTCGGATTCCGTTTCCCAGGTCAATCCGCCGGACTGTGGCTGCGGGCAAGGCCGTTTCCAACTGACCGTTCCGACGCACCCACCCGGCTTGATGAATTCCCGCCAACAAAGTCTTGAGCGTTCCCTGCGAAACGCCTCCGATAGTTTCAAAAGCCAGAGCCAAATGGGTGGCATCAGGAAGCTGTTGTTTAACCAGGGCAGCAGCACAATCCGTCGGGACAATCCCAAACCCAACCCCCGGCATGAGCATCACTCCGGCTTGGGCGGCTTCGGCGTCCAAGGCTCGGACGATTTCGTACTCGGCAACTTCTCCGGCCAAGTCGAGATAATGAACCCCAGCCCGAATGCAGGCAGCAGCCAGCGGGCGGCAGGTGACCGAAAACGGGCCGGCGCAGTTGAGCACCACCTGAATCCCTTCCAAAGCGGCTGCAATCGCGGTTGGGTTGGTGACATCAAAAATTCGGGCTGATTCGTTGACTTTTTGCGCGGCTGTTTCAACTTTTGCCCGGTTTCGCCCGGCCACAATATGGCGGAGTCCTGTGGCCGCAGCGGTTCGTGAAATCAAAGCTCCGGTGTATCCTGTCACACCATAAATCAAAAGGTTGGGGGTCATCCTGAAACACCACGTATTCAATTGGGGTTGAATTTTGCCAAGGAAGAATCATCATTCCGGAAATTTCATATCTTCAGTTGTATCATATTTAATACAATAGAAGAAATCGGGCCATTTTTTCTTTTGGAGGGAAAGATGAAACCAACACCCATTGCACCCCAACCAGGGCAGGAATCCGTCTGGGATTATCCCCGTCCGCCCCGGCTGGAGCCAACCAGGAAACGGATTCAGGTGATTTTTGCCGGGACCGTGATTGCCGATTCGGTCCGGGCGTGGCGCGTGCTGGAAACCAGCCATCCGCCGGTTTACTACATTCCACCGGAAGACATCCGGATGGATTTGCTTCAGGTTTCGCCCCAATCCTCTTATTGCGAGTGGAAGGGCGGAGCCTTGTATTTTGACCTGGAAGTGAATGGCCACAGAGTTCAGGATGTCGCCTGGGCCTATCCGCAACCAGTGCCCGCGTTTGCCCCAATTCGTGATTTTCTGGCGTTTTATGCCGGAAGGGTCGAAGCCTGCTATGTGGATGGTGAACGGGTCACACCGCAACCGGGCAATTTTTATGGCGGCTGGATTACCAGCGACATCGTGGGACCGTTCAAAGGCGAACCAAGTACCTGGGGCTGGTAAGGCAGGGTTCAGGGTTCAGGGTTCAGGGTCCAGGGTTCAGGGTCTTTTGAATTGAGAATTGACAATTGACAATTAAAACCCATCGAGAACTTCAAATCTCCTGATATTCGAAAACCCTGGACCCTGAACCCTGAACCCTGCCTACCTCTTATGCTTCTTTTTGACCTTTTCGCTTTTGGCGGAATCCTCTTTTTTGCCTTCGTCCCAGAGTTGTCCGATATAACTGCGCAGGTCTTCGCGGCGGATACGCCAACCTCGGCCAAATAATTTGGCCGGCAGTTTTTGGTTGCGGATGGCTTCCCGCAAAAGCGAAACAGGCAGTCCTGACAGTTGTGCCGCCTGTCGAATGGAAAGTGTGAGTAAATCCGCAATCGGCACGTGTTCAAAAAACATTCCGACGAAATCTTCGGGGGTAAAGAGTGGAGGCTCCAGCGGCGCAGCCAAAGCCTGAGAGTCCGATGCGAGTTTGACTGGAACCAAGGTTGTTTCCGGTTTCAGTTCGGCTTTGAGATGGTCAAGTTCAGCTTGGGAAAAGACCTGTTCCGGACCAAGGGTTCCTGTCCGCAACCGCCCCTTGAGCCGGCCTTTGGCCAACAGTTTTTCAATCATTTTGAGGCCAACGCCAAGGTAGGCCGCCGCCTGTACTTTTGAATATTCCATGCAGCCTCGCTTCTGAGGATCGTGCTGTACATTGCAGGTGTCTCTCCATTTTCTTCCAAACACAGCCGCGATTCCATCAAATTTTTTACCAGCTTGACGGATTGGGAAAGCCACCCCACGCCAACTCCCACGAAAAAAGGCTTCCCACCATTTTTCGGGCCACGATATTTCGTGGTTTCTCCGAAATGTCGTGGCTCAGACTTCGTAGCACCAGCCTGCCGGTTTTCCACTCAAAAAAATAAATTCTTTATTTTCAAGTAGATAAAAAATTTCGTAAGGAATTTGGGAGTTTGGCACAAGGATTGTCATACCAGAGAGCGTCCAGAAAATTTCAGAGGAACGCCTCAATGTTGCGAATGACTGTTGTCGAAACCACTGAACAAACCACGACGCTCCAACTGGAAGGGCGCATCGTCGAAGGCTGGACCCAGGAACTGCGGCGGGCCTGCATCGAGCTGCTGGCATTGACGCCGGCCTTGGTGCTCGATGTTGAAATGGTGACCTTTATTGATGAAACCGGCATTGAAATGCTGCGCCACCTGAAGCGCAACCATGTGCATATCGTCGGCTGTTCGATGTTTGTTTCGGAACTGCTGGAACGGACCGCCAAACACCGGGACACCGGTTTTTTAAGCACTTACTACGCATAGGAAAGGAACTTGCAATGATTCACACGACCATTTTTCAAAAGCTGAAACAGGCTTACGGCCTGCTCACCGGTGTTGAAAACAGTCTGCAAAGCCCGCTGTTACTCGCCATCCGGTTGTATTGGGGTTACCACTTTTTCCTGACGGGTTCCGGAAAACTGATGCACCTGGACCGCACAACCGCATTTTTCACGGATTTGGGAATTCCGCTGCCGTATTTCAATGCCCTCATGGCGGGCACCACCGAATGCGTCGGGGGTTTGCTGCTCTTAATTGGGCTGGGCTCCCGGCTGGTGAGCATTCCGCTGGTCGTCACCATGTGCGTGGCCTATGCCACGGCTGAACGCGAAGCCCTGATGAACCTGTTTTCAAATCCAAAAGCATTCTTTGAAGCCGAACCGTTCCTGTTCCTGGTTGCGTCGCTGCTGGTCCTGGTGTTTGGTCCCGGCCTCTTCTCACTTGACAGCATCGTCGGGAAATTCCTGCACGGAAAAACCGAAACGACCGCCGCTGCGCAGACCTCAACCGGATTGAAGCCTGCTTCAGCCTCATCGCTCTAATTTTTTCAATAACACACACAGCCCATTTAGGAGAAACACACTGTATGAACCGCAAACACATCGCTGGATCCCTCTTGACTCTCGCCGTTGCCGGAATGCTGACAGCTTGCAGCAACACCGAATCAAACACCAAACCGGCAGCCAACCAGAATGCCCAACCGGCCACCACTCAGCCGGCGGCCAAACCCGATACCCAACCGGCCACCACCGATAAATCACAACCGGCCCCGGCCACCACCGAAGCCGGCAAAGACAAATCAAGCTGTGGCGGTGCCAACGGCTGCGGCTCGAAAAAAGAGGAAGACAAAAAAGAGAAAGACAAAAAGGAAAAAGCGAGCTGTGGCGGTGCCAACGGTTGCGGAAGCAAAAAGTAAAACCAAGGACTGAGGACTGAGGACTGAGGACTGAGAAAAAGCAAATCCAACAACCGAACAACCAAAGCATTTTTTGCACTCAGTCCTCAGTCCTCAGTCCTCAGTCCTTCCTGAAAGGAGAAAACCGTGTCTATCAAGAAAAAAACCCGTGTTGTCATTCTGGGCGGCGGATTTGGCGGCGTGTATGCCGCGATGGAATTTGAAAAATCGCTGGCAAAGGATCCGAACGTCGAAATCACGCTCGTGAATCGGGAAAACTTCTTTCTCTTTACACCGATGCTGCACGAAGTGGCGGCGAGCGACCTCGACATCACGCATATCGTCAACCCCATCCGGAAATTGCTCAAACGGGTTAATTTCTTTCACGGCGATGTCGAAACGATTGATTTGCCCAATAAAACCGTGGTGGTTTCACACGGCGACACCCACCATCACCACGAACTGGAATATGACCATCTGGTGATTGCGCTGGGCTCGATTACCAATTTCTTTAACCTGCCCGGCAAGGAACGGGCCATGACCATGAAATCACTGGGGGATGCCATTCATCTGCGCAACCACATGATTTCAAACCTGGAAGAAGCCGATTTCGAATGCTGTCCCTTTGTCCGGGAACCGCTGTTAAACTTTGTCGTGGCCGGTGGCGGCTTTGCCGGAGTCGAAACGATTGCCGGCATGAACGATTTCTTGCGCGAAGCCCTGCATTTTTATCCGCACCTGAACGAAACCATGCTGCGGCTGGTGCTGGTCCATCCGGGCAAAGTGATTTTGCCGGAACTGAATGAATCGCTGGGAGCCTACGCGCAAAAGAAACTGAGCGAACGCAATGTGGAAATTCGCTCCAATTGCAAGGTCAAGAGCATTGGCGAACGCGAAGTGGAATTGACCGACGGCACGAAAATCGTGACCAATACTGTGGTCTGGACGGCGGGAACCTCACCCAATCCGTTGCTGGAAACCCTGCCGGTCAAAAAAGACCGGGGCCGGATTGTGGTCAACGATTGCCTGGAAGTCACAGACTGGCCGGGTGTCTGGGCGTTTGGCGATTGCGCCTCGATTCCGGATGTCAAAACCGGTAAGCCTTTTCCGCCCACGGCCCAGCATGCCATTCGGGAAGGAAAAGTGGTGGCCCAAAACGTTGCCGCCGCCATTCGGGGCGGAACCAAACGCCCTTTTGTCTTTACCACCATCGGATTGCTGGCGGCGATAGGCAAGCGGACGGGGGTGGCGCAAATCCTGGGGTACAACTTTTCGGGGTTCATCGCCTGGTTACTCTGGCGCGGGATTTATCTGAGTAAACTGCCCCGGTTGGAAAAGAAAGTCCGGGTCGTGCTGGATTGGGCACTCGATATGATTTTCACCAAGGACCTGGTGCAATTTATGACCCTTCGGGCACCAAGCGTTTCACACCATCAGGACGAAGCCAAAGCCCCAACAATGGCAGCTTTCAGCCCGAAAGCAGACCATGTGCATGAACCGATGGTCACCCGGTCGTTCTAGCAAAAAGTCAGAGTGACGCCTTCAGGCGTCACTCTGACTCCCGCTCAACCGGACGTTGTTGAAATAGAGAAACTTTTCCTTGTAAGCAACAGAAAACAAAAAAGATTGTGAGAGTGTTGGAACTCCAACACCGGGGCTTGAGCCTCCTCCTTGGCGGTCCGGGAAGGACCACACCGCTTTGTGAAGAGGCTCAATTTTTTACGTTGCCGCCGGTTTGCCCGAACCAAAAAAATAGGCCCCGGAGGGGTTTGCCAGCCGGGGCCTGAGGAGAGGTCAACCTTCCACTTTGGGGGAACCTTCTGCAAATCAGAACTGATTCCTGAACTGGGCATGGCGTTTCTGCATTGCCTGCCGCGCTTCCTGCGCTTTCTGCCGTTGTTCCGGAGTCAGGATATTGAAAACCTGGAGCCGCGCTTTTTCCCGCGCCGCCATGCCATCGGCCAGCAACTGAGTCTGTTGACCAATCAGTTTTGAAACTTCGGCTTCGTGATATTGTCCATCGCTGTTGATTTCATGAATTTGCTGCCGGATGGCCGCCATTTGTTGGTGACGCTGTTTCATGGCCGGAGCCTCGGCATCAAAAACGGCCTTGATTTTGGTTTGCTGGTCTTCGGTTAAATTGAGATGCGCGGCCATTCGTTCCAGTCGCCGTTCGGCAAACTGATGTCCATGCTGGCGTTTTCCATTGGCCATTGCCGTGGCACAAACCCCGCCCACGAGCAGCACAGCCACCATCATCATTCCCATAATTCGCTTTGTCATAAATAAATACTCCTTGCCTTCTTTGTGTCGGTTTTTTTCGCTGGTGCGATTTTCAGATTCGCGCCATAGGACGAAGCAGCTTTGATTTTAGTCGGCCAAATTTTTCGAAACCGCTGCATTTTTTCAAAAGAACCGGATGACCGTTTGCCATCCCGGTTTGGCTTCCACTTGCGTTGAATATGACGCAAAATCATCCTGAAAGTCGGTTAAGTTCCTTTAACCGGTCGTGAAGATTTGTTAATTCCCAATCGAACGGTTTCAGCCTGCAAGTGAGGGGAGTAAGATTTGTGCCTTATCGGGAACGTCCCTACAGCGGAGAGAAAATGGAACAGATACTCGTCATTGACGATGATGTTGATTTATGTGCCCTGATTTCCGAATACCTGGAGCCCGAAGGCTTTGACCTGGAAATTGTCCACAGTGGCGAACAGGGCTTGGAACGCGCCTTGAGCGGCCAACCGGCCATGGTCGTGCTGGATGTGATGCTCCCCGGTATCAACGGTTTTGAAGTCCTGCGGCGGATTCGGGCCAAATCCCAGGTTCCGGTGCTGATGCTGACTGCCAGAGGCCATGATGTGGACCGGATTGTCGGCCTTGAAATCGGAGCCGATGATTACCTGCCCAAGCCGTTCAACCCGCGCGAACTGGTGGCCCGGATGCGGGCCATCCTGCGCCGGACCCGCAAGGGAGCCCAACTGGTTATGGATGAAGTCCCGGTCGAATCCATCAAACTGGCCGATGTCGAGGTGGACCTGGGCGGGCGGGTCGTGCGCAAAAACGGGGAATCCCTGTTTGTCACCACGGCTGAGTTTGAAATTCTGGTTTGCCTGTTGCGCTCGGCGGGTAAAGTCGTCACCCGTGAAGAGCTTTCCGAAACAGCGCTGGGCCGGCGGTTTAACCCGCTGGACCGGAGTATTGACGTGCATGTCTCGAATATCCGCCGCAAACTGGGGAACCTGGAGGATGGTGCGGAACGCATCAAATCCATTCGCGGCGTTGGGTATTTGTATGCCCATTCGGCCACGCTTTAATTGAGAATTGAGAATTGAGAATTGGGAATTGGGAAAAAATCCAAGTTTCAATTTGTCCATCAGCCAATCGGTGGATTTCAATTTTTACCCTGAATGAAGCTGTTCAAGGTTTGGCAATTTTCAATTCTCAATTCTCAATTCTCAATTCTCAATTTTCTATGCGTACCCTGTTTTTCAAAATTTTCATCTGGTTTTGGCTGGCGATTGCGCTCCTGATTGCGGCGTCCTATACCACGGATTTGTCCGTTCAGCAGGATTTGCCCCCCCAGCGGCTACGGAATTTCTATGGGAACACCGTCAATGTGTATGCCGAGTCAACGGTTGTCATGGCTGATTCCAAAGGGTTGGTGGGGGTCCAGACTTTTTTTGACCGGTTGAAGCGGTCATCCAATATCCAGGCCGCCCTCTATGCAGGGGATGAAAAACTGATGGTGGGGAATCTTTCCCTGCCGGAAGTCCCCGAACTGCTCAAGCGTGCGGCAACCGGGTATCAGGTGGAATTTGAGTTCAACGAGGGGTTTCTATTGGCTGCCCGCCGGTTGGTTCTGGCTGATGGCAAGCTATGCACGCTGGTTGTGTTGATTCCCCGCCAGAGAATGTCCCTCGTGCGCGATAATCCCAAAATTTTTTACCTGCGGTTGCTGGCGCAAATCATTACGAGCGGCGTGATTTGTTACGCACTGGCCAAATACCTGACCGGTCCGGTACTGAAACTGCGGGAAGCCACCCACAAATTTTCCCACGGAGAGCTTTCCATCCGGGTAACCCCCCGCATGGGGCGTCGCCGGGATGAATTGACGGATTTGGCTCGTGATTTTGATGAAATGGCCAGCCGGATTGAAACCCTGTTGCAGTCGCAAAACCGCTTGCTGGGGGATATTTCCCACGAACTGAGGTCACCCCTTTCCCGGCTGTATGTGGCTTTGGGGCTGGCGCGGCGCAAATCGGGCGAGGCCGCTACCGAGGCCCTGGACCGGATTGAACATGAGACGGAACGGCTGAACGAACTTATCAGCCAGGTCTTGATGCTGGCCCGGCTGGAAAGCTATCCGAACCTGACCGAAGCCAAACCGGTGGAATTGCAGGAAATTGTCGAAAAAATTGCGGCAGACGCCAACTTTGAAGCGCGCAACCAATCACGTTCAGTGGTCATTACCCAGGCGGAAGCCTGTGTGGTTCAGGGCTCCGGCGAATTGCTCTATCAGGCCGTGGAAAATGTCGTGCGCAATGCCGTCAAATACACTCATCCCAACACAACGGTCGAGATTGAACTTTCCCAACAGGTGGTCAACCACCAACCGATGGCCGTGGTACGGGTTTACGATTACGGGCCGGGGGTCCCGGAAGCGGAACTGGAGAAATTGTTCCAGCCTTTCTATCGCATTGGCGAAGGCCGTGACCGAAAAACCGGTGGGGTGGGGCTGGGGTTGGCCATTGCCCAGCGGGCCACCCTGTTGCACCAAGGAACCATTACAGCCAGCAACTGTGCCACCGGGTTTAAGGTTGAAATCCGGCTCCCGGCCATCACCTTCTCAAATGAAGGAAGGACTGAGAACGAGGGGTTGCACACCAAGGATTTTCAACGTGTGTGAGGCTTCCGCCCGTCCGGCAGGCTCTGCGGGCGACTCAAAAAACGCTTCGTGGAGGGCCACCACGGCCCGTTTGGCGTCAACCGCATCCACAATCACTGCCAGACAATGCGGGGAAAGCGGTTCGCGCACCAGTTCGGCTTCAAACAGATGGAGCGTGTCCAACACCTTGGCCTTGATGGTGGCCGAATGGGCAATGCCGGTTCCGACCAACCCCAGCAGAGTTTGATGGGCTTCCGGAATGATAGCGATGGATTTCACCACACCGGATGCGGTTTTTTGCCCGCCATCAACCCTGGTGCCGGGGCCGTCGGGCTGTTCCGAATTGAAGACAAACACCGGAATCCCTTTCGCCCGGACAGGCTGAACCGTCCGCTGATGAAGGACTTTGGCCCCAAACTGGGCCAATACATCCGCCTCGGTAAAGGTCAGAAAAGGAATGGTTGCGGCTCCGGGAATGATTTTCGGGTCTGCTGTCAGTACCCCGTTCACATCCGTCCAGATTTCAACCGCTTCCGCATCGAGAGCTGCTCCCAGCAAGGTCGCCGTGAAATCCGAGCCTCCGCGTCCGAGCGTCGTCGTGGCCCCGTTCCGGGTGGAACCGATAAACCCCTGTGTCACCACCACGGTTTCGGCTTCCAGCAACGGAGCAATGATTCTCCGGCTTTGTTTCCCAATGGCTGTTGGGTCCGGTTCGGCACAGGTATGACGCCCGTCAGTGACAATCACCCGGCGGGCATCCACGGTTTCCGCCGTGATGCCCCGCAATTGAAGCGCCGTCGTCACCAGCACCGAGCTTAACCGTTCACCAAATGCCACCACTGCGTCCTGAATGACATCCGGCAGCGTTCCGAGCGTTGCAACGGCACTCAGCAGCAGTTCCAGTTCGGCCAGTTGGGTTTCCAAAATCCGGGCCGTATCCAGCAGAAAGAGTTCGCTCGCCAGACAGGAATGCTGGTTGAAGAGTTCCCGCAGAACCGTTGCATGGCGGTTTTCCAGTTTTTTCAGGCGGGAGTGAACCGTTTCCAGTGAACCACGGGCGGCAATCCGCGCCGCGTCAAGCAAGGTGTCGGTGACCCCGGCCAGTGCCGAAACCACGACCACCGGACGACAGGTTTTGCGTTTGGCTGCCACAATTTCCGTCAACCGCCGGATGGCTGCCGCGTGCTGGACCGAAGTTCCGCCAAATTTCAAAACCCGTATCGGGTGGGCTGTCTGTTGCTGCGACATGATTAACCTCCGGCAATGGCGGGAATGATGGCAATTTCCGCCTGTTCGGGCAGGCGGGTGGCCAGATTATCCAGAAACCGCACGTCCTCGCCGTTCAGATAAAAATTGATGAAGCGGCGCAACTCGCCATTGGTTTCACAAATGCGGGCCCGGAAGCCGGGATATTGGGCGTCCAGGTTTTCAACCACTTCAAGAACGGTTGCAGCTTCCAGCTCAACGGTTTCCAGTCCGCCGGTGAGCGAGCGCAACAAAGTTGGAATTGTAATCGTGTGTGCCATGTCAATTTTCCTTTTTCTTCGTGGGTGCGGGGAAATTTGGAGTGCGGGGACTTGTCACCGCTTTCACTGGTGGCGACTTGTCGCCACCACCTGACCAGAAGCAGCAAAAAACAAGTTCGGCGACAAGTCGCCGAAAAACAAAGCGGTGACAAGTCCCCGCACTCCAAATTTTCAAACACGCTCTTGCAAGTAAATATTAAGTTTTGAGTCCCACCCTGACGTGGATTTCTTCCATCCCATTGCAGTCCACGAGAAGATGGAACTCAAAACTAACCCGTCAAAATTCAGGCCGAAGCCGCTTTGCCAAAGACTGCCGAGTGAAAATCCGCCAGGCGCGGGTCAATCACGACAGGAGGCGCGGTGTGCAGGACTTCCTGGGTTTTCAGGCCGTTGCCGGTGATGGTGAGCACCGTCACGTCATCCGGCTTGATTCGCTTTTCAGCCACCAGTTTCTGGGTCACAGCCACCGTGACGCCACCGGCGGTTTCGGTAAAAATCCCTTCGGTTTCGGCCAGGAGTTTGATTCCTTCCAGGATTTCCGGGTCGGAAACATCCTCGGCCCAGCCGCCACTGCGGGCAATCACACCAGCGGCGAAATAACCGTCCGCCGGATTGCCAATTGCCAGGGATTTGGCGATGGTGTCGGGTTTGACCGGTCTGATGGTGCAGGTGGAGCGTTTCACCGCCGTCGCAATCGGGTTGCAGCCCGTTGCCTGGGCTCCGAAAATCCGGGTTGCAACCGGCGCGTCCAACAGCCCCAGTTTTTCAAATTCCTTGAACCCTTTATGGATTTTGGTAATCAACGAACCGCCCGCCATTGGCACCACAATCGCATCCGGAGCACGCCAGCCAAGGGCTTCGGCAATTTCATAGCCGACCGTTTTGGAGCCTTCGCCATAAAAAGGCCGCAGATTGACGTTGACCAAACCCCAGGCATAGCGGTCGGCAATCTGGGTGCAGAGCCGATTGACATCATCGTAGTTGCCGCGCACTGCAACCACCGTGGCCCCGTAAATGGTCGTGCCGACCACTTTGCTTTTTTCCAGGTTTTCCGGAATCAGAATGAAAGCGGGCAGTCCGGCAGCCGCCGCCGTGGCAGCAACCGAATTCGCCAGGTTGCCGGTTGATGCGCAACCCACCGCCGTCAGGCCGAATTCCAGCGCCTTGTTGACGGCAACCGCCGTCACCCGGTCCTTAAAGGAGAGCGTCGGGGCATTCACGCTGTCATTTTTGATGTAAAGATTGGTCAAACCCAACCGTTTGCCCAGATTTTTGGCCCGGAGCAAGGGCGTGCAACCAGTGCCCGGCCCGACAACCGGGGTTCCATCCAGCGGGAGGAGTTCACGGTATTTCCAAATGTTGGGCTCCCGCCGCGTGATTTTTTCACGGGTCAGGGTTTGGGCAATTGCGTCATAATCATAATCAACTTCAAGCGGGGCAAAGCATTCCGAACAACCGGCAGTCGGTTCTTTCGGGTATTTTCGTCCACACTCGCGGCATTTCAGACCAGTCACGAAACTCATGTCGGTTTCTCCTGAATGCGCCGCACAGCCAACGTTCAACATAGGATTTTTTGTCGCCAAAAACAAAAAACCTCCATGCCGAAACAGGCATGGAGGGAGTATCCTCATGGGCTGTTTAGCAGTTTTTAACGTGGAGCAATTTGCGTAAATCGCCACGTACTAAATTGTTAAAAAATTCCACAAAAAAAGCGAAAGGCCCTGTGCTAAACTCGCACAGGGCCTTTGGAATTTTCCCGGCTGTTTAGCAGTTTTTAACGTGGAGCAAGTTACCTAAATCGCCACGTGCTTTGTTTGTGAAGCTGCAAAATACGAAACAAATTCGAATTTGTCAACAAAAAAATCCCGAAAAATTCCGGCATTGCCGGCCCCTCGACCATCGGTCCCACCAACAGAAACAAATGTCGCCCTGGAATACGGGATACGGCAGCCAAGCTGCTTCCCAAAGGTTCTGGCAGAAGACCTTGAGCCACTCCTGACAGTGTTCTAAGGTGAATCGCACACAAAAACGATCCATTTTCCAAACACACCCTGACACACAACAACACTGGTTATGACAAGCAAACTCCCTTCCGTTTCGGTTTTTGTGCTGGTGCTTCTCTTTGGGCAGGTAATTTTTTTAGTTCAGACGGGATGGGCTCAGACGGACGCAAAGCCGGTTGTCCAGGCTGAAGCAATCGCCCTCAAGCCGGATTCCCCGCCGATTGAACGGGAAATCAAAGGAACGGAGGTCCATGCCTACCGAGTGAACCTTCCGGCCAACGCCTGCCTTAACCTCAAAATTGAACAAAAAGGGATTGATATTCGGACCCTGGTGCGGGGCGCAGACGGCAACCTGCTGCTCGAAACCAACTTTTACACCAACCAATACGGCCCGGATTTCGTGACCTTTGTTGCATCAGCAGCGGGAGCCTACCAGGTTGAGCTGACACCGGATGAGGATACCCGACCGGGAACGTACCGGCTGACCCTGCTCGAAATCAGAACCGCCCTCCCCACGGACCGGGACCGGATGCAGGCCCAACATACCTCAATGGAAGCCTACAATCTCTGGGCGAAAGGCACCAAGGAAGCAATAGCCGCCGCCCTGCCTCTGTTTGAAACCGCCCGCCAGGGATTCCACCGGGCGGACGATGCCTTTGGTGAAGGCTACACGCTGGATTCGATTGGGACGTTGCACCGGCTGCGGGGAGACAAAAAGGAAGCCAAAGCCGCTTTTCAGCAATCCCTGCCCCTCAAGAAAAAGTCAAATTACCCGATGGGTGAGGCTTCCACGCTCAATATGCTGGCGATTATCTGCGATGGGTTGAGCCAATGGAATGAAGCCTTGGATTATTCCGAACAGGCCCTCAAAATCTGTGTCGAGCAAGGCGACAAACGCTATGAAGCAACGCTGCTTTCCAATCGGGGCAACATCTATCGGGCGCTGGGTGATTATCGCAACGCGCTGGATCTGATGCAAAAAGCCATCTCAATCAAAGAAACGTACGAAGGGAAAATCAGCCAGGCCGAAACCTTGAACAACATCGGGCTGGTCTACAGTGACCTGGGCGAAATCAAACTGTCGCTGGAATACCATCTCAAATCGCTGGCCTTGCTGGAAAAGGTTCCGTTGGTTTTTCTCAAAGGGACGCTTTTGAACAATACCGGTCTGGCCTACAAACGGTTGGGCGAATATCAGAAAGCCCTGGACTATTACCAGCAGGCCCTCCAGGTCGCCCGCTCACAAGGCAGTCCCGACGGGGAAGCGCTGGCGTTGACCAACCTGGGAATAGTCTTGTTGGAATTTGGCGAACCCCGCCAGGCCCTGACCCAGTTTACGGCGGCTCTGGCTATCTGGCAGAAAACCGGCAACCGGCAAAACGAGGCCACCGGCTTGAACAATCTGGCTTTGGCCCATCGGCACCTGGGCGAGGCTGCCCAGGGGCTGGAACTCTACACCCGCTCCCTGGCTCTTCGCCGGGAAATCGGCGACCGCCTTGGTGAAGCGACGACGCTCAATAATCTGGGTTCAATCCGGTTTGAGCAAAATGATATTCCGGGTGCGGTGGAATACTTCAAACAGGCTTTGGAAAGAACCGAAGCCAAGGGGGACCGTGATACCAAAGCACTGGCTCTGTTCAATCTGGGCTACCTGGAACGAAAACAGGGGCGGCCACAGGCCAGCCTGCCGTATCTGGAACAGGCTCTCGCCTTGTGTCAGGCCACCGGCAACCGCCATCAGACAGCCAAAACCCTGATTGGCCTGGCTGCCACCGAACAGGCATTGAACCGGCTGCCGGAGGCCAAAGCCCATGCGGAAGCAGCGTTGGAACTGGTCGAGTTTCTCCGGTCCCGCACTCAGGGCAGCTATCGGACTTCATTTTTCGCCACCGTGCAATCCTACTTTGAATTGTACGTCAGCATTCTGCTCGACCTGCATCGCCGGGAACCCAAAGCCGGCTTTGACCGACTGGCGTTCCAGGCCAGTGAGCAGGCCCGCGCCCGCGCTCTGTTGGATTTGCTTGGTGAAGCAAGGCTCGACCTGCGCAAAGGTGCCCCGCCCCAACTCATCCAGCAGGAACAGGACCTCAAACAACGGATTACCAACAAATACGAAGGGCTGGCCCGCCTGCTGGCCCGGAAATACACCCCCGAACAACGCACTGCCGCCGAACAGGAAATCACCACCCTGACCGAGCAATACCGCACGCTGCAAACAGAAATCCGGCAGAAAAGCCCGGCCTATGCCGCCTTGGTGCAACCCAAACCGCCGACAATTGAGGCAATCCAGGCTGAAATCCTCGACGCAGACACCCTCCTGCTGGAGTACCTGCTGGGCGAGGACCATAGTCAGGTTTTTGCCATCACAAAGACCGGTTTCACAGTCTACGAACTTTCTCCGGCAGATAAAATCAACCAGCAGGCACAACGGGTCTACGACCTGCTGAACCGGCGCACGACGGCGGGGCAACCGCCCAGCCGGAAACAGGGTGAAACCGCAACTGCCCCAATTGATTTTGTGGCCCAGGTGGTGCAGGCCGACCGCGAATATCCGCAGGCCGCCGCCGAATTGAGCCGGATGATTCTCGGCCCGCTGCAAAAAGAACTGGGTTCCCGGCGGCTGGTCATTGTGCCCGATGGCCGGTTGCACCTGATTCCGTTTGCAGCCCTCCCGGTGCCGGAACCCGGTGCGGGAAAGGATGCTCCCTATCTGATTGAACAGCATGAAATCCTGTCACAGCCTTCGGTTTCGGTTCTTTCCGCGCTCCGCCAGGAACGTGAGAAACCCGCTCCGACAGCCGGAGTGGCCGTGGTGGCTGACCCGGTTTTTGAAGCCAGTGACATCCGGTTGAAAGCACTTGGGGCGGATGGGTCGTCAGTGCTCAACAAGGAAGTCAATCGCTATCTGGAGCCTTTCTATCCGGAAGCCTCCTCCGATTCCAAGCGGGATTCCCGTGAACTGCGTGCCTTCCATATTCCGCGCCTGCCCGGCACCCGACTTGAGGCCGAAGCCATCCGGACGATTGCCGGTGAGCAAGCGCTGGTCCGGCTTGATTTCCAGGCCAGCCGTCAGGCACTGCTCGAAACCGACCTCAGCCGCTTTCGCTACATTCATCTCGCTACCCACGGTTTGATGAATTTTGAGCATCCCGACCTGTCGGCAGTGCTGCTTTCGCTGGTGGACGAAAAAGGGAATCCGGTGGACGGTTTTTTACGCCTGCAAGACCTCTATAACCTCAACTGGCCTGCCGAGGTCGTAACCCTGAGCGCCTGCCAGACCGGGCTTGGTCCCCATATCAAAGGCGAAGGTCTGATTGGACTCACCCGTGGGCTGATGTATGCCGGTGCCCGGCGCGTGGTGGTCAGCTCCTGGAACGTCAACGACCGCGCCACGGCTCAACTGATGACCAGATTTTACCAGGGCATGCTGCGTGATGGGTTGCGCCCGGCAGCCGCCCTTCAGGCAGCCCAAAAACAGGTTCTGGCGCAACGGCGCTGGCACGTACCCTACTATTGGGCGGCCTTCCAGATGCAGGGAGATTGGCGGTGACAAATCCAGGACTGAGGACTGAGGACTGAGGACTGAGTATGGTTTCCAACAGGTAAATCGTGCGAATCAGCAGGTTGATAAGGGAGAATAGGCAGTTTTTGACTGTTTCTGACCCATTGGACGGTTTGGAACTCAGTCCTCAGTCCTCAGTCCTCAGTCCTATTTTTAGGTTGTGTGGTACCAACCAAACTTCCAAACAGGTGTTAAAACTTCAGCACCAAATCTTCTTTGCAGAAATCGAAAATCGCGGGCCGGGTTTCCCTACCATCGGCATAGACGGCTTTAATGTACTGCTTGCAGGATTGGTCGTCTGTGTCTTCATCCCAAACCAGTTGGCGGACTTGTCCTGGTTGAATGTCGCTTTTCAGCCGGAAGGCCACATATTTTTTTCCGTCCTCCGACACCAGTATTTTCCGGATGGGAACCCTGGTCGTGTTGTGGACTTTGAATGTGTAATCCTCATCTGACTGGGCAAAGGTGCCGGAAACTCCCAACAAAGCAAAGGCACAGATTGACAGGATAAGTTTTCGGGCGTGATTTCGGAGCAGCATGGTTTGGGTTCCTCCTCAAAGAATTTTGGTTGTAAAGGGTACCGACAGGTCTGGGGTCCTGGCTGATTCAACTGTTCGGTGCTGAAGCAAACCGCAGCCTGAACTCCAAACCTCTTCGGCAGTGAAAAATGAAACCTATTTCTCAGTTGTAAAGAAAAGGTCGGGATTTCCGTTGCGGTTGTCGGTCCAAACCAGATTGAGGTCGGTTTTGGCACTGAAACCGATGCCCATCCGTTCGCCGAAATTCACCGCCCGCACCCGCAATGGATTGGTGAGCGAAAGATTCGATGCCACCTCCGTCACCCGCAGGCCAGCCCCAAACGTCTGACCGCCATCCAGTGAACGCACAACATAGACATTTGTGGTTTCATTCGGGGTACTCAGCCGGGTGTCGTAAAAGCTCACGGCCACATTGCCGTTGCCGTCCACCGCCAACCCCGGCCCAAACTGGTCGGCGTTGCCGCTGTCATCGTTGAGTCGGCGGGGAGGCGTCCAGCTTTGTCCGCCGTTGGTGGATTTCACCAGCCAGACATCCAGCCCGTTGCCGCTGCCCGCATAAGCAGCATAGAGGGTTCCATTCCGGCTGGGGTCAGCCCGCAGCGTCAGGCCCGGCGTCGTCAATACATCCGCCTGTGCTGCAATTGCCCGTCCGTAACCAATGCCCGTCGCGGCAATCTGGACAGGAGCCGTGTATTCCAATCCATCCTGGGTGGAAACCGTCAGCAACCGGCTGGTCGCCCAGTCGTTCCAGCCCACATAGGCCCGTCCGCCTGCGTCCACCGTCACACTCGGATGCGAGACGTTTCCTTCAGCAACCACGCGGGTCCGCCGCGACAGCAACATCATGAGGTTGATGCGGGCCGGGCCGCCGTTGGTCCGGCTTTCCCAGGCCACGGCAATCTGGCTCTTGTTGATGCCGAGCGAAGTCCGCCCAAGCGCGGTTTTCTCCGCGCTGGCGTGTGTCACAAGCGCCACCGGTGGCGAGAAGGTCAACCGGTCAAGCAGTTTCTGGCAAATCACCAGCGCCGCCGCATTGTCAGTCAGGTTTGTCGCCACGTAGGTCACCAGCAGATTGCCATTCCCATCGTAGGCCACACTGGGGTCGAACGCCGCCTGATAGGTCACGCTCCCTACGGTGCGATTGAGCGGGAATTCACGCCAACTGGCTCCGCCGTCTTCAGTGTATTTGACCACGACCGTCCCGGCGGCGTAGTTGTTGGCCACCACAGCCATCCGGCGGCTCTGGTTCGGGTCCACCGCCATCTCCGAACCTGATTGCAACCCGGCCCCTCCGATAAAAGACGAGTCTGGGGAGTCCTGGGAGTCTGGGGAGTCTTGAGAGTCGAAATCAAAGAATCGGGTTCCGGGTTTTAGACTCCCGAGACTCCCCAGACTCCCAGGACTCCCCAGACTCAGGTTAAAGCTGCCCAGTTTGGCTTCAGTTCTGGGTGAGGCATTGGTCGCGCCATATACATCCACCAGGAAACGGAAGAACGAACGGCCCGTCTGGTCCACTGCAATCCGGAAGCTGACCGGCACGCTCCCGCCCGGCGGAACCGGTCCCGGAATATCCTGGAGGGCTCCGGCGGCAAAAGGTGTTCCGGCATTGCGCGAATCAAGCCAGTAGGGGCGCGGGTCACCCGGTACTGCCGGGGTTTTGCCCAGTTCCGTCACCTTGAAGTAGAGCGGTCCCTGCAAGGTTTCAGTCGCCGAGAGATTCCGCAGCACCGTGTTGATGGTAAAGGTCCCAAAGGTCGGGTCACTCGGATTGATGGGTGCGATGCCGCCCGTGTAGCTCGTGGTCGGATTGTCCAGATTGACCAGCGTATTGGCCTGCACCGCCACCTTGACCGTTCCTTGCACCGAGCAGGAACCGCCGTTCATCGTCACCGTGTAGGTGCCCGATTGCGCCGTCGTCACGTTCGGAATCGTCGGATTCTGCTGGGTGGAAGTGAAGCCGTTTGGTCCGCTCCAACTGTAGCTGAAATAACCTGCCGTCCCCGGCGTGGCCGTCAGGTTGAGCGTTCCGCCCGGTGCCGGGGTGTTGCTGGCGGCAGTGACCGGCGGCAGCGACGGCACCACGTCCAAAATCACTTCCGTTCGGACACTGGAACAATCATTGACAAAGTACCCAACATAATATCCGGCATTGGCGGCGGTCACATTGGAAATGGTGAGGGTGGGCTGATTCCCCACCAGAAAACCTCCGTTTCCACCCGGTCCAAAGGTTTTCAACCAGAAGACACTCCCATAATTTGTGGCATTTGCGGTAAAGGTGGCCGTTCCCCCGACACAAACCGTCTGGCTGACCGCCGGTTGGGTCAGGATGGCACTCGTCACCACGGTCACCGTGAACGGGTTGGTGGTGACGGGACCACACTGGTTGGTCATCACACAATCATAAACCCCGGCATCGGCCATGGTGGTGGGCAAAGGGAAATAAAATTCCCACGGGACTCCCGTATCTATGGCAGTGGTCACATTGACCCCGTTTTTGCGCCACTGGAAGGTTGCGTCAGGATCATAAGAAACCAAGTCGAGCGAAACGGAGTTGTATTCGCTTCCTTCGCAAAGAATCCGGTTTTCAAGCGGCTGGTTCAGTTGGAGCGGATACTGAAAATACACGAAAGCCTGATTGGTTATGGTGGTACAGCCGTTGGTTCCGGTCAGCACGCAGTGGTACAGGTTCTGACTTGTCACGGAAAGGGTTGGCGTCGTGGCCCCTCCAATCGGGCCATTGAAGCTCCACCATTGATAGGCCACAGCTCCGGTTGCCTCAACGGTCAAGGTTACCGGCGTCCCGTCACAGGCCGACTGGGGAATCGGCTGTTTCGTAATGGTCACCGTGGCCACGCTCAGAGTTGCCGGATTGGAATCGAGGGTGCCGCAGGTGTTGGTCACCCGGCAAAAATAGTCGCCACCCTGGCTGGGGTCCACATTGGTCAGGGTAAGCTCGGCGGTGGTGGCCAGGACGGTGCTGCCACCCGCTTTGAACCATTGGTAGCTGACTGCATTGGGCGCAGTGACACTGAAAAATGCGGAACCTCCCTGGCAACTGTTCTGATTGGCTGGTTGACCGGTAATCACCGGCGTGGTGAGGACGGTTAGGTTACCGGTAGCTGAGGCGAGGCTGCCGCAGGAATTGGTCGCTACGCAGGAATACCCGGCACCATCACCCGCCGTGATGGCCGCAATAGTCAAGGTGGACGAAGTCTCTCCGGGAATATCGGTTCCGTTCTTGCGCCATTGATAGGTTGGCGCAGGGGTTCCGACTGCCGTCACCGAAAACATGGCCGAACCGCCTAAACAAATGGACCGGCTGACCGGCTGGAACGAAAAACCCGGTGCCGTCAAAACCGTCAGGGTGGCGGCAGTGCTGGTGACCGAACCGCAGGCACCCGTTATCACGCAGTCATAATTTCCCGTATGCGACCCGTTCACCACCGGAATGGTAAAGAATTGACTGGTTGAACTTGGGCCGGTGAGGTTGATGCCGTTCCTGCGCCATTGATAATTGAGGTTGATGGCAGTATCAGCAAAGGCATGGAAGGTGACCGGAGAGCCGGAACAGATTGATTGGCTGACCGGGTTGGTTCGAAGCACCGGCAAGGGGCTGATTGTCAGGAAGGCAAAATTGGAAACAATGGCCCCACAGGAACTACTGACCGAACAAGTATACAACCCGGCGTCACCCGGCACGGTGGCTGGAATTGTGTAGGTGGCACTGGTTGCGCCAGGGATGTTGGAACTGCCTTTCCGCCATTGATAGGAAATTGATGACGGTCCGGTAACCGTTACCGAGAAACTGACCGAAGTCCCCTGACAAACCGTTTGGTCGCCCGGCTGGCTGGTGAACACAAACGGAGGGTCCAGTGCCAGCGTCGCGCCGTTTGAAATTCGGCTGCACCCGGCAGCACTGGTGGCCTGGCAGGTGTAGGTTCCGAAATCGGCGGAAGTGGCGGCGGGAATCGTGAAACTGGTCCCGGTCGCCCCCGGAATGTCGGTCCCGTCCTTGCGCCATTGGAAACTGGCGGCTCCGGTAGCCGTGATGGAAAAGGTCACCGCCCGGTTGGTGCAGGTGCTTTGGTTGGTCGGGTGGGCCGTGAACGTCGGCAGGGCATTCACTGTCAGCGTGGCGGGATTGGAAGTCGTCGCGCCGCAGCCGTCGCTCACCAGACAATCAATCACAGCCCCGTTTGAACTGAGGTTTGCCGGAATCGAAACCGAAGTCGAGGTGGCTCCCGGAAGGTTGGTTCCATTTTGCCGCCACTGGTAGGTCAGCGGCGGATTGGGAACAACCGGGCTTCCCAGAACGGTGAAAACCGCATTGGAACCACCTTCGCACACGGACTGATTGACCGGGTGAAGGGAAATTCCCGGACCGGACCGCACCGATACCGTGGCAGGCTGGGTAATGATGAAGCCGCAGGTATTGGTCGCCACACAGTCGTAACTCCCGATGTCGGCCAGGGTGGCGCTGACAATTTGGTAGGAAAGCGAGGTCGCCCCCGGAATATTCACCCCGTTTTTCCGCCATTGATAGGTCAGCGGAGTCGAACTGGAAAAGGCCGGATTGAATGAAACCTGATTGCCGACGCACAGAATGGCTCCATTCGGTTGGGCATCAACCGCTGGCGGGCCGTTCACGGTGAGGGTTGCCGCCGTTGAAGTCGTACCGGTGCAGGCCGTTGCCACACAATCGAAATTCCCTGCGTTGCCCGCTGTGACCGGATTGATGGTATAGCTGGAACCGGTTGCCCCCGCAATATTCACGCCGTCTTTGCGCCATTGGAAGGTGGTTGAAACCATATCCACTGCCACAGTGAAGGTAACCGAAGTGCCGGGGCACGCTGTTTGGCTGACGGGCTGGGTCGTGAAAAACGGCGCTTGCTGTTCATAGGCACCCACGTCACATTGTCCGCAGCGCCGGTTATATGGTGCTTCGCGCTGGTCATAATCGCGCACAATCGTGCTGTCACCCCGGTTCAGGGCGGTGCTGCCAACCGCCAGTTGGCACGTTTGGGTTGGCCCGCCATTGGAAGCCAGCGCCAGCAGTTTGGGGTCAAGCACTCCCACCTGGTCGTTGTTCTGGTTATTCACAAAAGTAGGGGAGTTCTCAACCGTGCCAATCAGGTTGTAGCTGCTGGTATTGAGCGCGCCGTTGTTGAAAACCTGAAAGATGTCCGGTTTGGTCTGGGTGGCACCGGCCACGATGCTGGACCGAACCTTGATGTCCGTGACGGCGGACAGGTCATTGAAAAGGGAAAGCACCTCCATGCCACCGCCCTTGTATCCGCCCAGCGCCTGGTTGGCAGTGACGGTGCAGCCCTCCACCACCCCGCGAATCGGGTCGTTGACCGTGGTGGAAATGTAGGCGATGCCGCCTCCGCCGCCCCGCCGGTTGGTGGGAACCGCTCCCGGACTGTTTCCGACATTGGTTGTATTGCCGTAGATGGTGGATTGGTAAAACTCGACGGTGGTGCTGCCAACTCCAAGCACCGACACCGCACCGCCGATGCCGCTCCCTCCTGAAGACCGGAAATAGTTCCCGTTTCCGCCCAGCGCCGAGTTATTGGAAAAGGTGGACGCGATGGCAACCAAGCGGCCACCGTAGCAAAACACCGCGCCGCCCATGCCGCCGCCCCCGCCGCCCTGGGCTCCCGCACCGAACCCGGCATTGGTGGTG
>JAIBAN010000203.1 GCA_019695185.1 Blastocatellia bacterium | reverse complement strand
TGCTGCCGGCTTTTCGGGGACTGCACGCCCAGGGGCAGGGAGTTGAATATGTCGTCAGATTTTCCGGTTGCACGGTTCATCTGGTTGACGAAGAACTGGACCACGGACCAATTGTTGCCCAGGCTGTCGTTCCTGTCTTTCCAACCGACACGGAAGAGACACTTTCCTCCCGGATTCTGGCCGAAGAACACAAACTCTATCCGTTGGCGGTTCAGCGACTGCTGCACGAGTCGTGGGAAATCCAGGGCCGGAAGCTGGTCTTCGACTCCTCCTCGGCAGTCTCACCTGCCTGAAACAGTTTCCTCCCCAAACGACGCCAACGAGCACGAAGGAAAAGACAACGGCTCTTCCGGGCGAAGCGTGGTGTCCTTCGCGGATAATTTCAAAAAACAACTTGACAAGTCTGGCATTTCGCAGTAAATGAATGAATATTCATTCCAGAAAAATCCAAAAAAGTAACTTCATGGCCCGAACCGGAACCCAAACCCCTTCCCCTGACAAGCGGGAAGCCATTCTGCAAGCCGCCCTCGAACTCTTTTCCGAGTACGGTTTCAACGGAACGGCCATGCCTTTGGTGTCAGAGCGGGCGGCGGTTTCAGCCGGAACGATTTATCGCTATTTTGAAAGCAAGGAAGCACTGGTCAACGCCGTCTATCAAAAATGGAAGGAAACCATGCTCGAATCCATTCTCGACGGGTTTCCCCAGACGGCACCATTCCGGGAACAATTCCATGTCTTCTGGCAGCGGTTTTCCCGTTTTGCCCAGGACAATCCGATGGCTTTCCAGTTTTTGGAACTGCATCACCACGCCCTTTACCTGGACCAGCGCAGCCGCGACACCGAACAGCGTGGCCACCGGCAAATGCTTGACATCTTTGCAGAAAACCAACGGCTGCAAATCCTCAAACCATTTGACACAGAGCTACTGGTGGCATTGGTCTGGGGAGCCCTCTCCGGCGTCCTGAAAGCCGGTAACAAGGGTGAACTCAACCTCAGTCAGGAACTGATGGACCAGGCGGAAGCCTGCTGCTGGGAAGCTATTCGCCGCTAACTCAAATTTTTTTATCCAGCCACGGAATGAACATTCATTCCGTATTTATCAAAGCAGGTGAACTGATGCCTACCCAAACAGTTGTTATTACCGGGGCCAATGTCGGATTGGGATTTGCCTGTGCCCGTGCCGTCCTGAATGAACATCGTGAATGGCACGTGGTGTTGGCCTGCCGCAGTCGGGAGCGGGGCGAAACAGCCGCCCGCCAACTTTGCAAGGAAACCGGCAATTCCCAGGTTTCCGTTGCGGAACTGGATTTGGCTTCCCTGGCCTCCGTGCGTGATTTTGCCGGGCACTTCGTCCAGGCAGGCTCTCCCCCGCTCCACAGCATTGTGTGCAATGCCGGGCTGCAATTTTCCCAAGGCCGCACAGTCACAGCGGATGGATTTGAATCCACTTTTGGGGTCAACCATCTGGGCCATTTTCTGTTGGTTCACCTGCTCTTGCGGCAACTCGCCGGTTCTGGCCGGGTGGTCATGGTCAGCAGTGGCACCCATGACCCGGCCCAGCGGACCGGGCTCCCTGCCCCGCGCTGGGTGAACCCGGAGTTTCTGGCGTTTCCGGAGCATGACCCGCAGCCCCTCCAGGAACCTGCCGGAACTGCCGGACGCCGGGCCTACAGCACGTCAAAACTCTGTAATCTGCTGTTTACCTATGAACTGACGCGGCGGTTGGAGGCGGCTGGGCGCTCAGTCGGTACAGCGCAGCCAATTACCATCAACGGGTTTAACCCCGGTCTCATGCCGGGAACCAATCTCGCCCGCGATTACGGCCCGGTGCAGCAGTTTGCCTGGAATTACCTGTTGCCCGTCCTGGCGCTGGTGTTACCCAATGCCCGCACCGTCACGGCTTCCGGAAAAGCCCTGGCGGGGCTTGCCTGTGCGTCGGAATTTGAAGCTGTGACCGGAAAATACTTTGACGGACGCAAGGAAACCGCGTCGTCCGCTGAATCCTATGACCGGAACAAAGCGCTTGAATTGTGGGAGGCCAGTTGTCGCCTGACCCGACTGACTCCCGCCGAAACCATTGTACCGCTGGAACAGCGGCTCCCGGTTGCCGCTCCACTTCATAACCGCTGAAAGGATATTTTCTGCCCATGTTTTCATACCGTCATCAAACCGTGCTCATTACCGGAGCTTCCTCCGGCATCGGCGAAATGTTTGCCCGTGAACTGGCCCGCCGGGGCGCACACCTGATACTGGTCGCCCGCACCAAATCCAAACTTGACCAACTGGCCGCCGAGCTTTCCCGTCAGCACCAGGTGCGCTGTGAAGTCGTGGCCGCAGATTTGAGCCGTCCCGGTGCCGCCGAAGCGCTCTTGCGGTCCACGACCCAGCTTGGCATGCCGGTTGACATTCTGATTAACAATGCCGGATTTGGCACTTATGGCCCGTTTGATACACTCGACCCGCACCGTGACCACGAGGAAATCACGCTCAATGTCACGGCACTGGTGGACCTGACCCATCAGTTTCTGCCCGCCATGGTGGCCCGTGGCACCGGCGGGGTCATCAACGTCGCCTCGACCGCAGCCTTCCAGCCATTGCCCTATATGGCGGTCTACGGTGCGACGAAAGCTTTTGTGCTGTCCTTTAGCGAGGCCCTGTGGGCGGAATATCGGTCCACCGGCGTGCGGGTGCTGGCCCTTTGTCCGGGAGCCACCGAAACCCCGTTTTTCGCTGTGGTGGGCGCTTCCGAGCCGGCAGTGGGCATCAAGGAAAAACCGGAAAAAGTGGTGCTGGTTGGGTTGAAAGCCTTCGCTCAAGGGCGTTCTTTTGTGGTTTCAGGAATGGCCAACTACCTGCTTTCGCTGACTTCCCGGTTGACGCCCAGAGCCTTGACCGCCTTGATCGCCAAACAGTTTCTCAAACCACGCACAGCCTCCGGAACGGTGGCTTCAGCCCGGTAACCAGGTTTGTTTTTTGAAACCGCAACCCACGCGAGCGACACCTAAAAGGAAAGAAAAACTCTCTTTTTCGTGTGGTTTGCGTAGTTTGCGGTTTTCATTATGGCCGGCTGAACCGGTAACCCTGCCCAATCACGGTTGGCAAGCGGGACCGGCTCAACTATGATGCCGCCGCTGACAATGCTCTAATTCTATCAAACTCCCCTCGTGCCACATGGAAAATACCAAACGAACGCCGTTGGTCATGGTCAATACCGGCAACGGCAAAGGAAAAACCACTGCCGCGCTGGGTACCCTCATGCGCGCAGCCGGACGCGGGTTCCGCTGCGTCATGCTGCAATTCATCAAAACGACCGAAGACCGCCGCTTTGGAGTCTATGGTGAAATCAAGTCAGCGGAAAAACTCGGCATCGAGATTTTGACGCTGGGCGACGGCTTTACCTGGGACACCAAAAATGCCGAAAAAGACAAAGCCACGGCGCGGCGCGCATGGGAAATCTGTGTTGAAAAAATCAACTCCGGAACCTATGACATCGTGGCACTTGATGAGTTGACCTATGCCTTTACCTTTGGCTGGCTCAGTATCGAAGAAGTCCTGGAAGTGTTGCGCCAGCGGCCACCGTTGCTGCATATCATCATCACAGGCCGTGACGCACCACCCGAACTGATTGAATTTGCCGACCTGGTAACGGAAATGAAGGAAATCAAACATCCCTTTGCGACCCGCAAAGTCGTGGCGCAAGTGGGGATTGAATTCTAAAAACCAGTCTTGGGAGTCTTGCGAGTCTTGGGAGTCTTGGAAGTCTGAAGCAGTAAACAGTGACAAGTAAACAGTGACAGGATTGTTTCTTGTCACCTGTCACCTGTCACTTGTCACCTGTTTTTGACTCCCAAGACTCCCAAGACTCGCAAGACTCGCAAGACCCCCAAGACTCCCAAGACTTTGTTTATGAGTTGGTTCAAACGTAAAAAAACCGCCCCTGTCGAAGTCCCTGCCGAATCGGACCGCACCGTCAAAACCGAAGGCGTTTTTGAAAAATGCCCCAAATGCCGGGCCATGATTTTCAAAAAAGACCTGACCGATTCGCTCAACGTCTGCACCCATTGCAGCCACCATTTGAAATTTTCCGCCCGTCACCGGCTGGAAATGATGTTTGATGATGGGGCGTTTGAAATTTTCGACGAGCGGATTGTCTCAACTGACCCCTTGGTCTTTACTGACACCAAACCCTATCAAGACCGGTTGCAAATGGCCCGTGCCGCCACCAGCTTCAATGAAGCTGTGGTCAATGCCACTGGGAAAATGGGCGGCCTGCCGGTGGTGGCCAGCGTCATGGTGTATGACTTCATCGGCGGCAGCATGGGTTCCGTGGTGGGCGAGAAAATCACCCGTGCCATTGAGTATGCCCTGGCCCAAAAATCCGCGTTGGTGGTGGTTTCAGCCTCAGGCGGAGCCCGCATGATGGAAGGCACCTTGAGCCTGATGCAGATGGCCAAAGTCAGTGCCGCGCTGGCCCGGCTGGATGCGGCCAAACTTCCCTTCATTTCAGTGTTGACCGACCCGACCACCGGGGGCGTCACCGCCAGCTATGCCATGCTGGGCGATTTTAATATTGCCGAACCGGGCGCCTTGATCGGCTTTGCCGGCCCCCGCGTGATTGAACAGACCATTCGGCAGAAACTCCCGCCGGGCTTTCAGACTTCTGAATTTCTGGTGGAGCATGGGATGCTCGATGCAGTGGTGGACCGGCGCAAACAGCGGGAT
>JAIBAN010000099.1 GCA_019695185.1 Blastocatellia bacterium | reverse complement strand
GCCCCAAGCCTGATACCCCGTATGAGAAAATGTGGCTTGGACTCCTTCGCCCGCATTATCCTGAACTGGATCATTTTTCCGACCGGCAGTTGCTGGCCGGCTGGAACGCTTACTCAATTGATATTTTCCTTCAAAATCCGCAAAGTCCTTCAGGTTTTGACGAAGGGTTCCTGGCCTACCTTTACGTTGAATCCAACCAAAGCAAAGCCTGGTCAGGCTGGTCGCCAAAACTTGACCGAACGATTCGATTGCTGTGGCCGGGGGCCGAAAAATTCCAAGGCATTGCACATTTTTAACTTCTGTTTCACCAGTCACCGTCGATACCTTTGCGGCAAAACAACAATCCGTATTCTAATCGTCGGAACTCAATTTCATTCAGCCGATGCCCCTCAGTATGTCATTGATTCTCGTCCATTGATCTTTATTTCTCTTGGATTCGGTTCGCAAAGGCTGGAAACTTTCCACGAGCTTCACCAAAATCGGCTTTGCCAGGTTTAAGAAATCATCCGATTGGGCAGTTACGATTTCGAGAAATCTGACCATACTTCCTGTCAATGGAGCAGTTCCTTTCAGTCGCCCTTTCGAAATCCATTTTTGGTCTTTATCGTTGAAAAGTTTTCCAATCGAACCAAATTCGCTCCGGATCAAATCTGTAATGGCGATAAAGCTCTTCGTAAACTGAGTCTGGGCTTGTTGAGAGCCCTGTACTTTATCCGGGTTTGTCCTCACATCACTTGAGGAAGGTGTTTCTGGGTTTCTGGCTGGCACGCCTGGTTTGGGTTTTCTGCCCACTTTTGCTTTCTCTTTTTTCAAGCCCGGTTCATCAGCCTTTCTCTGCTGCCTTCGCGGTTTTGGTGCTGGAATCAACATCTCAGCCTGATTGGAGGTGACTTCATTCAACCTTTGTGTTCCCTCCAGTTGTTCCGGTTGGGTTTTGTTTGAATTGCAGACCATTTTTTCTGCTTCAGTAAAAAAATCACTCAGGCTGTCTTTAATTCGATGTTCAAAGGAAACGAAGTGGTTGACCAGCTTGCTCACCATGACGGCAAAGTGCCAGTTCTCTTCCGGAACGGTCAGTTCAACCACAATCTTCCGCTTTCCCTCCTCATTTGCAAATCTGGATTGAAGAATCCGCACCTCAGACGTTATTGGTTGTGTGGTTGGAATCTCAAATTTCAATATTGATTTCTCTTGAAAGGAGGGTGTTTCAGGTGTGCCGTCGGCGTTTTTTGAAGTTGTTTCCAGGGGCCGGTGGTTGGGTTTTTCTGGGTCTCCCGGAATAATTGGTTTCGATTCCATATTTGGGTTTGGTTCGGATTGAATAAGGGTGACTGGTTCTGTGTTTAAGGTGGCAGGTGTTTCGCTTGCCGGCGGTTGAGTTGCGCGGTCGGCTTCGATTTTATAAAGGTGCTTCAGCCACAGGTCAGCTTGGTGGTTGTTTTCGGGAAATCGCATCAGCAATGCTTTCAGTTGATGCCTTGCCTCACGGTCGCTGGCAATTGTGCGCCAGTTTTTCAACAATCGGATGGCTTCGTTCAAAGAAATGGTGTCACTTGGGATTATTGGCGGCTTATCAAAAACGTTTGAAACTGAATTGCTGGGCAAGAAGGGAAAGTCCTGTTTGGGGAAATTTTGAGATGGTTCTGGAACTTGCTGAAGGAAAAAATCCACTGTTTCGGCCAAAGCAACCACATCCAACAGTGATTCCTGCTGTTCCGGGCTTAACCTTCTGATTCGACGCACATCTTCTTGCGGGATTTGGCCGAAATTTTGCTTCACCGACTTCATCAGTCTTTGATAGGCATTGTATTGGGGTTCTTCTTGATGTTTTGGGTACATGCGTTTTTTTGGATTTTTGAGGGAACAACTGTTTGCTTTGAAAGATTAAGGGTCAATAACGATTTGTTCAGGCAATCAGCGTGAATCAGGCATCAATGGCGGTTTGTAAGTTTTCTATGGCAGCCTGAAGGCTTTCAACTGCTGTTTGCATTTGGTTTCCGCGCTCTGAATTTTGCAGGCTTTCTGGCATATTATCAAACGCCTGTTGTTCTTCCTCCAGAATGACTTCAATTTCACTTACGACAATTTCAATTTTGTGGCGGCGTTGTCGGTTCATAATAGCCCCATTGAAAAAAAAGCACCTTCGAAAGGCTGGAAGGACAATATACCCGCTGTCTGCCACCGCCAAGGTATAATGTGAAAGCATTGGAGTAAATGACAATCTCTACTTGCTGGCACTCTTGCCCGTGTCAATGGCACCCTATTTTGCTTCTTTCTGTGTCTGCAAATGTTGACAAAGTGTTGGCTTGGACGCGGGTGCTGTATGTTTATAAAAAATTGGTATACTAAATAAAAAATTGGTATACCAAATAATATATTACTAGACTGATCTTTGGTTTTTCGGTAAGTTTTTGGCTCAAAATCTCAAGCACAGGTTTGAGGTGGTGATGCCCACAAAGAAAAAGCCTTCCCCCAATAATCTCCCTGGCCGGGGAATTGAGTATCAGCCTCACTTGACGGTGCGACAGGTCGCATCGGTTGGTTTGTCCCAGCGGATTCAAAGCCGGAAACCAGGCCGTGTCCACCATTTTCTGAGCAAACTTGAGGTTTCCTACTTCTACATTCTGGAATGGGCTGCCCAGGTGGTGGATATTCGGGAGCAGTTTCCCTTGTTTCCACTGGAGGAAACCCTGGCTATTGCGGAGACGCTCGGTTTTCGCCATCCGACCCAGCCACGCACTCAAGCCCCAACAGTCCTGACCACTGATTTTGTCGTCACCATCAAGCAAGCAGGTAAACAAGTGGACCAGGCCCGCACCATCAAATACAGCAAGGACCTCCAGTCCAGCCGGGTGCTGGAAAAGCTGGAAATGGAGCGACGGTACTGGCAGGCGCGGGGAACGGACTGGGGAATTGTGACGGAGCATGACATTCCCAAAACTTTGGTCAAAAACCTGGAATGGCTGCGCCCATGGTATGACCTCGCCCATGTGCCTCACTTGAATCAGCGGCTACACCTGCGGATTCAGGAACGCTTGCGTGCTTTGAATGAGGACGGCACCCTTTCCCTTTCCGCTCTGGCTCTGAAATGTGACGATGAGCTGGGCCTGGAGTCCGGCACAAGCTTGGCTGTCGCCAAACACGCTTTCGCCACACGGCACTGGCTGGTTGATCTGGACCAGCCGCTCCACCCCAACCGTCCGGTCAAGTGGACGCTTCCGCAAGAAACAATGTCATGACGCGCCCAAACCTGTTTGTCAACCTGCTGCTGGAATGGAAAACCGACCTCGGAGGACAATGGATTGAGCGGCTCTTGTGGATCAACCCGGAGGGGACCGAGGTCGCCCTGATACGGGTGGACGACCCGCAGGCACTGCCGGTTTTTCGTTCCCGGCAGGAATTGGAAATGGCGCTTGCCGGAGTGGAAGCCGTGGTGCTGGAGCGGGACCCTGATTTGGTTCAGGCTCCTCCGGAGGAAACCCTCTCCGCCCGACACCGACACCTCCGGGACCGGGCCTGGGCTGTGATTGGCCCCCTGGTGGAAGACCCCGAGCGCCGGATTCTGCATCCATCCGGTCGCGGGCCGGTGCTCAATCAATTGGCGACCACGACGGGCTTCACCAAAATGACGCTTTACCAGTGGCTGCGCCGCTACTGGCAGGGTGGCCAGACGCCGAATGCCTTGCTGCCCAGGTTTCACCGCTGTGGCGGCAAAGGCAAGGAGAAACAGATTTCGGAGCGTAAACGGGGAAGGCCCAACAAATCGACCCAGGTCACCGGAACTCCGGTCGGAATCAATGTGGATGAGGAGGTCAAACGAAAATTCCGGCAGGGCATCCGGAAATTCTACGAAACCAAAGACGGACGGCCCTTGCTTCAGGCTTACCACTACACCCTGGAACATTACTTTCATCGGGGGTTTGAACTTCACAATGATGTGTGGGTGAAAGTGTTGCCGCCGGCTGGGGAGCTTCCGACCTATACCCAGTTTCGCTACTGGTACGAGAAGGAAAAGGACCTGACCCGCTCCCTGACCAGGCGCGAGGGAAAACGGGCGTTTGAATTGCGGCGGCGGGCCGTTCTTGGCGAAACCACCCAAATGGCT
Source organism: Blastocatellia bacterium (assembly GCA_019695185.1). Classification (GTDB taxonomy): domain Bacteria; phylum Acidobacteriota; class Blastocatellia; order Chloracidobacteriales; family Chloracidobacteriaceae; genus JAIBAN01. The sequence continues at coordinate 19,828 of JAIBAN010000099.1, read as the reverse complement.
TTCGGGCCGGGCTCCATCTACCAGATTGACGCCACCATTGCCGATGTCCATCTGGTCAGTTCCCTGGACCGGAGCCGGCTCATCGGCAGACCGGTGTTGTACCTGGTGGTGGATGTCTTCAGCCGCATGATTGTCGGTTTCCATGTCGGGCTGGAAGGGCCGGATTGGAATTCCGCCCGGCTGGCCCTGGAAAACGCATTTTCCGACAAGGTGCCCGTCTGCCGGGAACTGGGTATCCAAATGACAGCGGAAGATTGGCCCTGCCGGCACCTCCCGGAAGGACTACTGGCCGACCGGAGCGAACTCCTGAGTCGCCAGGCGGACCGGCTGGCCAGCCATTTCAACATCCGGGTGCTGAACACTCCGCCGTACCGGGCGGATTGGAAGCCGGTGGTGGAACGTTCGTTCCGGTTGAGCAACGACACCTTCATCCACTGGATTCCGGGCGCGGTTCGGGCCCGACCGGAGCCGGGAGGTGCCGATCCCCGGTTGGCCGCCACCCTCGACCTGCGCCAGTTTCGGAAACTGCTGGCGCTCTCGATTCTGGATCACAATCAGCGCCACCGCATGAACTGGTACCGGATGGACGAGTTTTTGATTGCCGATCAGGTGGAGCCCTATCCGCTGGAGCTGTGGAACTGGGGCATGCAGCACCGCACGGGACATCTGCGGGTGATGCCGCTGGAAACAATCCGGCGGTTTTTGCTGACCGCCGGGGAAGCCTCGGTCACGCCACGCGGCATCCGGTTTCAGGGATTGTCGTATGTCTGTGATCTGGCCATCCGGGAACAATGGTTTGTCCGTGCCCGGCTGGAGGGAACCTGGAAGGTTCCGGTGATTTATGACCCGCGCAACCTGGGAACCATCTTTCTGAACTTTCCCACTGAACCGGCGGTTGAAGCCTGCACGCTGTTGGAAACGGAACAGATGTTCGCGGGCCGGGACTGGTATGAGGTCCAGGATTACTTTGCCCTGCGGCACCAGGCACAGGAACAGGCCCACTCGGCCGACCAACAGGCGAAAGCGGTGTTTCATGCTCAGGTGGAGCAGATTCTGACGGAGGCAGCCGGTCAAACCAGTCCGGCGGTCAAAGAGGTGACAAAAAACCGCCGTTTGCGGGACCTGCGCAAAAACCGGAAGGCGGAACCACCGGAAGTGTCACCGCTTCCAATCCTGCCCGCTCCGGCACCAACCGAAACCCGCCCCGATTATGTGCCGCCGCCCCAGCCGATTGAATTGATTCGCCAGGTCCGTCAGAAACTGTGGGAGGATGACCATGAATGATACGCTGGCACCCCGGTTTCTGGTGGAAAAGGGAGCGGAGGTGGAAGCTGCCTATATTGACCAGGAAATTCCTTTTTACCAGGGAAATCCCTTGATTGAGGCATTGCCTCCAATCATGGTGGCAGATCAGGTCACCGACCGGTTGTCGTTTTATCCGCCGTATCATCCTGACCAGCGGCTGGCTCCCTCCCATCTCCGGTTTCATTTGATTCAGGCCGCGCTGAGGTTTTTTGCCGTGCTGCCGGTGCATCTTGATCTGGAACGCCGGTTTTCCTGCATGATTCGGGGTGGTTACCTTGGTCGCAATCCGGCTTTGACCACGTTCCCCTCCCTGTTTCACTCCCAGGGCGAAGGGGTGGAGGACATGTCCCGTTATCCTCGGTCCACCGCTCATGGGTTCACGATTCTCGGCATCAGCGGGGTGGGAAAAACCAGAGGCGTTGAGGCCATTCTGTCGCTCTATCCCCAAATCGTGAACCATACCCGCTACCGGGAGTGGAATTTCCCGCACCGGCAACTGGTGTGGTTGAAAATTGACTGCCCGTCGGACGGCTCCATCAAGGGATTGTGCCTGAACCTGTTTCAGGCCATGGATGATTTGCTCCATACCCGTTACTACGAACTCTATGCCGGAACGCGCCGCACGGTGGATGAACTGCTGCCCCGCTTCACCCGTATCGCTGCTCTGCATAGCCTGGGTGTCCTGGTGGTGGATGAAATCCAGAACCTCCATGAAGCATCAAGCGGTGGGTCAAAGCGGGTCCTGAACTTCATGGTTCAGCTCATCAATAGTATCGGGTTGCCGGTCGTCCTGGTGGGAACCTACAAGGCGCTTTCCCTGTTCACGAGTGAATTCCGGCACACCCGGCGCGGTTCCGGCCAGGGTGATTTGGTGTGGGACCGGATGAATTGTGATGCCGTCTGGCAGCTTTTTACCGAGTCGCTCTGGCGCTACCAGTTCGTGCGGGACCGCGTTCCCTGTTCCCCGGAACTCAATCAGGCATTGTATGAGGTCACGCAGGGAATCACCGATTTTGCCGTCAAGGTTTTTATGCTGGCCCAGGTGCGGGCCATCGTCACCGGCACGGAAACCATCACCACAGCCATCATCCGCTCAGTGGCGGAAGACAGTTTACGGATGGCCTACCCCATCCTCCATGCCTTGAAAACCGGCAACACCCGGCTGCTGGCCACCGTGGATGACGTTCATCCAATCGACTTTGATGATTTTGTGCGGCAGGAACTGGCAGCCCGCCGGTTACCCCCGGTCACAACCGAACCAATCCAAGGGACCGGGGAACCACAACGGGTTGCCCCGGTTCCACCACCTGCTCCTCCAACCAAGCGGAGAAAAAAACCGGAGGCGGCCAAATTTCCGACTGGTAGTTTGCCGGACCTGGCGGAATCCGGTCTGGCCCAACAAAAAACCGGGTACGAATCCCTCAAAAACGCGGGACACATCCGTGCGGCCAGGGAGTATTTGTAAGCGATGAGACGACTGGTGCGCCTGGACCATTGGCCCTTTGCCGCTGAAGCGACCGCAGCCATCCATTGGCTTCGTTCGCCCTGGTATGACCTCAGTCATGACCAATGGCGGGCAACAGCGGTCCTCCGCTTGGCTGATGGAGAGGTGCGGGAACTTGATTTTCCCTGGGGCGCGCTCCCCTGGATGCGGCTTGGACAATGGCTGCGCGAGGGAGCCATGGTGGACCGCCAGTCAGGACAGGTCACCACCGTGTTTGTCAATTTGGAGGAGGCAACCCTGGTTCCGGCGGGGGAGGTCATTGCCCCCGACCTGTACCCCCTCAATACCAGCCAGAATGAAAAAGAAAATTGCTGGGTCTGTCCTTCCGGTTCATGGACCGTTATCTTGCCGGTCATGGAATGTCTGCGGGCTTTTTTTGTGCCGACCAGGGCTTTTGCCTATGGGTTGTTGGAACCCGCTTATCTGGAGCGGATTCTGGCCCGGATTGAAGCCCACCCGGACCGGTTGAAATTGTTTTTCACTGACGACATTTCCCTGGCCGCGCTGACGCCGCCGGTGGTCCTGCTCACGGCCCGGTTGGTCCAGGATGCTTCCTTTCTTGCTGGCTGGCGCTCGGTTTACCAACGCCGGTTCCGCCAGATTCCCGGCAATTCCTGGACCGAAGCAGTTCCGCTGGAAACCAGTTTGCCTGAACTTGGTTCGCGGTGGCGGGTGCGGGGCATCCGCAAGGGAGGTTTCTTCCTGGTTTTGGAAATTCTGGGAGTCGAGCCGGCGTTTGACCTTCCCTTTGAAGAGATTGAATTTGAGCATCCGAACCTGGTTCAGTCCGACCAGGTGGCAGGCGCGACAAAGGTTCACCACAAACTGGACCAACCTACCCAATACAAAATGCACACCGGACCCGCCCCGGCCAGTGGGGTGACCGAACCGGCACAACTTCCGACACCACCGGTGCCGGTGCTGGAACGAAAAAAGTACCGGGTGCGGGGAATCCGCCGGCCGCGTCCAACGGTCAAAGCCGGAGATGGCCAGTCGGGGGTTCCCTCCAAGGAATTGGTCCTGCATGCCAAACCGACCGCACAGGAAGCCTCCGTTACGGCGGCCGACATTGGGGTGGGCGGTCAAACCCGGGCGGCCGAGTTTGTTCCGTTGCCGTCGCTGCCCATCCAGTTGGAAACCGAGGACGGCCTGACGGCGTTTGCTGAAGCCATTCAAATCCTGCAACAGCAAAATCCGGAGCTAACGGCTTCCTGGTTGGCCCGGGAACTGCCGGAGGGGACTGCGTTTGCCCTGGTCAAGGGACGCACACGGAAGTATGTGGCGGTTGGTTTGACACCAAAAGACAGGAACACCTGCTGGATTTTGGAAATTGGCAGACCTGATGATTTTTCCATTTCAACTTTGCTCTTCAGAAGCGGGCACCCCAACCCTTTCACCAGTCCGGAACAGACCATTGCAACTCTCATTCTGGAAGGGCTGCATTCCCAGGGTGGATGGAATCGGACTCGGGTTGAGGCATTGGAAAACCAGACAGCCATTTCCATCGGCTGGGTGAAACATTATGACCAGAAAGCCGAACATTGGGCGCAACGCCTGGTTAAAAAAGTGCTTGAGTTGGTAGGGGCATAACCTTTTCCGCTGGAAAGTCTGCTGCTGGCACACCCTCGATTGAATTTAACCATGCAATAAACGGGCGTGTTTTGGTTGGAAATGGGGTGAGATGGAAACGGACAAACGGGCTTGCGGTTACGGCAGTGAGCCAATCGGGTTGTCACCAAACTCACGCCAGGGCCAACTTTGAAACAATCCCGGATGCTGCCGCAGATATGCGCGGCGGAGCGTTTCCCCGGCATTGTCGTTGTGATAGGACGTGTATTTCGCCTGTTCCCGTTTGGCAGCCGGATAATCCCCAGAACGCCAGAGCAGTCCGGCGATTTTCTGGTGAGCTTCCGGGTCGTCCGGGTCAATTTCCAGCACTTTTTGGAAGGCAGTCATGGCTTCCCCATCCTGGTACTGAAGCAGGAAAAGGTTACCCAACTGCATCCAAACCTGCCGGTCACGGGGAAATTCCACTGACAGTTGCCGGAGGATGGTGACCGCTTCCGTGTACTGAAACCGCTTGATGCGCAGGAGCGCCAGCCAGTAACGGGCGCGGGGGTGCTGCGGCTCAAGCGCGAGGGCCTGGGTAAGAGCTTTTTCCGCTTCACTGAGGATGTCCGGGGCGGTGCCGGCCCGTTCCAGCCGGAGCCGGGTCATGGCTCCATCAATCAGCACACTGACTTTTTGGGTCTGGTCAGCCGCCAGATTGTGCGCCCGGTCAAACGCAAAAACAGCGGCTTCATACTGTTGCTGGTCAAAGAGAGCCACCCCATAACTGCGCCACGCCTGAAATGGCTGCGGACCGGTGGCCGAAGACTGTGGGCTGAGGGTCACGGACCGGGCTGCCATTTCCACTACCGGAGCGGGTTTGACCGGCTGGGTGAGCGCCACCCAATCGGTGAAGTTGCGGTTCAGGCGGCGGTAGTTCACTTTGGCTTGAATCGTCAGCGGATATGTGGTTGCAGCCGTGACGGGAATCTGAAACCGGCCCAGGTCAGCCCGGCCTGCTGGAATGTGGCGGTCAAACGCCCCCATCCGGGTATTCCAGATGTCATGCCGGGTGATGGGCTGGCCCTGGTCGTCAATCGGCACTGTGCGGTAGGCATGGGCTTCCTCATCCAGTTTTCCGTCCGGGCGAATCGCCCCACTATGGAAGATTTCCTCCCCGGCGGCATCCGTGACTGCAACTTCCAACCAGGCTTCAAAAATGTCGCGCAGTTCGGCAGGAAACGCATGGCCGACACCCCGGTTGGCCACGACCACATCCACTGTCAGAATTGAGAATTGAGAATTGAGAATTTTGAATTGTTCTTTTGTTGTTTCTGGCTGATGGCTGTAAGCTGACGGCTGTAAGCTGCCTCTGGGAAAAATCTCGATAGTCAAAATTCCCGATTTGAGCAGTTTTTCGGTGGCGGCAAACTGGTCCTTGAATCCATAGAAATCCGGCACGGCGGTGTTGGCTCCCGGCCAGCGGTGTGAAGGAATGCCATTCATCTGCGGCATGTGGCAGGACTGGCAGGACTGCCGGTCCCGTTTGGCCAGCGGCTGGGTGGTTTCCTGGGAAAAAGCCGACTGCTGCCATTCGTCATAGACGGCAAACGAGCGCAGCCATTTCCGCTGGTTCATTTCCGGAACCACCGCCGCCTTGTGGCAGGCAGCGCAGAATTCCGGAGTTTTGAGCAGCGGTCGCATCATCGCCCGCCGGTGCGACTCAATGTCAGCCCGGAGTTCTTCGTCACTGACCTGGGCCACACGAGTGCCGTCTGCTCGCTCCAGCAAGGCTGGTGGCGCAATTACATAACTCCCAATGCCTTCGGTCGTTGTGGACTGGATGCTATGGCAAACCGCACACGTCACACCTTCCTCGTCAAACGGGCGGGCAAATTTGGCCTTGTCGGAAAGTGCTCCCGAAAAGAGCGCCACTGGGTTGTGGCAGCTTTCGCAATGCCGGGTGACTGCCAGACTGCGGTCCTTGATGAGGTGTTTGACGTTGGCCTGATAAAACGGCTCGCGGAAGGAATTCCGGTGGACGGATTCATTCCATTGGCTGTGGGCCTCCGTGTGGCAGCCCGCACAACGGGTAGCCGGAATGAAATCTTCCTGCCGGATGAAGGTTCCCGTTGTGGTCCGGGCATTGGAGGGTGCAAAGGGATTGGGACCAAAGGGAAGTTCATAGCCTTCCACCTGCCCGCTGGCAGTGGCAGTCGCGGTGATCATCCAACCGCACCTCAATCCCATCAGCATTCCAGTCAGACATAAAAACAAAATCCATCGGTGCATAGTCAAACCCTGCCCAACTCCGGAATCCCTGATGCGGAACATCCGTTTTCCCTGTTTCGCTCACTCAGGCAACAACCGGGTTGGTTTCCAATCAAGTGAGCCCATCCAGTCACGGGGGAGTTTTTCAGATTTTCCGGATTTCCACCCGGTCAACCTGTTTTGGGGCCGGGGTGGTCCAACATCAAGAAATGTCGTGATATTTTGCTCATCCACCACCGCCACATCTGCGGAGGTGTTGTCCTCGTCAAAGTCGCCAAACACCACCCGCACATCATTGGTGTCCACGGTCGCCGTGAACCGGTAGGCGCTCAGGAGGCTGGGTCCATTCCCATACAGCAACAGCGACCGGGAAAGCGGTGCCGTCGTTTCCTTGACCACCACCGCCAATAACCGCCCGCCAGTATCCTGCAAAGCGGCAATTCCCAGACCAACGGTGGCTTCCGGCAACAGGATTTCACCAGCAGCCAGAAATGCTCCGGTGCCTGTCCCGTGATAGAGTAATACCCGGTCATTTCCCAAAACCGCCACATCCTGCGTGCCGTCCTGGTCAAAGTCGCTGACAGCATAATCCACGGTTCCAAACGTGGCTGGGAGGCTCCGCAGGGAAATCGCCGTCTCCACAGCGGTCCCGAAAGTAGTTGCGGTGGTCCGGGGATAGACCACCAGTATTCCTGCCGTAGCGGAAACAGGCCGGATGGCCAGCACATCCGCCAAACCGTCTCCCGTCACGTCCACCACTTGCACTGCCCGTAACGGGTCATTGGGTTCAACCGGCAGAGACAGCGGAGGCAGCAACCCACCGGAACCGTCTCCAATCCGGACCGTCAGCGCCGTGCTGCCAATCGTTGCCCGACTGTTGGAGACACGCAGGAACGCCACCACCGGACGATGCGTGATCTGGTTGGGAAAATCCTCTCCTGCCGCCGTCTGTTCGCTTTCCTGGTCCAGCCCCGTGGTCACCGCTATCGAGCTTTGCAAGCCGCCGTTTCCATTGGAGAAAACAGCGGTTGCCTCCGTCGTTTGGCCCACCGGTTGGGCAACCAGGTCAATTGTTCCATCCTGGTTCAGGTTGGCATTTGTACCGGACCGGACTGCCCCGAAAGGCAGAGTGAAGGTAGTGCTGGGGATGAACAAACCGTTTCCGACCGACTGATACACCACACTCGGACGGTCGGAAAATCCAATAAACAAGTCCTGGGGGAAACTCCCGCTGAACTGTCCGACTCCCAGGGCTGAGAAAATGGCAGGCAACGGCGTTGTGCGGGACACGGCCAAAGCCAAAGTTCCCAGATCGGTGGTCCCACCACGCACGGTCACAGCCGAAACTGAACGCCCATGCCGTCCGCTCACCGGATCATCCGCCAGCACTGAAACCCGGAATCCAAGAGGCAGTGTCGCCACTCCCGCAAAGGAATAGCTACCCTGGCTGTCCGTGGTGGTGGTCCGGCTGAACTGCTCCAGCGTCACGGTCGCTCCAGCAAGAGCGGTGCCCCCTAAATCGGTGACCTTCCCAACCACCGTGGTCAAGGGGTCGGTGGCAACGACCTGGGTCTGCACTGGTGCGGCATTTCCAATATTTCCGGCATTATCCACCGCCCGGACATCCAACTGAACGGTTCCCGGCGTGCCTGGCACTGCAAAGGCGGCGACATAAGGAGGCGTTGTCCGGGTAGCAAAAAGGACCCCGTTGGCTCTGAACTCAACCCGTGCCACACCACTGTCATCCGTTGCCGCCGCTTTGACTGTAATGGACGGCTCCCCAACCACCAACACGGTTCCATCCGCTGGTGCCAGAATCTGTGCCTCCGGCGGGGTCAACTGGATGATTCCTAAATCCGTGGTCCCACCCCGAATGACTGTGAACGGACCGGAAGCGCCCAGTCTGTCCCCGTTGGCATTGCTCACCAGCACTGAAACCTGCATGCCTGTGGGAACCGTTCCGACTCCAGCAAAGCTGAAATTCCCTTGTGTGTCTGTTGTGGTGGTGCGCGTGGTTCCGGTCAGGGTGACGGTCACGTCCGCTACCGGTGTTCCTCCGGGATTGACGATTTGGCCAATCACCGTGGAGAGCGGGTCGGGAACCACCTGAACCGTGACCGGAACGGAGGTTCCGGCATTGCCTGCTGTGTCATAAGCGGTGGCCTCGATCTGAACCTGACCGATGGTGGAAAGGGTGACTGCCTTTTCATACGGCGGGGTCACCACGGTTCCGACCACTGCCCCATTGGCTTTGAATTCAACGCTGGCCACGCCAAAATCATCCGTGGCAGTGGCTCGCAGGAAAATCCGGTCTCCGCTGACCACTGTGTCACCCGCAGTCGGTGCCGTCACCGTCACCGTTGGAGCAACTCCGGCAGTATCCACTCCCTGGCGATAACGGGAAATGGAAAGCACGGTGTCCCCATTCACTCCTTTTTGATTGCTGAAGGCAATAGACAGGTCATGGTGGCTGGTGGCCAACACCAATGTGGGTGTCAGGGCCAAGCCGGTTCCATATTCATAGTTCGGGTTCAGCAAAACCGTCCCGACATAACCCGGCTGGCTTGGATTGGCCAGGGAAAAAGCCGCTGCAAACCCCTGGTTAAACGTCGTCGAGGTGGCAAAACACAAACCGTTGAGGGCCTCAAGATCGGTCGCCAGAAAATTCAGATTGCCGCTTCCGCTGACCTGCGCCGCCGCCGGATTGGAAACATCCACGGCAAACACGCCCTGGGAGGTGATTCCCGTCCCGCTCGCCACATAAGCGGTTGTCCCCGCCATCCAGACATCACGCGGATAGAGGGTGGTCACCGGAGGCGCGACCGCACTGCGCAAGGTGGGCAGGGCCGGGTTCGTCACATCCACCACCTGGACTTTGCCGCTGTTGCTCGGACTGGAAACGGCCAGCACGACCAGCGCCCGGCTGGGATCCACCGCCACCCCGTTGACCAGTTCATCCACCGCCGCCGGGAAGGTGCCCGCCAGCGTCGGCGCTGTGGGATTGCTCACATCCACCAACCGGAGTCCGTTGGTCCCGGCAGCGACATAGGCAAAATTGCCTTTGACGGCGACATCCACCGCCCCGGCGAAGGCAACGCCGCCCACAAGGTGCGGCGTTTGCGGAACGGCTATATCCACAATGTGCAACCCCGAACTACCGGCAGCCACGTACGCCTGGGTGCCCACAATCCGAATGTCGTTGGCGTTACCGGCCAGCGGAAGCGAACCGGCAATCATCGGCGCTGCCGGATTGGTGATATTCACCACCTGCAAGCCAGCGGCACCTGCTGCCACAAAAGCGAAATTCCCGCTGACTTCAACATTGTTGGCAAATCCGGGAATCGGTAGCGAACCAACCGGACCAGGGGTAAAGGTCTGCACCGTCACGGAAGCGGTGACGGTCAACGCCCCGTTCCGGACCTGAATGGCGGTCGCTCCTTCGGCCACCGGATTGACCAAACCCGCCGTATTCACAGTGGCAACGGCTGGATCCAGCGACAGGTAGGTGGTTCCGAGCGTGCGGGTCAGGTCCACTTGGGAACCATCACTGCGGACTCCGGTCACGGTCAATTGCACTGGTTGCGCAAGCAGGAGAGGGTTGACGCTCAGATTCAAGCGGGAAGGGCTCACCAGCAGGCTCACGATTTGCCCGCCGCTCTGGGGTGGATGGCTGTTGGGATTTAACGGGTCGTACCCCTGGCTGACCTCCTGGCCGTCGCTGAATCCGTCGCCGTCCGTGTCGCGGTTCCGGAGGTTGGTCCCTAACGTGTATTCGTCCCCATTGGTTAATCCATCATTGTCAGGGTCAAAATCGGCGTCCGCCGGATTGTTCGGATTGAGACCGTTGGCGAGTTCAAAATCATTGGGCAAGCCGTCGTGGTCGTCATCATACCAGAACTGGAACGGTCCGGCGAAAACCGTCCCCCACGGAACCAGGCGGACATCTTGCGTTTTGCCGTAAAGAATCCGGGCTGGTTGTTGGTTTTGCGAATGGGTAGTCCTACCGGGAGCGACCAGACAGCAAAAGGCGTACAGCCCAATGATCAAGCAGATTTTGATTGGTTTCGGTACGAAATTTGGACGGATCCTCATAAATGGCGCTGGTCGCTTTTGGTTGGTTTGCCAATTTCAGTAATTTCGGGGTTTGGCGATACCGAATATGGCTTAGGGCTCAAGCCTCTTTTCACCATGCAAAAACTTATCAAGTATTTGACATCTGCCGGTTTTTTCCCTGGCAAATATCTCTTCATAATTTTCCCGTACTTGAGATTTTATTTTTTCATCTACCCAAACATTAAACAGGCTTTCGTTGTAATATCGGCATAATATTAGTAATTTGAGGGTTGCTGGTTTACTCAATGCCTGATTTTTACTAGCTGCTGCAATCAGCAATGAGCGAATAACTTGCTCTTGGGTTTCCTGACTGTCAGGTTCGCCAAAAACATCAACAACTCCATCAATAACGTCCGGCCAAACATAATCAGGCAGGTCTTCATTTTTGAAAATTGTGCAAAAAACAAGTGAGATTTTTTTTACACGTTCTTTATATGAATCTTGCGCGAACCCTCCATACTTAAAGTAAGTAAAAGCATATCCCAAATAAGCTGTTTCTTTTGTTTGATAATAGAGCCTTAACGCAGATTCAAGTTCTGTAGCTGAATAAGCATAGATTTTGTGAAATCGAATGATTTTTTCAAATATTACTTGTCCAGTATTTGTATATTTCTCAACCCAATAAAGCTCTAAATGTTTTTGTAAAGGTGGTGGTTGAATCTCAGGGTTTCTTACTCTAAAATCATTCATAGTGAAAAACATAATCAATCGGTCGCCTGCCTGGGGGTTCAGTTGATTCCAGGACTCTATGGCTGGGGACTTGATGCAAAACATGGTGTTGTCAATATCGGTTACATAAGGCGGCTCAAAACTCTTTTCCGGATCTTTCCAAAGCCAGTCTTCCACTTCAAATTCAAAGACACTGGTGGAAATCTTTTGTTTCTGGGCTCGCTGAAAGTCTTCAAAATGTCCCTTCACTTTTACGACGGCAATAGAACGCTGTGCTCGCACAGCGTTTGCGACGATTTCACCCATCCCATAACGGAGGATGGGTGAAGGTCTCGTAGACTGCTCGGCAAGCTGCTGACCAACAGCGGTCATGTTTGAAAGCAGCAATACGAACCAGGTGCCTAATAAGTAAACTGATTGTTTCATTAGCTTTAGTTCCCTTCAGTTGGTAAAAACAGAGAATCATCTATTTTTTGGGAAGGTACACACTATCAATATTTTTTAAGACGACCTTCCCCCAAAGCTGGATATTGGTTTGGTTTCCGGGCAACCCTTTCCCGTTGTTGAGTAGATGCAGCAGATCGCTTTGTGCATCCTTATCGTTCAACAACACTTTTGCACCGGTCGATACCCAGCCACCCTCCCGATAGATGGTCTGTTTACCATCTGTGCGAATCATTTTCAGCACCGGCCCTTTAGTGACCTCCCTTTGACCATCATACCGAATCTCCCATTTGTCCTCCGAAAGAACCAGCAGATTTCGTGGAAAGTTGGAGAAGAGGCTGGCAACCAGATATTCCCGGAACGTGAGCCCCTTGGCCGTGGTTTCCCACGGGTTCCTGGTCGTTTGATGTTCAAAGTCCCAGATGAGATTGGGGGCATCCGCCGCTTTAACAGTTCTCATTTTTCCTAAGCTGCCTGGGTTACTTATCTCTTCTTCGTCAAGGTCCGATTTTAGGTTTCTGAAGAATTGCTCCCCGCCGCCAGTGACGAGAACTTCCTTGGGGGCGTCAAGAACTGGTTTATCAGGGCCAACCGGATACCCAACGTTGGGTTGCTCCATCATAGTTCCAGGAACCGGGATTTTCGGTGTGGCCGGGTAATTGACCGTTGAGGTGCAACCAATCAGATTGCCGACCCCGCCCAATCTGATTGACTCCTTGCTGGTGCCGAGCGTCATCTTGCTGCCACCCCCGCGCAAAATGACCTTTGCTTCAATCCCCATCGCGGTGAGGATATTTTGACTTGGTCTTTTGGGGTCCGGATAGCTTGTATCTAGGATCATATTCACTGGGCCATAGGGGTCTTCACCGTTGGGTTGGATGCCGTAATCATACAAAGTCAGTTTGGGCTTGAATTCCAGCGCGGAGGTAATTTGGCTGACGGCAGCCTGAACCTCGATTTCAACCACGGCAAAACGAACCACCCGCACCTGTTCACCATCGTCAAATTGGCCGTTGTCATTGCTGTCAACATAGCAAATCAACCGATAGCTGCCTTGCTTGTCCAGTTGCAGTGTCACGGTTTTCCCGGTGTCGGAACTCAGGTTGGGAACACCCAGAGGAACCAGGCTGGGATGGTCATCCGGATTCCGTTCAACCTTCCATCTGATGATTTCCGGTTTGTTTGCCGGTTTGGTGACGATGGCTTGCACTTCCGCCGGTTCGGACCCTTTGATAAAAACTATCAGTTCAAACCCGTCCTGTGAGGGAATCGTAAGCGACGTATCGTTCACCGGAAGGACGTGGGCAGGCACATCCTGATTTGCTGCCCGGTTTCTGGTGGATGGAAGCATAACATCCAGGCGGGGAAGGTCGACCGGTATCACGTCAATCTCATCCGAAGGCGGTGGTTCGGAACTGTCTTGGGGAAGATACGTCACGGTTACGGTGACTTTTTCTTTGGCGGACTGAACGGCGAGCGCTTCAAGTTTGACCTTGCTGCCGTTCCCGGTGATACGGACAACCCCTGAATCTTCGCTGGACCACATATAGGTTCCCGGCGTGGGCGACCCTTCAGCCTCAAGTTCCAGGGATTTTCCCAAGGGCAGGAAAATCTGTCGTTTATCCCGTTTGATTTTGACCTTCGGTTTGACGGGAGTTTCCGTACAGATAATGTCACCCCGGACTGAATCACCTGTGAACGGCCGGTCCCCATAACAGAGACCTCCGTTCTCACAGGTCAACGGATAAGGAGGAGAAGACGCAGTACACCGATAGCACGCTTCTGCCGCAACCTTTGGGGAAATCACCCCTTTGGCCGCCAGCGGCTTAGGGCCGCAACCGCAGTCTGCACCGCTTCCATCATCTTCGCCACAACCTCCACCCCCGGGAGCCGGACCGCCGCCAAAAGTTGAGTTGGGCGGCGGGGCCGGGCTGGGAGTCCCATGCCAGGCACCGATCCGAATCCCACTGCCCGGATCGTTGGCAATTGATTTTCCGTCGGCGCTGACCCGTCCCGTTCCGACTTGCACATACCTCCCGGCATCATGGTCAAAACTCATCAAAAGCACGGGATGGTTGGGCGAAAGGTGGTCCGCATTGGGAAGGGTTATTTCCAAAGGGGGGTCAAACAGAGCGCCTTGTGGTTGAACTGAAATATAAAGACTTGTATACCTTCCGTTTTCGAGGACCATCGGCACCCGGTTGACTGGGATTCGCGTTACCGAAAGCCTGCGGTTGGAAACATCCGGCGGAAAGGTCACCCTGGTTCCGACCCGAGCGGTAATTCGGACAGGTGGTTCATCGCCAATGACTGGCAGATCGTAGCTGGTATCCTGGGTGACCACGTTATTGGCATCCAGGGGCAGATCAACGCCCTCATTGACCCGTGGCAGAAAAAGCGGGCGGCGGAGACTGTTGTTGAGGCCGGGAATCACGTCAATATCAAAAGAAATATTTGGCCATCTGCCCGGAAACGGGACCTGGTCCCGACCGATTAACTCCAGCACTTGTTGGGGACCTGCCGGAACATTTTGGAAAAGAAAGTTCCCCGTATCATCAGTCCGGGTTTGTTGTCCCCCAAGACGTACCAAAACATTGGGCAACGGTCTCATATTTTGGTCAAAGACCGTTCCGGAAAACCGGGTTGAACTGTTTGAGGGCGGAGCAAAAGCCTTGGCAAAAAAGCCAACCGGAGCTGCTGTGTTGGCCGGGAAAGTAGCTTGAATCATTTGAATGCCGGCAACCCGGCCATTGACATACCGGGCGACCGCATAGCCTTGGGAATTGGTGTTGACTGTAATCTGGCTGGTCCCACCGACAAAACTCCCGTCCCCGATAAACGAGGTGAACGTTACTGGCACCCCGGCCACCGGGGTTCCCTCAATATCGGTGATAATGGTCGCCAGGGGCCTGGGCAATTCACTCTCTATCACTCCCTGTTGGGAATTTCCTGTTGCTGTATTGATCTGCCAAGCTTGTCCTACCGGTGGTGGAGTCTGACCCGAGTTGCTGACGATGGTCAGATTTGTTTCCGTGGAAACATTTCCAGTCGGGTCGCCGGCAGTTGCCAAAACGGTGTTGGCTCCTGCCTGAAGCGCAATTTGCCCAATGAACAAACCGCTGGGAGTTCCGGCTTGTAAACGAAGAACGTTGGTCCCACAGCGAATCGTCACTGTTGCGCCCGGCTCTGCTTTTCCGATGAGATTTTGCCAGTTCAGCCGAGTTGGGGAAATGACCGGAAAGAAAACGGGTGGGGCGGGTGAGGTCCGGTCCTTTCCAGTCAATCTCAGGGCATACGTGCTTTTGTTGCCCGCCTCGTCCACCGCTTCAAGTTCCAAAAGGTTGACTCCTTCTTGAATAGGGACATTGGGTATTAAAAAGGGACAGGTCACTGGCGGCTCACAAAGCGCCGTCGTCACGTGCAACTCCTTTACCGAAACCGTCACCCGGGTTTGGTCCGTGACTTTTCCCAAAACAGGCGTGGTTGCATTTGGAATTTCGCTATCAACGGCAGGCTGTATTTCGCTGAGGACCGGAGCGATTGAATCAACCTGCATGTTTCGTTGAAGGCTGGCTCGGTTGCCGAACACGTCTTCCGCTTCAAACAGAACCAGGTTTCGTCCTTCCACGAGTGAGAGCGATCCGTAAAAATACCCGTTCTCAGCGATTGTGAGAGGCTCCCCATTGGCCCGGACCACTGGTTTCGTGCCGGTCACGTAGCCTGACACCTGAATCCGAGGGGTGTTGATGATGGTGTTTTCGGAAGGATTACCAACCTGGAGCGAGAGTGGAATCCCTGGACGGTAAAGCGTCAGGGATTGCTGCGTTACGTTTCCGACGGCGTCTTGAGCCTTGATAAAAATTGTATTTTCTCCAGGCGAGATTGGCACCTGGGCGGACCAAACCCCCATCCCACCTCCCCCTGATGTAACGGCGACGAAGCCATTGACGGTAATCAATACATCAGGCATCTCTTTTCTGTAACTGCCGTGGACCTCAACCTGGGGGGCGTCCACGATTGTCAAGTCTGCCGGCTGCACTCCGGAAAGTTGGGGAGGGGTGGTATCCCGGACAATCGTTCTGGTGATGGTGGTTGAGGTTCCCTGTCCGTTGAAAGCTGTGACGGCAATTTGATTGGCACCTTCCTTGTTTAAGACTCCAAATCCCCGAAAAGATCCATCCGATTGGATATTCAACGTGGTTCCATTGAGTTGAATCCGTGCGAAATCCCCTCTCACCTGGCCGCTAACCCGAACTTCTGCGTCGTTGGTCAAAGTGTTGTCACTTGGCTCATCAAGTTGGAGCAAGGGCAGTTGGCTATCCGGGCGATACACTCGCCGAACAATTTCAATTCGGTTACCCGCCAAATCAACCGCCTGAACCTGAAGATTATTGAGGCCGCTGATTAACGGCACCGTTACAAACCAAAGCGCGTCCTTGCCTCCGACGATCCGGGCGGAAATTCCGTTTACGGTGATAGAAAAGGGGCTCGCATCAGCGGCGCTGCCCCGGACCTCGACTTGCGGAGCCGCAACGGTCGTCCCTTCGGCAGGTTGAGAGACAAGGAGGGTTGGGGCAATTGTATCCCGGAATACCGTGCGGGTAACACTAACCATGGATTTGGCACCAACGATGGCGCGCACTTCTATGGAATTCGGACCTTCGCTCGGTAAAGAGATTTGTCCGCGAAAGGTATTGTCAGAAGCAACGGCCAAGTCGGTGCTATTGGCTGTGACGGTGGCCCCTTCGGTATTGACGTTTCCGGCAATGGTGACCTTGGTTTGATTGGTATAGGAACGGTCTGCCGGCTCCGTCACGGTGAGCGTCAAACCTTGTAGTGCAGAGTTGCCCACCCGTTGGAAAGATACCAGTAAAATGCAAAAAAATGAAATGATGACAGCAAAACGGACCAGACTCTTCATACGCGAAACAGGCAAAATCCAACCAGCCCTTGGGGGTTCCAAGGCAAACGGTTGAGCTATCGTCAGGCGACGACATTCCAAAATGAAAAAACGACTGGTTAAAATTTTCCCGACACGCCAATGTCAGAAACGAGGCCACTATAGGTTCGGCTTTGTTTTTTCGCGTGAGTGCCTGTACCATGCACTTCATCCGGTTTTTCTGTCAACGAAAATCCAGTCAAGACATAAGGGTGGTTCCACTGGGTCTGGCGCTTGAGCCTGCCGGCAACTGAAGCATCGTGGGAATTTCCAGAATCCTGGACCAAAGGTCGCCCCAGAATTGGCAGGTCATTCTGCTGTTCAGCTTCAAAGGAGTGGTTTCCCATATTGTTGACCCATGTAATTACCCCAAAAAAAATATGCCCCCTCGGCGGATGCGTTCATGCCGTTTTTGAAATACGCGAGAAGTCGAGGTCAAAACCGGAATTCGGAAACAAAAACTATCGGGACTGGCCAGGACTTCAATCATAAGTATACTTCTTTTTTACAATTTTTTTATATAAAACCATAAATAAACATAGCCAAGTATACCACTTTTTTAAAAAACACTGTAAATGCAAACTCAGTTTTAAAGAACTTACCTGCGGAATTAGTATAGTTCTATTTTATAAATACACAGGTGCCTGTTTGCATTGGGTTTGGATGGATGAAAGTTCAGGCTAAAGCTGCAAACAAAATAGTCAATAGTCGCACAGACCTTGGAGGCATCTGCGATTTGGCCGTTGGGGACATGGAATCAGCCCTGGAGTCTTTGCCGGTCGGCAAAATTTGGGGGATTGGACCGAGAAGAGCACCATTGTTGAAGGAACATGGAATTATCACGGCCATAGTCGTTCACTCCGGATTTCGTTTCGATCACCTGGGAGCTGGTCAGTCAGATTTTTCGTTAGTTTGCAAGATTGAAACAGCTTCATCAACGACTTCACGTCGAATCACGCCAATCCGCCGAAACTTTACCATAAACCAGGGGCTATCAACTTCATCAAATATCCGGGCTAATATTTTTTATATGTACCTTTCCGGATATTGTGCTCGACACGTAAACGGACATCCTGAAGAATGTACTCAAGTTTGTTTTGAATGGGACCCATCCTCCAACCACAATTATTGCATTCGAAAGACACACTTTCAGGTACATGCCAGTCTCTCATTACAACTGGAATGATTCGAAAATCACAATGAGGACAGTAGCAATGTTCACCCCTGATTGAATTTTTGCTGTCATACTCCCATCTCCAAACCAACCCCACAAAATTATCACTTGTGTAGTTTTTCCAATCTGGCTCAGGGTTTGGAGCCTTACTGACCACAGCAAAAACTACAAGCCCTACACCAACCAACACAACCAACGCGCTCACAATTAACAATCCAAACAACCAATTTGGCACCCGAGTGGTTGCACCAAGATAACTTAGAACAAGCCAAAACCATCCTTTGAGTGTTGGCCATAACCCGAAAAAGTAGGTTGTTGCCGTGCCGATTACAACTAGAATTCCAGCCGAAATGACCTTGCTCCAGACTGGGTCCTTCCAGACTTTTGCTAAAAAATGTTCTTTATCTGCCTTTTTCAGATCTGGCATTTGGCTATCTTCTTTCGGTTGCAGGGTTTCGGATTGGAAAAATAATCCAAAACCAGCTCACCACAAATTTTCGGCCCTACTGATTGTATTGTGCCCTGGTGGCCATTTTGTGGGACTGCTGTTGGTGGTCTAACCTTGTACCGTACAGTTCCCCCTATTGATGGGATATTTCCTTTCTTCAGCAGCCATCTCACTACCTTATTTCCTGGTCCGAAATTTGGGGAGTATTATAAAGTAAGTTATGCCTTTGTTTCCAGATACTTTAGTTTTCCGACCCGGTTGCCTCTGGATAGAGGATTGAGGAACCGCACGTGAGTATGGCCAACCGGTCAGGGTTTACACAACAATGCTTATCAGACTCAATGCGTCCAGATTAGGTTACTACATTTTGTAGGGTGTTATATGCTTCTCTTTGAGGGTTTGACTCGAAGAAAGATGGTACTTGGCCTGTTAAGCAGCAATGCTGTATTTTGGTTTCTTACATTGGATCAAAAACTGAATTGACTTATTCCAACTGAGTCTATGCGAATCGAAGAAATCCAACCTGGGTTATCTCTCACTGGCCTTGAGCCTTCGGCGGTCGCCACGGTGGTCGCGGCGATTCCGATAGCCGCAGGGTCGGTTCAGGTCATTTACAAGACACCGGACGGCACCCTCAAAGAACGGATGCTTGGTCGGGCCGATGAAGCCACCATTGCCATTGCCACTCAGGAATGCCCCTGGGCGTTTGATGGAAACGGTGAGGATTTCAAGCTCGCGGTTGAAGCCAAGCGCATGGACCTCGCCTTCCTGTTTGATCCCATGATGGCGGTCCACACCTCAAACGTGGATCCACTGCCACACCAGATTACAGCCGTCTATGAATCCATGCTGCCACGCCAGCCCTTGCGCTATGTCCTGGCCGACGACCCCGGTGCCGGGAAAACCATCATGGCAGGTTTGTACATCCGGGAACTGCTGATGCGGGCCGACGCCAAGCGGATTCTGATCGTGGCACCTGGAAGTTTGGTGGACCAATGGCGCGACGAACTTATGGAAAAGTTCGGGCTTGATTTTCGGGTTTTTTCTTCAAAGGATGTGGATACCACGTCGGCCAGCGGCAATGTGTTTGAGGACCATGACCAGATCATTGTCCGGCTCGATCAAATGTCCCGCAACAAGGAATCTCAGGAAAAGCTCTGCCTGGCTTCGTGGGATTTGGTGGTGTTTGACGAAGCCCACAAACTTTCCGCCCACTTTTACGGAAATAAGGTCGAACCCACCGGACGGTTCAAATTCGCAGAGAAAATCGGCCACCACACCCGGCATCTGCTTTTGATGACGGCCACGCCCCACAACGGCAAGGAAGAGGATTTTCAGCTTTTTCTTTCGCTGCTTGATTCCGACCGTTTTTACGGCAAGTTCCGGGATGGCGTCCATAAGGTGGATTGTTCC
>JAIBAN010000022.1 GCA_019695185.1 Blastocatellia bacterium | reverse complement strand
GTCCAGGGTCCAGGGTCCAGGGTCCAGGGTTCAGGGTTCAGCGTCTGAAATAGTTTTGAATTTTGAATTTTGAATGAGAAATCTCATGCAATCCAAGGCAAAAACTCAAGACTCATGACTTTTTCTGTATCCCAAACCCTAAACCCCAAACCAGTAAACCCTATTCCAGTTCAGAGGCCGGGAAGTTTTCGAGTGTCTTCTTGACATGTGCCATGAACTGGTCCGCCACAGCCCCGTCAATCAAACGGTGGTCAAATGAAATGCAGAAATAGGCCATGGAACGGATGGCAATTGCATCGTCCTTGGTAACCACCGGTCGTTTTTCAATGGCTCCAACGCCCATGATGGCCACCTGCGGCTGATTGATGATGGGTGTGCCGAACAGCGAGCCAAACACCCCCGGATTGGTGATGGTAAAGGTGCCGCCCGCCACTTCATCCGGCTTCAACTGCTTGGTTCGGGCCCGGCTGGCCAAGTCGGAAATCGAGCGGGAAAGTCCAAGCAGGTTCTTTTCGTCCGCATGTTTGACCACCGGGACAATCAATCCCCAATCCAACGCCACCGCAATTCCGATGTTGACATCCTTTTTGTAGATGATGTTGTCGCCATCCACCGAGGTATTCACAATCGGGAATGCTTTGAGGGCATCCACCGCCGCCCGCACGATAAACGGGGTGATGGTCAGCTTGGTGCCGTGACGCTGTTCAAAGGCCGCTTTGTTCCGTTCCCGGAGGTTGACCACATGCGTCATGTCAATTTCGAAAATGGATTGGACATGGGCCGAGGTCCGCCGGCTGGCAATCATGTGCTCCGCAATCTTGCGGCGCATCGGCGTCATGGGAACGATTTCAATCCGGTCACTGGCGCTAAACGCCGGAGCTGCCGGCATGGTCACCGGCGGAGGAGGCATCACCGGAGCCGGGGCTGCCACCGGAGCCGGGGCTGCCACCGGAGCCGGAGCGACCGGAGTTGGAGCGACTGGAGCCGGAGCCGGAGCCGCTTTTTGCCGTTCCAGATAATCCAGAATGTCATTCTTGGTTACCCGCCCGGAGAGGCCGGTGCCTTCCACCTCGGTGAGGTTGATGCCATGCTCACGAGCCATCCGGCGGACCAATGGCGATGAACGATGCTGGCGCAGTTCTTCGACCGTGGGAAGTCCTGCAATCGGCGTCACCAGGGCCGGAGCCGCCGGAGCCGGAGCCGGAGCCGGAGCCACAACCGGGGCCGCCGCAACCGGGGCTGGAGCTGGTTCCGGAGCTGGCGGAGCCGGAGCCGGAGCCGGTTCGGGAGCCGGGACTGGTTCCGGAGCGGCAACAACCGCCGGGGCCGCAGCAGGTTGCTCCCCGGCCTGACCAATGCGCGCCACAACTGTGTTAATCGGCACGGTTTGCCCTTCCGTGACCAGAATCTCAACCAATGTCCCGCCCACTGGCGCTGGAATTTCAGCGTCCACTTTATCAGTTGAAATTTCAAAAATCGGCTCGTCGCGTTCGATGGTATCGCCGACTTTTTTCAGCCATTTGACAATTGTTCCTTCCGCAATGGATTCCCCCATCTGCGGCATCACAACATCGGTGCTCATTCGTTTTGTACCTTTCTGTGTAAGCTTTCAGCGTTCAGCTCTCAGCTCTCAGCCTTTTTTACTCTTCAAATGAATTGCTGAATGAAGGAAATCCTGGTTCAAACCGGCTGCAAAAAAGCTGATGGCTGATGGCTGAGAGCTGCTTAGTATTCCGCCAACTTCCGTGCCGCCGCTGCAACTTTGGCTGCATTGGGCAGGAAGAAATCCTCTAACGTCGGGCTGTAGGGCGTGGGCGTATCAATCGAGGCCACGCGCACAATCGGCCCATCCAGATATTCAAATGCTTCTTCGGTGATAAACGCCGCCAGTTCACCGGCAATCCCGCCAGTGCGGGTGGCCTCGTGCAGCAAAATCACCTTGTTGGTCTTTTTGACCGTTGCCAAAATGGCTTCTTTGTCATAGGGCAGGAGCGAACGCAAATCGAGCACTTCGACATGAATGTCTTCCTCTTCCAGCGTTTGGGCGGCTTCCAAAGCCGTATGCACCATGGCCCCATACGTGATGATGGAAAGGTCTTCCCCGGCCCGTTTCACGTCAGCCTTGCCAATCGGAACAATATAGTCGGTTTCCGGCAGGTCCTCTTTCAATCGCCGGTACAAAAACTTGTGCTCGAAAAAAAGCACCGGGTCATTGTCGCGGATGGCGGCTTTCATCAGCCCCTTGGCGTCATAAGGGGTCGAAGGTTCGACCATTTTCAATCCGGGGGTGTTCATAAAAAACGCTTCCGGATTGAGCGAGTGAAAGGGACCGCCCCGCGTTCCGGCTCCACTCGGCCCCCGCACCACAATCGGGCAGGCCAGCCCCTGCCGATAGCGGCTGGTGGCGGCATAATTGGTGAGCATGTCAAACCCGCACGAAATAAAGTCAATAAACTGCATTTCGGCAATCGGGCGCATCCCCATCAGGGCCGCACCGCAGGCGGCTCCAATAATGGCGGCCTCGGCAATAGGAGTTTCAATCACCCGTTCCGGGCCGAATTCGTCCAGAATTCCGGCAGTCACCTTAAAGGCCCCGCCGTAGACGCCCACGTCTTCCCCAATCAAAAACACACTGGGGTCGCGGCGCATTTCTTCAAACATTGCTTGTCGGATTGCTTCCAGGTAAGTAGTAAGTGCCATTTTCTTCTCAGGGTTCAGGGTTCAGGGTTCAGGGTTTTCAGATTTGAGGGGCTCACGAATCGATAAACATGCACAAAACTCGATTCAAAAGACCCTGAACCCTGAACCCTGAACTCTGAACCCTCTTTATTCAGTATCGAAACATCATCAAAATCAATTTCCACTTGAAGCCGGGCTTCATTTTTGCCTTTTTGGCCTTGCAGGCCCAAAAATTGGTGTTGGCAAGATGGGCGTCGGTGAAATCGGCGCTGACCAGATTGCAGCGGGTCAGGTTGGCTCGTTCCAGATTCGCCTTGATGAACTTGGTAAAGCGCAAATCCGAACCCGGCAGGACGGCCTCGACCAGTTTGGCTCCGATTAAGGAAGCCCCGGTCAAATCAGCCATTCCAAGCATTGCCCGGTTCAGCGTGGCGTTGTTCAGATTGGCTCCCCGCAGCGTCACCCCGCTCAGGTCGGCATCGTCAAAAATCGTGTTTTCGAGGTTCATTTCAGCCATGCGGGCATCAGTCAGCTTGGAGTTTTTGAAACTGACACCGGGCAAACTCATCTTCCGCATGTCGGCTCCGGCCAGCACAGCCCCGCCAAACGTCGCCCCGCCAAACTTTGCCTGGCGCAAATCCATACCCGAAAAATTGGCGTTCAGCTTGCAGTTGACAAAATTGGCGTTGCGGATAATGGACCCGACCAGCGACACCCGTTCCAGCCGGGCTCCGACAAACTGGGCGTCCTGTAAATTAGTCAACTCGAAGTTGGCTTCCAGAACTTCGGCTTTTTCAAAATTGGCTCCGCGCAGGTTGGCCCCGCTGAAATTGGTTCCAATCAGTTTGGTTCGGACCAGTTGGGCATCAATCAGGTTGGCGTCCCGTAAATCAGTGTATTTCAGACTGGCATCGGTCAGATTGGCCTTGAGCAGATTGACGCCTGGCAGTTTCAGATTATCAAAGGTGACGCCTTCGAGGTTGGCTTCCTGGAAAATCACCCCGTCAAACCCCGAGCCTTTGAAATAAACGTTTTTCAGATTGGCCCCGGTAAAAGTGGCATCCCGTAAATTGGCGGCCTCCAGAACGGCCCCTTCCAGGTTGGCTTGTTTGAAACTGCATTGTTCGAGGCTGGCGCGGGTGAAATTGGTGGTTGTCAGCACCCCTTGGTCGAGCACCGATTGACGCAGGTCAGCCCCGGTCAAATTGACGTTTTCAAACGAAGCGCCGGTAAAATTGGCGGCCAGCATTTTGGTGCCCCGAAAGGTGGCGGCGCGGAAATTGCAGTTGCTGAAGTTGGCTCCGGTCAAATCGGCGTTGGAAAAATCCGCCCCGCGAAAGTTACGGCCCGACAGGTCTTTGTTCGAAAGATTGGCGCTGGTAAAGTCCGGAATGACTGTCGCGTTTTCTTCCCGCCATTCGTTCCAGCCGGGTTCCATCAATTTGTCAAGATGCGCAAAATTCACCATAGCGGAATAGCAATGCAGGATTCTTGTCAGGGATGGTCGGGATTTTTGAAGGGCCGAACTTACCACAAGACTTGCGGGGATTCCAAGTAAGGACTGTGGGAAAAACCTGATGGAACGGTTTTACCAGAAGGAATTCGGCCAACGGTTCCAGGCTTGGTATTTTGCGATTTGCGATTTGTCATTGTTGGCAGCAGCGCCAACAGTGGGGGGCCGTCTGACTCGGACCAAAGGTTATGTTGAGCCGGGCCCAGGGCTCTCCCGACTGGGCGCTTTTGAAGGACTACAAACTGAGGATTGCGGACTCAATGGGAGAAGAACTGCTTTTATCTGTGGTCGAGCAACATCATCAGGTTAATCATGACCAGCAAAAACCCGGTAATGGCGTGCATCACGAGCAGAGCTTCGATTTTGACCTGATGGTGCCCTGATTCGGTATCCTTCAGGCGGCTGCCCAAAACCAGCAGCCCGATATTGACGGCCAGCGCAAAGAACATGACGCCGCCGGTGCCACCTCTGAAGCTCAGGTAATCACACAGCCACAATAAAACCAACGGGATTCCTGACAGCCCGTAATACAACCATAAATGAGGCAGAAACCGGGGGTCCGCAATTGTCTGGTAATAGGCAATCCGCTGGTTCAATTGACGAAAATGGCGATTGAGGTCGACTTCAACCGGCTGAGGAGCTGTGTTTCCCTGAGCGGGAATGAGAAACTTGATTTCCTCGCAACGCTGGCAAAAGCCGGTTTCCGGATTTAACAAATCCGCCTGATGGCAGATTTCGCACCGGGTCGGCAAAAATTCCTGCTTGATTTTGAAGACTTCAGCCATAGTTCATTTGCCAATGCCCATTTGCGATTTGCGATTTGCGATTTGCGATTTGCGATTTGCGATTGCCTATTTGCCGTTGGTTCCAATGCAAAAAGAAAAAGGTATTTTCCGACTTCATCGTCCCTCCTTGCAATGGCAAATCGCACTTCATGGTCCCTCCTTGCAATGGCAAATCGCAAATGGCAAATCGCAAATGGAATCATTTTCGCACATACGTATACGGTGGACTGACCTTGCCATCACGCCCGTTCCGGACTGTGATTTGGATGCGTTCCCCCACCGGAAACAGGCTCTCCCCGACATTTGCAACCGTGATTTTGCGGGCCAGACCGGAACTGACTTTGGCAAAGCGGAGGTTGCGCTGGGGCAGCTCGGTGCCATTGAGCGCCACCACCGAGGTTGCCACCGGGAAGTTGTCTCCCGTCAAGGTCAGTTGCATTTGCCCGGCGGCATAGGTGACTTTGCGAATCAGGGGTGTATTCCCCAAAGAGGCAACGGCGTTCAGGGCGTTGACAAACTCGACCCGGCCCCGCCCCGCCCAGGCACTGCCCGCATCAGGTTTGTCGTCCGGGTCGTCAAAAAGCTGGACGGTGGTGGAAAAGATGATATTCCGGACCTGTTCCACCGTCAGGGAAAGCCCCAGGTCCCGGCCTCGTGAAATGACCAGCGCCGCCAACCCTGACACCAGGGCCGTCGAAACCGAGGTGCCCGACGCAAAGGTGTAAACCGCCGTGCCCGCCTTCCCTTCTCCGGCCCGTTCGTCAAATACGCTCAACACGCCGGTGGAAAGGGCAAACCCCGGTGCCACTACATCCACTGCCTCCGGCCCGAAGGTCGTAAAGGCAGCCCTTCCGTTGATTTTGGAGCCGTTAAAATCACGTGGGGCATTGGTGAAACCACTGGCCGTGGCTCCGACGGAAATGACGCCCGGCAACCGGGCCGGAAATCGCGGGGAAGGCGAATTTTCATCACCTGCCGAAGCTACCACCACCACGTTGCGCTCCAGTGCAAAGGCAATCGCCGCCCGGATGTCAGCCCCGGCGGTTAGGCCGCTGAAACTGAGGTTGATGACGCTGGCTCCATTGGCGACCGCATACCGAATCGCCCGGACCACCTCGGTTTCGGCGGCGGTGCCGTCTGCCCCCACCACCTTGAGCGGCATGAAACGGCAGTTCCAGGTGGTTCCGGCAATACCAGTACCGTTGTTTCCTTTGGCGGCGATGAGTCCGGCCAGAAAAGTCCCATGATAGGTGTTTTCATCCGCCAGACTGTTTCCATCATTATCCAGACCATCACCCAAATCAGGATTCACGTTCGCTGAATTGCCCACAAAATCCCAGCCCTGCACGTCATCCACAAAACCATTGCCGTCATCGTCAAGGCCATTTCCCGGAATCTCCTTTTCATTGCGCCAAAGGTTGTCTTTCAAATCGGGATGTGTAACCAGCACTCCCGAATCAACCACGGCAATCACCACATCAGGACGCCCGGTGGTGAGGTCCCAGGCGGTTTGGGCGTTCAGGTTCCGGTTGTTTTTGATGCCGTCAAATATCCACCGTTGAAAATCGGTCTTGACATTGCCGGCATTGGTGTAAAAGGGGTCGTTCGGAAGCAGGTCGAGACGGTACCCGGAAGGAATTGAGAAGTTCGAATTGAGAAGTTCGAATTGAGAATGTGTCTCAGTTGCAGTATCCGGATGCGTAGAAAGATAGGAAAACGAGAGTATTCCAATCAGAAAGCCAATCAAGGAATAGCGCGGCGTTGCACGAGGTAGCATCTTTTTTTTTCCAATGGTATTGTTGCGAGTTCCAGGCTTCAACCTTCAGTTTTGGGAACCTTGAGAATCCGGAAAATAATTCTCAATTCTCAATTCTCAATTTTGAAACCTCTGGTTTTCATCCAGTCGGCCACCATCATACACTTTATTCGCATTCATTCTCACGTGTGCCGCTGGAGTCTTCGTAACCCGTCCGGCCAGACCCGCCTGGCCCGGTCTTTCGCAAGGAGCTTTTTGTCGAGTATGAAAAACGTTGATTATTTTAATTTGGACGCTTTCATGTCTGAGGAAGAATTGATGGTACGCAACACGGTTCGCAGCTTTGTGGACGAAAAAGTGTTGCCGGTGATTGAAGAAGCCTATGAACAGGGCGTCTATCCCAACGAGCTGATTCTGCCGATGGGCGACCTGGGTCTCTATGGCGCGAACCTGCCGGAGGAATACGGTTGTGCCGGCATGAGCGCGACCGCTTACGGGATTGTCATGCAGGAACTGGAGCGCGGTGATTCAGGCGTGCGCAGCTTTGCCTCGGTGCAGGGGTCGCTGGTGATGTATCCGATTTATGCCTTCGGTTCCGAAGAACAAAAGCGGAAATGGCTGCCGGAACTCGCCAAAGGCACCAAAATCGGCTGTTTTGGCCTGACCGAACCCGATTTCGGCTCCAATCCGGGCGGCATGATTACCCGCGCCGAACGGACTCCCTATGGCTGGAAACTGAACGGCGCGAAAATGTGGATTACCAACGGCACCGTCGCAGACGTGGCGGTGGTCTGGGCCAAAACCGGCGAGGACACCCGCAGCATTCGCGGCTTCCTGGTGGAAAAAGGCACCAAGGGCTTTACTGCCCCTGAAATCAAACGGAAGCATTCGCTCCGGGCCAGCATCACCTCGGAACTGATTTTTGAAGACTGCGAAATTCCCGAAGAAAACATTCTGCCCGGTGTCGAAGGGCTGCGCGGACCGCTCTCCTGTTTGAATCAGGCCCGGTATGGGATTGCCTGGGGTGCAGTGGGCTCGGCCATGGCAACCTATTCGGCGGCGCTCGAATATTCGCTCTCGCGGATTCAGTTTGACCGTCCGATTGGCGGCTTCCAACTGACGCAAAAGAAACTGGCCGACATGATTACCGAAATCACCAAAGGTCAAATGATGTCGCTCCAACTGGGACGCCTCAAGGACGCCGGCAAAGTCACCCCGGCGCAGGTTTCGATGGCCAAACGCAATAACGTGGCCATGGCCCTGGAAGTCGCCCGCACCGCCCGCACCATTCTCGGTGCCAACGGCATCAGCGGCGAATATCCGATTATGCGGCACATGAACAACCTTGAATCCGTGCTCACCTATGAAGGCACGCACGACATCCACACCCTGATTATCGGTGCCGAAGTCACCGGCCTTCAGGCGTTTAAATAATTGAGAATGAAGAATTGAGAATTGAGAATGGAATCCGGGTGATTCGGGTTTTCCCTGGCTGTGGTTGGCTTTATAAGTTGGGCAGGTTCCTGTTTCAAGGTCCGCAAAGTCATCACCAGAGTTTTGAATTCTCAATTCTCAATTCTCAATTCTCAATTAGAAAAGTATGCTCAAACCCGCCCTTCTGTATTTGTTTCTTTTCTCATTGTTTTCATTCCCAGTCCTCGCAGACATCCTGCCCACTCCCAAACTGACACCACAGCCTGCGACTGAGCAGCAGTCCAAGCTGCTTCTGGAAGGAAAAAAACTGCACGACGAAGGGCAGTTTGAACTGGCCATTGCCAAGTATGAAGCCGTACTCAAGGAAAATGCCGATAACGTCACCGCGATCTATGAAATGGCGTTTTCCTACGCTGGCAAAAAGGAATATGCCAAAAGCCAGGAACTGGCCCTCAAAGCCGCTCAATACAAAACCGATATTTTACCGGATGTGTATATTTTGGTCGGGAACAACTTTGATGCGCTGGGCGATTATGAAAAAGCGGTAAAGGTCTATCAGGCTGGCATCAAGTCATTTCCCGATACCGGCCGGCTTTATTTCAATCTGGGGATTGCCTATCACAATCACGGGAAAATTGACGACGCCCGAAAAACGCTCAAGCAGGCGGTGGTGGCCGAGCCCGGTCATTTAACCAGCCATCTGGTGCTGGGACAGATTTATTACTACAATGAGTATCCGATTCCGGCCTTGCTTGCCCTTTCCCGTTTTTTAGCCGCCGAACCGCTTTCCAAACGGTCCCCGATTGCCTTGCAACTAGTCGAAAAAATCCTGACCCAGGGCCTTCAGAAAGGGCAAAAACCCGACGAATTCACGATTCTGTTCAACCCCAACGAGAAAAAGGACGAGGGCGATTTTACCACCGAAAGCACCATGCTCAGTCTTTTGGCAGCCGCCAATACAACTGAGGAAGAACGGGGCAAAACGGAACTCCAGCATCTGACCCACCAGCTTTCAACTCTTTTTGTTTCGATGGGCGAAGGAAAAAAGAAGAAGGCCGCCGGATTTGGAGCCCTCTATTACGCCCCGTTTTTTGTGGAACTGGCCCAGCATAAATTTGCTGATGCCTTTGCCTATGTAGTGTTCCAGCGAAAAAATCCCGCCGAAGCCAAAAAATGGCTGGATGCCAATCAGAATACAGTCAAGGAAATGAGACAGTGGATGGCCGCCTACAAATGGCCCAAGGTAAAAGTTTAACGGACTGATGGCTGAAAGCATCATTTTCGGCGGTTTGCGCCAGTTTGATGGGTCATTTGATAATCCACGGTTGTTACTCCTGCCGTCTGTAAAACCTCCACCAACTCGATGACTTTTTCGTAAGGAACGCCACCCCACGCCTGGATGGTGACCATCCGCCGGTCTGTCGGCAGGGTAGCCAGGACCGGTTTGACCTCAAGCATCAGGTTTTCCAACGAGACCGGCTGAGTGCCGGAAAAACCGTATCCGTTGGGGAGAACTTGAACTTTCAACAGGCATACCCGATTCCGTGGCGTCACATGTGCGTAGACATGCGGGTTGGCCATCCAGGTGCCGCTGCATATTATCGGCTGGGAACCAAAGACAATCACAAACAAAAACACCCAGAGTTGTACAAAAGCCAGCATAAAAACAGTCAGACTCCGCCGGAGCATGTTCTTTTCCATTTGAAGCATAGGTGTATCCTTGGGGAAGTGGAATTGTGTATTTGACCCGGCCCAGCCAATTTTTGTTCCCGCTTCAGCCAGGATGGCAATTCGAATCCATTTTTCACTGGTTGAAATTTTTTGATGGATTTTATCGGTCCCTTTCGACTCCTCACTTGTACGAAGGCCTGCCGCCTTCATGTCATCCAAGAAAGGAACCCTTACATGTCGAAACTGTTCTTTGGTCTGGTCTTTATGTTGTATCTGATTGGAACCAACCCGCTGACAAGCCTGGGCCACGAAGCAGTGGCCCCACTGAAACTGAATGCCCCGATTGAACGGGAAATCAGTGAAAAACAAACCCATATCTATAGCCTGGAATTACAGGCCAAGCAGATTCCCAGCCTGAGGTTGAAAAAAAACGGGGTGGATTTGGCCATCACCGTCTCACTGCCGGATGGAAAACCGCTCTTTGCCCTGGACTCTCCCCATGGTTCGTATGGGGAAGCACAAACCACCTTTCTCGCCCCTCAAACCGGTATCTATCGGGTTGAACTCCACCCCCTCTCCCTAAATAAAGCGAACGGGCATTATGCCCTCCGGCTGGATTCTTTTTTAAGTGAGTCGGAGTATGTCACCGCCCATTTGGCTGAATTGGGTCGGCTGTGGGGTGCCGTCAAGTTTTTCCACCCGCATTTGGCTTACAAAAATATTGACTGGGATGATGCCCTGATAAAAGCCATTCCTGAAGTCAAAGCCGCCCGCAATCCACAGGAGTTCAAACAGGCTCTGGGCCGACTCTTGCAAAAGCTGGATGACCCGCTGACCAGAGTTCTGGTTGCCCCGGATGTGGAACCGTCCTTCCCGACGCAAGAAACCTCTGAAACGACACCAGCCCTGTACCGGACTGTGAATGAAAACCTCATCGTCAATCTTCCGGCCTTGGCCGACCTCTTTCAAAAGCGCACGCTCACGGCCGAACACAGAACCGCAATAGCGGCAGAAATTGCCAAATCCAAAGGCGTCATTCTGGATTGTCGGTTTTCCCCTGTGCCCAATCCACAAAACCTCCAGTATTCATTTCCAGAAATCATCAAGTCAATCATCCCTCTGTTTGTCAAAGGGGAAATCCCGCTCGGCACAATCCGGTGTCGGTCATATGAAGGGTACCCCCCTCAAGTCGGAACTGGTTTTGAGGGGTATGGTGCCAGCTTTACCACCAAAGAATCCGGCACCGTTATGGGGAAAGCGGAAAAACCTCTGCCCGTGACCGTCCTCATTGACGGTCAAACACCGGATATCTTTCCGGTTTTGAGTGGCTTGCAAGCCACCGGGGCCAAAATTCTCGAAGTGGGGACCAAAATGGGGGAAAGCGAAAACTCCAGCCATTCATTCCTGCTTATGGATGGCATTTGGGCTAATGTACGCATCAGCGAACGGGTAACCCCCAGCGGCAGTCTGAACTTCCAGCCAGAGGGGTTCCTCCCGGCCCAGGAATCCTCGGACGAAACCATTGTGGCATTTGCCCAAAAAGCCTTGAACCAGACTCCGCCCCAATCCGCACTGCCAACCGCTTCCCCACTTCCCCCAGCCCGCAACCTGAAAGACCGGGCTTACGAAACCATGACGTTCCCTGATGAAAATTACCGACTCCTCGCATTGTTTCGGTTTTGGAATGCCACCAATTACTTTTTCCCATACAAACATCTGGTGGAAAGCCCCTGGAAAACGGTTTTGACTGAATTTATCCCCCGCTTTATGGCCAATCAGAACCAGATTGAATACCAAAGGACCTTGGCGGAGCTGTCAACCCGGCTCCAGGACTCGCATAGTGTCGTGTATCCAATGAAAGCCCTGGATGACCATCTGGGTGAGTTTGCCCCCGAATTGATTCTGCGTCGGGCCGGGGGAAAAGTATTGATTGAGGCAATCAAGGATCCTCAAATCGGGCAAACAACTGGAATTGAACCTGGCGACCTGGTGCTGGCAGTCGACGGCGTGCCGGTGGAAGTAAAATTTGCCACCCCGCTCAAACCTAGAGCGGCCTCCACGCCACAGGCTGCCTATTGGAATGAGCATTTCAACCTTTTGCGTGGAACCAAAGACAGTCGGGTTCGGCTGAAGTTGGCGGGCAAAAACGGTCAGACACGCGAAGTGGAGCTGGTCCGAACCACTCCAGCCAGCCAAGCCATGGTCCCGCAGCCTCGCCAAACGCCGGTTTTCCAGGTTCTGCCCTCCGGATACGGATATCTTGATTTGGACCGGTTGACCCGTGACGAGGTGGAACCAGCCCGGACTGCCATCATGGAAACCTCAGGACTGATTCTGGACCTGCGCGGTTACCCTCACATCAACTACACCGAGCTGAGTTCCTGGCTGTCCCGGAAAAAAGGGGTTCCGTTTGCCCAGATCTCTCGGCCCCTTCAGACAGGGCTCTTTTTTTCCGATGAATTTTATCAGGTTGATACCCCCGGCCTCACCTATTTCCAAAAGACACCCAATCGGACCGACCGGATTTATCAGGGCAAAGTGGTGGTTCTGATTAATGAAAATGCAATCAGTGCAGCTGAACACCTGTGCCTCTTTTTGGAGGCGGCGACCGATGTCACCTTTATTGGCAGCCCCACCAGCGGTGCTGACGGTAATGTCACCAACCTGGTCGTGCCAGGCGGGATTGTCATGATGTTTTCCGGCATGGAAGTGCGGCATGGGGATGGGCGGCAGCTTCAGCGGGTTGGCATCCAGCCCCATATCAAAGTTGAACCCACTCCTGAAGGAATCAGAGCCGGACGTGACGAAGTGCTGGAGGCAGCCGTCAAGCATCTGGATTCCCTGCTGAAAAAACAACGCAAATAACCTGCTGGCTGCATGAAGGGTGAGGGATGAAGGAAGAAAAGAACCAACTGAAAGAGCTGATTCAAAGAACATCCTGGTGTTGAGCGAAAAAACCCAGGGGGTCTGCTGTTCCCTCATCCTTCATCCTTCATCCCTGAGAAAAACTCCCCAACCAGGAACCGGGGTTTCGTTCCCCTTCATCCCTTACCCTTTTCCGGCAAGATTGCCCCATTCGCCCGATTGAATAAAACTGGCCCAGAAAAAGGGATGCTCCCGCCCAGGGGTTTTGAGCATGGTTAATTGAACCGGAACAGGCGCATCAGGTTGTTCGGGTCAGGAGATGGTTTTTTTGGCTGGGGGAATGGCATCCGTCAGCCGGTCGCCGACCTTGCCTCCTAAAGTGACTTTGAGTTCAGCGGTTTCCATCAGCGAGAAAAGGGAGGTTTCACGGGTCAGGATTTCTTCAGGCAGGTTTTCCATCGCAACGGCCAGTTCCTGTTCCAATTTCATAACAGTTGGGCGCAAGGCCGGATTTTTTTCCAGGGCATGGAGCACAACCTGCTCCACCCCGGTCGGAAGGTCCGGATTCAATTGGCGGGGGGGCTGGGGAAGTTCGTGAATCTGACGCAAAATTACGTCAATCACACCGCGTTCCGAAGGCTGGAACGGAAGGCTTCCGCACAATAATTCATAGAGTACCACGCCCACGCTGTAGACGTCGGCCCGCTCGTCATAGGATTTGCCACTTAACCGTTCCGGAGACATATAGGAAGGTGTGCCAATCAGGACGCCCGATGCGGTCATCCCCTCAGACAGAACATCGTTGGCATCCTCTTTGAGTTTGGCCAAGCCAAAATCCACCACTTTGACCACCTCACCTTCCCTGGTCTGATGGAGGAAGATATTGTCCGGTTTGATGTCCCGGTGGATGATGCCGCATGAATGAGCCTCGGTCAGGGCAGCGCAGACCGGTTGCACAATTTCCTGCACCCGTTTGAGTGAAAACCTTCGTTTGAGGCGGATTTCCTCAGCCAGGGAATGTCCTTGCAACAACTCCATGACAATATACGCCACCCCTTCCGCTGAAATCCCCGAATCAATCACCTGGATGGCATTCGGATGGTTGACCAGGGTGGCGGAAATGCCCTCGCGTTTGAAGCGTTCCACCGATTCGGGCGTATCGTTTCCAGGCCGGGGCCGGAACACCTTGATGGCCACCGGGCGGTTGAGGTTGAGCTGGGTTCCGCGAAATACAGTGCCGAAGCCACCGGCCCCGATTTTTTCCTCCAGCCGGTATTTTCCATCCAGCACCGTACCCGGCAGGGCCTCCGCCAAAGCCGAGAAAATCCGGTCAGCCTGTTGCTGTGATGCCAGCAGTTCGCTGATTTTTCGGCCCAGTTCCCGGTTTTTGTGTTCAACCTGACTTTTGGCTGCCTCCAGTTGTTCATTTTTGTGCTGGGTTTCCTCAACCGCGCGAGCCAGGTCAGCCGTCCGCTCGGCAATCCGTGTTTCCAACAGCAGATTTCGCTGTTCAAGCGTCCGCAACCGCCAGCGCACCCCCAGAAAAAGGCTTCCGCCGCCCACACAGAAATACGTCACATAGGCCCACCAGGTCAGCCACGGCGCAGGGCGAATCGAAAACCTGAGCCGCAGTGGCCCTGTCAGCGTTCCACCGGCATCCCGCCCCCAAACCTCAAAACGATATTGCCCGGCAGGCAGATTGGTATATTCCTTTTTGAAATCAACCATCCAGCCGGGTGCCCCCTGGTCGAATCCCTCCAACCGGATGCGATAGGCGGTGTTTTTTTCCCGAAAAAAACTAAGCAGGGAAAATTCGGCCAGGAGATTGTTTTGGTCATACCGGAGCGGCTCCGGCAGCAGGTATTCCATCCCATTGGCAACCGGGTGCACGACCACGGATTCGCCATTCACCTGCAAACGCTCCAGGGTCAGCCGTTTTTCCCTTGGTTCAGGGACCTCACGGTCCGGTTCATACACCACGGCACCACCGATGGAGCCGCCCCAAATTCGGCCTTTTCCGTCACGGTATGAAGAACCACCGTTGAATTCATTGTTGGGCAGGCCGTCTTCCACCGTAAACGTGTAAACTTCATATTCCGCCGGGTTGGTGCGGTCCGGAGTGCGGGGTGAAAGGCGTGCCACGCCCTTATTGGTAAAGAGGTAGATGCGCCCCTGGTCATCAGCCTGAACCTGGTAAATGGTGTTGTTGGGCAAAGCCGGTTGGGATTTATCCGAAAAAACAGTCAATGTTCGGCTTCCGGAACTCAGAAACATGCGGGCGACTCCCCCGCCTTCGGTCCCGGCCCATAAGGTCGGGGTACCGTCCGCCGCTTTGGTCACCAGCAGCGACAACACACTGTTGTTGGGCAATCCGGAGGACTGGTCATACACCACCCATTTCCCGTTTTTACGACAGGCCATCCCTCCGCCTTCGGTCCCCACCCATAACTCACGTTCACCAATCGAGTTTTCCGCCTCCAGCACAGTAAAAAGCCGGTCGGTCGGCAACCCGTCTTTAGTGGTCACCTGACTCCAGCGGCCTTTGGCATAATGAGCCAGCCCCAAACGACCGGTGGCCGCCCATAACTCGTGCTCCCCTGCCGGGGTCACGGTTTCAATCAAGCGCCGCACCGAAGCGGTTTCCAGTCCAAAATCCGA
The DNA here is from genome assembly GCA_019695185.1 of Blastocatellia bacterium. Classification (GTDB taxonomy): domain Bacteria; phylum Acidobacteriota; class Blastocatellia; order Chloracidobacteriales; family Chloracidobacteriaceae; genus JAIBAN01. Next base: position 75,594 of record JAIBAN010000022.1, on the reverse strand, counting down.
AACCTCCTGCTTCCAGCGGCCATTCACAAACCGGGCGATGCCGCCTCCCCGCAAACCGGCCCAGACAATCCGTTGCTGCTCGATACCAGTGGTTTCCAATAGAGCAAAGGCGGTGCTGACGGGCAAACCGGCGGATTCATCAAAGACTGTGACATGTCCCTTTTCCAACCGGGCAATACCTTTCCCATTGGTTCCAGCCCAGAGGGTTTCGATTCCCTCCGGACTCCGGGTCACAAGCAGGCTGAACACCATATTGGCCGGCAGTCCGCTGGCGGTGTTGAACGTCAACCACTGACTTAACTCCAGCCGGATGAGGCCGGCTCCGTCCGTCCCAATCCACAGCCGGCGACTGCCCTGGGAGGTATCCTCGGCCAGCAGCGTTTTGATGGTGTTGCTGGGCAACCCCTTGGAGGTATCCACGACCTCCCAGCAGCCTCGTTCCAGGCGGGCCAGCCCGGCATCCTCCAGGCCGAGCCATAAAGTCCGGGAACCATCCGGCAATCGGGTTTGAGCCAGCGCAATGATGGGATGCGACTGAACCTGGGGCGGTGTCTGCACCCCTTGCCAGTCACCATTATGGAAATACCCAAGCTGACCATCGTCAAATCCCAGCCACATGACAGGGGAGCCAGCCGCATCAACACCGGCAAACAAACAACTGGGGTGCGAGGTGGCCAGCCGGTCAGGCAATGGGGCCTTGGTCCAATGACCTGCTTCCCAGCAGGCCACGCCCCCCGGAGTCGCCACCCACAAAGCCTGTCCTTCCTTTTTCGGCAAAACCGCCAGGGAAGTAATATTGTTATGAGGAATGTCCGATGGCTGGTTGTATACCGTCCATGTTCCGTCCTGGAAGGCAGCCAGGCCGCCGCCGCTGGTTCCCGCCCAGAGGATGATTTTCCCATCGCCGGTTACGGTTTCCGCCAGACAATCCACCCGGTTGGCCGGCAGTCCGTTGTGGCGGGTAAATTCGGTCCAGCGGTTGTCCCCCTGAAGCCGGGCCAAGCCACCATCCTGGCGGCCAAACCACAAGCTTCCGTCCTCCGAAACCAGCATGGTACGGATAAAATTTGAGCTGGCCGGATTGGGCAGGTTGACGACTTTCCACTCGCGGCCATTATATCGGGCCGCTCCATCCTGAGTCCCCACCCATAAAAAGCCCTGCTGGTCAAACCCCATGTCCTCAATGGCATTTTGGGGCAGTCCGTCCTTTTCATTGTAGGCACGAAAGGTCAACCTTCCCTGTGTCACCAAATCGGCCACCGGTTCGTTTTTCCCCGAGGATGCCTGAACCCAGGTCCCATCCGCCAAAATCATCAGGGCGAGGAACAGGCACAGTTGCCCCAACCTGTGCCAGCGGAGGACCGGTTGGAACCGGGCAGGAGAACGGTTGATGCAATCCAACATAGAACTTTGGTGCCTTCCAGTCAGGCCCGCATTGACTGGAATTAAGGTTCATGGTGTGGTGACGGCTCCAGCAGTCCATGAACAATTTCAACCCGGAATCAGGTTTGGGGTCGGCTCAAATACCTTTCCCTCTTGGTGAAATTCAGGCTGAGTACCACAGGACCGCGAAAAAATGACAGGTGGTTCCCGCCAACACAAACAAATGCCAGACAAAATGAGCATAGCGTACGTGCTCGGCCCGATAAAACCAGACACCCCCGGAATAACAAATGCCTCCCACCAGCAACCACATCAATCCTGCCGGGGGAACCAATTGCACCATGGGTTTGGCGGCAACCATGACCAGCCACCCCATGGCCAGATACATGACGGTTGAAACCCTGGGATAACGAAACCCACCAAAGACTTTGAAACAAATACCGGCCACGGCGGCTGCCCAAATCAGCGAAAACAACGTCCACCCCCAGCCTCCGCGCAACACCCCCAGGGTAAACGGAGTATAAGTTCCCGCAATCAGGAGGTAGATGGCCACGTGGTCCACCACTCGAAAGGTATGCTTCCCCCGCCCGGACGGCAGCGCATGATAGACCGTCGAAGCCAGATAGAGCACCACGCAACTAAGGGCAAAAACTGACACGCCCACCACATTCCAGGCGGTTCCTTTGGCCAGAGTGGTGCTCACCAGGATGGGCACCGAAATCAGGCTGGCAAGACATCCCACCCCGTGTGAAAGACTGTTGGCCAGTTCTTCACCACGGGAATATGGTCGGTCCAAAATCTGCTTGGGTATTGGCATTATTTTTAACTCACCATTCAAATTTCAAAACTCAAAACTTTACTCATCGGCCCATTCCTGCAAATTGGCGGTCCGATTGGCGGCCTGAATGGTTTCCACACCGATTTTTTCCAACAGTTTCCGCTTGACCATGGCATCGTAAATTTTCCATTTGGAGCGCATGAACTCCTCTTCAAGCGAACCCGACAAAAACCCAATCGGAATTTCAAACCCGCCGGCTTCGTATTTTCCACCACCGTAAAAATGCCCGGAATTATCCTTTCCGAGGGCGGTTTTGAGGAAAGAATCGGGGTTGAGGGTTACTTTGGAAGTGCGCAGACTGCCGATGATGACTTCCCGCTCGCCTTCCTTGATGATGATGCCATAGACAATCGCCGTATGGATGTTTTCCTCGGTCAAGAGAAAGTCCGCTGCCTGCGGAATGGCATCCCGGTCCTCATACCGCACGAATCCCACTCCGGCAATACTGTAATTGTCACGGACAATCCGGTTTTCCAGGGCAATTTTGATGACATCAATCACCCGTTTGGAGCGCTTGACATTCAAAATCTCACTTAACAGGCTATGGTCCACAAATCCGGTCAAATAGCCGGCAGCCTTGAAATCGGCTTCACGGGCCCGAATCATGCCTCCGGTTTCGCTCCGGATGGCGTGCATCAACGCGGTGGCCAGCCGAATGTGCTGTTGATTGTTTTTTTCCAGCGAATAGGGACTGTACCGCAAATATTCCGTATAAATCGTGGCAGTGGCCCCAACCTTGCGAAGGTCGGTAAAGGGAGCCTCAATCAGGCCCTGCCGTTCGTGATGGTCCACAATCACCAACGGCTGAACGCCTGCCTCTTTGAGCTTTCCGGTCAAACCCGTGGTGGTTCCCTGGTTGTCCACAAAAATACTGGCCTGATATTGGCCCAAGTCCAGTTTCGGGTCGTAATGCAGCAGTTCAATTTGCAACAACTGCACCAATGCCAGATTTTCCTGATGGCTGATAAACCCGTCGTACACAATATCCACCGTGATGTCGAAGTGAGCTGCCAGCATCTGGTGCGCCAAGCCGGAAGCAATTGCATCCGGGTCGGGAAAATTCTGAATTGCCACAATATGCCGCTCGCCCCGCCGCTGGTCGAGCAGTTCAATGATTTCATGAGCCCGGCGGACGGAATCCTGGTTTTCACGCGGTTCCTTGGGCTCACGGCGGAAAGATTCGGGTTCAGACTCCACATTTGACAGTGGAGAAATTTCAGATAGCTGGGCGCGTTCACGAGCCATAAAACCCCCTGTTTAATGTGATTGAAAAACAAGCCCATGGAAGTTGCGGCAAACGGGGCATTGAAACTATGTGAGCATAGATTTGCTGCTGAAGCAACCGGGGAATTGAGCTTCTGTGCCCCTTGCCAGGGCTGGCTTGTCCTGCCCTTCTCGAAAGCAGTTTGCCCTCCTCTCACAATTTGATGCTAGAATGCGCGCTTTTGACGAATTCAGCCGACTGAGAGGTAGCAATGGAGTTTCTTAAATATCTGATTGATCTGGTTTTACATCTTGACCGCCACCTGGGCGAGCTGTTGCAGCAATACGGTTCATGGACTTATGTCATCCTGTTCGCCATCATCTTTTGTGAAACCGGACTGGTTGTCACCCCCTTTTTACCGGGCGATTCGCTGCTCTTTGCAGTGGGTGCGCTGGCAGCCGCCACCGGTCAGTTAAATCCATTGTGGGTGTTTGGCCTGCTTTCCCTGGCCGCCATACTCGGCGATACAACCAATTACTGGATTGGAAACCGGATTGGCCCCAAGGTTTTTCAAAAAGAGGATTCCCTGCTCTTTAACAAAAACCATCTGGTCCGGACCCAAAAGTTTTATGAAAAGTACGGGCGGAAAACCATTATTATCGCGCGGTTTGTCCCCATCGTGCGGACGTTTGCCCCGTTCGTCGCCGGAATTGGAAAAATGCCTTACTCCCGGTTTATCGCCTTCAGCCTGGGTGGAGGAATGCTCTGGATTGGTTCGCTGGTTTATGCGGGTTACTTTTTTGGTGGGCACCCGTTTGTCAAAAAGAACTTTTCTTTGGTGATTGTCATGATTGTTTTCATTTCCGTGCTGCCGGCAGTGATTGAATTTTGGCGGCATCGCCAGGAAGAGAAAAAAGGATAGGTCTTCTTTTTTTGGCAAAAAAGAAACCGGGCGGAGTGGAATGCTCCGCCCGGTTTTTTATTTGGAGAAATGTGGCGATTAGATCAGGTTGAAGGTAAATTCCACCTTGCCTCGCCAGGGAACCGGATTGCCCTCCTGAACGGCAGGCCGGAATCGAATCAACCGGGCTGCTTCGATGGCCTTTTCATCCAATCCGTACCCCAGGCCCCGAATCACCCGAATATCGCCAATCGAACCATCAGAACGGAATTCAACCGACAGGACCACTTTGCCCTGGATTTTATTCTGCCGGGCTTCTTCGGTGTATTTCGGCTTGACCTGGGAAATGATGGTTGGCCGCAGATTGGCATTGCCGCCACCACCGCCTGCATCACCGCCGCCAATGCCGCCGCCCCGACCAGGACCGGCCCCGCCGCCTTCACCAGAACCAACGCCGCCGCCCCGACCGGTACCAATGCCCCCGCCGCTTCCCGGTCCGTCGGAAGGAGCTCCCAAAACCCCTTTCGGGTCGCCAATTGGCAGATTCATATCCTGCTTGGGAACCAGCGCCGGGTCAGCTCGAATAATTGCCGGAACCGGCAACGAAGGTTGTTCAATATGTTGGTGCGTGCTGGGAGCCACAATTTGCGGCTGAGTCAGCGAAGCCTGTGGCAATCGGCCTTTGGAGGCTGGGGTCAATTCCTTGGCACCGCCGCCGCCGCCGCCGAGTCCCGGTTTTTTCGCACCCAGACCGGCCCCGCCACCGACTTTGGGAACCGGCTGCGGAGGCGGAGGCGGTTCCACCATGGCAATCAAATGCAAATCCTGTTTTTCTTCAACTACGGGAGCAGCAGGAGGGAAAAGCTGGTGGGGAATGATAAAAAAAACACCAAAAGTGGCAGCAAAAGCAAAAAAGGCAAAAGCCATGCACCACATAAGAAGTTCCAACCGGCGGCCTTCACGGCTGGTAACGGTGAAAACTCCTTTAACATAACCGCTTGGACTGCGTGCAAAGTCCTGCGCATTTTGGCGCACTTCACGCACAAACCGGGTCCGCAACGAATCAATATGCAGCCCGGAAAAGAGCTGGCTATTGGCTTCCTCGTTGGAAAAACGGCGTTTGAAAAAACCGGACGGGTCACGGAACAGCTCGCCAAGAGCCAAAGATGCTTCGCGTGACAGTCGGGTGACAAGTGATTCTTCCCGCAAGCCTGCAAAGAGCGGTACTTCGGTGCCCTTGGAATGGTCGAGATGATTCACATCTTGCACAACAGTGTCCTCCACCAACTTCGATTTGGATACGGCATCTGACAACCCCTGCCGCAGACTGCCTTGGATCATTGATTCAGCCAAGAGCTGCTGTTTTGGCTTTGGAAAAGACCCAAGGTTTTAGGAAAGTTTGACTCAATCGGGCTTGCCTGACAAAAAACGCTGCTGATTTTTGCGATGGGGCCCAGGTTCAGGGAACTTGGTGTTCAAGCCGGGATTTTCGGCCCTTCCTCGGATGTTGTCAGCCCTTTAACGGGTTGCCATCCGGCGGAGTTCGTTGCTTTTACCACATTTTGTGTTTTTTGAATCAAAACGTTCCAAAATTCACTATATCGCAGGGTCTTGTGACAAGCAACTGTTCGTGCAGAATGGAATTTCGACCTGGCGGCCCCTCCCAACCGAAATTTCAACAGTTGAAAAGCCCCTTCCAAAATCCTGTTGTTTTTCCAGTTCTTTCATTGGGCACAGGCGGATTGGGAAAAACTTGCCTTGCCCCATCCCGTGGAGTATGATGCGCCCGCTTTTCGGAAATCTCCTGTGCAGTTCTCTCCACAAAGGATCACGTTTCCCCTTATGAAGACCGCTTCCGGACCCGACCTCCTGTCACAGGCTCGTGCTGTGCGGGTTGGTACGGCTGAAGAAAAAGAGCGGCAGCTCCGTGCCTGGCTTCAGGACCATGCACCGGTGCTGATTGCGTTTTCCGGGGGCGTGGACAGTGCTTATCTGGCTGTGGTGGCCCATCAGGAATTAGGGGACCGGGCGCTCAGTGTGACGGCTGTCAGTCCCAGCCTGGCCGCCGAGCAGCGGGAAGATGTCACGCATCTGGTACAGGACTGGGGGTTGCGCCACGAATGGATTTCCACCAATGAAATGGACCGCGTTGAGTATCGCTCCAACCCTTCCAACCGGTGTTATTTCTGTAAAGACGAATTGTTTACCGAACTGACCGCACTGGCCACCCGCCGCAGTCTGAAAACCCTGTGTGACGGCAATAATGCCGATGATTTGGCTGATTACCGTCCGGGAATGCAGGCAGCCCGCAATCATGGGGTGCAAAGTCCTCTGGTGGTAGCTGGATTTACCAAGAACGAAATCCGCGAACGTTCCCGGTTTTGGCAATTACCGACGGCGGAAAAACCAGCCTCTCCCTGCCTGTCTTCCCGCATTCCCTATGGCATGCCGGTCACACTCCAGAAATTATCCGTGATTGAACGGGGCGAGCGGGCGCTGCGAACACTTGGTTTTCGCGTGGTCCGGCTCCGCCATCATGACAACCTGGCCCGCGTCGAAATCGGTTCCGAGGAACTGCACCTCGCGCTGGACCCATCCATGGCGCAACGCATGCTTGCTGCGCTGAAACCACTTGGATTTGCCTACGTGACGCTTGACCTGGAGGGCTTTCGTTCCGGTGCGTTGAATGTAGGTCTGCATAAACAAACAGGAGCCACTGGTCAGTAGCTGGCAGGCTGGGAACAAAATTCCAACAGCAGTCATTTTTGTATTTCCCTACCCAAGCCATCATAAGCTGATCATTGACCGTTGAATTTTCATTCACTCCCTGGTTACTGACCACCGGCTCCCGACAACTTAATTAACCTGCAGTCTTTTCATCTTTGTTTCCATCCCAAGGAGAAAATCCCATGCCAAACGTCTTTGTTGATGATGCACGGAATTTCAAAGAAGATAATCCGTTTGAGTCCATGATGGCGCGCTTTGACGAAGCGGCCAAACTTCTGGACCTGGACCCGAATATCTATCGCATTCTTCGCGTCCCCAACCGGGAAATGACCATTTATATTCCGACCATGATGGATGACGGCCATTACGAAGTCTTTGTCGGCTATCGCGTCCAGCATAACTTTGCCCGTGGTCCGGCCAAAGGCGGAATCCGTTACGCACCTGATGTCACACTGGATGAAGTTCGTGCGCTTGCTGCCTGGATGACCTGGAAATGCGCCGTGGTCAACATTCCGTTTGGCGGTGGCAAGGGCGGCGTCATTTGTGACCCCAGCAAAATGTCAATGGGTGAACTGGAACGGATGACGCGCCGGTTTACGTCTGAACTGATTGACATCATTGGCCCGGAACGGGACGTTCCGGCCCCTGACATGAACACCAACGAACAGGTGATGGCCTGGATCATGGATACCTATTCCATGCACGCCCGCCACACGGTCAACGCCGTGGTGACCGGGAAACCGGTTGAACTGGGTGGTTCCCGTGGACGCCGGGAAGCCACAGGCCGGGGCCTGCTGATCGTGATTGACGAAGCCTGTGCCAAATTCGGGTTGAAACCGGCTGATACCCGCGTGGTGGTTCAGGGTTCCGGCAACGTGGGCGGGATTGGAGCCGAACTGCTGTACAATTCCGGCTACAAGGTCACCGCGATTTCGGATGTGAAAGGCGGCATCTATAACGAAAAGGGTCTCAACGTTCCCGAAACCCTGGCTTACCTGCGCCAACATCGGACCTTCGAAGGGTACGGCGGGGGCGAACTGGTTTCCAACTCTGACTTGCTCGAACTCGAATGCGAAGTGCTGATGCCGGCGGCCACCGAAAACCAGATTACTTCGGCCAACGTGGACCGCATCAAATGCCGGATTCTGGCGGAAGGAGCCAACGGCCCCACCACCCCGCCAGCCGACAAAGTGCTCAAGGAAAAAGGCGTGTTCGTGATTCCCGACATCCTGGCCAACGCCGGGGGGGTGACGGTTTCCTACTTCGAATGGGTGCAGGACCGGATGGGCTTCTTCTGGAAGGAAGATGTCGTCAACGAACGCCTCAAAGATACGATGGTGGCCAGCTTCCACGAAGTCGTGAAGTATTCCGAAAAACACGATGTCAACATGCGTATCGCGGCCTACATGCTGGCCATTGACCGGGTGGCCTACGAAACCAAGATGCGCGGCATTTATGCCTAAGTTCGGAGTTCCGCCTTCAGGCGGCAGTTCGGAGTACAGCCTTCAGGCTGCTTTCTTTGCAAAAGATTCAAAACCCCGCCGCCTGAAGGCGGAACTCCGAACTGCCGCCTGAAGGCGGAACCCCGAACTCTTGCTACTTCCCCAAAGCAACCACTCTTCCCCGAATCTCCTCAGTCAGCGCCGACGGTTGGGAATATTTCAGAAACACCCCATAGTTTTGTAAAGCCAGCGCTTTGTTCCCCAACTTTTCTGCACAGATTCCTTTGTAAGCATAGGCATCACCTGGAACGGGTCCCAGTTTTGAGGAAATCTCAAATAACTGAAGGGCTTTGCCGTATTCAGTCCGGACCAGAGCCAGTCGGGCCAGCCAATACTGAAGCTGGGAACTGTTGGCATGGTGTTCCTGAATTGGTTTGAGGACCCCTCCCACCTCCTGCTCCCGCCCAATCCCAAACCAGGCTTGTGCCAAACCCAGCCGGGTCATTTCCTGGGAAGGATCCAACGTCAAAGCTTTCTGCAAATAATCGGAGGCTTCAGCAAACTGTTTTCGGCGGAGGGCATTATTTCCAGCCTCCAGCCAAATCCCGGCTTCAGCCGGAAAGCGGGCGGTCGCAGTCCGGCACAGTTCCGCCTCCTGTTCCGGGGTGCGGTTATACATGGCTACCGGAGGCGGTTTGAGCAGGGTGCAATAATCGTCCACGGTGGTTGGCACCAATGTATCGTAAGGAATTTTCTCAATTGGAACCCCCTCCCCGGCAGTCCGGAGAAAAGCGTAGGTGGTTGCAACCGAGGTTTTTCTTTCAAGTGCTTCCGTTGCCAGGCTGCGGGCACTGGTGCGGTTGAATTCATTCCAGACCCGCCAAACCGGTTCTTTTTCTTTGGCGGGCCGGACCAGCCCTTCCTGAGCCAGACTCACACGGGCCAGGAATTCAGCCCGGTTAATAGGTGATTGTTCCGGAATCGACAAATAACCGGTAATTTGCTCTCCGGCACTGAACAGCACCTGAAAATTGGTCAGGTAGGTATCCTGGTCAGACAGATACAACGAACGGGGGCCGGAAAATTCAATCAACGCATTGTCATCCGTATTGAGCGGAGCCTTGGCCACCAGTTTGGCCATGGCCTGGGGGCCGGTCACAAACTGGGCCAGCAATTGCTCCGGTTGATGCAGATTGATCTGTTGCAAGGCCTGGTGCAGCTTTGGTTCCTGCCAGCGCCGCACGAATTTCGGGACGTCAATCAGCCAGGGCAGACTGCTCCCAACCAACAGGATTTCACCCGTCTGGTCTGGATGAAAAATCAGCGTGTGCGGAAAAACCTCCTGAAACGTCCGGATTAATGCCAGGTTTTCCTGTGGGGGCAGCCCATAGACCTGAACCCATTGACAAAAAAGACCGTTCGGGCGGAGGCGGGCCCGTGCCAAACGCCAATGTTCAATCGTAAAGAGGGTGGCTGAACCGGTGATCCAGGGTTCTGCCGGCTGGGAAATCAACACATCATATTGTTTGTCCGTAGTCATCAGGAAATTGCGGGCATCATCCGCAATTGGCTGGCACCGTGGATCCGCCAACGGGTTTCCGTTTCCCGGAACAAAAAAATGATCAACCGCAAAAACCTCCGGCTCGATTTCAAGAATTTTGAGTTGTTTCACTTCAGCGGAATGGAGCGCCGAACCGGCGGTCATCCCGGTCCCATGACCAATCACCAGCACGTCCTCCGGGGTGCCCGGATGCAACAGCACCGGCAATGCGCCGAGCAGGGTTTGAGTGGTTAAATCCAGCCCCGCAGCCGGCTGCCTGACATTGGTGGGAATCAGTCCCTCAACTTTGCCATTGTTGCGTAAAATCCTGAAATTGCCGTTTTGGGCCTCTTGAACGGTCACGGTTGAAGAAAGTCCGTCACGGTAATAGAGGGTTTCGTTCTGCGCGGGCGCAACCCGTCCCTGAAACTGCTCGCGGGTGAGCGAGGCAAATTCCTCCAGATAAAAAGAAACTCCGGCGGACATCAACCCTGGATTCCAAACCGGTTGCGCCCCCCACAGGAAAATCAGTCCCAGGACCACGCCCGCCACCAGAACGCCCTTTTTTCTGAACCAGGAATTTTCCCCAGATGACAAGCCCAACACCCAGACGGCCAAAACCATTTGGATAGCTGCCGCCAGCCAGATGACCCGTGACAGACCAAACATCGGCATGAGAAAAAAACCGGTACTGAAAGACCCGCCAATGGCTCCCAGGGTATTGAACCCATAGAGTTTTCCCACCGAGTGCCCCACCGCTTCCCGGCGGGCATAGAGCCTGACGAGTAAGGGAAACAAAGCCCCCAACAACAAGGTTGGGCCGAGCATAATGGCTCCTGCAATCATGGCCCGAAGCAACTGGAACAACACCCATTGATGGCGGGCCGCTCCAGCCGAACGGACAAACCACCAGGGCAGCTCCTGGAACCAGAACAAGGTGGCAAAAGCCAACGCTGAAATTCCCAACTGAAGGCCCGCCAAAACCAGCCAGGGTCGCTGAATCCGGTCCAGGTTCCAGGTAACGACCAGACTTCCCAGCGTCAATCCAATCAGGAATGTTCCCAGCATCGTGGTAAAAGCATAGGTGGAAGAGCCTAAAATCAGGGACAGTGCCCGTGACCATGCAACTTCCAACATGAGGGCGGAAAACCCGGAGACGGCATACACTGCCAGCAGCCATTTCACCCTGGAAGCGTCGGGGGAGTCGGGGGAGTCTTGAGAGTCTTGAGAGTCTTGAGAGTCGGAAACATGTTGACTTCTGACTTCTGACTGCTGCGGATTGTGACTCCCCAGCCTGTTTCTTGAAACCAGCCAAACCAGCGCCCCCAATCCCACATTGACCAGGGCAGCCAGCGAGACGGTCCCTTTGACGCCAAACTCCGGAATCAACCAAAAACCCGCCAGCCAGACGCCAATCACCGCCCCAGCCGTGTTGAAGGTGTATAATTTTCCAACTTCGATGCCAATGGACTGGCGGTTGGCCGTCACATACCGCCCCAAAAGCGGTAGGGTTGCCCCCATGAGAATGGTCGGCACAATCAGCACACCGGAACAAACCAGAAAGCGAATCAAAAAGGAGGTAATTTGTCCGCCGCCCACAGCCAGCACCAACGTTTTCCAAAAGGCGCTGAAACCTGCCGAGGCAAACAGGGTCGGCGTCAGTATGCCGTAGCAACCAATCGAGATTTCCAGCAGGCCATACACGCGAAACGGGTCCCGCACCGTATCGGCGCGTTTTCCCAGCCAAAAACTCCCCAAGGCCAACCCACCCAAAAAAGCCGTGAGCACCGTACTGATGGCCAAGGTGGTCCCCCCAAAGACAAGTCCGAGCATCCGCGTCCAGACCACCTCATAAATCAAGCCACTGGCCCCGGAAAGCAAAAAACACGATAACACCAGGGTAGTTATTGGGGCATGAGAAAAAGGGGCAGATTTGGCAGGATTGTCAATTGTCGAATCAAATGATTGTGTCATAATCTGGCGTGTCTGAATTTGGTTTGGAGGGTGCGGCCAACCGCTTCCCAGCCTGTAAGAACCATCAGATGGCCTGGAAAGCAATCCAGCCCCCAATCCAAAACCGAAAAGCCTTGCATTTGTACCTTTCCCTTGCTTGAAAAGCCAATCAATTCTGGCCACCGGGTCGGAGGCTCAAACCACCCATGCCACGGTTCAGGAATCTTTTACCCACCTTTCTGTTGTGTCTGGCCCTGCTGTCAGGGTGGGTAAGCTGGGCTCTTCCCACGACCTGCGCCAGAGAACGGCAACGATTTACCGGCCTTTCCCTGGCGGAAGGATTGCCGGCCAGTACCGTCCAGGCCATTTTTCAGGACCGTTCCGGTTTTCTCTGGGTTGGCACCGTGGATGGGCTTTGCCGGTTTGATGGATATGCGTTTACCGTTTACCGGCATCAGCCCAATAACCCGCACTCTCTGCCTCAAAACGACATCCGCGTGATTTGGGAAGACCCTCAGGGATTTTTATGGGTGGGAACGCGTGACAGTGGCATTGGGTGTCTTGACCGGGCGACCCAGCAATTTCAGACGTTTCGCCATCAACCCGACAATCCCAAAAGTATTGGAGGCGACCAGATTCGGGCCTTCTGTCCCGACAATGCAGGGCGGTTGTGGATCGGCACCTATGGCGGCGGTCTGTCGGCACTCGACCTGAAAACCCGCGAAGCGATGACCTATCAGGCCAACCCCACCGACCCGGCCAGTCTTTCGGGTGATGAAATCAGTTCCCTGGCAGTTGACCATGCCGGCATCCTGTGGGTGGGCACCTTTGAAAAAGGTTTGTGTTCATTGGACCCGGCGACGGGCCGGTTTCATCGGTACGGCGTGCAGCCCGATGACCCCGGCGGACTCAGTTCCCGGCGCATCCGCTGTCTGTATGTGGACCGGGCCGGGGTGTTGTGGGTCGGAACCTATGGCGGCGGCTTGAATTACTTTAATTCGGTCAATCAGCAGTTTACCGCTTTCCGTTACAACCCACAGGTTACGGGCGGACTCAGTGACGACACGGTTTATTCGATTCGGGAGGATAATCTGGGGCAACTCTGGATTGGCACCCGTGACAGCGGCGTCTGCGTCTTTGACCGCCTCACCGCCACCTTTTCCAAACAACAATCCGATTCGTTTGGATTTACCTCCGTCATTTACCAGGACCAGGAGGGCAGCCTCTGGTTTGGCAGTTGGGACGGTTTGTGGCGGGTGGACGAACCAACCAACCGGTTTGCCTCGTTTCGACCATCCGACGCCCATGCACCGGGGCGGAGCAATGAACAGACCTTTGGCCTATGCTTCGACCGGCAAGGGAAAATCTGGGCCGGAACCCGCAACCGGGGGATTTTCCGCTTTGACCCGGAAACCAATCAATGGCAGGTTTTCCAACATGACCCGAAAAACCCGCACAGCCTGAGCCATGATGAAATCCGCACGATCTTTGCAGACCATCAAGGCACCATTTGGGTTGGCACTGACGGAGCCGGATTAAGCCGTTTTGACCCAGCCACAGCAGGGTTCACCAATTTTTCCTTTGATTCCACGGTACGGGCCGGACTGACTCCGAACCGCGTGTTTGACCTGGCGGAGGACCCGGAAGGAAAACTCTGGCTGGGCACGCTGGGAGGCGGCCTCTGTCGGTTTGACCCGGCCACCGCCCAATTTGCCAAGGTTCTTTCGCTTGGCACTGGTTCGCAGGAACTGACCGGAACCTGGATTCAGGCAGTGCTGGTGGACCGCACCGGCGGCATCTGGATTGGGCTGCTGGATGGCGGTTTGTACCGGTTTCACCCGGCTACCGGAAAACTGGAACGTTTTTCCACCAGACCCAACGGCCCCCAGGGACCTATCCTTTATGCCATCAATGATTTGTTTGAAGACCCGGCGGGAAAAGTCTGGATTGGAATGGCTGGCAACGGATTGGCGGCCTATGACCCACAAACCGATCAATTCACTTTTTTCGGAGAGGTCAATGGCTTACCCAGTGACAGTATCTGCGCCATCCGGTCCGATGCCTCCGGTCATCTGTGGGTGAGCACCAAAAACGGGCTGGCCCGGTTCCAACCTGCCAATGGCACCTTCCGTCTGTTTGAAGCCGCCGACGGCTTGCAAAGCAACGAGTTCCTGCCCGGTTCGGTCAGTGGCAGCGCCGACGGAACCAAACTGTGCTTTGGCGGCAGCAATGGGTTCACCCTGTTTCAACCCAACCGGATTACGGATTACACCTATCAGCCGCCGGTCCGATTGACCGCAATTACCAAAAACAACCACTCATTGGCGCAATCCACGGATGTTTCCCAGCTTTCCGAACTGACCGTTGAGTATACGGAAAGCATGGTTACGTTTGAATTTGCCGCCCTTAGTTTTGTCAATTCCCGCAAGAACCGCTATGCCTACAAACTTGAAGGGTTTGACCAGGACTGGATTCAAAACGGAACCAAGCGGGAAGCAACCTATACCAATCTGGACGGCGGCACCTATATCTTTCGGGTCAAGGCGGCCAATTGTGACGGATACTGGAACGAAACCGGCCTTTCCCTCCGGGTGCGGGTGATTCCCCCGCCCTGGAAACGATGGTGGGCTTATACCTTGTATGCACTGGCCACGGGAGGCGTGATTTTCGGCCTGTTCCGCTCGCAGTTGAACCGGGTACGCACTCTGGGGGCGCTCCGTGAAGCCGAGTTGAAGGCGGAAACCGCCGCCCGGCTGGAACGCCAAAATGTCGAACTGGACCAGAAGAACCGCGAACTGGGACAAAAAAACCAGGAATTGATTGCCTCGCAGCAACGGGCTGACCGAATTTTTTCAGCCCTGGCTGAAGCCCTGCCCGGCACGGTGCTGGATGACAAATACCGGCTTGAGGAAAAAATCGGAGCCGGTGGCTTTGGGGTGGTCTTTCGGGCCACCCACCTGACCCTCAACCGCCCGATTGCGGTCAAGGTGTTTCGTCCGCTGCCGGGAAATGATTCGGCGCAGGCTGCCGAGCGGTTTAAGCTCGAAGGTATTTCCGCCTCGCGGATCCAGCATCCGAATGCCATTCAGGTACTTGATTCCGGTGTTTCCAGCGAAGGTATTGCCTATCTGGTGATGGAACTGCTGGAAGGCCGGACGCTTTCCGAGGAACTGCATGAAAACAAGGCGTTTTCTCTTAAACGCTGCCTCAATATCGTCATTCAGGTCTGTGAAGCGCTGACCGAAGCCCACCGGCTGGGTATCATCCACCGCGACATCAAACCCGAAAACGTTTTTTTGAACCGGGGTCCGGAAGGTGAAACCGTCAAAGTGGTGGATTTCGGCGTGGCAAAAATGGTCGGCGAAGATTCCATGGGTGAAATCGCCGCCTCGCTGACCGCGACCGGCAGCATCTTGGGAACCCCGTATTATCTGGCCCCGGAGCGGATTTCGAACCTTCCCTATGATGGCCGGTCAGATGTCTACAGCGTGGGCGTGATGTTGTTTGAAATGCTCTGTGGCAGGTTGCCGTTTGCCATTGGAGCCAGCGGTCTGGTGGGTCTGGTGGTGGCTCATGTCCATGAGGCACCACCTTCGCTGCGGTCCTACAATCCAGTGGTTCCCCAGAAAGTCGAAGCCATCGTCAACCGAACCTTGGTCAAAAATCCGGCAGACCGCCCAACCGCCAAGGAACTGGCCGCCCTGCTCTCTGATACCCTGGGGCACCTGAGCGCGGAGGAAGGCAATCTGGTTCTGTCCCACCCCACCCAGGAGTTTATGACCCGTCCCACCATCTCCAGCCTGCCCACCGGTTTTACCCCCTCAATGGACATTTCAGTGGTTCCCACGCATGAGATTGGGACATTGGATAAAAGAAAGGACTGAGGACAACCCGAGGACTGAGGACTGAGGGCGATTCCAGGACTGAGGACTGAGGACTGAGGACTGAGTTTAGCTGGCAAATCAAACGGCTGCCTTGGTTCCTCGCTGGGTAGAAAATAAACTCACGCTACCATCAAATACTCAGTCCTCAGTCCTCAGTCCTCAGTCCTAAAAAAAAGCCCTCAGTCCTGTTTCGGTCCGGGTAACTGATAGGCCCACAGCCCCGACTTCCCTTCCTTCATTTCCGCCAGGGTTGTGACATAGAGCATCCCGCCGGCCAGGGAGGCAGCCGACATATCGGTGGCCTGAAGCTGCTCGCTGTTCCACTTCATTTTGCCGGTCAGCGGGTCAAAACCGGCCACCCAACTGTTTCGCACATTATTGGGAATAAAACTGCCGGGAGGCATTTTGGAACCGCGCCGGTCCCCGTTGTATTCCTTTTCCAGATTGATGGAGGATTCACCGGCTGCCCGCCACAACATCTGGTTTTCCAACGTGCCGGTTTCCTCAACGTTGCGCCGCCAGAGTTCCTTTCCGGTCGCCGGGTCCACTCCCATGTGGCAGGTTACCTGTTTGTGTTTCTCGTCCGAAGTTGAAACAAACACCCAAACCTGTTTGTCCTCAGCCTGAATCACGTTTCCACCCGGTATCAACTGCCATTTTTGCTTACCGGTTTCCAGGTCGAGGGCAATCAGCGTATTGACCCCAAAGGTAACGGTTCCACCCGGATTTTCCGGAATTGAACGGGTTTCCGTAGCCTGCACATAAGCATTGCCCTGCCCAAACGTCAGTTCCGTGATGGAGCCGCTGTTTTTCGTCTGATAGGCCCACAGTGATTTCCCCGTTTTCAGGTCGAAACCCTCCACCGTGCCACAAGTCTCACTTTTTGTGCCTTTGGTGATAAAGCGGATTGAAACCACCACCACATGATTTCCCTCGACCCGGATTTTCTGAACGGTGTCGCCGTCCGAATCAATTTTGGTCTTTTTGGGAATCAAGGAGGTTCGGGTCTGCCACTCGGTTTTCCCGCTTTCCAGCCGGAGCGCGGTCAACTGATATTGGCTGTTGACAAAATAGACCACCCCGGCGGCAATCATGCGGACCTGAAAAGGGTCGTCCACCGCTGTATCGGCTTTGATTTCATTCGTAACCCTGCCGGTTTCAAGGTCGAGTGCCCGCAGGTCTTTGGCTTCATCCAGCACATACACATACGGCCCGACCACGCCCTGGACACAAAAATCATGCCCGACCCGACTGTGGCTCCAGCGGGCAAAGGTCATTTCCGAAGCCCATAATTGCCGCCCCGAAGACGCATCAAAAGCATACAGCCGGTCGGCTTCCTCCGGTTTTCCGGCGTGAAAGCCAAGCACCAGCACTTTGCCATTGATGACATAGGGTTGATTGTTTGAAGCAATGGGAGCGGTCCAGAGGGGTTTCAGGTTGGCCTTGGGAGGCATTGAAACAGGCAGACAGCCTACAGCGAAAAGACTTGAAAAAAGGGTGAACACCCGAAAAAAAATTTTCATTGAAATACGTTTATTCCTGATTTTGAAATGTGATGCGAGCCCGAACCACCGGTGACGGTTCTTGATTTCCTTTGGAATCCGGCAACCGGGAAACTTTATTTCATTTGATTGCACAGGCAAAGCCTTGGGAAATCCGGTTGAGAGTTTGCCAAATCGGGTGGGATTTCGGTTGTGGTGAAATCTGACTCAACACCACGGTCCGGTTTTCCTTTTCACACCGCAAGACTTCCAGTTTGACGAAAAGGGCCAGCCGGTCATGGGTCACAAAGGGGTCATAATTTGCGAGCGTGCCTTCATAAACGGTTCTTCCTGCTGTGGTTGAAACCGCCTTTCCCAGTTTGAGGGTGGCTGTCGCTTTGGCCGGGTCAAATTTCTCCGGTTTTTCGACTGCTTTGGCCAACCCTTCAAAGTAGGCTTTGAAGTCTTTCTGGAAGGTGGCTTCGGTCAAGGCAGGTTTGCCTTCCAGATACCAGACAAACACATAACTCCACATATCTTCCTGACCGGCTTTGAAAAAACCGGGAGCAAACCGCAGTTCCTCAACCCCTTTGTAAGGCAGCGAGGGCGCAAAACCCAGCGGAAACGGAATGGTTTCCGTGCGCCAGCCCTGGGGCGTGGGAAGCTCAAAAGGAACCGCCGGAGGCTTGTTCGTCTGACCGGAACAGCGTGCCTCACTGGTTGCGGGGGAACCGCCTAACACCAAACCCAGTGCCAGGAACAGGAATATCCAACGTGTTTTTTTCACCATACAATTTTTCTGAGTTTTTGCTGAAAGCAGGAAAATCCGGGATTTTAGTGGGTTGAACCCGTTGGCCACCAACCCGAATCAACCGGGCGCGGCAAAGGTTCGCAGTGTGAAATGATTTTAGTCGGTACATTTTTTTGGGCATCAAAAAAAATGTAAACAGTTTTGGAACTCTTTGACCAGTCAAACTCCATTGACAAGCAAAGAACGTCACAAGTCTTTCAAACTATCCTGCCAAACCTTTTGGTTAAAAAAACACAGGTATATCCGAAGTCCACGCCGCCGGTTGCGAAATGGGGAATGACGGCTGGCACGGCACCCGATTGGCTTGTCCCGGCTGCATTGCCCATTTTCCAACTGTCACCGGCTGTTCTTTGAGAATCCGTCATCTTTTGCATTTCCAATCAGAAAACCGCGCTTCATTCGTGGTGCAGGCGAGCGGGAAGAAAGAAAACCGATGTCCAACAAAAAAGGAGAAAATCCTATGTCAACCAATTTATTCAAACGCCTTTCACTTGTCTGCGCAATCCTGGCCTTGCTCTCCCCTCCGGCATTGGCCTTTCAGGAAAACAATGCTCCGGAATCCTGCGGCAAAGGGTCATTCAACCTGCAACAGGCCGTTTCGGACAATGCCCAACGCAATACCCTGGCTTTTGACGGGTTTGCCATGATGACCGGCAATCTCGAAGCCCAGTCCTTTTTCCCGCCGGGCAAACTGGTGGATTACTGGGGCTTTCAATATTTGCGGGACAACGACCCCAACAATATGGGGCACAACACCAGCTTTCTGACCCGTGCCGCCTGCAATGTGCTTTTTATTCTGGACAAAAACCAGGTGGACACTCTGAAAACCCTGGGCAAACAACAGGTTGGCCCTATCAATGAATATGGATACAAACGGTTTGCGCTGATGAAAGCCTTTCGCCGGTTGGTGGATAACGACCTGCCCGCCGGTTCCACCGGCCTCAACCGGGAAGCGGTGCGGGCCGTCTCGCGGTCGCTCTATGAACTGGACGGGCAACTCAGTTTTGAACGGGCACTGGTCTTTTCCGATATTTTCCGCTCCCTGACACCGGACCAGAAAGCCTATCTGGATGCGATGGTGGGCAAAGGCTGGGCCTCCTGGCCTGATAAGAAGGAAACGGATGTGCGGGACAAAACCGGCGGACTTCCCCGCGACGAGGCAGTAGCCCTGATGACCTACGCCGGGGATATTTTCTCGTGGTATGCCGGCTGTGTGGATGCCGACGTATATTTTTGCCCGGAACGGCACGGCACCTACTTTGGTGGGTTTTATATCAAGGATGCCCCGGCGATTGGCCGCCCCGGCTACTCGATTGACGAAGAACTGACGGCCTCAGCCGGTTCGGTGCTCTGTGAAAGCTCCAAGGGCTATGTCACGCCGCAACAGGCGCAAGTGATGTCTTCTCTGGTTGCCCTCCAACGGGACAACCTCATCACGGGCGCAGCCAATATCATCAAAATCAGAACCGATATTTCCGCCGCGCTGCGAAGCCTGATTGCCCCAACCCGCCCCAGTGACGCCACGCTGGAAAAGATCAAAGCCACGGTGCTGGAAAATTCGGCCAAATATGGTGAACTGGACGGAGATAACAACTACTTCTACGCCACTGTTTTTGCCCAGGTCAAAGCCAGTTTGAGCCCGGCCCAGATGGACAAACTGATGGCCTTGCGCAAATCCATTCTCTCCGGCACCTATGCGGATGGAACGGCCTTCGACTTTACGGTGTGCAAAACGCCGTACCTCTTTTCGGGGGTGATTACCTCTCTCTCCGTGCTGGACCCGTACATTTCCAACACGGACTACCTGTTTTCCAGCGCGGCGGTATCCTCCTTTTCCATCAGCAACGTGACGCTGGGGCAAGCCCCCTTCAGCCTGACCATCACCGGAACCGGATTCCAATCCGGCTGCAAGGTTCTGGTCAACGGACAAGCGGTCCCAACAACCGTCTTTCAAAGCGAAACTTCGCTCATGGCCAAAGGCAGCGGCCTCAAAACCAGCCTGCCCAAAGGAACAGTAGTCCAAATTACCGTGCAAAATCCGGATGGCCGGGTTTCCGCACCGTTTGCGTTTACCCGCTCATAGGTGGGAAGAAAAAAATTGAAAGCCGTGCGACGGTGAGTAAAATAAGGCTGGAACTCCCCTTTCAGTTGACCAACCACAACTCCACCGTCGCACTTCCTGCCCCCACCTGCAAAGGCAGGAAACAAATTTCCGAATCTGGTTTTTCACCTGCTTGAAACCAAGCTGGAGGATCATAAAAATGTCAAGAAAAAGCTATTTTTGGTCGGTTTTGTTTTGTCTGGTCCTGGGAAGTTCCGGGTTGTTCCTGGTTCCCGCGCAAACCACCGAGGTCAGGTTTACCGCCACAGAGTTGCTCGGACGCCCCACGGACAATTCCATCACCATCAACATGATTGCCGGTTCGCCCGTGGAAGCCTATTTCGAATACGGCCTCAAATCCGGCGAATACGATTTGCAGACCCCAACGCTGACCTATCAGACCGGCGACCGGATTGAAGTCGTCATGGACCGGTTGCAGGCCAATACCAAATATTTTTACCGGATGCAGTATCGCAAACCGGGCGGAGGAACTTTTACGCCCCGCCCCGAATTCAGTTTTCAGACCCAGCGGGCAGCAGGCAGCACCTTTACCTTTACCGTTCAGTCCGATTCGCACATTTACGATAAAAAAGGCAATCACACCCTGTATGAAATCGCCATGAAAAACCAGTTGGCGGACGCGCCTGATTTCATGCTCGATTTGGGTGACACATTTGGCGACGACCATGACCTGAGTATCTCCGAAAAGGAAATGGACCAGTTGCACCTTGACCAACGCCCGTTTATGGGAATTGTGGGCAGCTCGGCCCCGGTGTTTCTGGCGCTGGGAAACCACGAAGGCGAAGGCGGTTATTACCTCAACGTCAATGCACCCAACAACCTGGCGATTTACGGCACCAAAGCCCGTCTGAAATATTATCCGAACCCGTTGCCCAACAGTTTTTACACAGGCAATGAAGTTGAGGAAAAATATGTCGGACTGCCGCAAAATTATTATGCCTGGACCTGGGGCGACGCCCTTTTTGTGGTGATTGACCCGTATCGGCACGAACCGGTTGACCCCAAGGCAACCAAAGACCTGTGGGATTGGACGCTGGGGAAAACCCAGTACGAGTGGCTCCGGCAGACCCTCGAACACAGCACTGCCAAATATAAGTTTGTGTTTGCCCATCACCTGCTGGGCCAGACGCGGGGCGCGGTCGGTTCGGCCACGCTCTACGAATGGGGCGGGCGGGACAAGCGGGGCCAGAATTTGTTTGCTTCCAAACGCCCCGGCTGGGCCAAACCGATTCATCAATTGTTTGTGGATACCAACGTCACGATTTATTTTCAGGGCCACGACCACCTTTATGCCCGCGAGGTGCTGGACGGGGTGACCTATCAGGAAACGCCGATGCCGTCGGACGCCACCTATCACGTCGGAGATGTGAATGCCAAAGCCTATGGCGGCACAGTGGCCAACAATTCGGGCCACCTGCGTGTCACCGTCTCTCCGTCTGATGTGACGGTTGATTACGTCCGCGCTTTTTTGCCGGGCAACGGCACCAACCGACAGGTTTCCCACACCTATAAAATTCCGGCTGCCAAATAGCCCGGACCACGAGGAACAATGTTATGAACACTCTGAAACGATTGAGCCTGCTGGTGTGTCTGACCGGGATTTTCCTGGTGGTTGGTCCGGCGGCCAACTGGTCCGGCCTGACGGTGCAAGGGCAAAAGGGCGGCCCGGTTGGTGATTTCAAAACCGATGTGCCCAAACACGATTTGGACGTGGTGCTGGCCCGGCCCACCACAAAATCCGTCACGTTGAGCATGCTGGCCTACAAGGATTTGGCGGTAACCCTGACCTATGAACCGGGCGGAGGCAACGTTCCGCTTTCACTCAAAAACGGGGTTCCGCTGGAATATGAAATCACTGGCCTGGAGCCCAATCAGGCGTACACCTACACAGTGGCAGGGGAAAAACCGATTTTGAACGGTTCGTTTCGGACCGCCCGCCCGGCGGGTTCCGATTTCACCTTTGTCATGCAGGCGGATTCACACCTCGACACCAACAGCGATGTCAAAGTCTATACCACCACCCTGGCCAATATGATTGCCGATAAACCGGATTTTCTGGTTGACCTGGGTGACACCTTCATGACCGACAAATACCCGAAATATCAGGATTCCGCCGCCCAATATCTGGCGCAGCGCTATTATTTCGGGCTGGTGGGGCAAACCGTTCCCGTTTATTTGACCCTGGGGAATCATGACGGTGAAGCAGGCTGGCCAGTCAAAGGTTCCGCCGCCGGAATTTCGGAATGGTCCAACATGATGCGGCGCAAATACTTTCCCCAGGTGCTGAGTAACGATTTCTACACGGCTGGGCCGCTGACTCAAAATTACTATGCCTGGAATTGGGGGGACGCGCTGTTCATTGTGCTCGACCCATATCACGAAACGACCGCCCGCCCCGGCAAAACCCTGGAGGGCTGGGCCTGGACGCTCGGCAAGGACCAATACAACTGGCTGCGGACCTTGCTGGAAAATTCCCAGGCTCCGTACAAGTTTGTGTTTATTCACCATCTGGTCGGAGGCAACGGCAAGGATGCGCGGGGCGGCGCGGAAGCTTCAGCCTTTTATGAATGGGGCGGGGCCAACGCAGACGGCACACCGGGGTTTGCGGCCAAACGACCGGGCTGGCCAATGCCGATTCATGACCTGTTGCGCACCCATCAGGTTTCCGCCGTTTTTCACGGCCATGACCACCTCTATGTCCATCAGGAGCGGGACGGCATTGCCTATCAGGAAGTGCCGCAGCCAAGCTTTGCCCGCGACGGAGCCGCCAACAGCGCCGCTGAATATGGATACAAAACCGGCACTATTCTCAGCAGTTCCGGACACATGCGGGTCAAAGTCGCAGGCGACAAGGCCACGGTCGAATATGTCAAAGCCCGTTTGACCGGTACCAACGCCGAAGTTTCCGACAAATATACCCTTGCGCCAGCCAGGGAAAACTAACCGCACCGGGCGGCACGTTGGTAAATAGTGAATGGTGAATGGCAGCAATTCTTGGTTCAGAACGTGGCGCGATTTGTTTAATCGCGCCACTTCTTTTGCCAAACCAAGAATTGCTGCCATTCACCTTTTTCTTTTTCCTGAACCCATCCGGCTCCTTTCCCGGTATAACTCCAAAACAACATCTTTCCGGAAAGGAACCCTGCCATGCGAATCCGGTTGAGAACCCTGACAATCCGGGGTGCTACCCTCTTTATTGGTTTGTTTCTGCTGTTCACCAGCCTCTTTGTTTGCGGCAGCGCCGCCAGTCACCAATTTTCCCGTGAACCACGGCGGCAAGGTCGGCTGACCGAACGGATTCACCAATCCCTGGCCGCCAAAAAAGGCTTGCTCTCAGGCTCCATCACCGTCGGTGGATTGGAGCGGACTTATCGGCTGTATGTCCCCAAAGCCATTCAAAAACAGAATGCAACCCCTCTGGTGATTGTCCTCCATGGCGGCGGCGGCGATGGCAAAGGAATGGTCACCCTCACCCATTTCAACGACGTTGCCGAACGGGAGAAATTCATCGCAGTCTATCCTGACGGCCTGAATAAATCGTGGAATGATGGCCGCGAAGACAAACCGGGGCAGGCCGATGTGGACGATGTTGGCTTTATCTCGGCTCTGATTGACAAACTGGGGACCGAATACAACGTGGACCAGCGCAGGATTTTTGCCACGGGGATGTCCAACGGCGGTTTTTTTTCAAACCGCCTGGGCTGTCAGCTTTCAAACAAAATTGCAGCCATTGCCCCGGTGGCTGGTGCCTTTCCTGATTTTTCGACCACGCCGCTTTATGCCCCCGCCGGTCCCTTGCCGGTTTTGCTTATCAACGGAACCGATGACCCGCTGGTCCTTTATAACGGCGGATTTGTGGCCGGCAACCGGGGCAAGTCCCTTTCAGTTGCCGCCACGGTGGCTCTCTGGGTGAAAGCCGGAGGATGTTCCCCCACTCCGGAGGTCACCCTGCTCCCGGATACCGCCAACGATGGAACCCAGGCCCGCCGCGAGGTCTACAACGGTTGTAGCCACAATGCCCAGGTTGTTTTAATTACCGTCCAAAACGGCGGCCACACCTGGCCGGGCGGGTTTCAGTACCTGCCGCAAATCATCATTGGCAAAACCAGCCGGGATTTTGACGCCAGCGAAACCATTTGGGAGTTTTTCCGCAACCATCCCAAAAGCTGAATCCGGCAGTGGTTGGTCCCCCAAACGACTTGGAACAACTGGTTCTTCCTCTGGTACAGTTCAGAAATCTTGTAAGAAGTACCATCCCATCGTTGGTTAAAAAACGGAAGACCATGTGCCATGCCGATTGAAATCGTTTCTTTTCAGCCACACTTTGCCGCAGCCTTCAACGACCTGAACCGCGTCTGGCTGGACGGGTTCGGGTTGTTTGAGGAAGAAGACCGCAAATATCTGGAACATCCGCAGGAAATGATTCTGGACCACGGCGGCGAAATCTTTTTTGCTCTCCTGGATGGCGAGGTGGTGGGTACCTGTGCTGCCATTCCCCGTGGCCATCAAACCGTCGAACTGGCCAAGCTGGCCGTGGCTGACCGGGCCAAGGGCCAGGGGCTGGGGAAACTCCTCTCCGAAACCGTGCTGGAATGGTCCCGGAACCAGGGAGCCGCCAAAGTGGTGCTGGTTTCCTCAACCAAACTGCAACCGGCTCTCCGGTTGTATGAAAAAATGGGATTTGTGCATTGTCCGCTGCCGGCGGATGTGGGCTACGAAACAGCGGACGTGTATATGGAATACCGGTTGCGGGAACCCACAGGAAATCAACCTCCAGGGTGATTTTGATGAGACCGCGAAACACGCGAAAAGACGCGCAAAAAAGAACCGATGTCAATCCCCGGCAGGTGGCTGCGAGGCTTGCAGCCGGACCCGCTCGGCCAGTTCTTTCAGGTCAAAGTGCTCCCGGATTTGCCGGTCAAAATAATCGTTCCCGTTCCGGCGGTTGAACCGGCCCGCCAGGGTTTCGGTTTCTTTTTGAAACCAGGCTTTCAAATCAGCCACCTGGTAAGTTCGGTCCTCCCGAAACAGCGGGAAGGTGGCAAGGAGCGTAAGTTTTAACGGTCGTTTGCGGGTTTCGCCCACCTGTTCCAGCAAAAACCAGACCGCCAGCAGAAAATAAAAATGGGCGGCCCGTTCTTTTGTGTTTATGACCCAACCCAGGTGCCGTTCAAACAGCTTGAGGGCCCGACTCAGATTGCCGGTCAACGTCAGGTACGTGATATGGCTGGCCATCTCCCATAAATAATTTGGATTGGTCCGAATCAGACGGTAACCGCGCTGATGGCAGGTTTCCGCCTCGGTCAACCAGCCCAGTCGAACCAGGGAGAGCAGCACCTGGGCCAACACGCCGTGGGGCTGACTGCGACAGGTCAGCCTGCCCTCCAAAATCGGCTGGGCTTTTCTGATGACGGTCGCCGGGTCGTCAAAGCGCTCGGCCTCGCCCACCTCGTAGGCCAGTTCACAGGTGGAGCAATCCGCCAGTGAGTCGCGCCGGGCACTCAGATACAGTTCCAGCAGTTCCCGCCGTTTGGCCTCGCCCCACAGGCTTTCCGCATTGTCTGCCATGGCCCGATAGAGGGGGCGCAAACTCGCTCCGTAAGCCTGAAACCGTTCCTGCGCATCGGTAAACATTTTTTCCAGTTGTGGCTTCTCGATTTGCGGATAGCGCGGGGCATTCATCACCATCCATTTGTATTTCCAGAGCAAATTCCAGAGCGAAGTAAAAGTCTGTTGTTTGTCGCTTTGGGCCAGACACCAGGCAAAGGCGGCCATGGCCTTGTGAAACTGCCCGCCAAAAGTGGCGGCATCAATCAGCGAATTCCGGGCGGCAAAAGCCAACCGGTCGTTCTGACTGGAATCAGCCAGATTGATGGCCTGTTCAAAGAGGGCAATTTTGGCCGGGTCACCATCTTCCAACTGATGCGCTTGATACATCAAATCATGAATTTCATTGGTTGTGGTCATACCACCCAGCCTTTCCCGGAATCCACTCCGATTTCAATCAGATTCAGCAAGCCGGAATTGAGCAGCGTCATTTCCCGTGAACTGAGCGGGTGATGGCCCAGCAGCAACGCCTGCACATAGAGCATTTGAATGGCCAGTTTGAGCACCGTCCGGTCCTCGATGGTGCAGATTTTCCGGACCAGCGTATTCCCGTAATTGAAACAAAGCTGGGCGTTAAAAGCGTCTTCCGTGTCGGAGGTCAGGTCGTCCAAAACCGCTCCCCAGACCGCATCAGCCACGTCTTTGGCAGTGGACACGGAACGCTGGAACCCATAATCCTGGTCGGTACTGAACAACGTGGGCAGTTCAGCCGGCTGGAAGATTTTGATTTCGACCCCGCAATGAAACGGTCCCAGCACTTCCTCGGCAAAGGTGCGGAACCCGTCTGCCTGTTCCTGCTGGTCAATCGTCAGTTCGGCAAAGCTTTGCACCAGCATTTCCGTGTCAATCATCCCCACGGGCTTGTCGCCAAACACCTCAGCATATCGTTCCAGCAACTGCATGTTGTAGGTATAGGCCGCATTGATGACACAGAGGGATTGGGCTGCCGCCACCTGGGCAATCTGGCGAAACTGGTCAATGTTGGGCGTGTAGCGGATGACCGCATTCCGTTGCCGATAATCGCCAAAGGTCATTTCCCCCAGCGAAGTTTCAAAGGGCAGCCAGTCAATCACCAACCGGTAAAATTCGTCGTCATAGACGGCCAGCGCCTTGATGGACAAATGGTGGAGCTGGATGAATTTTTGCAGCCGTTTGGGGTTTTCCCGCGCCATTTTCACCAAATAGCCCCGCAGGGTCTGCCCCAGCGCTTCACGGGTCAGTTCCAGGGTTTCATCCTCGTAAAAGGACTCCCGCGAGGCCGTCGGGCGCAGTTCATTGGCATTGACCACACATTTGACGAAAAACGCCCAGTCCGGCAGCAGATTGTCCACCGTCTCGGAAAGCAGCATGTGTTTGAGATAGACCCGATGCGCGCCCCGCTGCGACGGGCTGGGTGAAAACGGCAGCACAAAGGCGATGCCTTCGACTTTTCCGACCTCGGACTTGAGTTCGAAACAGTCGAAAAAATCAATCTCAAAGTTCTCCTTGCCATATGCCAGATAGGCTTCGCGGCGCTCGGCATCGTTGAAATAGGTATGGGTCCAGGGTGCGCCGCCCGGATTCAGTTGGACCCGTTTGGTTCCCTGGCTCAAAAAAATCGGGTACGGCAAGAGGCCGCCGAAAAAATTGACCAGTTCGCGGATTTTGGCGGGTTTGAAATAGGTTTCAAAACCGGGCTTGCAGACCAGCCTGACTCTGGTGCCGGGCGGCAGGACCTCTTCCGACTGGCGCACGCTGTAGGTTCCATCCGGTCTTCCCTGCCACTCCATCGTCGGGCTGTCGGCTGCTTTGGCTGACCGGGTGTGAACCACGATTTCATCCGACACCAGAAAACAGGACAGCAGACCAATCCCAAACTGGCCGATAAATTCACTGCGCTGGCGGTTCAGTTCGTCCCGTTTGGAGGTCTGTCCGATGGTGGCCAGAAACTGGTGGATTTCAGCTTCGGTAAGGCCAATCCCGTTGTCCTCGAAAACCAGTACCGGAGCACCGGTTTCTTCCGCAGTGGTCAGGCTGAGGTGGATGGCTCCCGCAAGTTTGGGTTCCGGTTCGAGTCGGGCCCGGATGGCGTCCACGCCGTTTTGCAGCAGTTCCCGCACATACACCTGCGGCCCGCTGTAAAGGTGATTGGAAAGCAGGTCAATAATGCCCTGCAAATTGACTTGAAATTTATAATCCATAACCAATATGTGCTCGAAAATTCGGGGAATAACCTACCGGGGGCTCAAAGCGGACAAGGAGATATAGGCCAGCCCCAGCAGAATATCAATCACCAGATTTACAACCAGCAACCCGCCATTGCATACCAGCGCCAGCAGGGCAAACCGTTTTTTGTGCTCAAGGCGGAGCAGGGCCACCATTCCCAGCAGCGCCCCCACCAGCGAAACCATCCAACCCAGGGAAAGCGCATAGTAAATCAACACGATAAAACCGGTATCGCTCAGACGAAAAAAGAAATGCTCCCAGGAGGTGTGGGCCAGCCGGTGGCGCAGCGCATCGCCTCCGAAAATGCAGAGGGTCAAGGCCACGAACACCACCACATTGAGACAGGCAATAACCATCGAAACCATGGCGAATGTGGAGGCGCGCCGGACAGAGCCACTCTCCGGCGAGGATTTGAATTGGGCAGGGGTCATAGGAAATTACAGAAAACCGCTGGTTCAAAACAAGGTAAATCGACAACCACCACACGGACCGCCGACTTTACGCAATCCCAACGGTTTTTGAAAAGCAGTGCGGACACTTTTTTTTCTGCCTTGGTGCAATCACCGGCTCTGCCCACCCCAAGCACAATACCTGGAGACGAACTTTCTCTGGGAGGTGCCTGCAATGCTGTTGTATGGAGCAGTGAAATTTGTTGCCTACGTCACCTGGTGTTATCTGGGAATCAAATGGCTTTCAGACGAGGCAACACCTTTTCCCCTGGCCGTTGGATTGGGGACCATCCGGTGGTTTCTGGGGTTGGTGTTCGGATTCATCCTGTTTTTTACGGTGCAGGTTTCCTCTCGGGAAGAAGCCGGGCAAACCTATTTTTTCGTCTACTCACTGGTTCGGGTGGTCGAATGGGGCTTCATCGCCCTCATCATCGGGGTACGGGCCAGGGAACAAAGCAGTTTTTCCCTGCCCCAGACAGTGCTTTGGGTTTTTTTGGGAATTCTGCTTTCATTTGGGACCGACCTGCTGTCTCCGGATGGAATGGCTGGGCGTTTTTGTCTTGGACGCTGTTTATGTTTCCAACAATTCTCGGTTTGGAACGTGGCGCGATTGGTTTCATCGCGCGTTTGCCCTTTTCTTCCACTTACTTTGGAGAACCAATAAGTTCTTTCCAAGCGCGATGAAACCAATCGCGCCACAATTCCCCAAAGGGTTCTGAAGAAAGAATCCCCATCCACGAACAGTGTCCGATTGGCAAAAAGCATGATTTTTGTTTTGAAAAACCACTGACTCGGCTTAGAATTCAACCACTGCCTGACATCACAATCTGAGAAAGCCGCAAATTCGGTTTACTGCCTGCATGGAAACCCCTCCGCCCAGCCAAACCCGGTTTTTAACACCGTTTCACTACTCCATTGGGATCCTCGGTTGGTTGACCCTGATTACCGCCGCAGTGTTGTGGTCTCAGGAGGCCGTCAATCTCCATCCCTTTTTATTCGTCTTTATTTTGCTCGACATCGTGATGTACGACCCGTTGTTTCAGGTCAACATCGGGGTCACTCGGTCGCAAAACCTTTATGTGGCGCTCTCCATTGCGATTCGCTTTGCCGTGCTGCTGATTTTCGGCCCCTTGCCGGCCATGCTCTGCTCCAGCCTGAGTGTGGTGGCCATTCGCGTCCAGCATATCCTGCGCACCGAACAACGGCATGATTCCCTGCCGATGAACCTGGGACGGGTTTTGTTTGGGAGTGGAAAGGAAAGCCTGCTCTGGTTTTTTGTGGGGCTCACGGCACATGCGTTCCGGCTGGAACCGGTCATCCAGCCCGGTGCCGAACTGACCCCGCTGTGGCAGACCCTGGTGTTTTTTGTCGTCAACCAGGTGGTGCTGCATACGATTTACACCTTCAAGGAATATTTTGACGGGAATGAATTACTCCATTTCATCAAGGTCTATTCAACCAGGGTTTTTGCCTTTGAAGGCATCACGGTTCCCATCGGATGGCTGATTGCCGTGGTGTTTCATTCGCCCAAAGGCGGGCTGTTTGGCACCTGCCTCTTTGGCGGATTGCTGCTCAGTGCCAGTTGGCTCATCAAAAAGTTTTACGTTTCGCAGGAAACCCTGACAGAGCGGGTTAAGGAGCTTTCCGCCATTAACCGGGTTGGCCATGTAGTCAACGCCACCAATCAGCTTGACCATTTGATTCATGCCATTGTGACGGAACTGGACGAACTGATTCCGAGTGATTGTATGTCGCTGGCGACCTACAATGCCGAAACCAAATCATTTACCTGTCGCTATCTGCGGGAAGGGGACGAAACCTTTCCCGAATTTGACCAGCCGGCCGATGTGGGGATTACGGGCTTTTTAAGCCGTTCGCAAAATACGCTGCGGATTTCCTCGCGGGAGGAGTTGGACCAACTGCCAATTTCCTACACGGTGGTCGGCAACAATAAAATTCCCCAGGCGTTGCTGGGGGTTCCACTTTGGCAAGGCAACGAATTGCAGGGAACGGTGCTCCTCCAACGCTATTCAGGCGTGCCGTTTTCCGATGCCCAAACGCAACTCCTGACCACGCTGGCCTCGACGCTGGCCACTGCCCTCTACAATGTGCGGCTGTTTGAAAACCTGCAACAGAGTTTTCAGGAAATCCGGCTGGCCAATCAGCTCAAGTCCGAGTTTTTGAACAATGTCAGCCACGAACTGCGCACGCCGTTGACCACCATCATGGGGTGGGCCCAGATTTTGCAGGCCCGCAGCAGCAATCTGGACCGACAGGCCCAAACCGGTATTGAGCAAATCAACCGGTCCTCAGAAACCCTGATGATTCTGATTAACGACTTGCTGGACCTTTCACGGCTTGACCAGGGAACCCTTGAAATCACCCCCCAAACCACCGACATCAACCGCTTGATTGCCCAAACTGTGCAGAGTGTGACGCTCAGTGCTGGAAACAAACGCATCCGGGTGGAAACCGATTTGGGCAAGCCCCTGCCCTATCTGCCGGTGGACCCGAACCGGATGAAGCAGGTACTGTGGAACCTGCTGACCAATGCCGTCAAATTCACGCCCCACGAGGGAACCATTCGGGTTTCCTCACGCTTTGAAACCAACCAAGTGGTCATCAAAGTCAGCGATACCGGCGTGGGCATTTCCCCCAAAGCCCTGCCCTATATCTTTGACCGCTTCCGGCAGGCTGATGGCTCCAGCACCCGTCAGTTTGGCGGAACCGGTATTGGGCTGACGATTGTCAAAGCCCTGATTGACCTGCATGGAGGCAAGGTGACCTGTGAGAGCGTCTTGGGAACCGGAACCACTTTTACTGTTGAGTTACGGGTCCCCACCAAACAGCTTCGTTTTGTTTCGGCGGAACTTGAAAAACCGACGGTTCTGATTATCGAACGGAATGAAGAATTGCGGGAAATCACCAGCGCTATGGTGGAAGCTGCCGGTTATCAGGTGGTGGGGGCACCAGACACAGTCTCCGCCCTGGCCCAGGCAGAGCAAACCGCACCCGGCATCATTTTGCTGGATGTGAGCCAATCATCCGTGGAAGGGGTCGCAGAACTGGAAGCCTTAAAAAACGCCCCTGCCACCAGTCAGGCCAAGGTGATTGCTCTCACCACCTCATTTGATGAAACCGACCAGACCTTCCTTTTGACCAAAGGTTTTTCTTGCTGCCTGGCCAAACCGTTCCGCTCCAAAGAATTGTTGGGTGCGCTGGCGGCCTGCCTTTCTTAAGGACTGAGGACTGAGGACTGAGCAATTCCGATTCCTTGAACTGAATGAAGCAACTCGAAAACAAGGACTTATATCCATGCCTGCCAAGAAATCAAAAACACCGATAAACTCCGTGAACGTTATTACTTTACCCCCTGAAACTCAGTCCTCAGTCCTCAGTCCTCAGTCCTGTTCCCAACAGTTTTGGTTGCTGAAAAGTGAACCCACGTCGTTTTCGATTGAGGATTTACGCAATGCCCCCAACCAGACCACCTGCTGGGACGGGGTGCGCAACTATCAGGCGCGCAACTACCTGCGGGATGTGATGCAGGTTGGGGATGGCGTTCTTTTTTACCACAGCAACGCAGAACCGGCAGGCATCGCCGGATTGGCCGAAGTGGTGCGGACCGGTTATCCGGACGACACGGCTTTTGACGCCGACCATCATCATTACGACCCCAAAAGCAACCCAGCCAACCCAACCTGGTTTATGGTGGACATCAAACTGGTTCGGGTCTTTCGGGAACTGATTCCCCTGCCCCTGCTGAAACAAACGGCAGGACTTGAAAACATGCAGGTCGTCCAACGCGGGAGCCGTCTTTCCGTCCAACCGGTCACGGCAGAGGAATGGAAAATCATTTTGAAACTAGGGGGGAAATAGGGTTCAGGGTTCAGGGTTCAGGGTTCAGGGTTCAGGGTTCAGGTTCAGGGGCTGGGTTATAGAAAGCCTAGTGGAGTAAATCATAAATTTCCCTCCAACTCGTTTTGGTCAATGGTGAATGGTAAATGGTGAATGGTGAAAACCAGATGTTCAGCAAAATACCATTCACCATTCACCATTTACCATTGACCGGTTGCGGTGTTATTTCTGAATTCGTCCACTAGTGGAAACCACCGGAATTGATTCCGAGGATGCCTGCCTGTCAGCAGACAGGAATGCCACCCGATTCAACAAAATCCTTGCCAGACGCTCGCTTTACGGTCTATGGTGTCCCCATCCAATCCGGATGCGACTCCAACCCTTGCAGTGGTTGCAAGTACCCGCAAGATCAGGCATCGCGGCTCTTTGACTTCCAGGTAGGGGAGTTGTGCGAGACAGGCTTGCACGTAAAACATCTGGACCGCCAAAGAGAGAACCACTCCATTCCTTAATATGAGGAACCGCCGCCGGGCAGGCGGTGGCTGCGCGGGGACGGCAGTCGTTGGACTGCTGGATGAACCGCGAACCTGGGAATCCTCCGCCTGGAGGGTACCCGTTCTCTGGCGCATGGCTGCGGCCTTCACCCAGGGAATCCTCGCAGTTTACTGCGAAGAGGATGTCAAAACGAAACCTCCCTTCCCGTGGTCTTGAAAGAACAATACAAAAGCCTGAAAAGGACACGATTGCATGAGCGACGCCACTCTTCGTACCAAACCCGGCGAACTCGCGGAAGCGCAGGAAACGATTGACCGCCTGGGTCATGAAAGCAGCCGCTCGACCTTGAATCGCTGGCTTGACATTCTGGGGCGCGAGCACAAAACCACCTTTCTCTTTGAACTTGAAATGTGGATTAAATGCTTTGACCGGTTTTTCCGCATCAAAAATCATCCCCTTTCGGAACAGGAACAAAAAGATATTGTCCGGCGCGATTTCACCGAGGAACTGCGGATTGTCCGGAATGCCACCCTGCGCATGAGCTACCTCTGCGGTGAAATCATGAACACCGACAGCGCGGGGATGAAACGGTTCAATACCTATGTCGAGGGACAACTCAAACGGGTCCACACCATGGACCGTTTGATTGACCGGCTGTTACAACAACCCACCCCGGAGGACTCGCTGGCTCTGTTGACCGAAAGCCTGGCGGATGTGCGGGTGCTGATTGACGACCTGACCCGGCTTTCCTCGGTGGGATTTCAAACCTTTACCAGTGTCGGAAAACTGATTAACCGCGAAATCAAACGCTGCCGCTATATTGACCTGCTGGTTTTATACAAATTCAAACCCCACTATGACCGGATTGAAAACACCCGCCTTTCCGTGGCCGTCAAAAGCATCCCCAACGATATGCTGCGGCAGGATATGGCCAAGGTGTTCCTCGAATTTTTCCGGCTCATGCACTACCTTGATTTTATTCAAAACGACCTCAGCCAGGACCGCCCGCTCAAGGACTCGATTCTGATTTTTACCCTGATTAACGCCGACGCCGTGATGCTGATGGAATATCTGGAAAAACGGGTGATGCGGATTCCAGACCTTTCCACCACCGTATCCGAGGCCATTGACGCCACGGTCTATGCCCTCCAAATGGAGTTGCGCAAGGTTTTCGGGCGCGAACTGATTGGGTTTGTCCATCTGCGCCAAGCCCCGGCCATTTATGCCAAAGTGGAAAATGCCCACGGGCTCCTGCGTGACTGCTTCCAACAGTCGGTGGTGGCGCTGGCGCAGGTCTTTGACCTGCAATTTGAGGGAGCGGTTCTTTTTGACACGTTCCAGACCAAACTGGACCAGTCCCTGCGCCTGCGAAGCGATTCCTGGCGGCTGCTTTGCCACCTCCGTCGCTTTGAGGAAAAAGCCGACAAGTCCCTGGTGATGCCCCTCATTGAACAAATCACGGTGTATCGTGACACCACCTTGAAATACCTGATGTACAAGGATTGGGACGAATATGAACGGTTTTTGGAGGAAGTGATTGCCGCCCGGAATCTGGAGGAACTGCTCAAGGTCGTTCACCTTTTCGGCACGTTCCTGGAAACTCTCCTCGGTCAGGTCAATATGCGAGCCGTCCTGGCCAATCACCCGTTTGATTACCCTGGAATTGAAGACTAAATCAAAAGGACTGAGGACTGAGGACTGAGGACTGAGTCTGGCAAAGAATCAAATAGTTTCCTTTGACCCTGCCGGAACAGAAAATAAATTCGGTGTATTATCAAAAACTCAGTCCTCAGTCCTCAGTCCTCAGTCCTTTGCTTTTTATGGCTGACCATCGTTTTGAAGACCAACTTCTGCGCAAAGCCGTGGAACGCGGCTGGTTGACCGACGATGACCTGAGTGAAACAGCCACGTTGGTTGAAACCAATGCCCAATTGATGGAAACCGTGGTTGACCTCCAGCCAGAGACACACACATTATCCCCCACCGCTTTGTTGCAAACGGCTGAAACCATTGTGGGTCACCAACAGCCCTCCGGTTCCGCCATCCGGCCGGATTTCACAGCCTGTGAAACGGTGATTGCTCCCGCCCCGTCGCCCCTGGGCAACTCTGCCGGGATGGGTCCCCGGATTGAGTTTTTGATTCAAAAGGGCAAACTCTCTCAAACTGCGGCGGAAACCTTGTGCAAAGAAATCCGCCAGACGGCTGCCCCCTATTCCGCAACCGGTCCCCAAACTTCTCCGCAACGCAAACCGCTCCATGTGTCCCAGACGCTTTCCTTTTTTGTCCATGAACTGCGGGAAAAAAAAGCGGCACCGGGCCAGAAGGGTGAATTCCCGGTCGTCGAGTGGGACCGCTATGACTTCATTAAACTTATTGGCGAAGGTGGGATGGGGGTTGTATACCAGGCACGCGACCGGCGGTTGGACCGGCTGGTGGCGCTCAAATTCATCCGGGGTGGCGACCCTACC
Source organism: Blastocatellia bacterium (assembly GCA_019695185.1). Classification (GTDB taxonomy): domain Bacteria; phylum Acidobacteriota; class Blastocatellia; order Chloracidobacteriales; family Chloracidobacteriaceae; genus JAIBAN01. Next base: position 40,226 of record JAIBAN010000022.1, on the reverse strand, counting down.
CTGCTTGAGCGGTTTATGCAGGAAGCCCGCTCCCAAAGCCGAATTGACCATCCGAATGTGTGCAAAGTCTTTGAAGTTGGTGATGTGGAGGGCATGCCCTACATTGCCATGCAGTATGTTGACGGAGACTCCCTTGCCAAAGCCCGCAAATGGCTGAACCTGGAACAGCAGGTCCGCATCGTCAAGGAAGTGGCCGAGGCACTGGCTGCCGCCCACCGGATTGGTATCATCCATCGTGACATCAAACCCGCCAATATCCTGGTGGAGCGGGCTGCCGACGGCCAACTGATGCCGGTTGTCATGGACTTTGGCCTGGCTCGTGACTCCACCCACGACATCGGTTTGACCCAATCGGGCATGATTATGGGAACCCCGGCCTATATGTCACCCGAACAGGCTGCCGGTGACATCAACCATTTGGACCGGCGCGCGGATGTGTACAGTCTGGGAGCCATGCTTTTTGACCTGCTTGCCGGACGCCCGCCCTTTGAGGCCGTGACCCCCATGCAGGTGGTGCTCAAAGTACTGCATGATGACCCGCCTTCGCTTGAGCGACTGGACCCAAAAATCCCACGGGACCTTGCCACCATTGCCATGAAATGCCTGGAAAAGGATCCCAGCCAACGGTATGAATCCGCCCAGGCATTGGCTCGTGATTTACAAGCGTACCTGGATGGAGACCCGATTTCCGCCCGTCAGGCCACCATGTCGGACCGGCTCCGCCGTAAAGTGAAAAAACACCGGACGCTGCTGGCCATTTCCACCCTGGCCCTCCTGGCCATTGGGTTTCTTGGAGTGGAAACCCTGCAAACCCGCTGGCGGGCCCAGGAAGGAACCCGATATGCACTTGAATTTGGCGACCAGGCTTTCAAAATCGAAGCTGATTTGCGGCCTGCCTACATGTTGCCCTTGCATGACATCCGACCGGAGCGGGCTTCGGCTCAATGGCAACTGAACCATATCTCCCTCCGCATGGCCCAAGGCGGCCAGACTGCCCAAGGTCCGGGAAATTATGCGCTGGGGCAGGGGTATCTGGCACTCTATAATTTTCGCAAAGCCAAAACCCACCTGGATCAGGCCATTCGGCTGGGTTTTCAAACTCCGGAGGTGGATTTTGCGCTGGGACGGGTCCTGGGGGAACTGTTTCAGGAAGAAGTGGGCGAAGTGGAGCGGCTGGGAAACCGTGAAGCCCGCGAATTCCGCCGCCGGGAACTTGAGACCCTCTACCTCCAGACAGCCCTCAAGCATCTGGAACTCTATGTCAAAAGCAACACCTCTGGAACCGAATCGCGTGAAACACTCTATTTGGAAGGCTTGATTGCCTTTTATCGCAAGGACTTTCCCAAAGCAATTGGCAAAGCCCAGGACACCATCAAACTTGCACCCTGGATGTATGAAGCCCATTTGCTGTCCGGCGACGCCTTGATTGGGCAGGCTTTGGCCGCCCGTGACAACAACGATTTTGAGCTGGCTGTGACCCGGTACCAGGAAGCTGAGGCGGAATATCTGGCTGCCATGAAAATCGCCCCTAGCGCCGAGGTTGTTTATTTGCGCCAAGCCTCCTGTGGCGTTGATGTGTTATTGATGGAGGTGGCGCGCGGCAAACCAGTTGAAGCTGCCGCCCAAAAAGCCATCGAAGCCTGTGACAAAGCGCTGCAAACCAACAGTGAAAGCGGTGTGGCATGGTGCCTTAAAGCCCGCAGCCTGTTCCGCCGGGGCGAATATCAAAACGGGCTGGGACAGGACCCACGCTCGAATTTGAATGAAGCCATCCAATGTGCCAGACAGGCCATTCGGTTTGAATCCGGGAATGCGACTGCCCATACGGCCTTGGGAAATGCCTATCACCAGTTGGGAAAATATGAAAGCAGCCACGGGGTTGACCCGCTGGCTTCGTTTAACCGGGCCGCTGAAGCTTTTCGCCAAGCCATTTCAGTTGCCAATTTGCCGGGTGTGCCACTCAACAGCCTGGGGAATGTGATGCGGGACCGGGCACAGTATGAAATGTGGCACGGAATTGACCCCACAGTGGCCCTTGGCAAAGCGCTGGAATGCTATGACGAAGCCATACGCACAAGTCCCGGCTATGCGCTGGCTTATAACAACCTGGGCACGGCCTATGAAAACAAGGGCTCTTATCAACTCAGATTGGGCCAAAACCCGACTGAAGCTTTTGACCGCGCCATTGAAAATTTCAAACATTCAATCGAACTCAATCCGCAATCTCAGGTTGCCTATGGAAACCTGGGGCATGTTTTCCTAAATCTGGCGGCGTACCGCCTGGAAATGAACCAGAACCCCGCCAACGACCTCACACAGGCGCAAACCAATTTTTCCCAGTCGCTGCACCTTCGTCCAGATGCCCCCTGGGTCTTGTTGGAACAGGCCAAGGCGGAAATTCTGGCTGCCCGCTTTGCCATAATCCACCATACTGACCCCCAAAATGCTTTTGCTACAGCAGGGGAACTGCTGGAAAAAGCCTGGCAAGCCAAAGCCGATGGCGGTTCGGCAGCATTGGTGGAAGCCGAACTGGTCCGCCGCAAAGCCGAATGGCTGAAGGACACGGGACAGAATCCGGCTCTTGAGATTCAAAAAGGACTGGAGTTGACCCAGAAGGCTTTGACCATCAACCCGGATGCCACTGAAGCCACCGCCCTCCAGGGAGCCTTGCTCCTCTTGCAGGCCCAAAGCCTGACCAATCAGACGGCACAGACGCAAATCGCAATCCGCGCCCGCAACATTCTGGAAAAAGTTTTGACGAGCGGCCTTTTGTTCAAACGGGAATACGAACCGCTTTATCTCATTGCCAAACAATTGGCGGAGAGAAAATGAAGGTTGAGTTTTGAGTTTTGAGTTTTGAGTTCTGAGTTCCGCCTTCAGGCGGCAGTTTGGAGTTCCGCCTTCAGGCGGCGTGGGGAGTCAAACTTGAGGGTCTTTGGTCATTTAATGACGTTTTTCGGGGGTCTCAACGACCGATGATTGGAGCCGCCTGTTTTACCCTACGGAAAAAGGCACCATAAAAATCATGACCAAATCAAAACAGCAACTACAATAAACTGGCAACCGCCAGCCGCCTGAAGGCGGAACTCAAAACCGCCGCCTGAAGGCGGAACTCCAAACTGCCGCCTGAAGGCGGAACTCCAAACTGCCGCCTGAAGGCGGAACTCAAAACTGCCGCCTGAAGGCGGAACTCAAAACCGCCGCCTGAAGGCGGAACTCCAAACTGCCGCCTGAAGGCGGAACTCAGAACTCAAAACTCAAAACTCAAAACTACTTGTTATGTCGGCTGACAAACTGGGAAGAACGCACCTTATCATTGGACTGGCGGCCATTGCCGCCTTTGTGATTTCAGGCTGGTTTTTACGGCTCCATCATCCGCCCCTGCCGGAACTGGACCCGGTGTTACGGATTTTTCTGCGCTCCCGGCATCTGTATCTGATGTTTTCCGGCGCGGTGAATGTCTGCCTGGGTTTGTATTTCACCACGGCTTCTGTCGGCTGGAGGTGGTGGACCCAGCGTTTAGGGTCCGGGCTCCTGCTGCTGTCGCCTTTTCTGCTGGGCGTTGCCTTTTGGTATGAACCGAATCATTTCAAATGGGAACTGACCCTCAGCCCACTCGGACTCTATGCCACATTTGGTGGAACTTTTCTGCATTTCCTGAGTCAAATAGGGAAACCCCTTTCCAATTGAAGCAATACCCTAAAAAACGGAAACTCCCTGCCTTTTCGTTTTGGGGTTCGAGTTGTGGTTTCGGTTTGTGTGGAGGAATTATGAAAAGAACTCGTTTTCTGGCCTTTACCCTCATTCTGGCGGTCATCGCCGGACTGGGAATTTACAGCCGGGTGCTCAATATTAAAGCCCAATCCAGGTTTTTGCTGGCGGCCAATCTGGATGATACCTTTACCCTGAACCAAATCGCCGGATATAAAAACTGGAAACCGGTCACTGAAAAACCACAATTTATTCCGAAAGCCATGTTTGCGGGTTGAAGCTTTGAAACAGCGGTCATCGGTGATGGCCATTACCAGGACACAGTGTTTCACCCGGATGTATCCGACCGGAAAAAAGAGGAAGTGGTTCAGGTTGCCTCTTTTGTTCAGCAAAACAATCTGGCCCACAACATTTACGGAATGGTGTATGTCAATCCGATTGGACAAGCCGCCTTTCTGTCCGGCAGCACCACACCTCTGCCCCGTGGAACCATGATTGTGCGGGAAAAACTGGTGACTGAAAGTCCGGAACTCCTGACCGTCATGATTAAACATGAAAAAGGGTTCAACCCGGCCTGCGGTGACTGGGAATTTCTGGTGGTGAGCGGCAATCAAAAGAAAATTGAGCAACGGCAAAAAGTGGGAAGTTGCCAGGCGTGTCATGCCAAGGCGGAAAACCAGCAGTACCTCTTCCGCTCTTACCTGAAACCGATACCAAGCCGCTTGTCGCCCTCTTAAACCGGATATCAAAATTTTAGCCCGTACCGAATGAATTTCCGTTACAAAAGGCCATCCGCCAGTCATTGCTGGCCCCAGGATTCACGCCGCACATCCCGCACCGAGGGGTTCCTTATGAAAAAAGCACTCCTTTTGACCGTTCTTCTGGGAATTGGCCTTTCCTTTGTGACGCATGGCCGAAATATCAACCGCACCACCTGGTTTGCCACCGGACAATCAGCTTCCCGCATTGTCAGTGCTCCCAACTTTAACGACGCCGGCTTTTTGAGCCGCCCCAACGATGGACTGTTTTTCAACCATCCGGGCAATGTGGCAAGCGATGGCACCCGGCTGTTGCTGGCTGACAAAAACAACAATCGGGTTTTGTTTTGGAATTCGATTCCCACCGGCAACACCCCACCCGACTTGGTGCTGGGGCAAACCGACCCCACCACCAACAATCCCGGCACCGGACTGGCCGAGATGAACTGGCCTGTGGGGGTCGCAGTGGGAGGTGGCAAAGTGGTGGTGGCCGATTCCTTTAACGACCGGTTACTGGTTTGGAACAGCCTGCCAACGCGGAGCGGACAACCGGCTGATTATGAAATCCGGACCAATCTGCAATGGCCCTGGGCAGTTTGGACCGACGGAACCAAACTGATTGCCGCCAGCACCGGAAACGGCAAGGTGTATCTCTGGAACAGTTTCCCCACCGGTGACCAAAGCCCACCCAGCCTGACCCTGACCGGACGCAATCAATCCGGCCAATCCATGTTTGGCACCCCTCGCACCATTGGAACCGACGGCAAAACCTATCTCGTGATTGGTGACCATAACTCCCGTGTGACTGCCGATGTCGGCAGCTTTTTCTGGAAATCGTTTCCCACCCAGAACGACCAGCCTTTTGATTTCTCGTTTCACCCGCCGGGAGTGGACCAGCATCAGGTCATGTGGGGCGGAGTGCTGACCCCGGAAGGAAAATTCGTCGCGCAGGGAGGAGCCCTCTATATCTGGAATTCCCTGCCCGCTGAAAACCGAAACCCTGACCTCATCATTTCCGGTTCCAAGGCTGGAGACGGATGCGGCGTCACGCTGGCCGGCTCCAAGGTCCTGATTTCGTTGGCCAACGACAACAAAATCGTGGGGTATTCCACGGCTCCTGCCAGTAGCTCCAGCCGGCCCGACCTTGTGCTTGGCAGCCCTGACCTCAACACCAACACGCTCGACAGCAAATCCATTATTACCAACGGGGTGCCATCCACTGACGGCACGTCCCTCTTTGTGACCTCCGATTTTGACCGCAGGCTGTATGTCTGGCGGACCATTCCCGGCCAAAACGGACAAGCTCCCGATTTTACGACCACCTTGATTGAAGCTCCCTGGGACAATGCCCTTCACAACGGCAAACTGGCGGCGGTAGGTCGGCGCGTCCTCATGGTCTGGAAACGGCTTCCCACCGATGGAACCAGTCTGACCCCGGCTTCTGTCCAACTCAGCGCCGCCACAGAACTTCTGGGAATCGCCCTGGATGGCCGGTATCTTTATGTTTCAGACCGCAACAACAAGGTATTTGTCTGGAATGCCGCCGACCTGGAAACCCTGCTCACCAACCCCGCTCTGCCTCCGCTGTTGACTCTGACCACACAACAACCAGCCCGGCTGGCAAGTGACGGCAAATATCTGGTTGTGGTTTCGCAGCAATTGGCCACCGTGTCGCTCTACAAAATCGAATCGCTTTCCGCCACAGCAACCCCGGTCAAGGTTTTCAGCCGCCAGGGGGCAGCCGATTTTTCCCTCAACCTGCCCCAGGATGCCCTGCTGGCTGACAATCAGTTCTTTATTTCCGACACCGTCAACAGCCGGGTGCTGGCGTGGCAGAATGTCGAGCAGGCAATTTCCGGCAACCCGCCCGACGCCATTCTGGGCCAGACAAACGCCCAAAGCCGCCAAGCCGGAATTGGGCGAAACCGGCTCTTCTGGCCGGGCGGACTGGCGTATGACGGCTCCCGGCTCTGGGTGGGAGAATACAAGTTTTCCTCGCGGATGCTGGCCTTCCGCAATCGCAGCGTGATTGGTCGGTAAAACCTCCCCCCGGTTCATTCCCTTGAGCTGGGGGTTTTATTTACCAGCAATCCCCTTTTGCGGCAGGCAAGCCCGAAACTCCTGTTTCAGCAATGGGTTAAGCTGGAAGGCCCGCTGCCAGACGGTCTGCGCTTCTGCCTGAATTTGAGCGACTCGTTGTGGGTCGGTTTCCGTTTTGGCCTGAAGCTGGAGGAAGGCTCCCTTGAAGGCCAGCGCGCGCGGGTGGTCAACCGAACATTTCAAAGCTTTTTCCGCTTGCTGAATCCCCTGGGAAAGCACATTTTTGAGCTGGGTGCCTGACAGTTGATTCCATTCCGCCTGGCAAAGTGAGATTTCGGCTGCGGTCAACCAGTTTACGGCATCACTGGTCGAACCCGCCAAAGCCTGTTCAATGAAGTTTCGGGCCTTTTTCAGGGAATCCCCTGGAGGCCGGTTCCGCCCCTTCAAGCCACGAGCGGCTAAAAGTTCGGCCTGAGCCAGTTTGAGCGGTACGACATAATTCGGATACAGACGCTGCATTTCGCCGGCCCAGCGGCGAACCTCAGCCAGTGCCGGAGCCGTATCGGCACCGGTCCGGACAGCCTGAGTGGCTTCTAATAAGGTTAATTCCAGCAGACCTTGCAGTGCATCCGGATTCGGCTCGATTTCCCAAGCGTGTAACAATGACTGACGTGCCTGAGCCGCCACAGCCGGAGAAAACTGTTCATGGTCAATCATGGATTGAAGCTTCAACACGTGCAACACCCCCAGGTTGATATGACCAAGTGTCATCCTTGGGTTAATGGCAACCATTTGATTCAATCTCTCCAGGCCGGATTGAAAGAAGGGTTCCGGGTCCTGTCCGCTTCTGATGGCATAATCCAGCCGGCTTATCCATAAACAGGCAAAGTTATTGAGGATGAGAGTATCCTGGGGATTTTGCCGATGGGCGTCTTCATACACTGTCGTCGCCCGGTCCCAGTAGGGTTGGGGGTTGCCGCCGGTTTCAGCCACATATTGACTGGTGACTTGCAGGGCGTTTCCCAGGTTTCCCCGCATGACTTCCTCCCCCGGAAGACGGCGCAACCCTTCTTCCAAGGCCGCAATGCTCCGGTTGAGCGTTGCAGCAGGAGTTCCTACATCATGGTCTATCTCATATTGAGCAATCACCATGAGGGTGCTTCCCACAATATTGTGGCCATCACCTTTGGTCGGGTCAATTTCAATCGTCCGGGTGGCAGCCTCAAGCGCCTGTTCTAAAGTGGGCCGAGGGTCTTTTCCCAGTTCGAACTCTCTTTCCCCCAGGCGATATTGCAACTTGGCCACCCCTTCCAGCGCCACAGCCGAATCCGGGTCTGCTTTCAAGGCATCAGCAAATACAGCCAGACCAAGGGGAATCAAATTTTCATCAAATTTTTTCTGGGAAATTTTTCGCTCCTGTTTGAGAAACAGCCTGGTTCCTTCGGCGGCATACAGGTTCGGGGCGCTACGACCAATTTCCAGCGCCTGCCGGTATGGAACCGCCGCCCGTTCCAAAATGTCGGCGGCGATTTCATACTGTCCCACCGCAGCCTGTTGGCTTGACTGCCGTACCAAAATATCCCCTTCCAGTTTTTTTGCTTCATACAGCCAGGGCTGGGCCTGAAAAGCCTGTGCGGCCTTGACGAGGGAATCATCCAGCCGGTCTTCACAAAAAGCAATCAATGCCTCCACATAAAGGGAATCACCTCCTGGTGCGGCTTGGGCTATTTTCAGGTAATTCAAGGCCGGGGTACGCAGTTCCTTTTCAATTTTGGCAAGGTAGGTGGCTCGTGCCGCTGGTTTGTCCCCGCCTGGAGCTTCAAGCAAGGCTGCGTTATAGAGTTCGGTCAGCGACACCCCCAGGGCCAAAGCCAATTCGGGGTTGCGCATCCCTTGCTGCCAGGCCAGCTCCAGATACAGGCGGGCTTCCCGGTATTGGCCCAAGGCAAAATGTCCGCGTCCCAGGACATAGTTTCCAGCCGTGGCGGCCACTTTTCCACCCCGGACCATTTCAGCCTGGACGGCTTTCAGCCGTTCCCGGACCAGGGCTTTTTCCGAGCGGATGTCATGCAGCGGCAGCAGATAGGCACGTTGCATGATGTTGTCAATTTGTTCGGCTTCACGACCAAACTGATAGGCATAACGGGCTTGCTGGGCCGCCTGCCAGCGGGACTGCACCAGCAGGCCGCTCAAACCGAGCAGGACCAGCAGAGCCACCATGCCGAGCGACAATGCGACCCGGTGGCGGGCCCACAGTCGCCGCGCCCGGTAACGCCATGAGATGTCGGCGGCTTGAACCGGTTCCCCCTCCAGATAGCGTTGCAGGTCATCAGCCAGGGCTTTGGCTGATTCATACCTCAGATGCGGATCCTTGCGCAGGCAAGTCAGGGTAATCCGGTCCAGCGCGGCAGGTACTCCAGGATTCAGCCGGCGAACCGGTTCCGGGTCCAGCTCGCGGTCCAAAACCTTCAAAATGAGAGACATGCCGGTTTCAGCCTCAAACGGGGGACGACCCGCCAGGAGGAAATACAGCGTGGCCCCCAGGCTGTAAATATCAGAACGGCGGTCCACCCGCCGATGGTCGCCATCCGCCTGTTCCGGTGACATGTAAGCCGGAGTTCCCATTGCGGTTCCGGTCATGGTGGCCCCGTCGGTTCCCATCTCGCGGACCAGTCCAAAATCCATCACAAAAGGCCGCCAGGTGCCGTCTTCGCGTTGTTCCAGCATGATGTTGGCAGGCTTGACATCCCGGTGAATAAAACCCAATCGGTGGGCGGCATGGAGTGCCAGCGCCACATCGCGGAATATTGTGATTTTTTCCTCCAGCCGCAAATCCGTTGCCGCTTCCTTCAATGAGGGGCCATCCACAAACTCCATGGCAATGAACGGTTTTCCCTCGACTTCTCCGACTTCATAAACCTTGCACACATTGTCATGGTCAATCCGAGCCTGGGCCTGGGCTTCCTGATGAAAGCGGCGCACCAGTTCCGGGTGGTCCCCCAATAAAAATTTCAGCGCCACCGTCCGTTTCAACCGCAGGTCAACGGCCTTGAAGACCTGCCCCATGCCGCCTTGTCCCAGCAATTTGACAAACTCATAGCGGTCCCATTGCTGCACTGGAAAAGGTGATTTGGTTACTTTGTCGGGGGGGCTGAAACCAGTGTCGGATTGAGGCGAGGCAGGAAATACCTCAGTTTCATTTTCAGTAAATGAACCGGAATTGACGTTGACCGGTTGCCTGTTTTGGGGCTCCAAAGCCGTGGGTTGGTCACTGACTGGCAGGTCAGCCACCGTTTTATCGCCCTGCCCCCCAGCCTGACCGACTGTCTTGCCTGAAACCACATCGGCCACCGTTTCATCGCCCTGCCCCCGAACCTGACCGACTGTCTTGCCGGGGACCACATCAGCCACTGTTTCATCACCAGAACCGAAAACCGGTTTGGGCGGCCTCTCCCAAACCATGTCAGCCACCGTTGCATCGCCCTGTCCCCGAACCTGACCGACTGTCTTGCCGGGGACCACATCAGCCACTGTTTCATCAGAATGGCCAAAGGTCTGACCGTTACCAGTGGTTTGAGTGATGTCTGGTTGGGTGATGTCTGAATTGAAACGGGAAGAATTCATAAATGACAGGTGAAACTGACTGCTGTTTAAGGTTTGGAGGACAGCCTGCGGGTTACTGCTTTCTGTTTGTCCTTCAGATGGTGCAAAGAAAGCAGCCCAAAAGCTGGACTCCAAACCGAAGGTTCGACCTTCTTACTTGATGACCAGGAAAGTTGACACTGCTGTACCTTCATTCCCCGCCGCATCACGGGCCAAAATTCCAATCACACCATTTGTGGTTTTGGGAACGGAGTTGGGAATCGTCCAGGTAAAACTTTGGGCCGTACCGGGAAGCCCTGCCACGACCAACACATCAAAGTCTTCTCCGTCTGCGGCAAAATATACCTCATGCTCCTTCACTTCGATGTTGTCGGTTGATTTCCAGGAGATGACCAGTGTCGGATCCACCTTCCGTTTTATTTTTCTGGGTGAGAGGGTGACACCTGAAACCACTGGTTTCTCCGTATCCGAAGGAGCCACGTCAGGCTTTTTGACCGTGAACATGCCTGAATTGCCGGTCCCTTTGTTCCCAGCGGCATCGGCAGCCTCCACATTGATGATTGCCTGCGGGATGTCGAGGTTTTCCGGCACGTTCCAGGTAAAATTCTGCACATTGCCGGCCAGTCCGGTGGCAATCACTTCAAGGGTGGGAATTCCGTTGGGGATAATGCGGGCCAGCCGGATGTCATGTTGCACCACCCCCACGTTGTCTGACGATTGCCAGACAATGGAAACCTGGGTTCCGGCTTTGGATTCGATTTGCTGCCCGGCTGCCGGAGCCGTGACCGTCACCGTCGGTGCCGCTGTGTCATCGGTGCCGCCCTCTGAAACAACGGTGAAACTGGCGTCTGAAACGTCGAAATAGATATTTCCCACTGCCTCAACCCGCACCCGTGCCTGAGTCGTGTTGATGTTTGGGACCGTCACGCTTTCACTTCCGTCATTGGCCGTGCTGGCCAGCAACGTTCTGGGAAACGTGGTACCGCCGTCGGTCGAAAGGGTAATCCGCACATTGGCGGTGCTGACCGGGGCCGCCGTCGTATTGGCCACATTCCAGGTCACGGTCTGGGTGGAACCTCCGTTCCAGGTCAGATTGGTGTTGGGAGCCGTCACCTGAAAAGGCCCGGCAGCAGCCACCACCGTCACCCGCGCATTGGCGTCGGTGTTGACGCCGCCTCCGCCCGTCCGGTTGTCACGAACGGTACAGCGAAAATTCATGGTCCGGTTGGTGGTGGGCAAGACTTCTCCGCTCAACATGTCACCCGCCAGCCGGGCCGGTGGCACGTTGGCGTTGTTAAGAATGTAGGTCAGACTGGGAAATGTCCGGGTCGGGCTGGTCGTCGCCGGGTAGGAACGAAACAACGCACGCGTCCCATCGTCGGTGTGAGGTGGGGCGGCGGCTCCCAGGTCAAACTGTTCCCAACTGTACGTCAAGCTGTCCCCATTGATGTCGCTGGCCGAGGCCGTCAGGCTGAAAGGCGTGCTTTGCGGAATGGTAAAGTTTCCCGGTCCTTGTACCGTGGGCGGCGTGTTGCCGGTGGCGGTCCGGTTGCCGCAATTGGTGGTTTCAATCGTTCCGACCATCTGGTTGATGCTATGGGTATGGAAAAACGGAATACTGTTAATGGCTAAATTTGAGGCTTCACAGAGTGAGGCATAGCTCATGATGGTAATGCCGCTGCCCGGTTCATACCCATCTTCCTGAGAGCGTTGCGAGCACCCGGCTTCATTGCTGTTAAACGAGTGATGCGCCCCGAACTGATGTCCGATTTCATGGGCCACGTAATCCACATCAAAGGCGTCGCCCGAAGGGTTGGAAATCGCAGTAATGCCTTCGGCTTTCTGGGAATCGAGGCAAACACAGGGTGTTGCAGCCAATCCTGCGCCATCCGTGCCAAACAGGTGCCCAATGTCAAAATTGGCAGCCCCGATGACCTGAGTCACGTTTCTCTGATTTTCCGCAATCATGGCGTTGGCGTTGCCGTTGGTGTAAGGGTCCGTGGCGGGATTGGTATAAATCACCAGATTGTTGTTGGCGACCAGATTGAATCGCACGGCCACATCGCGTTCAAAAATACTGTTGACCCGATTGATGGTGGTGACAATTGCCGCCATGGCCTGCGGCACCGTTCCCCCAAAAACCTGGCTGTATTCCCCGGTGGCGGCAACCGCCAGCCGATAGGTCCGCAACATTGCGCCGCTCACCACCCGTTTGGGGGTGGTGCCAACCGAGCGCTGAACCTGGCTCTCAACCTGACAGCGGAATGCTGCCGCTTCCCGGTTCAGGTCGTTTCGGCGATAGGAAAGATAGGTTTCCGTATCATTGGTTTGATACGGGTCAATATACCAAACCCCTTTTTCGGAAAAGACCTGGGCATGGAACCCCAAAACCGTCCAATCCGCCCGCAAAGTAGCCGTCGGGTCGTCAATTCCCTGTCCCGAAACGGTTCTGATGTCAGGAAATTTCGCCGCCAGTTCTGGTTCCAGCATCGGCGAATTGAAAATCCGAAAACGCTCGAAAGAACCGTCCGGCAAGGGCAAGGTCAATTCCGTCGCACCGCTTTGGGCAGCAGGCGTAAATTCCCGTGGAGCCGCTTGCAATGTCTCGCGCAATTGCTGTTGATTCACTCGCAGCAGACGGGCTGCCTGCGGGACAATCAGCCGTTTGCCAGTCACTGTCCGCAGTGCGGGGTCTTTCACGGGGATGTCGCTCCACAAACCAGTGGAAGCAGGGACCAAGGCGGTCGAATGACTTGGGCGGGGAAGTTTCGCTGCAACCTGAGTAGCAGAAAGGCCCGTCTTTTCCCACAGGCTTCCGCCCAGCAGCCCAACCAGCACCAGGCAGATAAAAATTCTCAATCGAGTCAGCATTTCAAACCTCATTTCAAATGTTTTTCTAAAGTGATTTTGAGAAACAGGCGAACCTTTCGTTTCCTGGTTGCAGGAGCTTGAAACCTGAAGGTTTGGATCAGTCCAATGCAGTCATGATTGCCGGGCATTTTCCCTTGTGTTACGACACACAACTCCGGTCAACCGTCGCTGACCTGACCGGCTTGCTGCGATAAAAACCAAACTCAGAGGATTTTTGGGCTCCGCCGTGAAGTTTCGCCATATTCTGAAACTTGTTTATTGAGTGTGAACCTGTGGAGGATGTTGTTATGGGACTGGCAAATTATTTGGTGTGTAATCTGAAATTTACCGATTGAAATAATTTACCGCCCTTGATTCTTGCTTTCCGCCAATGTAATCGAGGGCTTTGTGTGAGACAAGTCATGGTGCCTTACCAAATTGCACCTGTTTTCGCCGATACACCCTGGATTTGAGGCGAAGCACCTCCGGAACTGCTCTGGAAAAAAGGTGAACCCCTTGCTCCGGAAAAATTCTCTTTGTACTTTTTCCTGTCCCGGCTTTATGATGCGGTCTGCACCAAAGCTGCATTCACCGTTCCAACTTTGACCAATTTCCCGCAGGAAGGACCAACCACCGGTCCCTTCTTGCGTTCCCTTGAAACGGACGTAACCTATGCAGGGCGATTTGACGACCGTTTGCCTGCCGGATTTACTGCGTACCCTCTATGTCGAACGACGCACCGGCGAACTGATTTTCACCCAGGGTCAACAACGCAAGCAGATTTATTTTGAGTTGGGAAACATTGTCTTTTCAGCCAGCAATCAACGGGAGGACCGGATTGGGGAAGTGCTCCTCCGGCATGGCCTGCTCAGTTACGATAATTTTGAAAAGGTGCTGGCCGAAACCCAAAACGGCAAACGGTTTGGGAAAGCCATGGTGGAATTGGGCATCATGAGCGAGTCAGACCTTGTGATGAATGTCACCTTTCAAATCCTCGACATTATTTTTTCCCTCTTTACCTGGACGGTTGGCCAATATCAATTCATCGAAGGCCGGATGCCGGTGGCCGAAGAACTCAAACTCAAGCTCACCACCGCCAGCATCATTTTGGAAGGGGTCCGGCGGATTGAGGATTTCGAAGTCATCCGGCGGGGCCTTGGCGACCTGAACCGCCTGGTTAGTCCTTCCTCCTCACCCTTACTCAGATTGCAAACCATTTCGCTCAAACCGGTGGAACGACGGTTGGTGGAACTGGTGAAAAGCCCCACCGACCTGCTTCAGCTTCTGATCAATTCGCAGGCCCCACCCGATATGACGTTGCGGTCGCTGTATGGCCTGCTTTCCGCCGGAATTCTGGAACAAACCCAGGCCCCCCAGCTTTCCCGCCGGACCGGCAAGTTTACCGTTCCCGAAGGAATGGAAGACAATCCCCCGGCTCCGGCTCCGGTGGTGCAACAGACCCCTGTTCCGGCCCCGCCCGACTTCCGCAGCTTTATGCGGGATTTGGAAATTATCAAAGCCCGGATCGGACAAAACAATCCCTATATCACCCTTGATTTCCCGCCCAACGGGACCATGGAAGACCTGAATCAGGCGTATTTCAAATTGGCCGAAAAATTCCACCCGGACCGTTTTCTTCAGGCACCCAGGGAGTTGCGGCTGGAAATTGACGCGATTTTTCGCCACATCGCCTATGCCTATGAAATGTTGCGGCAACGCCTGATGGCGCATTTGGTTCATTCGATGCGCCAACCAGTCATGCCTCAACCTGGAAGCGGAACCCAGCCTTTGAGCGGAATGATTCCCCCAGCATCCGCCACCCAACCTTTGAGTGGAATGGTTCCCCCGCCTGCTGCGCCCCAGGCTTTGCCCGGCCCGCCACCCGCCACCAGTGAAATTGAAGCGGTCCCCACGCTGGGAACCGGAGCCTTGGGCGGTGGAGTGCCTTACCCCAACCTTACTCAGTCACTGGAAGTGGGCTACCGATTGCCCCGCCCGGTCGCGTTCAGTCCTTCCCGCCCGGCACCGACCGAAATCAGCCTTTCCGGAACCGAACCCGAAGCAGGAGAAAAAACTGAAACCAATGAGGACATGTGGCCGGCCAGTCTCGTCAACCGACGCCAATCCTTTGGCGACCCTGGAAAAAATGCCAATATTGACGCTGCCATTGAAGATTTAATGGCCTACCTGGACGACCTCAAAGCTCCGCTGTTTGTGGCTGATTCCCTCTCCCTGCTCTTCAAAACCACGGACCCGATTCTGGTCAAAAAAGAGCGACTGGCTGAAATCATTGCCAGTTGGGCGCTCCGGCGGGCCAGTTTGAGCGGAAAACCAGTTCATGAAGTTATGCTGGCTGCCGTCAATAACATCAAACATGCCGAACAGGCACGGGTACTTCTCTATTTCAACCCAAGTCTTTTCTATGAGGATTTCATTCGGGAGTTGATGACCTACTGCCCGCCTGAGGAACGTGAACTGTTTGACATCAAACTGGGTGGAATCAAAGAACTGCTCCGCCGATAAAAGCCCGGAAACCCCTTCAGTTCCCACCCTATGGGGGAAATAATTAAAGTTCTCTCATAATCCGGTTTTGGCTGGAAAAGAGATTGACAGGTTTTGCAGCCAGGGCGAAACTGCGTCTGCCGTAGCCATGTCCAGCGCTCCCAAGCACATCTGCACGAGTTTGTTCTCGCTATCTCAATTGATTTTTTGAGGTGTGTATGAAGCCTTTTTTGCGCTTCTCATTTGTTTTGCTGCTGATTGCCACCCCGATTTTGTTTAACTTTTCCCCTGTCCATGCCCAAAGTGGAGCCAACCGCCCTGCCAATCAGGATCCGGTCTCATCCCAATCCACCAACGGAACACAGGTGACAATTCCCGCCGACACGACGTTACGGCTGGTGCTGGTTTCACAGGTAAATACCAAAGTCAGCCAGGTTGACGACCCGGTGGTTGCTCAACTGGAAGAACCCTTTCGGGTCAACGGAAAGCTGGTCTTTGCGAGAGGAACCGAGTTTCGCGGCCGTATCGCAAAACTCACACAGGCCAAAGTCGGGCAACGGCAAGCCTCATTACTGATTGTTTTTGACCAGGTTGTGACTGATTACGGGACCGAGTCCGTTCCAACCGTCGTCACCTCGATTGAGGATTACTATGCCGAACAGCGCCTGAAGGCCGACAAGGACGGAACTGTCCAGGGCGGCCACAGCGGCTCCAGAACTGTCAATAACACAATTAAAGGCGGAATTCTGGGAAGTATCGGCGGGACTGGCGTGCTTTGGGGCGGCGGCGGCGGCGGCGCGGCGGCAGGAACTCTGGGTGGAGCTGCCGGAGCTGGGGTGTTGTTGACCAAGGGAAATGACATCCACCTCCGCAACGGGGTCATTATCCGGCTGAAATTTACCCAGCCAACCACTTTTTCATTGTAGGAAACCAGGGTTCAGGGTTTTTTTAATTGAGAATTGAGAATTGAGAATTGAGAATTGAAAGCCAATTCACAACCTCAATTTTTCTGATAGGCGAAAACCCTGAACCCTGAACCCTGAACCCTGAACCCTAATTCACCTTCCCCTGGACCCGTCGGATGGCCTTTTGGGCTGCCGTATAACCGGGATATAAATCCAACGCCTTTTGAAACTCACGGAGCGCGTCCAGCCAACGGCGCTGCATCTCATAAATCCGCCCCAGATTAAAATGAGGGTAATAGTAACATTCGTATCTTTTTGCCTGCATCGCCCGACGCAACCAGGAAATGGCTGACACCACGTCCCCTTTTTCAATCAGATAAGCCCCAATATCGTTATAGGGGTTGCCGAAATCCGGGTCCACCGCAATTGCCCGATGGCATTCCGCTATGGCCCGGTCCACATCCCCTTTGAAGCTGTAGGTCCAACCCAAAAAGGTATAAGCCTCTGCCGTTGGGAACAGTTCAATTGACCTTTGGTAGCATTCAATTGCTTCATCCAGTTCCCCGGCCATTTGCAGTTCATAGGCTTCCTGAAAAAGCTGTTTGGCCGCCACACGCTGCACCTCACTGATTTCAGACAGTTCCTGTGAATCTTCCGTAAAGTGGCTCATAAAGTGGTCCCTCGAAAATGACAACCTTCCGCCTTCAGTCTTTTTTTCACCTTGTACAGGCCGACTTGGTTCAATTATCGGAGTTCGGCCAGTTTCCGCCGCTTGCGTTCCTTTTTTAAGTTGGCGGCACCCTCCAGGGTAGTGACCCCTTGTTCCCGCATCAGTTCCAGCAAATTCCGGAAAACCTGGGCAGTGGCCAAGGCATCACCGGCGGCCCGGTGACGATTGACGATGGTCACCCCAAAATGTTCTGCAACCGTATGCAGTTTGTAATTTTCGAGCCCCGGAACCAGATGACGGGCCAGATGGACGGTGCATAAGGATTCGTTCAAAAAGTCGAATCCGGCATCCCAATGACCGAATTCCAATCGTAAAAAAGCACAGTCAAAAGGGGCGTTATGTGCCACAATGACTGCCTCAGCCAAATAATCAGCCACTTGGTCGGCAATCTCCACAAACCGGGGGGCCGTCGCCACCATTTGATTGGTAATTCCGGTCAAATCAGTAATCATGGGCGGGATTTCCATCAGAGGATTGACCAACGACGTAAAACCGGGTTCCACTTTCCCATTTTGGACGGCAAACAAGGCCACTTCGGTAATACGGGAAGTGCGGGTACTACTACCGGTTGTTTCAACATCCACCACGACAAACCGTGTTTCCGCCAGGCTCGTTGTTTTTGGCGGCGGGGCCTCCCATAACACCCAACCGACTTCATTGATGCGGGCTTGCGGCAGTTGGGCCAGCAGCGGTGTCAGAATCTGTTCCAGCACTTCCCGCTGGGCCAGCGGAGCGCGAAAGACTTCCCGACCCAGCGTTTCCAGCGGAACCGCTGCTTCGGACCGTTCCAAATGTTCTCGTAAACGTTGAAGAATGGAAGAATTCACGGCACCTTTCGGCAATTGACCTGCTGATTGAAGTCTATGCAACCACTCCTTTTTCGGAAAAATGTTGGTAGGCCGATTGACAAAACCGGAGGGAGTACGTTTATGGTTGCGCTGCCGGGGAGGGCTGGTCAGCCTGTCCCTCCCTTGGCGTTTTGCACTTTTGCTTTTGCCTTGAACATTTTTTCTGCAAAGAAGGATTCACGACCTCAATGGAAACCTCTCAAATCGAACATTTGTTGGCGGAAACCGGAGCCTTGCTCACCGGTCATTTCCTTTTGTCTTCGGGACTGCACAGCCCCAATTATGTGCAATGCGCCCGGTTGCTGCAATTTCCCTCCGTTGCCGAAGTCATTGGCAAAGCCCTGGCGGAAAAGCTCCTGGCGAGTGTGACCGGCCCGCCCGATGTCGTGGCAGCCCCGGCCATCGGTGGAATTTTAATTGCACATGAAGTTGCCAGGGCTCTTGGGGTGCGGTGTCTTTTCACCGAACGCGAAGGAACCGCCATGACTCTGCGGCGCGGATTTGATGTCAACCCTGGTGAAAAAACCCTGGTGATTGAAGATGTCGTCACCACTGGTCTTTCCACCCGTGAAACCATGACTGCCCTTGAAGCAGCCGGGGCCAAGGTGATTGGGGTTGGCTCAATTATTGACCGGACCAAAGAACCGATTGACCTGGGTGTGCCCAGGGCAGCGCTGATTCGGCTGGAAATCCCAACCTATCAGCCGGATGCCTGCCCCTTATGCCAGACTGGAATCCCTGCCGTCAAACCCGGTAGCCGGAAACAGAGCTAAAGAATTGAGAATTGAGAATTGAGAATACCAGTAACTCTCAGTTTATCCTGAAAGAATGTGTCACTGCCGCCTGTTGTAGCAGGTGATTCTTCAACCTTTGGAATCTCTCAATTCTCAATTCTCTTTATCAGTTCCTGCGCCAATCTGTAGCCGGAAAGATAAGCAGATTCAACCCGCCCTTTTTCCACAAAATCCCCACCCACGAAAATCCCCTGTTTGGCGGCACTGGCCATTAAATCCGGCGACAACCAGCCAGGTTGGGGATTGGCATAGCGCCATCGCTTGACATGCAACCATCTGAGCGTTGGCAGGGAAATACTCAAATCATTGTGCAGCGCAGTTTGGGTGGCAGCCAGGATGATGTCCTCACCAAGGTCGAATATCTGATGGCTGGCTTCCGGCGAGAAATTCAGAATGATGGCTCCATCTCCCTCCGGATAATTTTCAGGAGCAATCCGATTGCCCCAGGTCATCCAGTTAATGGGCTGATTGCCGTCCACCCCGCGAAAAGCCCCGACCAGTTCCCATTGCTGGTCCTGTCCGGTTTGTAAAATCACAGTCACACAACTGTCATAATTCACCTGGTTCAAGGTTTCAGCCAAGGTGATGAGCGGAACCGACGGGGTTTCGCTCCGGGAAAGAATGTGGGCCGTTTGTGGTGCGGGCAAGGTGAAAACAACAAATCGAGCCGAAGACGCCCCTCCCAGGGTGGTGTTGTCGCCTCTGGTATGCAGAATCCACCGACCAGAGGTTTCGTCCCATTTGATTCCCTCAACATAGGTTTCCAGGTTGAGGGAACATAGACTGGCATGGTCGGCCAGTTGTTGCGCCAAAGCAGCCATCCCGTCCTGAAAAACATATCGGTGGGGAAAGGGCAACCCTGAGCCTAATGCTTCCTGTTCTTCCCGGTAGCAAACCGTCAGGGCTTCCCGCAGGTTGGCAAAGGGATAGGTTACAATCGGGACATTGATTTGCTTCATCTTCCCAACTGCCCCGATTTCGCGTAAACACGTTTCAAATTCAGGCGTGCGGACTGTGAAAAACTGGGCTCCCAGGTCAATTGCCGAACCATGGTGATAGCGTGTGGTCAGACGACCGCCCACAACTCGGGCTTTTTCAAAAAGCTCGCAAACAATCCCCTGCTTTGAAAGCTCGTAGGCTACGGCGAGTCCAGCAATGCCGCCGCCAACAATGGCAACGTCCATAAGTTTTTCACAATAAAAAAGAAAGGTTGGAAATTGAAGTCGAGGGAAAGGCCGCTTCCCAATTCTCAATTACCAGTGGCATTTCGTCGAATACCTAATGTGACCAATTTCGGTGAATCAACTGGAATTTCAAGAGGAAGTGGAGTTGGGAAAACACCCTCCACCTGGGCCGGGCGATGTTCGTGGGCATGATAGGAACTGCGCACCAACGGACCGGATTCAACATATTTGAAGCCCATTTCCATGCCCCGCACTTTCAGTTCGGCAAACTCTTCGGGAGTATAAAACCTTTCCACCGGCAAATGGCGCATGCTGGGCCGCAAATATTGACCGAGGGTCAAAATATCGCAATCCGCCAGACGTAAATCCTGCATCGTTTCCAGCAGTTCTTCTCTGGTTTCCCCCAGGCCAAGCATGATTCCTGATTTGGTCAGCAGCGGAAAGGCGGGGCTGCGATAAGCGGCAGCACGGCGTAACAATTCCATGGACTGTTGGTATCTGGCATCGGGACGGACCCGTTTGTACAAGGCTTTGACGGTTTCGGTGTTGTGGTTGAGGACATCCGGACGAGCATCAAGGACGACTCCCAAAGCTTCCCAATTACCCTGAAAATCCGGAATCAACACCTCAACCTTGCAACCGGGCACGAGCCGGCGGATTTCCCTTATGGTGGCGGCAAACTGGTGCGCCCCGCCGTCCGGCAGTTCATCCCGGTTGACCGAGGTCACAACCGCATGCTGCAATCCCAGCTTTTTGACTGCCTCGGCCACATGCCGGGGCTCTTCCGGGTCAACCAAACGAGGTTTTCCCTTGGTCACGGCACAAAATCCGCAATGTCGGGTACAGATGTCACCCAACAACATAAAAGTGGCAGTGCGATGGGAAAAACACTCGTAAATATTGGGACACCGAGCTTCCTGACAGACTGTGTGCAAGGTCAGGTCATTCACCATTTGGGAAACTTCCTGAAAGGTTTCCCGTGCTGACAGGCGAATCTTGAGCCACTCCGGTTTCGGCTCAGGCCGGAGTTCACGACGCTTGAATGTTTTCTTTTCCATAATCCCATCTTAACAAAGACTTTCCAGAGGGGAAACCCTATTTGGGGTTCAGGGTTCAGGGTTCAGGGTTTAGGGTTTAGGGTTTAGGGTTCAGGGTTCAGGGTTCAGGGTTCAAGGTTCGGGGTTTTCGAATATCAGCAGATTTGAAGCTCTGGATGGGGCTTTCATTGTCAATTGTCCATTGTCAATTATCCATTCAAAAGACCCTGAACCCTGAACCCTGAACCCTAATGCGGAGCCAATGAATGCCGCATGGTTTTGATTTCCACCTGTTTGCCCTGGTTTCGTAATTGTTGGGCGTTCTGAAAGGCAGCCAGCAGGTTGTCGCTGTCCGCCTCCAGGATGGTTGGAGCCAAAGCGGTCGAGGGCGAATTTTTTTGCTGGCGCAGCAGACAAATCATGCGCTCCAGATTGAATTGAAATCCGACGGCTGGTTCATCAGCGCCAAAATTGCGTAGCAGGCGGTCATAGCGCCCACCGCTTCCCACTGATGCACCCACACCGGCAGCATATATCTTAAAGGTCATGCCGGTGTAGTAATCCAGATTGCTGACTTCACCCAAGTCAAGTTCCAGAAAATGGTCCAACTGCAAAACCCTGGCAATCTCCCAGACATGCTCCAAATCGTCAATGGCAGCGGAAAAATCCGCCTCCAGTCCCAAATTCCGGGCGGCCTCCAACACCTCGGCCCCGCCCGCCAGTTGAAACAGCCTGGTCCAGCTTTCGGCCTGTTGTGGGTTTGTCCGGTCCTGCAACCATGCCAGTAACCGCTGTTGATTTCGGCTGTCCAGAATTTCAAACAGGGTCTGCGTTTCCGCTGAATTCAAGTTCAAAGCGGTCACGGTATTCTGAAAAAAACCTGCATGCCCCAGAGTAATCTGGAAGGCACCCGCACCCAGTCGCTGCATGGATTCAATTGCGACAAAGAGCATTTCGGCATCGGCTTCCAGACGGTCGTTCCCAATCAATTCGGCTCCGATTTGCCAGCTTTCACGGGGTGCCCGGCCTGGGGTTTGGAGGTTCCGAAACACCTCCCCGGTGTAACACAATCGGATGGGCCGTGGCTGCCCGCCAAAGCGGGTGGCGACCGTACGGGCGACCAGGGCGGTCAAATCCGGACGTAACGCCAGCAATCCGCCTTCAGAATCGGTAAAACAAAAGGTTGTATCGGCGTATCTGGTTCCCAGCCCCTGCGCAAAAATTTCGTGATAATCAAAGGCTGGCAGCAAAATCTCGGCATACGACCAGCCGTGCAGGACTTCAAACACAGTGCGCTCCACCGCGCGACGGGCAATCACTTCCTCGCCCAGCACATAAGTGACGCCCGGTGGAATTTTTGAGAGCAACGTTGGTGAGTTCATTTCCAATTCAGAATTGAGAATTGAGAATTGAGAAGTGAGAAGTGATTGCAGGTTCAATCCTGCAACTCATTTAAGAATAAGCAATTCGTTATGCAATAACGCTATTCCCAATTCTCAATTCTCAATTCTCAATTCCCAATTAAAAGACCGCCTGGCCGAACGAAACCGCTCGCAGGAAAGTAAAATCGGTGGTTGTCAATTGTCCATTGCCCCGACTTCCGTTGCCGTTGGCAGGAATGACATCCACTGCCAGCATTTGTCGGGAGGTTGGAGTGGCCTGGAACTGCAAAAAGGCCCGTGCCAACGCCACATCATTGGTGGCAAACTGCCCATCACGGGTCACATCCCCCCACAGGATAAATTCAGGGAAGACCGCCGCCGGATTACTTGGGTCAGGCGCATTGGGGGTAAGGCCGGAGGTCGTCACATCCGCCCCGTTGACCCGCACCGTGATGTAGCCGTTGACATTCCCGGCCCCGGTCGAAGAAGCCGGTACCACCACCGAAATGGTGGTTGGCGTGACCGTATTGACCGTTGCCGGAATCAACCGCTCATCTCCGAAAAAGACCTGGGTGTTGCCAGCCACAAAGCCGGTTCCGGCGATGGTAATGGTTTTTCCGCTGGTGGAAGCCACCGGGTAAAACTGGGTTACCGTATGCGAAGCCGCCCCCGTCACCGTCAGTGTCAACGTGGCATCAGTGATGGCACCACAGTTATCGGTGGCCCGGATGGTAATGGTATGGGTGCCCACCGGCGCAGCATTACCCACGGTGACCACCCCGGTTCCGCTGTTGACCGAAACCGTTCCGGCAAAGGTTCCCGGACTGAACACAATGATATTAGCCACCGAACCGTTGTCACTCGGACCACTGGCCGGATTGATGGTCCGGCCACTGCCACTCGCCACGGTGGCCGAGGTATAGGTCAGGGTCGGCCCGCCATTGGCCATGACATTCACAGTCAGATTGAGTGTGCCGGTTGAATTGTTGATGTCCGTGGCGGTCAACACCACCGTATTGTTCCCGACCGTGGCATTGCACAAAGCAGCAATCGTGGCCGTGACCGTTCCATTGGTATTGGTAATGCCGGTTACGGTGAGCCCCGCCGGAACCGAAGTGGCAGTGACCGTGACCGTTCCGTTCCCGCTGTCGTCAGTGACCGTTGCCACAGTTGAAACAGAACCGGCGGTTCCCTGTTGGCGGTTGATGGCACCGGCAGGCTGAATCGTCGGCGGACCGTTAATCACCGTCAACTGGAACGTCGTGGTGGCGGTCGCGCCGCAGTTGTCGGTGGCAGTCACCGTCACGGTAAAAACACCCGGCGGGGCAGCATTTGTAACCGTCAGAGTGCCGGTGCCGGTGTTGCCGGTAATGGTTCCAGTAAAGCCTGGAGCATTGGCCGTCAAGCTGGCCACACTCACGTTGTCGGTTGGCGGGGTACTGGTAATCGTGGTTCCGCCACCACCCTGAACCGAACTGTTGGCATAGGTCCCAACTTGGGGCGGCGAGTTGGCTGTCACCATCACCGACAGATTGGCGTTGATGGAAATGGCGCTTCCGTCGGTGACCGTTAAAACCACCGTATTTGCGCCGGTGGTCGCGTTACAGAGGGCGGTGACGGTGGCGGTCACAGTCCCGTTGGTATTGACGATATTGGTCACCGTCAGACCGGCGGGCGGGTTGGCGGTGACCACCAGGCTGCCAGCCGCTGTTTCCACATCACTGACAGTGGCAATGGTGGCACCGGCCCCGTTGGCACCGGCCTGTACATTGACCGTTCCCCCGGCTGTAATTTGAGGCGGGTTACTGACTGAGACAGTAAAAGTTCGGGTGGTGATGGAACCACAATTATCCGTGGCGGTCACCGTGGCGGTAAAGTTCCCGCCCGGTCCCCCATTCCCCAGGGTGACCACGCCTGTGTTCTGGTTAATTGAAGAGGTCCCAGTGAAGCCTGGAATATCAATCGCAAGTGTGGGGGTTCCGCCGTTATCGGTTGGGCCGCTGGCCGGAGTGGCCGTGGCTCCGCCTCCGAACGGCACCCCGGTTTGGGTATAGGCTCCGATCCCGGGTGGGGTATTCGCATTGATTTGAATGGTGATGTCCACCACGTTTTCGATGTCTTCGTCGTCGGTGTAGTACAAATCTATCGTGGCCGGACCCACCGGCACAGTGCAATCAATCTGAATATTGGCCGTAATGGTTCCGTTGGTATTTTGGAAATTGGTCAGGTTCACACCGTTTGGCGCAGAAAGCACGGAAGCATGAATTCCAGTCAAATCCGTTGTGTTGACCACAGTGGCAATGGTGGTTCCAGTGGAGTTGGTTCCCTGTTGAACCGTAATTCCCGAAGCCACATTCAGAAAATCGTCATCCAAAATGTCGCCGATGGCCGTTGCATTTCCCAGGATGGCATTGACCGGGTTGCTCAAGTCAACTTCAAAGGTTTCTTCACCTTCGCTGGAGTCGTTGTCCATTACAATGACATCCACATATTTGAGCGTTTCGCCTGGGGCAAACGTCACAGTTCCGTTTTCGGCAATAAAATCCTGCCCTGGAACTGCCCCGCCGGGTACCGTATCAGTGGCAAAATCAACCGTCACAGGAGTGGCGCTCGGAGCAGAAAGCATCACTGGAAACGACAAAATATTCCCGGCACGGCCTTCACCGCCCCGTTCCGCCCCGGAAACCCGGCTCGCAATCGAGGCAAACCGTTCCGCCGCAGCTCCGACATTCAAGGTGTAGGCTTGCGAACCGGTGCAGCCGTTGGCATCCGTTGCCCGAATGGTGAAGGAAAATGAACCAGTACTTTGAGGCGCACCGGAGAAAAGCCCGTTGGTGGCCAAGACGAGATTGGCTGGCAGCGTCCCCACCGTGACGGCAAATGAATAAGGTCCGGTTCCCCCGCTGGCCGTCAACTGGGTGGTGTAATCGCTCCCTACGGTTCCATCCGGCAATGGGTTTGGAGTCAAGGTAATGGAACCGCAAACAACCAGCCGGTAGGTTTGAATGGCCGAACAGGGGCTTTGGTCCGTGGCCTGGACCCGGAAGGTTCCTCCGGCGGTTGGCGTCCCTGAAAGCAGGCCACCGGAAGAAAGGGTCAATCCGGCAGGCAGGGGATCCAAGGCTGTAAAGGTGACGGCTCCGGTTGCCGGACTCACGCTCAATTGCTGATTATAGGCACCGCTGGCGGGAGGCAGACTGGCGGGTGAAAATCTCAATTCCGGACATTGGGAAGCAGTCGTGATTTCAAACGGGCTGCTGTTGATGTCAAAAAAGATATTACCGACGGCTTCCACCTTGATGCGCGCTGAAGCCGCCGCCACGTTCGGAGCGATGACATTCGCAGTCCCCGTATTGGGTACATTATCGGCCAGGACGATGGGGAACGTGCCCCCGGCATCAGAGGAATTGCCCGTGGTAAGCGAGATTCTGACCATGGTGCAATTGATGGGCGGCTGGTTGGTATTGGCGACGTTCCAGGTCACGGTTTGGGTGGAATTTCCGGCCCAGGAAACGAACGAATTTTGCGAGGTGACCATGAAAGGGCCAGCCGTGGGAGCCACAGTGACTTGGGTGGTGGAATTGCTGATTCCCCCGCTGATGTCCCGAATCGTGCAGCGAAAATTCATCGTGCGGGCGACATTGGGCAGATTTTCCGCCGTTTGCTGTTCAAAAAGGGTCGGCGGGGGCACATTATTATTATCCAAAATAAATTGCAGGCTGGGAAAAAAACGAAAGTTCTGTGCAACGGGTGGAAACGGACGGAAAATCGGTCGGGTTGTGTTGGCCGGGTCGTTGACATCACTGTAAGGTGGCGATGCGAAGTTCAGGCCACCGGCATCAAGCTCTTCCCAACAATAGGCAAGCATGGGAATGTCCGCCACATCAGGGTCGGTCCCGTTGGCCGTCAGGATAAACGGCGTATTGCGGGGAATCACATAATTGGGTCCGGCACTGACCGTCGGAGGATTGTTCCCCGTGTTGGTGGTCGTGGCACAGGTGGCCACCTTGGTAATGTATTCGCTCAACTGGGTATAATTGCCCGAATGAAACCGTGGCTCACGGACCGGCGAAATCGTATGCACTCCGTTTCGGGCATACGACATGATCGTGGCACCATAACCCGATTCGTAAGCCGTTGCCCCCACCCGTTGTTCCCGCAAGTCGGCTGAATCATTAAAAGAGTGGGTGGCTCCAAACTGGTGGGCCAGTTCATGGGCAAACAGAGCGGAGGTAATCGGATCGAGATTTTGATTTGAGGTGAGGGTCACCACCCCGGCAGCTTTGACCGGTCCTTTTCCATCGCCCGGATCATTGTCACGGCAGGCAACGCCGGTATAGGCAATCCCGGTTGAGGTAACCGCAGGGGTTTCCAAGCCAAAGACATGCCCCACGTCGTAATTGGCGGCACCAATCACGGTCTGGAGCTTGATTCGGTTTTCATCCAGCATGAGCGGCGGCTGATTGTTGGTGTATCCATCCGGTTCCGCCGTGAAAAGAATTTGATCGTTATTGCCGATCAGGTTGAAATGAACCGACAGCTCATGCTCAAACAGAACATTGACATTATTGACATAACTGTTGATGAGTGACAGGGCGCTGATTTGGGAACCGCCCCCCGGTCCATTATAGAATTCCTGGGTGGCCGCCACCGCCAGCCGGTAGTTCCGGCGGACACTGCCCAATGCCACATCTTCAGCAGTGGGGGTTTGGGGAGATTCGGCCTCCCGTTCCGCCAGAGCGCGGGTCATGCGGGTCGTCAGGCAGGAAGATTCACGATTGGAGGGAAAATCCTTGGCGTAGGCACATTGGTAAAATTCCTGATTGTCAGGAGCTGCGGGCTGAATTTGAACTTCCACCCCATTCGTCACGAGCATGGCGTGGAACCCGCGATAGCTCCAGTCAAAGCGCAGATAGGCCCTCGTTCCATCCACCGCAATCCCCCGAAATGATTTGATTTCAGGAAATTTGGCTGCCAGCGCCGGTTCCATCGTGGGCGACTCCTCAATCCGGAACCGTCCGTTTTTGCCATCCGGCAAGGGAAATTCCATCACCACGGGATGAGTTTTGGCAGCGGAACTGAATTCAAGCGGAATTTGGCCCAAATCCCGTTTCAGCGCCTGCCGGTCCAGTCTCAGCATCCGGGCACCAGCGGGCAGCGGCGTAGCCGTTTTTTTCTGAAGCAAGGTCAATCGTTCGCCGGGAGTCGCTTCCCGCCAAATGCCCAATCCAAGCTGGCGGGCCGCAGCCAGCGGAGTGGCGGAAGCGGCTGGCCGTGGCGTGGAGTCAGCCTGACTCAGCCGCATCAGAAAACTACCGCCAAGCAGAAGCACAAAAACGATGAAAAAAGGTCGGATTGGTGACCGCATAAGAAAACTCCATTTCAATTGTGGGGCTTGGGATGGACTGCCATCCGTGGGAGTTCCAGGTCCGGTTCATGGTAACGAATCCATGTCAGGCTACGGTTTCGCTTCCCGTCAGGTTGGTTGATATCGGCGTTTGGCTTGGGTTGTGACC
This sequence comes from Blastocatellia bacterium, assembly GCA_019695185.1. GTDB lineage: Bacteria > Acidobacteriota > Blastocatellia > Chloracidobacteriales > Chloracidobacteriaceae > JAIBAN01. The sequence goes on along the minus strand of JAIBAN010000022.1, from coordinate 12,366 downwards.
CCCAAACCCTAACAGGAATGACAGTCGTTGTGAAGTCATCCGGGCAAGAGCGCCTGTCCTCTGGCTGCATGATTTTCAGAAACAGGTTGGTTTGCCCGCCGGCCAATAGGTTCGCAACCTGGGTTTTGAGCCGGGGAAAAATGCGGGGTGTGCGAGTGCAAACAGTTTGGGTGTGCGAGGATGGGAGAGCGGTTCAGGGTTGAGCCGAAGGCTCCAAAGACCGATGGTTTTTCTGACAATTACCAAAAAATTTATCTATGGTTGAATTTTTTTTAACTATGAGTAAAATCCCAATAGTCGTTATAAAGCCCAAACATTTTGCCCGCACCTGCCCGGCATTCAGTTACTACAGTGGTTCAGTTTGAGGGTGAGCAAGTGTCCAACCTTACGTTAATCGTTGTAAATAAAAAAAATCCGGATGTGTTTGGCTGCACCTTGCAGCCTCGTAACACACCCGGAATGACAACGATCACTTGATAACGCAATCGTGTTGAACGCTACAGATTCACTCTCGTGATTCTTAAAATAAACCAATGCCTAAAAAACGTCAAGAAAAAAATTTAGCAACCATAAATCAAGAATCGGTTTGGGATCGGATTGCCAAGTCCTTGGGAGCCGAAACCATCCGCCAAATTGCCAATACCCTGGGCTTAACGGACGCGGCTGTCTGGCAATGGAAGCATAGCGGGCAGATTCCCTCATTGGATAATTTGATTAAGATTGCTCGTTTAAGCAGTACTTCAATTGAATGGCTGATCACAGGTGAAGAACCCGCCTGGATTCGGAATTCAACCCCGATTCAGACCATTTTTACCGAGGGCGAGTGCCGGGCCATCGAGAAAATGGCCCGCAAGGAAGGGATTCATTTTGAGGAAGTCGTTCACCGGTTGACCCGCCAGGGACTGATTGAATTCGGATTGGACCCCGACACGGAAAAATCCGTGACGATTGAGTATTTCGGAGAGAAAGTTCCCATTCCGCTCGTGGGTGAAATTATTCAGGGAAAACCCATCAAAGCCCTCACTGAAATGGAAAAAGTTTATGTGGCCAAAACCTTTCGGGATTCCGACATGGTGTTTGCCCTGCGCGTGCGCGGCACAGGACTGGAAGCGGACGGGTTTAAGGACGGCGACCTGCTGATTGTGATTCAGGAAAAGGAAATCCCCAACGGCCAGTTGATTGTGGCCATCATTGAGCACAAAAACGCCTTTGTGAAACGCTGTTTTCTGGAGAAAAACACCTTTCGGCTGCAAGCCACCAATCCGCCCCACAATCCGGTCACCTATACCAAGGAACAGGTTGAAATTCAGGGCATTGTGATTGGGGTGCAGCATTAACCGAAGACTCAAAACCGGGCTGCCCCGGCCTTGGAAAAATCCCCCGGCAGCGCGAACCTCACCGGAATTCATATCGCAAATTGAACCAACCTGCCCCTTGGCTTCCCGTCCCGGTTTGGCCTGCCGGATTACCCGGCTCCACCTTCACCAATTTCCCGATTCCAATCAGTTGGCAAAATCCCGCTGAATTTCACCCAGTCCGGGTAATTCAAGCCAATCACGCTCATTTCCGGTAAACCCCCGCTTTCCGCCTGCCCCCAGATTGCTCCGCCCCAACCTGGAAATGCTTTGGATTGGTGCCTTTAACCTTTCCCAGGAATCCCCTTCCGCCCAGCCCGACAAAATCCCGTTTGGGAACAGAACTTGCATCTCCAAACAACAGACCAGGTGCAACCTGGAAAGGGGGCGATATGTTCCAGAAAAAATTATTCCATCTGTCAATTTTCCTTGCCTGTGTGTTTCTCGCATTCCTGTTTTCCATGCAAAGAGGCTGTCGGGAGGTGGTGTCACAGGTGGCAACTCCTGATTTTTCCCAGCAGATTCCCGTCTCCGCAACATCAGAGGCACTGCCTGGTCTAGTTCAGGTCGAATCCGGACCGGCACTTGACCGAGGCGTTCTCCCCCAGGCGGAAGAGGAATTGAAAACCGATGATGGCACAGTGGAATCAGGGGTGGTGGGTGACAACCTCATTGTCGTCAACCGCTTGACCCCCGCGACCTATCCCGTCACGGTGGAACGGGTGCGAATCCGGTGGGATGCGTATCAAAACCTGCCGTCTCCGATTGGAAAAACAGTTCGGTTATTGGTTTTTACGGATCCTTCGGGCAGTGGCAGGCCGGTGACTCCGGTTTCTTACAATGTCAACCAGCCTGTGACCATCAGTCAGGTTGGTTTGTTTCTTGATTTTACCATTTCACCCATCCTGCTTTCGGCTGGCGATGTGTATGTGGGATTCCAGGCCCCCAATCCCGCCCAGGGAGTGGGTTTTTCAGCAGACACCGGCAGCCAGCCGCAACAACGGGCTTTTTTTTCAACCAACCAGGGAACCACCTTTCAGGGTCCGCTGCAATTTCAGGATGGCACCAAACCCAATATTCTGATGCGGGCGGTGGTGGCAACCACGACGACCGGTGATTCCGAAGAGTTGAAAACCGATGACGGAACGGCGGACGGGCGGGGTTTTCTGGAAAACAATATGATGATGGTTAACCGACTGACGCCCAGCCGGTACCCTGCCACCCTGGAAAAAATCCGCATCTACTTCGTTTCTTTTCAAGGTCAACCCAATCCGGTGGGGGCGACGACCCGTCTGGTGGTGTACCTTGAACCTCAGGGAACAGGAAATCCGCCGGTCAATGCCCAACCTGCGCTCAGCCAAACCGTGACCATTCCCGGAACCGGCTCTTTTATGGATTTTGCGGTATCGCCGCTGGTGATTTCCGCAGGGGATGTTTACGTCGGATATCAGGCTGGCAATCCGGCCAATGGGGTTGGCTTTGCGGTTGATTCAAACGGCCCGTCCCAGCACCGGGGATTTTACTCTCAGAACAACGGGGCGAATTTTCTTGGCCCGCTTCAATTTTCGGACGGCACATCGGCAAATTTGCTGATTCGAGCCGTGGTTCGCGCTGGCAGTTCGGGCGACAGCCAGTCACCCACAGTGACCGTGCTGGCTCCCAACGGAGGTGAAACCGTCCAATTGGGCGCGGTGACCCAGGTGCGCTGGACTTCTTCGGACAATACCGGCGTGGTCAAACACGATGTGTGGCTGTCTCTCACCGGGGGCGACAGCTATCCGCTTCCAGTCGCCTCCGGCCTGGCCGGAACAGCACAAAGCTACCAATGGACTGTTTCCGGTTCGTCCACTGCCCTGGCGCGGGTGAAGGTCATGGCTTTTGATGCCGCCGGAAACAGTGGTTTTGATACCTCCAATGAGAATTTTGCCATTTCCAGCGGGAGCGGGGACGTTCAATCGCCAACGGTTCAGGTCCTCTCCCCCAACGGCGGGGAACAGCTTGTCGCCGGTACCACCGTCCGGATTGCCTGGACTTCAACCGACAATATCGGGCTGGCCATGCACAACCTTGCGCTTTCAACCGATGGGGGCAGTACCTTTCCCCTGGTAATCGCAACCGGGCTGCCCGCCACGGCCAAGGAATTCTTCTGGTCGGTGCCATTGGTTGAAACACAGCGGGGGCGCGTCAAAGTGAGTGCCTTTGATACATCATCCAACGAAGGGTTTGACCTTTCGGACCGTGATTTTCAGATTACCGCCACCAGCACCGGCGATTTTACCCTGACCGCCGCTCCCACCAGCCTCAACCTCTCAGCCGGTGAGTCCGGCCCGGTTTTAATTGCAGCCGCTGGAACCGCAGGGTTTCAAAACCCGGTTGCACTGAACGCCACCGTTTCGCCAGCAGATGCGAACGTCCGGGTGACGTTTCAGGAGAACCCGTTGCGCATCGGGTCCAGCACCACGGCGACCGTCAGTTTGACCGACCCGCTGGCGACCAGTTCCTATACCATTACCCTGACGGGAAGCAGCGGCGGGAAAACCCATTCGGTGGAGGTTGCCCTCGGCATTTGGAAAGCCATCGCCAGCAAACCCGTTGGGAGCGAGGGCGGCACCATTTCAGCCGCCGGGTTCAAGCTCAAAATCCCGGCCAATGCCCTTTCCGAATCCAGCCAGGTGACGGTTTCGGAAAGTCCGGCGGCCCCCTTTGATGCAGCCTCAAAACAATACCGGATTACCGGGCTGACCCCCTTTACCAAAAACCTCAAAATGACCATCCCCATGACCAAACCAGCGAGCGGCAGCGAAAACTATGCCGCCATCACCTGTCTGAGTGCGAGTGTCACCGCAGGTCCAAGCCGGATGGAACCAACCTGGGTGAGCGCCAAAGTCAGCGGCACCACCGCCACCGTGACCTTGCCGGCAATGGAAGCTGAGACCGCCTCCGGCCAAACGGAGGAAGCAGCCTGGGCACCGCCGGACCGTGCTGCGTTTGGCGAAAGCGTGAAGGAATTCTTTGCCAATATGGTGGACACGACTGCCTGGTACTATGTTGACAGCTCGAACAATCATTTCAAGATGACCTACCGCCACACGGGCAACGAAAGCCGGGTCACGCAACTGGCAGCTAATCTGGAGGATGCCTACAAAACCCTGGAATCGGTGGGGCTCACCTGGGCCGGGCGGACCAAATGGCCAATTCGGGTTTGTGTTGGGGAATTCAAGGATCCCAAAGAAAAAGAGGAAATGTGGGGGTATGAAATTACTCCCTCTTTGTGGGGAGTCAATTATGCTTACATTGGACTGAATGAAGACAAGTTGAACGCCCCGAACAATGAAACCGAATTCAAAAGCACGGTGGCCCATGAGTTGTTTCATGTGCTTCAGGAAACCTATGTCAGGTCTACGGTTGTGCGGGAGGACGCCTATTACTGGATGCGGGAAGCCTGTTCAGTGTGGATTGAGCGGAAAATGCTCCCGGCGGTCTGTCCGAGTGTGCTGGGCAACAGCGATTCGGTCAAGTTTCCCACCGTGGGAGTGGGAATGATGGAATACAAACAATCCCAGGACCACGGATACGGGGCCTCGATGTTTCTTTCCTTCCTGACCAACAGTTACAAGGACGACCAAATCATCGGGCGAATTTGGGACAATGCCAAAAAGAAATACAGCCCGGTGGCGGCCCTTGGTGCAGCCACCAATGATGCCACCTGGGCCCAGAAATGGCTTCAGTTTGCAAACGCCTATTTTACCGGCGTCAACGCCGACCGATGCTGGCCGCCGGCCAACAGCACTCAAATCTGGGGAGAGACCTGGAACTTGACCAGCACCGCCAATCAAACCCACACGTTTTCTCCCACGGTCAAGGGACTGTGTGCGATTCCTTTGCGGGTCAAGGTCCTCACCGGCGGATTTCGGGCAGACCAGAAAATCACGCTCACCTACAAGCCCGGCTCCACCTCGTCGGTAGTGAGCATCTTCAAAATTCAGGGAGGTGCGACCACCCTGCTTGGCAATATCACCCAATCCCTGACGATTGAACCAATCACCGATTTCGAGAGCAACAAAACCACCCTGCTCTGTTTGGTTGTGAGTGACGCGATTTCAGGAAATGGAGCGGCTTCGCTCGAAGTGAAGCTGGAAGGGACCAACCAGGATGTGACCTACGCCATGAAGCCGTTCACCAAGGTGAGCGACGTTTGGAGCCCAAGTGTGTGGGGCCAGCGCAAAGGCCGAATCATGCTCAAAGGAACGATGACCGGGCCAAATCTTAACCTTGCCACTGACCATGTCCTCTGGCCCACGGATGAGAATTTGGCCACCCACGAGGTCCAAACTTATGTTTCCGGAAAAGGGGACAGTTTGCCACTCGGCATCACCTATCAGGTTGACTCCTTTGAGGTGGACGGGGCGACAGCGGCGGAAAACCAGAACCGGTCCTGGACTACCACCCAGGTTTTTCCCAGCGGAGGGAGGGAGGTTTCCGTCATCACCTTTACCGGCTATAGGCTTTATGACCGGTATGGGATTGATATACTGGCCGAGTCTTCCGGAGGGACGTTTAACTTGACCGTCGCCAACAAAACCAGAGAGGAGGCACGTTACCGCCTCGACCTCGTTTTTACTGTTTCGCGGGAAACCTTTGACAAGGACGGCAAGAAAACCGGCAGCAGCGGGCCGGCACCGTTGCGGGAAAATGTTTTGTGGTTTGAATTCGAGGTGCGGTGAAGAAAGTGGGAACTGCCCTGTCACAGCCAAACCGGGCTGGGAAGGCAAGCAGTGGGTGCCTTCCCAGCCCAAATTTTTACGGAATATCAGGACTCAAGCACCACAAAGGCCACGGCATAGAGGTCAGTGTGAGAAATGGAAAGATGAATAAACTTCCCACCCCGGTTGGAAAAAAACTCCAGGGCCAAGCCGTGGAATTGAATCATGGGAGGTCCGTTCTGACCGGGAAAGACCTCGACATCGTGCCAGCTTAACCCTTTTGCCCAGCCGGTTCCCAAGGCTTTGAAAGCCGCTTCCTTGGCCGCAAACCGCCCGGCATAATGCTGGACGGAACGGGGTTTGGGTTCGCAGTAGAGCACTTCCTGGGGTGTAAAAACCCGGTCCCGAAACCGGGTTCCATGCTGGCGCAGCGCGTCTTCCAGGCGCTTGATATCGGCAATGTCGGTTCCGATTCCCAAAATCATCTTCCGGCCCGTCCTTTTTTCCGCAGCAAGTCAACCAGCAGCCAGCCGCCCCCCAGGATTGCCGCAATCAAACTGACCCCGGCTCCCACCCGCAGCCGAACCGGTTCAAAGCGGAACGTCACCTGATGTTTGCCCGGTGCCAGCCGGACCGCCCGCAAAGCCTGGTCGGCCCGCCAGATTTCGGCCTTGGCTCCGTCCACATAGACATTCCAGCCCGGATAAAAGGTATCGGAAAGAATGAGAACCCCGCCGGAAACGCTTTGGGCCGAAAGCTGAACCTCATTATTACGATAGCGGTCAATGTTGACAAAATCTTCCGGGTGTTTGACGTAGGCAACCTCTCCCGTTGCCCCCATTCCCTGCACAAAGGCCGTTTCCAGCGGATTAAAGTCTTTGGCTTTCATCCGTTTGACGACTTCATCAGCGGTTTTTTCGGTTTTGCGTTTGAGTGGCGTGTCAGGCATGCCCACCGCACGGGGAATAAAAAAAGCCCGTGGCAGAGCGCGAGTGTTTTCGTAAATGCGAATTCCCTCTCCGACATAGCGTTCAAGATAGCCGTCATCGCCAAACCGTAAATCGTCCGTGGTCAGGATGTATTTGACATTCCACAGGTCATACCAGGGTGAACTTCCATTATTGAACACAACATGGCTCAGGTAATTCTGCGGATGAACCGCCGAGGCCATATCCCGGAACCAGCGCGGAAAAAGCTGGTCTTTTCCGGTAATGGTCTGAATCCGGTACGGCACCAGCGTATTGGGCGGCGCAATGATTTTGTTGAGCTGGCTGACCTGCCCTTTAGTGGAAAAATTGGCCGGTGCGACCAAAACCCGAAAGAGTCCGGGGTCGGATTTGAGAAATGAAATGGCCTGACTGGGGTGGTACACCAGCTTTCGGTCATAAGACTCGTTCAGGGAACCGCCGTTCCACATCAACTCAATTGCCAAAACCAGCAGCAGGCCGGCCAACAACCGTTCTCCGGTCATCTTTTGCCGGTGCCAACGGGAAAAGAGCCACCAGACAATTCCCAGGAAGACCAACGGAATCACGGTCGCTGGGAAATAATCCAGGTTTGCAAGGTCGAAATTTTCCGAAAGTGCCAGCGGAGCGCGGACGATGCGTTTTTGCTCCTCGAAATGCTGCATCAAATGCTGGTACCAGCCAGTTTGGGCCATGGCCGAAACGGTGACACAGGCCAGGAGCGTCCCGCCCACAATCAACCCGGCACTGCGTTTGAACCAGACACCGAACCTGCCCACGGTGTCGGCATTGGCTTCGAGCAGAAAATGCGCCCCCAGCGCCGCCAAAGCTGCCAGTGAAAAGGTAAAGAGGACGCTCACCCGATTCGTCACCCGAATGGTTTGCAGCACCGGAAGATACTTGGTAATCGGCACATAAAGCGGAACGGCGCACATCACAAACGTCGAAAGCAGCGCCAAAAACCAGAAATATCCCAACCTGGTCCGCATTTCCGGCGTTTCGAAAGCAAAAGTTTTTCTGTGCAGCCAGACCCAAAATGCGAACCCCACCAAAAACAGGGCGGAAATCCCAAAATAGACCGTATGCGCGTGTGAAACCCCAATACCGACAAATAAAACCGCAAATTTCGGGTCGTAGGCTTCTCCGAACACATGCGGCAGGATGGCGGTTGACAGGTACCAGGGTGGGAGCCAGTTGGGAGCCAGTTCGGTGGGAACGATTTTGCGGTTGGAAAATCCAAGCAGTTCAAATATCGGCAACCACTGCACTGCCGAAAGGGCGAAGCCACTTGCCAAAGTGAGGAAAAGCAAAAAGACAGTCTTGGGAGTCTGGGGAGTCTTGGGGGTCTGGGGAGTCTCAGATTTAAGAACCTCATTTCCCAGCCTTTGACTCCCTGGACTCCCTAGACTCCCCAGACTCCCTAGACTCCCTAGACTCCCTAGACTCCCTAGACTCCCTAGACTCCAGACCCCATAGTAGGTCACCGTTGCCCCCAAATAATAGATGGCATTGGCCATGTAACCGCAGTAAAACTGCATGGCGAAACAAAAGCCGGCAAACAGTGCCCACCGGCTGGAATGTTTTGCAACCGCTTGGTCAATACCGAGGAAAATCAAGGGCAGCCACATCAAACCACCCAGCCAGCCCGAACTTGTCACATGGAAAAGGGTCAGGCTGGCAAACATGAAAGTGATGGCCCCAATCAAGGCCGCCCAGGGACGTATCCGAATCCGGGCAAAATACAGGAAAGCAAAAAAGCCGCAGCAAAAGAGTTGAAACAGGCAGGTCAAGTCATAAGCACGGGGAACATCAAAAACCCAATAAAGCAGGTTGAACGGTGACAGCATCCGGAATACGCCATCGGCGTAAATTGGATGGCCGCAGAGGTTGTAAGGACTCCACAATGGCAGTTCCCCGTTTTTGTAGGAATCCACCAGAAAATATTCGCGGGTGATATAGGTGTCGGTAATATCGCGCCGGTTATAGGAGTGGTCCAGAAAGGTGGGTCCCGTCGCACCCCAGGGAAGCTGATTCTGGAGCGTTGCCGCATCCACCATCGTTTCGCCTAAAAACAAAACGCGCCAGAACATGGCGCACACCAAAGCCGCCAGAATCAGGGCGGCCACGAACGTTGTTTGTTTGGAATGCTGCTGCATGAAAAACGGAGGTCAGGGTTCAGGGTCCAGGGTTCAGGGTTCAGGGTTCAGGGTTTGAGTTTTATATGTTGTTTGGATGAAAGTCAGCAACCCCACAAGGTCGTTCCTTTACAAACAAGCTGCGTTCCCCATAACCTTACCAGCTTTATTGTAGAAATTTCCGAGACTTCAATCCCTGAACCCTGAACCCTGAACCCTGGACCCTGAACCCTAGACCCTGGACCCTGTTCCTATGCCCGAACTTCCCGAAGTTGAATCTGTCGCCCGTCACCTGCAACGCATCCTGCCCAACCGAACGATTGAGCAAGCGATTGTCACCCGTGCCACCCTGGTGGAAGAAGCCACGCCGGAAGCATTTTGCGCCCGGCTCCAGGGCGTAACGTTCACGGAAATTGGACGGCGGGGCAAGCACCTGCTGTTACATCTTAGTTCCAACGATACGCTGATTACCCACCTTCGCATGACCGGTCGTTTTCTTTATCTGGACCGCGATGCCACGCCACTCAAGCACACCCATGCCCGGTTTTTCCTCGATAACGGGAAACAACTGGCATTTGACGACCAACGGCATTTTGGGCGGATGCACCTGGTCAAATCCAGTGAAGTAGCCGACACCAGAGAAATCCGGGATTTGGCTCCGGAACCGCTTGGGCCTGAATTTACCTTTGGGTACTTGAAACAAACGCTGGTCAAAAGCAGCCGCGACATGAAGGAGCTTTTGCTTGACCAGACCAGGGTTTTGGGCTTGGGAAACATTTACGCCGTGGAAGCCCTGTTTGCCGCCCGCATTCATCCGGAAACCCCGGCCAATCTGGTTCCAGGCCGCAAGGCCAAAGACCTGTACGAAGCCATCCAGGCCATTCTGGAAGCTGCCATCGAAGCCGGCAGCACCATCCAAACCGACCCCGAAGTCATTGACGGAAGCTACTTTGGCAATTCCTTCGAAGAAGCACTGGTGGTTTATGACCGCGAAGGCGAACCTTGCATCCGGTGCGAGTCACCCATTGCGCGTATTCGCCAGGGTCAACGTTCAACCTACTTTTGTCCCAAATGCCAAAAGGCCCCAAAGAAAAAGGATTGAGGACTTTCTTCAGGACTGAGGACTTTCTTCAGGACTGAGGACTGAGTTTCCCTGCTATGAAAAAAGAAAGCTTGCCAAGGAAATGTGGCGGGTCAGCCGTTTCCACTGTTCCCACAGAAGATGACTCGGCCCTCAGTCCTCAGTCCTCAGTCCTGAATTCCCCTCAGTCCTCAGCCTTTTTTACCGTCGAAGATGAAGCAGTCAATCAGCGGCTGGATGTGTTTTTGGCTGCGGCCCTTGGAATCAGCCGCGCCCGGATTCAACGAAGCATTGCCGAAGGCGATGTGCTGGTTAACCACAAACCCCAAAACCGGGGGAGTTACCGGGTTAAAGCAGGTGATATGGTTGATATTGACCTGCCGGAACCGGTGCCGACCGACATCATCGCGGAAGACCTGCCGCTTGATATTCTGCACGAAGACGACGCCATCTTTGTGCTCCAAAAACCGGCAGGCATGGTGGTGCATCCGGCAGCCGGAATTACCCACGGGACCTTGGCAAATGCACTCGCCTTTCGGCTGAGTGCCAATCGGCCCGGAACGGATGTGTTACGGCCAGGAATCGTTCATCGGCTGGACCGGGATACGTCAGGGTTGATGGTGGTGGCCAAAACCGATGCGGCACTGGAGCATCTGGCTGCGCAGTTCCGCGAACGAACCATCACAAAACATTACACCGCACTGGTTTACGGCATTGTCACACCTGGCTCTGGGAAAGTGGAAGTCCCGCTTGAGCGGGACAAAAACAACCGCTTAAAAATGGCGGTCGCCAAACCGGGAGAAGGTCGGAACGCCCTTTCCCTTTACCGGGTGAGCCGTTATTTTGCCGAGTTTTCGCTGCTGGAGGTGGAAATCAAAACCGGGCGGACTCATCAAATCCGAGTCCATTGTGCCCATCTGAAACATCCGATTGTGGCGGATGAAGTTTACGGCAAAGGGCGTTCGGGCAATGTGGCCAACCCACTTCACCGCGCCGGGATTGGCAAACTGGGACGGCAGTTTTTGCACGCGGCCCGGCTGGGGTTTACCCATCCGACCACGCAGGAGCGAATGACTTTTACCTCGCCTTTACCGGCTGATTTACAGGAATTCCTCTCCCGGCTGGAAACGTGAACGTTCCGTGAACTTACTTTTCCGGAAACTCCCGCCACACATCCCGTGCAAACCGGCAGTTCAGACATTGGTGAATGTCGCCTGCGTTTGAAAACTCCCGCCAGAACTTGGTTGGATATTCAAGCAGGGTATGACCCAGAATGGGAAACACCGCAGGCGTGTGGGCATTGTAGAAATCAAAATGGACGCTGGCCGGACCAGTTTCATTAAAGGTGAAATGAAGCGAAGCGGTAGCCGGACGGTTTTCCGAAAAGTTGAATGTCTCAGGATGAAACCACCGGTTGATATACCCTCTCCAAGTCCGGTTGAGGTTTGAAAACCCTCGATTCCCACACAATGTCTCAAATAATCGGGTGGGGGTTGGTTGCGGATTGAATTGCAGCCCGTTGTAACCCATTTCCTGATTGGGGTGTTCAATCAGTAAAAACTTCCATAAATCATGGCTTGATAAGGCTGCGTAAAAGTTCAGTACGTCTCCTCTGCGGCGGCCCAGAAATTCATCAAACACAATCGCATTGAGATTGGCCCGTTCCAACTGAAGCCGAACCCCGGCGGGAAGGTCCCGCCACCACGGCAGAGCTGCTTCGTTGACAGGTTTGAAGGCAGGAAACAAGGGCATAGAAATTGAGAATTGAGAATTGAGAATTGAGAATTGAGAATTGAGAATTGAGAATTGAGAATTGAGAATTGAGAATTGAGAATTGAGAATTGAGAATTGAGAATTGTAAAATTATTTCAGCTTATGAATTCCACTTAAAATATTTGTATTATTAGATATAGAACCTTTGCCAAAAGCAACAAACAAGATCAATTCAATAAAAAAATACAAACCGTTACGAAAACAAAGAAAAAAATTCTCAATTCCAGAATTCTCAATTCTCGGCACTGATGCATTAATTGTTGGCTAAAATGCTGTAAGCCATTGAAAAAGAAAGAGTAGCCATCAACAATCCGGATGCACGAAGAATTGGAGGCTAAAATGACAAAAAAAACG
>JAIBAN010000021.1 GCA_019695185.1 Blastocatellia bacterium | reverse complement strand
GGCCTCCAGCCACCAGTTCTTGTAAGGTTTGGCGATCAGATTCGGTTAAGGTCACATGTTGTTTTTTCATGCTCCGAATTATGTTTCATTTGGAGCAATAATACTAGAAAATTTAGATTCCGCTGTAATGAGTTATCTTTTGCCCAGCTTGAATAATGTGGTGACCTGGCCAACCCGCCCAGGTCGGTCTTTCCTTTAATTGCCAAAAAAATGATGGCCCGAGTGCGGTACCCCAAGGCTTGATGGAGCCGTTGTTCATTAAAAAAATGGACTTCGTACTCGCTCGCTATCTTTTTGATCGTTTTCTGCCCCCGGATAGCTTCCAACGTCACTTTCGCTTTGAATTCCAGGCTATGGATTTTTCATGGTTTCGCTATGATTTTTTCCTTCCGCCGGGTCGTAACCATAACTTATTTTTCTACCCCGATTTTGGAAAGCATTATAGTGTGACAACGCCAATTAGTTCAAAAGCCAGGACAGTTTTCGCACCGTCCTGCAAAAAACTATCCCGGTTTTCTATGGGTTGATTTGAGCTGATACGATTTATAAGAATATTTTGTACAAGCTTGTTTTCGGGACTAATGGCTTTCTGAAATACGATTAGACGGTTCAATTTTTCAATATAAAGCAAGATTCAAAAGAAACAAAAAAGGTGCCAAAGGCGGCAACTTTGTGCGAAATCCTACCAACTGCCAGGTGAGGATTAAAACACAGACATTCTTTTGCATGGTTGTCAATTCAAACAGTAGCCAGAGGTTTTTTCCAAACAAAAGCGGAACGCTCTTTTCTTGTTCATACTCTTTGGTTGATTGTGTTGCACCTGCTTTGGCAGACCTGCCTGTGCTTCTTGCACCAGACATTGGTTTTGACTGGATGGTTTTCCAACCCTTGGCACATTTTGTCAGATCAAAGTTTGTAGGGCAAAACCGGGAACGAAATTGGCTGGATCGTTTTTGAAAACCACCCTATGGAATTATCTCAATCCGTGATTTTTTTGGTGCCGTTTCATTTTTTCACCAAGAGGCCCAGAAAAAGATGAAGGGAAATCCTGCGAAGACTCTCTGAAAACCCTGCGCCCCTAGGATGAAAAAATTCATCAGACAGAGCACCAAAATTATGAAGCAGGAACCATTATTTTCTAGTTAAAATATCCCGCCAGGCGTTGATGCCGGATAATGCGCAAGACATGGTACCCTGTCCGGGAAAGGTTGTATCTCCTACCAGCCAGAAGTTTTCCAGACCAATGTCGGAGGAAATGGCCGCCCAGTTGCTATTGTCGAGCCGGGTGCGCAAACCTCCCACCATCCCGTCAGCCCGTCCGGTGAAACGTTCAAATGTTTTGGGCGTACCCGGCAGAATCACCTCCAGCCCCTGGTCAATTTGGGGAATCACCCGCCGCACGGCTTCCAACATGGTGTTGGTCACGGCCTGTTTTTTCTGTTCGTAGGCAGTGGATGTCAATCCCTTCCAGTCGGAAACCTCCGTGTGGGTGGAAACCGTGAGGGTCCGTTTCCCTGCCGGGGCGGAAAGCCGGTCGCCCGCTTCGCAGAGGGAAAGGAAACAACTGTTGCCGTCTTTGAACGGCTCACGGTAGCTTTGCAGCACCTGGGCATTGAGTGCCATACCGGCAGGTAAAATCGTTTCGTCCACACCCAGGTACAGGGTAAAGGCTCCCCAGCCAAGACCGGCTTTTTTCAATGCCGCCGCGAGCTTTCCGTTGAGTTCGGCTTTGACAATGGCGGGAATGTTCCAGACTGGCAGATTGGCAACCACTCGCCGGGCGGTGACTTCCAGTCCCCGGCTGGTTCGCAAGGTAAATCCGCCTCCTGGTTGAGGTGTGATGTCCGTCACCCAATGCCGCCATTGAACCGTCCCGCCTGCCTTTCGGTAAGGCTCCAACAGGGATTTGACCAAAGTTTTCATGCCTCCTTTGGCACGCCGGATGCCGTGGCGGTAAATATCAAGTCCGGCTGCGCCATTCAGAAACGGGGCCTGAGCGGTTGTTTCCTGGGCTGTGATGAGCAGCAGTCCGTCCAGAAACGCCCGTAGCGGCAGGTGGTCTGCCAAGCCGTACTTGACCAGTACATCCTCCACCGTGCGAAACATGACCGGAACCAGTTTCACCATTTCCGGCGAAAGCAGATTCAGATTACTGACCACATCGTTGACCCCACGCAAAGGAAAGACAGGCCGTTTGGCGGTCATTCGCCAGAGCACATCCGCTGTGGTATCAACCTGTTGCCAGAAGTCAGCCAGTCGGCGGGCCTCTTCCGGGGTGCGGGCAAAAGCCGTCACCCGCTCGGATTGCCACTTGGTTTGGTCGAAGTGAATCGTTACGGTCCGGTCCGGCAGCCATACCGGGACGGTTTCGATAAGGGTGCTTTCAGGCGCGGAAACACCCAGTTCCCGATAGACCCAGGTATGCAGCCCGTCCGGGTCCAACCCCATGAGAACCGTTGCCCCCACGTCGAAATTGTAGCCCTGGTGATAAAAATAACCGGCACAGCCGCCGGCCTTGTCGTGCCCTTCAAGCAGCAATGTTCGGTAGCCGCTTTTCTGCAACAAGGCGGCTGCGGTCAGTCCGGCCACACCGGCACCGACAATGACAACATCAAAACATGTGGCTGGGGTTTGGGTATCGGCAAGTACGGATGACATGGCACAAAGCCTACAGAGCGAAGCTGTGCTGGGGGAGTCACAATCTACCACGAGGCAGGTCAAACCCGCGAATGTACTTACCGGACATCGAGCGGGCTTTCAATCAGCCCTACCGTAAAATCGTCCCATAACTGGCCGGATTTCCCGCCTGCTGCCTGGCGCAGAGCAGTAAGCAGTGCTTCGCCGTGAAATTGCTCCAAGGTGGTTTTGATGGTTTCCCAGCCGGCGGACTTCCAAACCCCATCCGAAATTGCCACAATCTTCCAGGGAGCCGTCAGCTCAGCCGCAAAAAAAGTGTCAACCGCTCGGCCTGAGCCAAGGGGAGGGTCTTTTTGTTGATGCTCGGTGAGGACTGCAAAGCCTTCGCCAGTCAGAACCAGCACGGCACTGTCTCCGCAGGAAGCCCCGTACACCATGCCGTTCAGCACACCAAAAACCGCCAAAGTGGAAAAACCGGCTTCCTGGTGTTCGCAGACCGCATCATCCGCCTCAGTCAAAATCTGCATCCAGACCACCGGATGCGTCAGACTTGTCACCGGGAAGGACAGTGCTTTTTCCACAGCTTTTTCCACAGCCAGACGAGCGGCCACACCGCCACCGGGCTGCCCCCCCTGTCCGTCCGCCAGAGCACACAGGACGACATCCGGGTGGAGCGGGTGCCGCTGTAGCACCACCGCGTCTTCGTTTGGTTGCTCAAAACCTGCTTCGGAAAGGGTCAGGAACTTCATACAAAACCTGCCGGAAAACCTGCGCTGATGGCCTATGACAACTTACTACCGTTGGCGGTACTTAGAACGCCTGCCCAAAGCTGAAGTGAAACTGAAAGCCGGGCAGTTTTTTATTCGGGACGGCGACAAACGATGGCGGGTTCAGTAAATAGCCTGCATCCACCCGCAGCGGGCCAAAGGGGGTTTTCAACCGTAAGCCGCCACCGATGGTGTTGGTAAACCGGTTCAACTGAATATTGGAAACCTTGTCAAACACGTTGCCGGTGTCATAGAACGTCGCTCCCTGAAATTTCCACAGGAGCGGAAAGCGGAGTTCGGCGTTGAGCACCACCAGCGCATTTCCTCCAATGGGTCGGTCGGTATTGGGGTCGCGCGGCCCGGCCTGCTCAAAATCCAATCCCCGCAACGTATTGGCACCACCCGCAAAGAACCGTTCACTGATGGGAAGGGTATCGCGGTCCCCCAGCGGGCGGGCCAGCCCGAACCGGGCACTGGTTGCCACCACCACCGAAGGAACTTTGGGCAGTGAGCGAAACTGCTGGTATTGCCCGAAGAAGCGGAAAAACTCCTCATTGCCGCCCAGTTTGGTGGTGGCAAACGAAAAGTCCGCAATCGAAAATGAACCAATGGTGGCGTCCAGGGCTGAATCCCGCGTGTCGCGCAGGAAGGTGGCCGACAACCGCCCCAGGCGAACCGGCTGGTCGTTGCGGGCCAGGTCGTTGCCGGAAAGGTCGAGATTAAAAACCCGGATGTTTTCAAACCGGTAGCGGAAGAGCAAATTTGTCGCAGGTGAAACCCGTTTCTCAGTTTGAATCAGCACGGTTTGCCGTTCCGAGTCAAAACTCACTTCCTGGGTGCGGGAAAAGAGGGCCGACAACAGAATTGGAAGGGGTTTTCCAAATGGGCGAGGGAACTGATAGGAAAACTGGCCCAGTTGTTCCCGGCGGCTGAGACGGAAAATCAGGCTGGCTGTCTGAAGTTTGCCAAAGAGGTTGCTGTTGGAGACTTCGAAAGAACCACGCGGGCTGCCCTCATTCTGGTCTTCGCGTTGATACCCCAAACCAAAGGAAATCGTGTAAGGGTTGGAATCCGTCACTTCCAGAATGACATCGCACAGATCACGGTTCGGGCCGTCCTCGCGCACGATTTCAGTCCGGAACACGACCTGTTTGAAAGCTCCGGTGGCATATAATGCCTGTTCCGTCTGGGTCAACTGGCTTTGGCGCAGCAGGTCGCCCCGTTTGAAAGGAATGTAATTCCGAATCGCTGTTTTTGAGGTCCGTCCGCGCACCGTGACAATCACATCATTGATAAAGATTTTTTTGCCTTCGGTAATCTGAAAAACAATCCGGGCGCGGTTGGGGTCGTCGTCAATCCGTTCAATCACCGGATTGATGCGCACTTTGGCATACCCTTCCTCTTCATAAAGGGCATACAGCCGATTGGTATCGGTGTTGATGTAATCCTGTGAAAGATAATCGGCTTTCGGGTTGACCGACGGGAGTGCCCCCAGCAGTTTTTCTGTGGAAAAGGCATAATTGCCGGTTACCATCAGTTCTTCGATAAAGGTTTGAGCCCCCTCGCTGACGGCAAACACAATTTCCAGATTTTCGTTGTTGGGCGTCACACCAAGCCGCCGTTCCAGCACTTTGGCCTGCAAAAAGCCCTGGTTCCGCAATTTCCGCTCAATCAATTCGGCGTCGTTTTTGATGGCCTGTTTACTGGTCAGGCCCCGTGAAGTCGGAATCGGCCCCACCACTTTGGATTCGAACTCCGCCGCAGCATAGGCAACGTGGTCCGTGCCGACCAGTTTGACGGAACTGACCCGATAGCGCTGCCCTTTTTCAACCCGATAGAGCACCGTCGCTTTATCTTCGAAAATGGTCGGCTCCACCGTCACTTCGGCAAAAAAGTACCCGTCCCGCTGCACCTGGTCGAGCAGCCGTTGCCGTCCGTCCTCCAACACAAATTCGTCCAGGCCGCCATCGCTCAACACGGGCAGAATTTTTTTCAAATCCTTCCGCGAAAGGTCATATCCGTCCAATTTGACATCCACTTTGGGGCCGGAATTGATTGTGACCACCACTTTGACGGTATTGGTTTTGGCATCGTAATCACGAAAAGGGCTGGAAATAACCGGATTGAGATAGTCCTCTTCCAAATGAGCCTGCCGCAGTTTGGCCAAATCGGTCTGAACCTGTTCAAAGGTGTAAAGGCCGCCCGGCTTGCTTTTGAGTTTTCCCGTCAGGTCGGCTTTGTCAATTTTCAGATTTCCTTCCAGTTGAATGCCGTCGGCCAGTTTGGCGGGGTCTCCCGGCAAAATGGTAAAACTGACAATGACGTTTCCTTCCTCACTGGGCTCGGAAATCAAAGGAGTAATTTTGGTCTGAAAGTAACCCCGGTCCCGAAACAGATTGGCGAGCGTTTCCACCGCCCGTGTTACGGCTTGCTCCGACACTTTGCTGCCCAGTTCCAGCCCGGCCAGCCGGGAACGCAACTCCTCAGCCGGAAACAGTTGAAAACCGGGAAAAAGGACGTTGCCAATCCGCAACTGGCGGGTAATCACAAAGGTGAGAATCACACCGCTGGGTCGGGTCGGGTCATCGGTCACATACACCTGGGCGTTGGCCGCCCGCCCGGAGTCGTACAGCTTGAGCAGCGTATCATGCAGTTTGACGGCTGAAACCTCATCGCCGGGACGAAAATCAATCAGGCTGCGAAAGATACCTTCGTTGCTTTTGGTTCCGTTGGTGAATTCCAGGTCCACCCGGCTGACCCGGCGACCCTCAAGCGACAGCACCCGTGGCGTCGCAAAGAGCGAATAGGCAAATTGCGGAGGCGGTCCTTGTAACTGGGGCTGATTCAGGGCTGCGGACTGAGGGCCATTCAGGACTGAGGACTGAGGACTGAGGACTGAGTTGTTTTGGGCGGAGGCAGGTACCCACCAACCACACCAGCCCAGCAGAAGGCAGAAAACGACCCAACGAAGGGCCGACTTTGGGTTCAGCTTTTTCACCGCAGAGGCGCAGAGAATCCGCAGAGAATCCGCAGAGAAGAATTGCAGAAACCTTTGCGCAACCTCCGCGCCGTCTCTGCGCCTCTGCGGTGAAGGAGTGAAAAAAGCAAACCTCGACTGTGTTTTAGAACCGTTTCGTGTAGCGTACATCGAACCCCAGATTTCCCTTTTGATCTCGAATGCCAACAACTGAAACGTTATTTGTCAGGCGATACTCGACCAGGATGACCTGTTCCTGCGCGGTCGCCACGTTGGTCGAATAGGTAACGGACAAATCTTTGGTGATTCTGCGCCCGATAGTCAACCGGGCGGTTGGGTCGTTGCCGCGTCCCACCAACAGCGGGTCAATTTGAAACCGATTGAGCCCAAATAAACGGTTGGTGCGTTCTTCGACCCGTTCCGAAAGCAGTTCCGCCAAAATACTGGAAGCGGCGCTGACCCCGGTTTGGGTGGCCACGGTCGGGTCATCCTGCTGCCCTGCCGGCGGCAGATTGCCGGTGGCCAGCAAGGTCATAATGCTGCGTTCGGGCAAGGCCGGTTCGGAGCGCAAGGCGGTGTTGAATTTCTGGGTGTTGCCCGAAAAACTGATAATCACCCGGTAACTGCGGATTTCCGTTTCGGCCTGAATGTCAAAGAAGATGTTTTCCGTGCGGGCCTCAGGAAAAACCACCACGCCCCGCGTCACCTGATACTGGTCGTTGCGAAACTCAAGCTGCCCGCGTGAAATCAAAATCCGGCCCACCAAACGCGGGTCCAGTAAAGTGCCCCGGACCTTGAGCGAAGCCGTTCCGACAATATCAGCCAGATTATTGCGAATGAACAAGGAATCAGCCGCCTCGACGTTGACATCCAGAATGAGCCGTGAGCGGTTGGAACCGGCGACTTCAAGGTCTGCCACCGAACTGCTCGGAATGTTGCTCAGACTGGATTGCAGGAGCGAGGTAATGTCGGTCCGTTCGGTATATTCGGCGTGCCGGACAATCACATTTCCGCTCAGAATCTGGACATTCGGATTCCCCTGCAACGTCAGTTCGCCATCCAGCAGGGACCGGACATTGGCCGGATAAACCAGATTCACGTCATCTGCCCGCAAGCCAAAGCGCCAGCGCGGAGTAAAGCTCTGGTCCAGCACGAAACCGCCGGAAAGTTCGATTTTCCCGTTCCCGGCGTCCGCCGTAAAGGATTCGATTTGCGCCTGATTCGACGTAAACAAAATCCGTCCTCCGCCATGCTCAAGAGCCAGGGGAAAACCCAAGGGCCGCAGGTAGGCTTCGTCAATGTCAGCCGCTCCGGACAGGCGCGGGCTTTCCAGGGTGCCGGAAACAGCCGCCTTGAGGTGGGCCACGCCTCTGGTAAACAGATTGGGCGTGAATGACCGCAGGAGCTTCAAATCCATGTCTCCGTTGAGGCCAATTGAAGGTTTTCCGCTGGCAGCAATGCCGCCGGTGACCGTGAGCCGGGTGTTTTCTCCGGTAAAGGCACATTGGTCAAACCGGATTTCACCTTTGGCGGCGGTTATCCGGATGGGGCCGTCATTAGTGACCGTGTAATCCTGTTCGGCTTCCTCACTGGTCCGGGCTGTCAGGCGAAATTCCGAAACATTTGCCGTGGCCTGGACATTTTGGGCACTCAAGGTACTGGTGTTGTCAGGGGTTACCACGTAAAGCGGCCCTTTTAGGTAAACCTGCCCGGCCACAATCCCGCCAATGTTTTTCGGAGAAACACCAAACGCCCCCAGCAATGCCGTGATGGGGGTCCGGTCAACCTTCAACAGGCCGTCAAGAGTGGGGCGCAGCTCGACTTCGTCCGTTTCCGGATTTTGGACATAGTTGGCGGTCACCGTTCCATTGGCCTCAAACGGACGGTCAATAAAAATTGTGTTCAACTTCAAGGCGGCAATCCCATCCTTGCCTTTGACCGTTCCAACCACTTTGGAGAATTTTTGATTGGCCACCCCGATGGCCTCGCTGCGAACCGTGCCGGTAAATTCCGGTTTGGGGGTGTCACTCACCACCCGGTCCAACATTCCCTGGGAAACAAATTCAACGGCGACGTTCCCGGATAGGCCAGGGTCTTTCACCTGCAAGGTTTTGACCAGGGTTGCCAGGTCTACATCTTTGCCTTGGGCGGAAACTTCATAGGAGCTTTGGGAAAAATCGAGACTGCGCCCGTTCTTAACCAGTTTCACTTTGCCGGTGGCGGAAAACAAACCAACTGGCAGTTTGAGGTCGGCCTGTTCCAACCGGTATTCGTCCGATTTGAGTGAAAACCGGACCGCCGAGGTTTCCAACGTCCCGTAAGGCGTCCGGGCTTCTGTCACCGTCAATCGCCCGGTTCCTTCCAGATTGGCAAAGGCAGTGGCCGACAGGCCGTCTTTTTTTACCAGAGAGGCCAGTGCCGGTAGCCCCCCCACCTCGACTTTGCCGGAAACAACCCCGCCGGCTTCAGCAAGAAGTTTGCCCCAGTTTCTGGGCTCAGAGTTGGTTACGGTGGGTTGTGGGCCAAACAAAGCGGCCACTTCCGCCAGGGGTTTGACCTGCAAAGCATCAATGGTCACATCGGCCTTGGCCGCAGTCGGACCGGTCGGAGCCAATACGGCGGTCATCCGTCCACCGGTGGGCTGGATGATTTCAGCCTGTTTCACGGTGATAACTGTTGGCGAAGCATCAAAATCAGCCGTCACCCGGCCCAAAACCGATTGGTTGACCACAATTTCCGCCAAACTGAGCTTTCCGGTAACCGCCGGGGCGGTGAGATTGCCGGAAATCACGCCTTCGAAATCACCGGCTCCGCGCACACCGTATGAAACATTCCCGGCGGCAGCCGTCAGCGTGGGCGGCGCTACGCCAAACCGCATGGCCAATTGCTGGGCTTCGGCCAGCTCCGGCGTGTGAAACTTGACATTCAGATTGGTTTGCCGATTCCACCGATAGGTGCCGGTGACATCCAGCGTGCTGACACCTGCTTTGAAAGCTCCCTGCTTGATGGTTACTCCATCGGGGGCCAGGGTGGTCAGGGTTTCTCCTTGCAGCGGGATGCCTGCGGGTGGTGTCACCGGACCGGGAGGAGCCGGAGGTTCGGCCACCGGAGTGGCCGGGGGAGGCTCCACCGGTTGTGTCTTGGCAATGGCATCCCAGACCGGATTTTTTGGTTTCGCCTCTGATTTGGTGGCAGTCCCTGCCGGTTTTCCATTGGTAATCACCCCCGCCAGAGTGGTGGTGGCTTCTCCGACAGCCTGTTCAAATTTAAGACCAGGCCAGGAAAGGTCGCATTTGCTCGCCAGTTTTCCAGCCAAGGGGAGTGGCTTGGATGAACCAAGGGCAATCGCAGCCGCCATATCCAGGTTTGTCACCTCGATGTGGGCGGTACTTTTTGAGGACTGGGGACTGAGAGTTAATGGCTGAGGAGGGAAAAGCGCAGCCGCCAGGTGAGCGTTGCCCTTGACGGAACCGTTGAGCACTTGCAGTTCAAACGGCTTGATGTCCACTGCCTCCGGCGAAGCCGTCACCTGGGCCGCGAAATTGGAAATGGCAATCCGGTCATACTTGAGCGTTTTGACATTGACCTGACTTTCAATCTGCGGCGACAGCGGGGCATAGGGCGAATTGACCTCATAAGCCAGACTCAGCCCTTTAAAAACGGCTCCCAGGGCGCTGCCGTCTACAGGTTCCAACGTGCCTTTCACCCGATAGGTCTGCTCGTCACCGGCGACCGTGGCATGCAGTTTGGCCTGTCCGGAAAGCGGGGTTCGGGGCAGGAACACCTGAGCGGTTTTGGCCATATCCACTGCGGTAAAGAGGGTTCCCGTAAAACGAAAGCCGGGCGGTAAAAATCCTTCAGCCGCATCTTTACTGCCGGGCGCTTTCATGGCCGGAGGCGCATCAGGCGCAAGCGGAGCCTGCAATGCAGCATTCGGATTCCAAAACACCTTGCCGCTCAAGGTGGTTTCACCCAAAGGTGAGTTGAATCCAAAGGAAACCACTTCGGCGCTCTTTTCCTGGAGCAGTACCTCCGTGTCAACCCGTAACCGGTCAAAGGTTTTGTCCTGAAAGCGGACCGCACTTTCGGAAAACGAACAATGCCATTTTTGCAGGGTCGGCGTGGCCGTCAGCGCCAGAGCCAGGTTATGCAGTTCGGTTTCAAGCTGATAGGTTTTGGCGTCCACCAGTAAACTGCCGCCATTCAGCTTGACCAGTCCCGTGAAAACCTGTCCGGCGGGCTTGGTTTCAGATGTCTTCCCCGGAACAGTGATGCGGGAAAGATTGAGGTTCCCCTGTTCGTCCACACTCAATCGCACAACCGGCTTTTCCAGCGAAGCCGATTCGAGCACCACGTCGCCTTTGAGCACATCGCGCAACCGGGCCTGAACGGAAATTTGTTCGAGTGTCAGAAAAGGAACCGTATCGCCCTTCAACCGGAGCCGCACCCCACCAGCCTTGGCAGAGGTCGAAAAAACACCCACATCCAGGGAATCAACTTCGGCTTCGATGCCGTAATCCCGCAAGGTTGCCACCAGTTTGTCTTTGGCCCAGGCGTCAAAACCGGGACTTTGCACCCACCACAGCAAAATCACCAATGCCAGACCCGCTAGACTGGCGACAGTCACCAAAGCCCAAAAAATTTTGCGTTTATGAGTCATGATTTTTTTAAGGACTAAGGACTGAGGACTGAGGACTGAGGTTTTTCAATCCCCCGAACCGATGAACAAGGTTTAGGTTGTTTTCTTGTACGTTACAAGTGATGGTCAACTCAGTCCTCAGTCCTGGTTTTCGTTCTCAGTCCTCAGTCCTCAGTCTTCAAAAAGCTACCACCACTCTCCCTGGACTTGAAAAGCCGCCCAGTAAAAAGGAGCGTTCCAGTTTTTGGATTGCCACAGGCTGAGTTGCGCTTCGCGGAGCGCCGCTGCAGGGCGAAGCCCGCGTTTGAACATTGCTTCGTAGAAGCGTCCCATCAGCTCTGCGGTTGCCTTATCACTGACATTCCACAAACTGACCACCACCGCCGGCGCACCGGCATACATAAAACCACGGGTCAGCCCAATCAAACCTTCGCCCCGGATTTCTTTCCCAAGTCCGGTCTTACAAGCCGAAAGCACCACCAGGTCGGCCTGCAAATTCAAGCCGAAAATATCCATGGTGCGCAAAAAACCATCCTGGCGCGCGCCCTTTTCATTCACCAGCGACAGAATGATGGCAGACTGTTCCGGGCGCTCGCTGTCAAAATAGCCATGCGTCGCAAAATGAATTACCCGATAGCGGCTGAGTTCGGACCCCTGTGCGACGGATTTGCTGGCTTGGAAATTGAGGGCCGAAAATGCAGTCTGTTCCGGCACCAGGGCCAGTAACCGCCGGGCTTCATCGCGGGTGAAGGGTAGCCGGGGGATTTCCCATTCGGTCGCTGAAGATTTTTTTTCAACCAGGAGCTTGATGGTCCGCTCGTCGGAAACGCTCAACTGCGACTCTTGTAACGGATTTACCTCCTTCGGAGCAAGGTCAACTCCGCGACTTGCGATATTTGGTTCCGGTGTGCGTTTGAGGGCGGCCAGCCGCTCATCCTGTGTGGTGAAAACCGGGTCCGCGAAAACCGCCAATGCCTGCGGGGCCGGTCGGCGTCCTGCCTTTTCCCGCCGCAGGATAGCCAGGGTGGAGGCCGAGGGCAGGGTAATGAGTTCGTGCCGGACAAGCAAAGGACTGAGGACCGAGGGCTGGGTTGTTCGTTTTGCAGGTTGAGTCTTTGCCAACCCTGAACCCTGAACCTTAAACCCTGAACCCTGAATCGAGGGTGTTGGCAAAGCCCCAAAGGGTATGTACTGAAGGGCTCCGTCCGCCACAATCAAGAGCCGTTTTGCGCCCAACTTTCCCGCCACCGGGCCGAGCAAGAGGCGGCTCAGTTCTTGCAAAGATTGATTGAGCGTCGTGTCAAACCGGGTTGGCGGCTTGATTTTTATCTGTCCTGTGGTGGTTGTGCCGCCCAGTTCGATGTCCCGCTTTCCACCCGGAGTGGTCATCTGTTGATAAACCTCGCGGGCCAAAGGTTCGAGCACTGCCCGTCCGGGTAGTTCGAAGCTCTCGCAGGTGGTCGGAGTCACCAGCCAGAGGTAGCTTTGTCGTTCACCCAGCACGTATTCCAGCAGAATCGTGTCGTTATCAACCACCTGTTCCTGAATTCCCCGCACCCGCAGTGGCGAGGGATAGACCAGGGACGCATAATGCGGATTTTTGGCCCGGATTTCTGCTTCCAGTTCATCCACCTGATGCTGCAAACCGGTGATTTCCTGTTCCAGTTGAGGCAGATAGGGGTCGGTTGGGGTGGTTGCCAGGAGCGTCAGTCGGTGCTGTTCTTTGGCTCCCAGGGTTTGCAACACACGTTTGCGCCGGTCGCGCAATTCGGTCTGCCCCCCCAGTTTGAATTGGGATTCGGCCAGGAGTTCGAGCAGGCTGCGGCTGCGGGCCCGTTCGGCAATTTCCAGGGCGGTTTCATGGTGCCGGGCTGCCGGATGATTCCGGTGCAACTGCATGAGCAGGTCAATGTAAAAAGTATAATATTGTTGCTGACCGGCAAAATAACTGACGCGCAGCCGTGGGTCGTTGACTTTGGTCCGTTGCGTTTCAACCACGGTCAGAGCAGCCTCAATCTGCTCTTGAGCCAGCTTGACCTCATTCAGCGCCCTCCAGGTCCGGGCCAGATAAAAGCGGGTTTCGGCTTCCCCATTGCGGTCTTTGAGTTTTTGGCGCAGGGCCAAAGCCGCTTTGTAATGGTTGATGGCCTCTGAGAACTGTTCTTTTGTCCAGGCCAGATTTCCCAAAGCCGTCAGGGTTTGAGCTTCACCTTCGGGATTGAAAACAGCTTTCTGAAGGGTCAGCGCCGTTTCAAACCGTTTTTGTGCCCGGTCCAACGCTCCTTGAGCCTGGTCAATCAGCCCCAGATAGGTCAAGGTCAGCGCCTGTTCGCTCCGCTCGCCTGAAGCCTCAAACAATCTCAGGGCTTTTTCCAGACATTCGGCAGCCTGGGAAAGGTCATCGTTTTTCCAGGCGGTATACCCAATCTGTTGCAGGACCTGGGCCACTCCGCTTTGGTCATTGATGGAAGTGGAAATCTGTTCAGCCCGTCGGTAAAACTCCATTGCCTGGGGCAAATCACCCAAAACCCGGTAGGTCAACCCGATGTTACTGAGGGTTGTGGCTTCGAGGTGCCGGTCCCCCAGGTCCCGTGCCAGTTGGAGCGCCTTCCGGTATCCATCCAGGGCCTGTTGCGTTTCACCCAGAAAGGCATGAATGGCCGCCAGATTTTGCAACGTATAGCTTTCCCCTTGCCGGTCGTTGGTGGCCCGTTCAATCGCCAGAGCCAGTTGGTAGCATTCCAGCGCTTTGGGCTTGTCTCCCGTGTCGGTATAAAGCCCTCCCAGATTATGGAGCGTGTTCGCCTCGGCTGGCGGGTTTCCGACCGCACGGCTTAACTGCAAAGCCTGTTGAAACTGTTTTTCCGCCGCCGAAATCTCACCCAGCGCCTTGGAGCAAATACCAAGTGTGCTCAGGATGTAAATTTCCAGCCCCCGGTCCTCCAGGACTTGGGCCAGCCCCAGCGCCTGCCGGAGAAAGCTGCTTGCTTTCGGATAGTCGCCCAATTCCCGGTAGGCTTCGCCGATGTTATTGAGCGTAACGGCTTCCTCAATTCGGGTTTTGGTGGCCCGATGTGCCAAAAGCGCTTGGTTGTAATATTCCAGCGCCTCCTGGTTGCGTCCCAACCGGCCCAGATTTTGCCCGATGTTATTGAGCACAATGCCTTCGCGTACCTGGTCGTTGACCTGTTGCAGCAGCGGCAGGATTTCCTGGTAAAGCTGCATGGCCTGCTCAAAGGCGGGCTTGGGCATCGCAGCCTCCAGCCGGGCCGCCGCCGCCAATTTCTGCCGAATGGTTTCCAGATGCGTGACCCGTTCCCGGTCGCTGGTGGTCGCCGGACGAACCACATCCAGCCAAATCGTATAGGCTCCCCGGCGGGGCGCTCCTTCATCCAGCGGCACCACCCGCAATCCCCAGACGGCTGCCGCGTCAGTGACAAACTCGACCACTTCAGGGCCGGCGGCTCCGTTTGGGCTGTCCACTTTTTGCACTGTTTCCTGACCGGGAGTCAGCAGTTCGAGGGAAACATCAACTCCTTTTTGTTCCACGACCAAGCGCACATACTGCCGGGCTTTGAGCGGCAGGCGATAGGTATGGACTTCGCCGGATGCCAGATTGCGCTCCAACCGGTCTCGTTCCGTCAGGGAAAATGAATCGGAAGGCTGTGGGGTGGTTTGGGGGGCTGCCTGCGCCCAGGAAAACAAGGCCGCCACCATTCCCAAACACAATCCAAGGGAAACCAGATGGGTTCCGGCTGATTGTCGCCCGATGGCAAACGATTGAAATCCGAATTTTTTTCCGGACATGAAAAACGACCCTTGAACATGGTGGACCACAGTTCCCCTATCCTAAATCAAACCACCCTGGATTTATATCTTTTTCGAGTGCCGGGTTCCGGGTATCAGGTTGGGAAGCTGTGACAGGGACACTGGCCAGACAGGTTTCACCAGAGCATCAGCATTGTTACCAACCCAAAAACCGAAACCTGGAATCCGATCCCCCCTCTCTGGGTAGATTTCCCTGCAAACCATTGAAATTTTCCCCTCTCGGGTAACTTTTGTTTGAAATTCCCCGCCGCCCAAGTAGAATGCCGCCGCCTCTGGAACGACAAGAAAGACCACGCACCCAACCACAAACCTGGGTCAGTTTATTGGTACATGCAGTTCAAATCCGTTTCCCGCAATCACCTCTTCCTTTATTTCCAAATCGTTTTGTGCGTTTTGCTGGCGGTCGCCTATGGGTTTTTGACGCCCTTTTACCTGCCGGGAACGAAAGCCCTCCCTCCTCAATTGCCACCCGTAACCAAAAAACTGGTGATGGTCATGGTGGACGGGATGCGCAAGGATTTTGCCTTTGACCCGCGCCTGATGCCGAATTTGGCCCGCTTGGCCCAGGATGGTGCCGCCGGAACCGCCCAGACCGGGGCGTTTTCCATGACGATTGCGGCTCTGCGGGCTATCGGCAGCGGAACGGATTACTCAACCAACGATCTGCTCCATAATTTCCTGCGCAATCCAAAAGTCAAATTTGCTCCCAAGGATGACAAGGGCGAAAAACAACTGCTCGACCCCCGGATTGATTCGATTTTCAATCAGGCTGCCGAACGGGGCCTGCGGACTGCGCTTTCAGGTGATGAATTGTGGGTCACCTGCTTTGGCCGGGCCATCACGGCCACTGCCGAAAACGGAACCGAAGCTTTGGGCAAAGCCAATGACAAGGAAGTGTTGGCCGGAGCCATGAAGTTCCTGGCCGCCAATGATTTCGACATCCTGGTCGTACATTTCATCGGGCAGGACCGGGCGGGACATAACTACACGCCTCTCAGCGAGCAATACCGAAAGAAAGCCCGTGAACTGGATGGCTACATTGGCGAAATTGAAGCCGCACTCCCGCCGGAATCAACTTTTTTCGTCTTTTCCGACCACGGCATGAGCGACACCGGCGGCCACGGCAAAATTGACAACCCGCCTGCCACCGTTACCGATGCACCATTTGTCTTTGCGAAACACGGAATTGCCCGGCAATCCGGTTTCCAACTGCGGCAAACCGACCTCACCCCGACTCTGGCGACACTGCTCGGAACGGCTATTCCGGTTCAATCTGAAGGAATTACGGCGGTGGATGTCTTTGCCGCCAGCGACCGGGACAAGGCGCTCATGCTGCTTGGCAACCGCGAAGCCCGTGCCGGATATTTGAAGCATCTGGAAACCCAAAGTGGTTTCCGCGTGGGGGATGTTCCGGATGCCGCGCAGGTCAAATTTGCCCAAGGCGACTTTCCGGGGGCCATTGCTGCCGCCCGTACCGAACTGACCGCGCTCAACGATTTAGCCGAAGCAAAAATTCGTTACCATATCCCGCTGCTGACCAAGTGCTTTCTGGCGTTGGCTCCCTTGCTGGTGCTCCTGCTGATACTCTCTCAGGTCAAAGCAGGTGAATCCCGGTTTCTTTCCTGGTTTGTTTCAGTGGGCTGGTTGCTGGGCGGGGCGGGGTTGGCTTATCTGAGCGCCCCGGCGGGAGACCCGCTGGCAACCGTACGGATTTTCCTGTCCGCCATGCTGTTGTGGCTGGTTTGTTTGACCGGAACCCTGCTGCTGCGATTGGTCCGGCAGCGAAAACTTTTTCCCGGCGAAATTGCGATTGGCGGAGCGGTGACGGCAGTGCTCGGGGTGCTGGTGGCTTCCGGCACCATTGCCGCCGCCAATATCATGCTGTTTCTGACGGTTTGTGCTCTGGTTTTGCTTGGCTGCCGCCGCCAACCGGCTTTTCAGCTTCTGTTGAGCAGCGCGGTTCTGCTGCTGGTCCTGCTCGAATGGGCCATGACCCAAAATCTGTTTGCTGATTCCAAGCTCCTGCGGATTGCCGCTCTGGCTGCCACAGCCCTGGTGGCGGTCATGGCAGCCAGACTGTTTGACCGCCCCCTCCGGGTCTGGCTGGCTGGTTGCGCGGGGATGGGGCTGGTCCTCACTTCGGTCCGGTTCCTGACCAAATTTGAAGCGGTGTACTGGTTTGTGGTTGTGCTCTGCCTGTTGGTGGGTGCCTGCCTTAAACGCCGGGGCGGATTGGGGACGCATTTTTATTATCTTCAGGCCGGACTGGGTTTCATGGTGGTGTATCTGGCAGAACGTCTGGTGCGCCCGGATGTCCTGGAAGCCTGGAATCAAACCTCCATCGCTCTGGTTGCGAGTGGGGCGGCGGCTCTGGCGGCAACCATCTGGCTGCACCGTCGCCTGCTGGGAAACACCCAGCCGTCCCTTTCCTGGCCGGAACGGGGACTGGTGGCAGCCACTTCGCTGGTACTGGTGACCGGATTTGCCGCCCGAGCCCTCACGGAAGCGGCTTTCCGCCCGCAATTGGGACAGGTCGCCTTTGGCTTGATGGTTTTGACATTGGCAGCCACCAGCCTGACCAGCGTTCAAACCAATGTCAAAATCTACACGGGACATGTCCTGCTTTTGGCTTTTACCCAGGTGGCGTTTGAACCGCTGCACGCTCTGTTTCTGATGGTGCTCCAACTGGTTCTGGTCATCTGCCTGCAACCGCTGCTGTTTCGCCTACGTCACCGGCGCGGGTGGTTTGAACTGGCGTTTATTGCCGTCAGTGTCACAACCTACTTTGCCTGCTATCAATCGCTTTCCATCGGTTCGTTTTTCGACGATGGGCGGAGGTCCATCATCGGTGCCCATATCACCGATTATTCCAACTGGAATCTCTCTGTCATTTTTGTTTTGCTCACCGCCAAATTGATGCTGGTCGAGCTGACCACCCTGTTTCCTTTGTTGTACCACGGACGCACAGCCCTGGACCTGAAACGCATGGAAACCCGGATTCCGGCCATTTTCAGCGCCGGGTTGTTGGTCTTTTTACTGGCCACCTGGTGGCAATATGCCCCTGTCAACCGCCAAATCCTGCCGATTTTTGTTTCAAACCTGCTCTTTGTCGGCATCCGGGTGGTCGCCTATACCCTTAGCGTCTTTGTCGTGGCGGCACTTTTCTCCTTGAAATGGAACCGGTCCGGGTTCTGGGCGCGGAGGGTTGTCAATCAACCTGCGCAACCGGATGAATCCCCGGCACTTCCTGGTTAAGTGCGGTTGGCTGGTTGGCCGGTTCCCCCGGAACCGAATTTCAAATGTTGGATTTTGGGAAAGTTCTCTCGCAATGCGGAAATTTGTTTATTGTGGTTTGTTGTGCCTGCTGGGAGCAGTTCTGGTGGCGTTTTCCCACACGAATGCCTATCGCTATTTTGACGGCAAGCGGTTTCAGGAACGTTCCGGGCGGCCCAACATTGTGTTTATTCTGACCGATGACCAGGATGCGGCCTCGCTGGAACACATGCCCAAGGTAAAAAAGCTCCTGTTGGAACGTGGCACCTCCTTTTCCAATTTTTTTGTGGATGACTCGTTGTGCTGCCCGTCGCGGTCTTCGATCTTGCGAGGGCAGTACGTCCATAACCACAAGGTTTTGACCAACAGCCCACCCTTGGGGGGATTTGAAAAATTTTACGAACTCCGCAATGACGAGTCCACCATTGCCGTCTGGCTCAAAAACTCGGGCTACCGAACCATGTTTTTGGGGAAATATCTGAATGGCTACCCGCATGATGCACCGGCAACCTATGTGCCGCCCGGCTGGGATGAATGGGTGAGCCCGGCGTTGGGAAAACCCTACAACGAGTTTGAATACCAATTGAACGAAAACCGTCAAATCGTGGGATACGGCACGCAACCCAAGGATTTTATGGTGGATGTGCTGTCGGCCAAGGCTGCAACTCTGATTGGGCAGTCGGCCAAAGACTCCCGCCCGTTTTTTCTCTATCTGGCTCCGTATGCCCCGCATAAACCGGCCACCCCCGCGCCGCGCCACGAGCAACTCTTTGCGGAGGCAAAAGCTCCGCGCACACCTGCCTTCGACGAAACTGACGTGAGTGACAAACCGGCGTACATTCAAAACCAGTCCAACCTGTCACCGGAAACCCTGGAACGGATTGAACGGCTGTATCGCAAACGGTTGCAATCGCTCCAAAGCGTGGATGATCTGGTGGAAAATGTCATTCATGCCCTGGAACAATCGGGGCGGTTGGAAAATACCTATATTTTCTTTGCTTCGGACAATGGATTTCACATGGGGGAACATCGGCTGCCCCCCGGCAAGGGGACGCCCTATGATGAGGATATTCGGGTGCCTTTGGTGGTGCGGGGGCCTGGTGTGGTGGCCGGGCGGGTGGTTCAACAACTCGGCCTCAATGTTGACTTGGCCCCCACGTTTGCCGATTTGGCCAGTGCGAAACCGCCATCATTTGTGGATGGCCGGTCACTCCTGCCGATACTGTCCAATCCCAATCCGGGTGAAGTCAACACTTGGCGACAAACGGCCCTGGTTGAATTTTGGCCTAAATTTGCCCAAGCCCGCCGCAAGGCCAAGTGGGAAGCCAAATTAGCCCGAAAGGAAGCCAGGCAGACTGAACTGGAAGCCAGTCAGGCAGAAACAAACGCCGCTTCTGACAACATCAAGGATGAAGAGGAGTCCGCCAACAAAAAAAACCGGACTTTGGAACGACCTGACCCCAGAAGCCCCATGCCGCCCGAATATCAGGCCCTGCGCACGCTCCGCTATTTGTATGTGGAGTATGTCACCGGTGAGCGGGAACTGTACGACCTCCAGACCGACCCTCATCAACTCAACAACATCTATACCCAGGCACCCCCAACCCTGATTCACATGCTGGCCGAGCGTTTGCACATGTTACGGACTTGTGAAGGGAAAAAATGCCGGAGCATCGAAGACGACCCGTTGCCGGGTTTTTGAGATGGAAGGCGGAAAAAAGAGGATTTTCAGAGGACCATTTCGGCCCAAAAAAATAAACTGCGGTAAAACCTGTGAGAATTCGCTCAGTCACGCCGCATTGTTACCGTAACGAATCACTCACCGTTTTACCGCAGTCCCACCAGCAGGAGGTATTGAGGAGTCCTGTTCCTGCTCACGCCACAAAATCACACGAATCTAACCGACACAAATGTTCGCGCGTCTGGCGACCGGGAAAGAAAGAAAACCGATGTGATGGCTATATACCGGAACTGTGGTGAGAATGGGGGAAAATTGCGACAAGCGGTTAAATAGGCGGATGAACGGCATCACACAGAGAAAAAATGGGATGGCGGCGGAAATTTCCCTACTGGGTCCATTGTTCAGGAGTCACCCTTGGAAAAGAGTTTCTTCAACTGGCCACCCAACCGGTTCCAGGCAGATGGTTTTTCCGGTTTTGCTTTTGCTTCTTCGGTCGGAGCCGGATTTCCCGGCAACTGGCCCTCAATCTGTTGCACCCGTTTTTGCAATTCCTCGGCATGCTTGGTCATTTTGTGATTTTGGTAGAATTCAATCACCTCCTCACATAAACGTTTGAGTTCCGGCAGGTCTTTTTCCAAATCCAAGGCCAGCAGATAGTGCTCTTCGGCTGATTTGCGGCCCTGGGGCATCCATTCCAGAATTCGTGCGAACTGGGCATGATATTCGGCATCACGGGGCTTCATTTCCACGGCCCGGTGGATGTGGGTGTAGGCTGTCTGAATATCATTTTTCCCAAAATGCTCAATACTCAACATGTAGTGCTCGGTGGCTGAAAGTTTGGCGCTCCCGCTGGCAATCGGCCTGGAAGTCGAGAGGGAATCAATCGGATTGGTGGGAATTGCCGGCAAGGCATGGGCTGTCGGGCTGCTGCTGCCACTGGGTGGTGTGGAGCGTGGTGGTGCCACCGACGGGGGGTTGAGACTGGCAGGTGTTGAGCTGCTTGGCAGGACCGGTGGTGAGACTTTGGGTGGAGTTGGTGGCGGGCCAGTCGTGGGCGCTCCGGTCTGTGGCGGGGCGGTATCGGCGGTTGGTTCCCCAGTCGGTTGGAATGCAGAGAGGCGGTAGTTCCCACTGCTGGTGACCGCGAACCGAAGTTTTCCATCATACCGCCTTCGTTTGTTTTCGTCCGTCAGGGTTTCATAGGCTTCCTGAAGCTTGGCATAAATCATTTCCAATTCCGTCTGGACCTGGAAATGAAACTGTGCCAGCAGGGAATAACGGTCCGGATGAAATTTCCGGCTCAGGCGGGTATAGGCTTTTTGAATTTCGGCTGTCGAAGCCCGCCGACCGATCTGTAAAATTTGATAATAGTCATCCTCGCGTTTGATTTGCCCAACTACATCCTGGATTTCAAAACACAGGTGGGCAGCCGCATTCCCATCGAAAATTGCCACATCGTCACTTGGTTCAGGTTCGGGTTCCGGAGCTGGCGGTGTGTTGGCCGGCAACGCACCGGCAGCCGGGGCTGTTTGAACCACGGCCCCCCCGGTCGTTCCCGGAAAATAAATCGCCGCGTCATATTTTCGCCGCTTGGTGTCGTCACTGAGCACTTCGTAGGCTTCCTGAAACCGGGCAAAAATCCGTTCCAATTCGGATTTGACCTGGAAATGAAACCCAGCCAGTTCCACGTGCCGGTCCGGGTGAAACTTTTTGCTCAACTCCCGATAGGCTCTTTTAATGTGTTCCGCTGTGGCCCGGCGACTGATGGACAGCACTTGATAATGGTCGGCTTTTTGCTCGATTTTGCCAATCATGTCGGCAATTTCATAACAAAGTTCAGCCGCTGCCTGAGCATCAATCGTGCTCGGATGATTCTGATTTAATTCACTCATGGCCCTGCACCTTTTTCTGAACCGGAAATCAGAATGGGCGTGTTGGAATGATTCTGACAAAAGATGACCTGGATGTTTTGATTGTACCGGGCAGGTATACGACAGTTTGGGGATGTCGGATTTTGCAGTAAGGTAGCGAATGCAAGGCAGTCAAGTCAACCAAACCGCATTGAGAGCATTCTTCCGGAATTACTTTTTTTGTATGAGTCAGTTACATCACCCCACCATCCACTTGGTTCTGCTGGCGGCTGGCCGGTCAAGCCGGCTGGGAACCCCCAAACAACTTTTCATCTGGGAACATGAAAGCCTCCTGCGGCGCATGGTGCGGCTGACCCGGCAGGTTGAACAGACTGCCAGCCTGGTTGTGATTGGAGCTGAGGCGGTCCGGATGCGAACCGAGTTGGAAAACCTGCCGGTTCACATCCTTGAAAACCTCAACTGGAGGGAAGGCATGGGCAGTTCGATTCGGACTGCAGTTGAATTCCTGACCGGGCAGCAATCATCGGTTGAAGCCGTCATGTTTCTCACCTGCGACCAGCCGTTGGTAACAACTGCATTGCTGCAAACCCTCATTGCGACGTATCGCACCACTGGCAAGGGCATTGTCGCCTGTGGCTATGCGGAGACAATCGGAGTTCCGGCCCTGTTTCACGCCCGTTACTTTTCGGCCCTCGGCACGTTGCAAGGGGACCGGGGCGCAAAGAAAATCATCGCTGCTCATCCGCAAGATGTCGCAGTCATTCCTTTTCCGGATGGTGAAATTGACCTTGATACACAGGAAGCCGTGGAACGGTTTTTGGCCAGCCGGAGGGGTTGAGGTTTGGGTTTTGAGTTTTTGATTGCACTTGACCAACAAAATATGTCAAGAAATACAGGGGGTTGCCATCCAGCAACCAACTCCGGTTTTTAACCCAAAACTCAAAACGAACAACTCAAAATTCCTTATGACTCATTTTGCGCCCGAACCAGCCAAACAAACGGTGACTCCAGCCGAACGCCTGGAACAACTCGACAAAGCCCACCTGTGGCATCCGTTTACCCAAATGAAGGAGTGGCATGCCGTCAAACCGCTCATTATCGAACGGGCTGAGGGCTGTTATCTCTTTGATGTGGAAGGAAACCGGTATCTCGACGGAGTCAGCAGCCTGTGGGTGACCGTGCATGGCCACCAAACCAGGGAGATTGACGAGGCCATCCGCGAACAGCTTGGCAAAGTGGCCCATTCGACTCTTTTAGGACTGTCAAACGTGCCGGCGATTGAACTGGCAGTAAAACTGGCGGAATTGGCTCCCGGAAATCTGAACAAAGTGTTTTATTCGGATTCGGGCTCCACCGCAGTGGAAATCGCCTTGAAAATTGCCTTCCAATATTGGCAGCAACGCCCCGCACCACGGCGGACCAAAACCCGGTTCCTTCATTTGGCTGAATCCTATCACGGCGACACCATCGGGTCGGTGTCGGTTGGCGGGATTGATTTGTTCCACCAACTCTATCGTCCCCTGCTCTTTGATGCGTTTCGGGCTCCGGTTCCCCGGACGCTGGCGGATGCCGATGCCGTTGAGGCCATTTTTCAAAATCATGCAGATGAGATTGCTGCGTTTGTGATGGAACCGGTCATGATGGGGGCCGCCGGAATGCTCGCCCATCCGCCGGGGTATCTGGCACGGGTGCGGGAACTCTGCACAGCTTACGACGTGCTCTTGATTTGTGATGAAGTCGCCACCGGATTTGGCCGGACCGGAACCCTCTTCGCCTGTGAAAGCGAAAACGTTACGCCGGACCTGCTTTGTCTGGCCAAAGGATTAACCGGCGGATACCTGCCGCTGGCGGCGACCATTGCGACGGACGAGCTGTACCGGGCGTTTTGGGACGACTACAGCGCGTTCAAGACCTTTTTTCATGGACACACCTACACGGGGAACCCATTGGCCTGCGTGGCGGCGCTTGCCAACTTGAAACTGTTCGAAACCAATGAATTGCTCCAACATGTTGAACGGATGGCCGGCCATTTGTCCCACCGGTTGGCAGAAATTTCCGCCCTGCCTCACGTGGGTGACATCCGGCAGCGGGGTCTGATGGCTGGCATCGAACTGACAGCGGACAAAACAGCCGGAACCGCGTATCCGGTTGAATGGAAAATGGGCTATCAGGTAACCGACCGCTGCCGCGCTTTCGGCCTGATTTTGCGCCCGCTGGGAAATGTGGTGGTGGTTATGCCACCGCTGGCGATTTCAGCCGAACAGATTGATTTCCTGGTGGATACGCTCAAAAAGGTGATTGTGGAAGTGACCGAAAAAAGTAATCGGTAAATGGTGAATGGTGAGATTTATGAACCGGATTGCATTTGTTTTGCTGTTTCTGGCTTTGTGGCAGCCTTTGTTTGGTGTGGAAAACCCGGCCCCGGTCAATCTGACGGCGTTACTGAATGAATGCTCGGACCGGCAACGGATACTTAACAAGCAGTATTACAATTACACCTGGATTTCAAAAACCACCTTCCGCAAGTTTGACAAAAAGGGGGTGCTCAGGGAAACCGATGTCCGGGTGGCTGAAAATTACCAGGGCTATTCGCGGAACTTTACCAAGATGCTCAGCCGGAATGGAAAAGAGCTTTCCCTCAAAAGCACGGCTGCGGAGGAAAAACGGTTGATTGCCAATCTCACCAAGGATGAAACAGCCAACCAAGCCCACCGGGCGGCTGACCAGCCCGGCCCTGAATACGGATTTGGACTCAATGCCGGTTCAGTGCATGAAATTCATTTCAGTTCCTTTGCATTCATCCGCAATTGTACTTTCTCCAATCCACAGCCAGAGCGTTTTCAAGGGCGGGAAGTGCTGGTTGTTTCGTTTCAGCCCCGTGCTGATTTTCAGCCCAAGCATCCACGTGACAATCCTTACACCAAACTGGCCGGCAAACTCTGGATTGACCTGGCTGATAAAATTGTCTTTCGGATTGAAGCCTGGCCATTGACAGGTGCCGGTTCGCGGGCAGAAGGAAATGAACCCCAGCCGCTGGTTTTTTACGAAGCCATGCGCCTGCCCGACGGCATGTGGGGCACCGAACGGCTTTGGGTTTTAGCTGGACGCTATCCCGTGCTTTTTAACGGAAACGAATCCGACTGGCTGGTGGAAAACAGCGAGTATCGCAAATTTAGCGTGAGCGCGACCGAAGCTGAATCTTCCCGCCCCAATCCGTGATGGTGGGGGGGAGTGGTCAATGAATGGTCAATGGTCAATGGAACCCAATCGGATGGGCTGACCGCCCGGAATGCACGATTTACCATTGACCAATCACAAAAGTGATTGGGTTTAATTATGAGTTGGGCAAAATTTGCAATCGAATCCCTCAAACAGGGAAAAACCGTTCAGGTCCGCCCGCGTGGGCATTCCATGAAGGGCAAGGTCAATGACGGTGATTTGGTGACCATTGAGCCCTGTGACCCGGAAAAACTGGCGGTGGGTGACATTGTGCTGGTCCGGGTCAAAGGAACCGACTATCTGCATCTGGTCAAAGCCGTCAACCAGGGCCGCTTTTTGATTGGCAACAACCGGGGCCGCATCAATGGTTGGGTCGGACACAATTGCGTATACGGCATTGCCACCAGGGTTGAGCCATAAGGAAAAAGGAAAAAATACGTGCCAGCGGCGGCTTCTTTCGATGGCGGAGCCTGGCACGCTACTGTTTTCCGGCTTCCAACCGCTCCTGATAACCGCGCAGCACTTCGTTCAGCCGTCCAGCCTTGAGGGAATCATCCAGAGCTTTGACCACCACCGGGTCATAGCGGGTTCCTGAAAATGTGTAAATCCGCGAAACGGCAAAATCCGGGTCCATCGCCCGTTGGTAAGGCCGGTTGGTCGTCATGGCGTCAAAGGTGTCGGCCACGCTGATGATGCGGGCCATCATGGGAATTTGGTCGCCTTTAAGTCCGAGCGGATAGCCTTTCCCGTCCATACATTCGTGGTGGTAGTACATACCCGGCACATATTTTTTCATCTGCGGGATTTGCGACATGATGTTGGCACCTTTTTGGGGGTGTTGTTTCATGACGGTATATTCATCTTCGGTCAGGGCGGCGGGTTTTTTGAGGATTCGGTCCTCGATCCCGATTTTGCCCACGTCATGGAGGATGGAGGCAATGCGGATGTCTTCGATTTCATCCGGATTCATGCCCATAAACTCAGCAATCAGAACTGAATAGAGCATGACGCGCTCAGAGTGGCCACGGGTGTAAGGGTCTTTTCCGTCAATTGCCTCGGCCAGGGCATGGACCGTTCCCAGAAAAAGCTGACGGTTCTCGTTGGCTGCGAACTTCAAATCCGAAATATAGTGCTGAATTTGCTCGGCCATGGAGTTGAAGTCTTCGCCAAGTTGCCCGATTTCGGTGTGGGTCCGCACTTTAATGCGTTTGGAAAAGTCTCCGGCGGCAATGGCCCGCGCCCCGCCTGCCAGGGCCTCAATCGGCAAAGTAACCCACCGTGTCAGGACAAACCCGACCGCCACGGCAATCACGATAAAAATGGCGCTGACTTTAACGGCTTGCCAAATCATCAGGGAAATTGAGGAGTAGGCCATTTTTTCGTTGATAACGGCAATCACCCCAAGCCGGATTTCCGGGGAAATTGTGGTCGAAGTGAAACTGCCCAGCATGGACATGTCTTCATTGTCGAGGTTGAGTTCAAATTGCTCGGCGGTGGTGGCCAGCGGGCTTTCATTCATCCAGCGTTTGACGATGCCCCAGTTGCTGACATCTGGTTTGCTATAGACCATTTCCCGGTCCGGGTGAATCAGAATTCTGCCTTGGGCATTGACCAGAAACACAACCCGATTTCCCTCTTTGAGCAACGCTGAGTTTTTACCGGTTTTGCCCAGTTGGCTGACAAACCGGTAAACCGGTTCCAGACTGACCACGGCAATGACGGCTTCCGTTGCGTTGTTTTGAAACTGCATGGGTTGGGCAAAGGCAATGGCGAATTCAAGGCTTGAAGGAAGAGTAAACGGTTCGCTGGTATAGGTTTTCTTGGGGTGCTGGCGGAAAAAGGAAATGGTTTGCTGGACGATTTTGGAGTTTTCAGCATTGGAAATCCGTTGTCCATCAGCCACCAGTGCCCCGCTTCCGGTGGCATTGGCCTCTCCCCCTCCTTCCAGCGGAACCACGGCCAGCAAAATCAAGCTGGGGTCTTTTTTCAGAAAACCACCCAGTCGTTCGCCTCGTTCGGCTTGGGTGGTCTGCGGCAGGGCGGTGGTCGAGGAAGTGACCTCAAAGGTCTGGGCAATTTTGACAATGGCGTCGCGGTGGAGGCTGACATAGGACTCAACCTGGTTGGAAACATCCTGAATGGTAAACAATTGTGACCGTCGTTCACTGCCACTCATGGCGGTCCGGTTAATGTCAACCAACTGCCACACCACCAGAATCAACGGAACAATCGCCAACGAGAGAACGACCGCCAGAATAATATAGAGAATCTTTGTTTTTTGGACCTTGTGCGCCACAGTCACTCCTCTTTCCAGGGTTCAGGGTTCAGGGTTCAGGGTTCAGGGTTCAGGAGTTTCGCCTATCAGAAAAATCGAGGTTGTGAATTGGCTTTCGATTCTCAATTCTCAATTCTCAATTCTCAATTAAAAAATCCTGAACCCTGAACTTTTAGGCTCGCCACGTTGCCCGGTAAACAAAGCGGGTTTGTCCCAGGCGAATTTCAAAACCGTTATAAACTGCCGCTTCGCTCACCCGTTGACCGTTGACAAAGGTTCCGTTGGTGCTGCCCAGGTCCTGAATAACATGGGCTCCGATGTTTGGGTGCCAAAAGACACGGGCATGGCGTTTGGAAACCGAGTCATCCTCAATCACAAACGGATTGTCGAGGGTTTTACCAATGGAGGCTTCAATTTGGTCTATCACATAAGCAACTTCCTCGGCTCCATTCGGGTAAATTCGGACAAAATGTGGCCGGTCGGTCTGGGGCGGGGCGGTTGGAGCTTTCAACAGGCTCATTCCGCAGACCCGGCATTGCACGGCACCGGGCTGGGAAAGGTTGCCGCAACGCAGGCAAAACCGGGCTTCATTCTGCACCGACTGGGTAATGATGGCGTGGCACCGCACACAGGGCATGCCCGGCAGTCCCGGAGTTCCGCAGTTGGAGCAAGGCACCGGCAACTGAAGCAATTGGGTTCCTTCGCGGCGGGGGGATTTGGCCACTGCCCGCAGGGTCATAAATTCAACGACAGCAAACATCCCTGCCATAAAAACCAGAATAAACAGGACGGCGACACCACCGGGCAGACGCAGACTCAACACAAAGTCATAAAATCCATGAAGCAGGGCTGCGACCAAAATCCCTGAGGCGATCCATTGGAATTTCTTGCCGCCGATGTTGGGAGCCGCCTTGGCCCGACTCATAGCCAAACCCCAGAAAGCCGAAAAGAACGCATGCCCGGCATTGGACATCGGTCCCCGCAAGGTCAAAACACCAATCCCAAACTGTCCGACATACAACACATTTTCCGCCGCCGCAAAGCCCAAAGCCGCCGCCGCACTGTAAATCACTCCGTCCACTGGTTCGTCAAACTCCGGTCTCCGATAGGCCAAAACCAGGACGGCCAGCATTTTGACGGTTTCCTCCACCGGCCCCACTACAAAAAAGTATTCGACAAAATTTGCGACAATGTTGTTTCGTCCAAAAATGGCCCGGACAATCGCGCCCCCGACTTCATTTCCCACCAATGCTCCGACGGTTGAAATGATGCCAAAAACAAAGGTCAGCCCAATCAGCCAGAGTGGTTCCCGGTCGTACCAGTCCTGCACGTAAAAAAAGACCAGCCAAATCAGACAGGGTAAAAATGAGAGAAATAAAACAACGATTGCGGGAAGTTCGGACACAGAAAACCTCCAAATCCAGTCTTGAGAGTCTTGGGAGTCTGAAGAAGTAAACGGTGACAAGTAAACAGTGACAAGTAAACAGTGATAGGACTTTTTCTTGTCACTTGTCACCTGTCACTTGTCACCTGGTTTTGACTCCCAGGACTCAAACGGACCGCCCGTCATGGGCCGTGAATTTCACCAGACGCATATACAGGTCAACCACCAGGCCAATCGCCACATAATAAACCAAATTAGCTGTGAACGGGCGGGCAAAAAAACCAAAAATGGCCGCATAGACCAGTACGCCGCCAGCCGTGAAGTACCAGTGCATCGGGCGACGGTCCAGACAGTAACAAACCGCAAAGCTGAAAAGGGCCGCATGGAGTCCGTACCCAGCCGGATAAAGCAAGGCAATGGTCAATGCCAGACCATAGCTCAAAACCATTCCCCGCATGAAGCGTTGGGAATCATGGTAATTGGCATAGTAGAACGGAATCAACATGCTCCCTAAGGCCAGTCCCAAAGTCAGAAAATCCACTCCGGTCGTCGGGTAATTGACAACTTTGAGCAGGGTTCCATTCCAGGCAAACAGCAAAATCGGGGTCGAGAGGTCGCGCAGGGCTTTGACAATCCGCCCCTGGGGCAAAAACCAGATATCTGCCAGCAGGTACATGTAAAAAACCGCAACCGGCAGAATCAGGGGCAGCTTGGGATACCCCGTGTAAACAGCGGCAATCAGACTGATGAGCAGAATTCCCAGCGGCACAATTTCAAAAACCCGCAACGGCCAGGCTGGACGGGAAAACAATTGATACAGTTTGTCGGTAACCTTAATGGAGGGAATCAACCGCTGCTCAACCTTATCGCGCCAGCGTTCGGTGATTTCGCGGGCAAACTCCGGGTCTTCTTTGCGAGCGTCACATTCAGCCGGGTCAAGCACAATCGGTTTGTGGAATTTGACCGTGATTTTGCGGGGCAGCGGCATCAACCGCGAAGCGGGCCAGGCATCGTGCGCGCCGGTGATGGTGATGGGAACCAGCGGGCAGACATTATTGATGGCAAACCGGGCTGCGCCGGTTTTGACCTGCTCGTTGATTCCATCACCCTTGGAGCGTCCGGCTTCGGGGAAAATACCCAGGGCGTCTCCCTGCTGAAGGACCGCCATGGCCTGTTCAAAGGCTTTGGCGTCCCGCCGGGTGATATCCACGGGAAAGGCTCCGGCAAAATCGAGGAGGAAGCCCAGAACCGGAACCTTAAACAAACGGTCCCAGGCGATAAACCGGATTTTGCGGTTAATGGGAAGGGAAATCAGCAATGGATCCAAATAACTCGGATGGTTGCCGGCCAAAACCACGGCACCTTTCTTCGGCACATTTTCCACCCCGTAATATTCCAGGGTGAACAAAATCCGGAACAGAGAATGAATGATGGTTTTGAGAATCCAGAGCATAGTCTTTACAAAGTCTTGGGAGTCTTGGGAGTCTTGGGAGTCTTGGGAGTCTGAAGAAGTAGACAGTGACAGGTCGCGGGTCACAGAATTTTGTCTTGTCACTTGTCACTTGGCACCTGGCTTTGACTCCCAAAACTCTCAAGACTCCCAAGACTCCCAAGACTCCTGCCTATTTTGCTTTCTCAATCTGTTCAGCGAGTCGTTTGGCGTGATTGCGGGCAATCAAGGGCAGCCGTTCGTCATCGACGCAGCTTTTCAGGATGGGCAGAAACACAATCGGTTCGGCGATGCGGTTGGCCTTAAAGTCTCCCTCCAGGTCCCGCATCAGTTTGGGCCCATCCAGCGGTTGAAAACGCCGGGTCAGATTGAGGGCTTCCAGTCGTTCATTCTGTAATGCCAAACCGCGAAACAGAACGGCTAACTGTTGTAATGGCACATTGGATGTGTAGGTAAAGGTCAAAGCCCGTTTTCTGTCGCCCTGCCGGATGTCAAAGATGGTCACACCCAAAGTGGGATGGTCCATTGAGGAGAGGTATTCATCGGTGCTGTTGACAAAATCGAGTTTGGCAAGCAGTGCCTGAATGCGGGACACCGTTTCAGGGCGCAGTTCCAGATCAGCGGTTACGGGTTCGGTTTCCCCTTTTTTTTCATAGAGGAGTTTACCGTGCCCTTTGTCGTTGACCTCGACTTCGATTTTGGGAATTTCAAATCCTTCCCGCTCAAACTGATACCGATAGAGTTCAGTTGCCTTGCCTGTATTTGTGCCATTTGTGGATTGTGCCCAAACAGGTATCCCTGCCAGCAGCACTATTCCCACCATCAACCACCGAAAAATCTGGTACATCTTACACCTGACGAATTGAGAATTGAGAATTGAGAATCAGATTAAGTCTCTCTTTTAGCCGCCCACCTTCAGTTGCTTGAGGATGAAAACCAGGAGGTCTTAATTCTCAATTCTCAATTCTCAATTGATTTTCATGCCTGTTTGGGCTTGAGAAAACTGGAAAACGTGCCCCGCGCCAGGGCTTCGCAGGCAACACTGAGAATGATGATTGCCTGAAGGACCACCGACAGGTCTTTTGACACATTGTCGGTGAAAATATCAATAAACAGTCCGGCCCGAATCAATGCGCCAAAGAGAATGGCCGCAAGCAGGATGCCCACCGGG
The DNA here is from genome assembly GCA_019695185.1 of Blastocatellia bacterium. Classification (GTDB taxonomy): domain Bacteria; phylum Acidobacteriota; class Blastocatellia; order Chloracidobacteriales; family Chloracidobacteriaceae; genus JAIBAN01. The sequence goes on along the minus strand of JAIBAN010000021.1, from coordinate 59,948 downwards.
TGATTGCGACCAAGCAACGCCACGGCAATCCCCGTATATCCGTAGCCCGGTGAAAATCCATCGTAGTAGCGATGGCGGTACCCCAGCACTTCGTTAAAGGCGACCAACCCCGCCAGCATTCCCGAAATACTCATTGCCAGAATGATATTGCGTTTGACATTGATGCCGCCGTATTCCGCCGCCGCCGGATTGCTGCCCACGGCCCGCAGTTCGTACCCCCACTTGGTTTTCCACAAAAACAGATAGACGGCACCACAGGCCACGAGTGCCAGCAAAAAGCCGACGTTGAGCGGCAACCGTTCCGGAAAATCAATGCCGAGTGGCGTCAACAGGCTGTGAAACCGTGGAATATGAGCCTGCTTCGCAATCGGGAAGGTTTCCAGAATGGCATCGCCCTGGATGCGGAAATGGTACTGTGTCAGATAGCTGACAATGGCGGTTCCGATGAAGTTCATCATGATGGTGTTGATGACTTCGTGCGAGCCAAAGCGGGCTTTGAGCAGGCCGGGAATCGCCCCCCAGACGCTGGCTGCCAGAATTCCGCCGATGACGCAAAGCGGAATCAACACGACTGCCGGAAGGGTGGTAAAGGTAAAACCGACCCAGGCTGTGGTAAAGGCGGCCACCGTCAATTGACCTTCCGCGCCAATGTTGAGCAAGCCGCACTTGAACGCCAGCGAAACCGCCAGCCCGGTGAAAATCAGCGGCGTGGCATAAAACAGCGTATAGGCAATGCCATCCCGGGTGCCGAAGGCGCTTGAAAAGAACAACTCATACACCAGGAGCGGGCTGTCGCCAATGCACAACACAATCACGCCGCCCAGGGCAAAGGCAAAAAGGACGGCCAACAAGGGGAAGAGCAAGGGGGAAAGGAGTTTGTTCATTCAGAAAACCTAAGAGTCTTGAGAGTCTTGGGAGGCTTGGGAGTCTTGGGGGGGCTTGGGAGTCTGAAGCAGTAAACAGTGACAGGATTTTGTCTTGTCACTTGTCACTTGTCACTTGTCACTGGGTTTTGACTCCCAAGACGCCCAAGACGCCCAAGACGCCCAAGACTGGTTTTTTTAGAGCGTTTTCACTTCGCGCACGACCTGCCAGATGCTATGGCTGCGTTTAATCCAGTGGCGTTTGAGGTCAATCCGGTAGGCAAAAGCCTCGTCGTCTTTGGTCAGGATTTCGCTGCGGTAGAGTTCCTCCAACGTCAGTCGAATCGAGTTTTCCGAAAGGGTCACCGGATACTCATTCCGCAAAATGACCCGCGCCAGTTTGGCGGCTGTCGCCTTGCCCTGGTGGTCCGGCAGGATTTCTGCCAGGAGCGACAAAACCAGCTTTTCATCATCGCTCAGACCTTCCCAAAAATAGATCATCTGGGGCAGGGGGTTATCCACAATCTCGGCGATAATGGCCTGCAAATCGGAACGAAGGATGAAATTGCGTTTTTCTTCGTTGAGGTAATCAACGATGTTTTGACAGATGACCTGGGTGTAAAAGGGCTGTCCGGCGGTCAATCGGCAGATGGCACGGACCATGCCGCGACCATAAACCACCTGGTCTTTGACCGGTTCGATGATGAGGCGCTCGGTGTCGCGTTCACTCAGGTATCCGACTTTGCGGAAAAGGGAGCGGCGCAGCATTTCGCGCCAGTACCGACGATCCCGCTGTTCCAGCTTTTTCGATCCGGTAAAGATCATGGACAAACGGTCGTGACTATCAATCAAACCGGCCAGAAATGCAAATATTTCTTTGTTCAGCTTGTTGTTTTCGACCTTGGTTTCAAAGAGTTCATATTCATCCACCAGCAGCACCAGGCGGCGCATGCCAAGTTCCGTCAAGACCTCGTCAATAAATTCCCGAAAGAGGTCAAAAGGGTTGTTTTCCCGGTTGGTAAAGCCATAGCGTTTGGCATCCAACGCGGGTTTGTTTTCCAGCGAGTCACCGGTTTCAGCCGTCTGAATGGAGCGGTTGACGGCATCGGCAATCAGGCGGGCCATGCGCTGAAACAGTTCGCCGTCGCTCTCGATAATCATTTCCTGCATGTCAATAAAGACCGGCACAAACCGCCGCCCCAGCCGCCCATTGTGAATCTGATACAGAATCGAACTTTTCCCGGCCCGTCGTTCGCCGCAAAAGACAATCACGATGCCTTGGGCTGCGCCCTCCAGTTTTTTCCGGACATAATTGAAATCATCCTCCCGACCGAAAAACATGCCCGGCTGACGAATCGGGTTGCCGACGATAAACGGATTGGTTTCAATTGGCTGAAAGGTTTGCAGGTGCGGCGGCAGAATGTATTCGCGCCGTTGCTGCCGCCGGATAAGCCAGACACTGCCACCGGTTCCAAGCAGAAAAGTGGCCCCCAACAACAAAAACCAACCCTTGGTGTAAACCGGGCGGTCCACCCGGACAATAAACCTTGTGGCCAAACCGTTCCAGCCATACAAGTCGCGGTTGATGGCGCGGACTTCAAGCTGATATTCCCCCGGCGGCAGGTCGGTTCGAAGCAATTCGTTTTTGTTCGGACGTTCGGCGTCCACCAGTTTCCACTCACCCGGAGTTTTGCCGTTCAGCCGATACTGATAAGCGACGTTGCCCGTCATGCTGATGCCGGTGAAACGAAACTTGATGCGGTGTTTCCCGGCGCTGACCTCGACCGGGGAAGGCTGAAAAATTTCAGCACCATCTATTTCCAGGCTGATTTCAATCTGAGGAATTGTGCGGTTGGGGTAGTGACGGGTCAACCCCTGGTCGGTGGCAAACCACATGGCCCCGTCTTCGGTTTGGGCCATGCTCCGGATTGAGGAACCCGGCAGGTCGTACTGTTCGCGTTTGTAATTTCGCTCAAGCCCTGGCAGCGCAGGCAAAAACTTCCGGATTGCCCCATCGCCCAATCCAGCCCATAAATATCCCTCCCGGTCCAGAAAGAGGCTCCGAACGTCGCTTCCTTCGGTGGTATTGTTGATGAGGCTCGACTGGACCCGGTTCCCGTCAAAGTATTCAACCCCATGACCGGTCGCAAACCAAAAGCGGTTGCTGTTGGGCTGTTCCAGAATCCATCGCACATCCAGACTTTCCAGTCCTTGGGCCGTTCCAATCACAACCAGTTCAGCCGTGGCCGGGTCATACCGGAAGACTCCCCGGTCGGTGGCAATCCAGAGCAGCCCGTTGGTACTCTGCAGCAGATAGCGCACTTCACCGTCAATGCGGACCGGTTCTCCTTCGGATTTGAGCGAGGTGGGATTGATGGGAGTGATGGAATTCACTCCGGCTACCCAGAGGACAGGCCGGCGGGCGTCGTAAATCACATCCCGCACATCAGGATTGGGCAGGGATTGGGTATCGGTACGGGTCAACTGCTTCTCGTCCCAGTGAAACAGGCCCCGCGTTGAGGCAATCCAGAGGGTTTTGTCGCGGTCCACCAACAGGCGACGGACGGGAGTGTCCACCGGGTATCCTTCCAGCGGTTCAAAGCGAATCCCGTCAAAGACTTCGACACTCCGGGAGGTGCCAATCCAGAGCCGATTCCGGTCCGGTCCGGCGGCGATGGCCCGGACGTTACTGTCAGTCAGTCCGCGACTGGTGTCAAAGGTGACGAAACTGGAAACGTCGTTCCGGATGGCTCCGGCATCGGTCCCCAGCCAGAGTTGCCCTTCCCGGTCGGCAGTCACTGACAGGATATGTTCGTTGGTCAGCCAGTCGGCGGTCACATCCAGGATGAGTTTGCCGGGAAAGCGTTTGGTGGCTTCGTGCCGTTTGGCGTCATACACCACCACGCCATGGTCGTTTTTGACGCACCAGAAATTACCCAAATGGTCAATTGCAAATCGGGAGATGGCTGTTTCCAGAGTTGGCACCCCAGCCGGAACGGCTTGGTCGTCAAGCAAAAAATAGAGGCCCGAAGCAGCCGAAACCCACAACGTTCCGTTTGCATCTTCAGCCAACCAGGTGACACCGGTGACCGGCCCGCCGGAGGGTTTCTGAAGCGGGACCAAGGTCCATTCTCCGTCTAACCGGAAGAGCCCCTCTTCGGTCGCTGCCCACAATTTGCCGCTGGTCCGTGATTCCAGCAGGCAGGAAACCCGTGCATCGGTAAAACGTTGGGCCTTCATCCAGGAAACCAGATTGCCGTCCCGGTATTGAACTGCTCCCCGCGTGGTTCCCATCCAGAGACTGCGGTCACGGGTCTGGCAGAGACTCAACACATCAAGCGAGGGAAGGATGGTCTGCGGGGCCACGGCCTCGACCGGTTTGCCTATATCACCCTGCTGAAAAACACCATGTTCGGTACCAAACCAAAGCACTCCATAGGAATCCCGCAGCAAGGTATTGACCCGCATTTGTGCCAGCACGTTGAGCGGGGTGTCAGTGCGTTCCGATGATTCGAAATCCTGGCCGTTGAACCGGCAGACCCCCTGAGTGGTGGCGAACCAGACACTGGCATCCCGGTCGGCATAGATTGAGAGAACCTGATTTGAAGGCAGGCGCGGGGTGGTGAATGAACGGTCCCGCTGCCGTTCGCCGAGTGGAATGGTGGAAACCCGCGCCAGCGGGATGATTTGTTCGGTGGTGCTGTCGGAGTTAATCAACAACCGGTCCACATTGCGGGTTTCATAACCCGGCACGGAAACGTTCAGTTCATAAATACCGCTCGACAGCCGTCCGAAATAATACTCTCCCCGGCCGGCCTCGATGGCTCGCCGGACCGTTTCATCGTTGGGGCTTTTAATCGTCACAATCCCACCGGCCAAAGGCAGGTTTTGCACATCCACCAATGTCACGTGCAGGGAACTTGGCACCAATGGTTTCAGCGGAAGCTGAACGCTGGTTTCTTCGGGTTTGGTGAGGGTGACCTGTTGTGAAGCCGGGCGGTATCCATCGGCCCGAACTGTTACAACGTAATTGCCGATGCGGGAAACCGTGAAAGAAAACTTTCCGTCTGCCTGGGAAAGGGTGGATTGGGAGGGCAGCCCTGGTGCGGAAAGCGTCACCCGTGCATCCGAAACCGGACGGTTGGTTTCGTCGCTGAGGGCTCCCTGGATGGTGATGGTATTTTGGGCCTGTGTGACCGGGAGAAGCCGTGAAGCGGTGAAGGGGTGAAGGGGTGACAGGGTGACAAGGTAACCAAAGGCACAACATAAAAAGAATATGAAGAACCAAACAGGTTGCTGCCGTTTTTTGGTTGGACCCATCAATTCACCCCAAACCAGGATTAAAGCACCCTGTCATCTTGTCATCCTGTCACCCTTATCATCCTCAGTAGGCATTATCCCCGCGCAGGACCACTGGAATCGTCTTGAGCAGGATTTTGATTTCCAGCCAGAGCGACCAGTTTTCAATGTAGTACAGGTCAAGCTGGACCATCTGCTCGAAACTGAGCCGGTTGCGGCCTGAAACCTGCCACAGGCCCGTGATGCCGGGCTTGATGTTAAAACGGGCGCGGTGCCATTCCTGATAGACTTCGACTTCGTAGGGAATCGGCGGCCTTGGCCCGACCAGACTCATGTCACCGTTGAGGACATTCAGCAGATTGGGGATTTCATCAATGCTGTAGCGCCGAATCCAGGCTCCAATCCGGGTCAGGCGGGGGTCGTTGGCGACCTTGCCATAGATGGGGGTTTCCTGGTCGCCCTGATTGGCATCGGGCTGGTTGGCAATGGTGGCCTTCATCAGTTCCCGATGAATGCTGTCATCGGCGTTCGCCCGCATGGAGCGGAACTTGTACATTTGAAAGACCCGGCCATCCATGCCGACCCGTTCCTGTGTGTAGAGCGCCGGCCCCGGCGATTCCCGTTTGATGAGGAGACAAATCACCGCCCAGAGCGGGGAAATCAACAGCAATCCCAGGCTGGCTCCGACCACATCAATCGTCCGTTTGATAAACTTGTTGGGACCGGCCAGCGGGTCTTCAAACAGTTTAATCATTGGAAGCGAGCCGATTTGGTCAATTTCCGTCTTGCGCGGCAGGCAGTTGAAAAGATTGGGCACCACCCGGAAACTGAGCCGGTGTTTCCGGCCACAGCGCATCATGGATTCGAAAATGTCCCGTGAAGGCAGTTTGGAGTCGGTAATCAGGACTTCAGTGATGCCATATTGTTTGGCCAGCGCAGTCAAATCGCCGAAACTGCCGACAATCGGAACCCCCTCGACATCACCCTTTTCCAGTTCCTCGGCGGATGCGCTCTGCGTGGCCAGCACACCCACGACGTGATACCCAAGGCGGGGCTGTTCGGCCATTTCGGCAATGCAGACGCGGGCTTCGGGGCCGGTTCCTACAATTAAAGTCGGAATCAGATTGAGCGACCGCTGCCGGGCCAGGGTCTGGACCATCCGGAGCATAATCCGAATCACACCAAATCCGGCCAGCGCCAGCAGCCAGTCAAAGACAAACACCAGCCGCGAATAGGAAAACGAACTGTAGGCATAGCCGCCGCGAAACAGGAAGACAATCACCATGACGATGAGCGAACCCGTCGTGATGGCTTTGAAGAGATTACCCAAATCTTCAAAATAGGCGTATTCGCCCCGCAACCGATAGAGCCCGTAATACCTCAGCATCAGCACCCGTACCAGCGGAATGAACACCAGCAGGCCAAAATAAGGCCGAAACGCCCAGGTAATATCCGTCGGCCAGAACATGCCCGCCGGACGGAAAAAGAGCGGTTCCTGATGGCGTAGGAAAAAAGCCAGCAGAAAGCAGCCGACCGCCATGGCAATGTCGCATAAGACCAAGCCAACCATACCGATGCGGAGCAGATATCCGTCGTAGGGAAGTACCCCCGGAAGTGAAAGAACCTGCGGTGGGGTGAGTGCGGAAAAGGATCCCGAAACTTTCAATGACATGGTGCAAACGTATGATTCCGAAGATGTATATAATCGTGCTGCGAAAGCATGATGCCCGTTGAAGAACCCGGAAATTTTGATGATTGTGATTTATGCAGCCCGCCGAGCATAGCAAAAACCGCCGCAACTTTCGAGTCTTTGCGAGGAGTCAGCCTGGTTTCACTGACACCTTTGGAAAGCGGGAAAAAGCTCCCGGAAGCCTTGGGCCACCAAACGGCCCGATCTGGTAGCCAGGGCGTAGCGTGCAAGCCTCGCAGGGGCGCATTCCGGTAGCCAGGGTGTGGAGCGCAGCGAAACCCCTGGAACCGGTCAGCGAAAAAAATCTCCGCGCTCCGGCAGGAGCGCATTCCCATCTCGATTGAAACTGCGCCCCCTCTGGGGCGCTGAAAGAAAAATTTCGGGGTTCCGGGTTTCAATGCTACAACTTGGCCACAACCGCTCATTCTGAAATCCCAGCCTTCATTCCCTATGGCCGACTTGTTGAATCAGTCCAACCGAAGTCCTTTCATTCCTTTGACCGCTCTTTTGTTTTTGGCCGTGCTGATCTGGGTTGCGCTGGCCCACACCGCCCCACCGGCAGCGGTTCCGGATACTGCTCCGGTCACTGAGTTTTCTTCTGCCAGGGCAATGAAGCATCTGCGGACGATTGCCCGCGAACCGCATCCGCTTGGTTCGGCAGCCCATGCCCAGGTCCGCGAATATCTGGTTGAACAGTTAAAAGCGCTTGGCTGTGAAGTGGAGGTCCAGACTGCCACCGGTTTGGAACCCCGCCGCTGGGTGGCGGGAACCGTCCGCAACCTTGTGGCCCGCATTCCGGGGACGGCAACCACGAAAACGCTGATGCTGGCGGCGCATTACGATTCCGTGCCCACGGCTCCCGGAGCCGGCGACGACGGGGCGGGAGTGGTTGCCATCCTGGAAACCATCCGGGCGCTCAAAACCGGACCTCCGCTCCGCAACGATGTGCTGGTGCTGCTGACGGACGGCGAGGAAGTCGGTTTGCTCGGCGCGGAAGCCTTTGTGGCCGAACACCGTCGGGCGCACGAGGTGGGGCTGGTGCTCAATTTCGAGGCGCGGGGCAGTTGCGGGCCGTCGCTCATGTTTGAGACCAGTCTGGAAAACGGACGCCTGATTGCGGATTTGGCACGGGTTGCGCCTTTTCCGGCAGCCAGTTCGTTGATGTTCGAAGCCTATCGCCGCCTGCCGAACGACACGGACGTGACGATTTTCAAGCGTACCGGCATGGCGGCGCTGAATTTTGCGTTCAGTGAGGGCCATACCGAATATCACATGGCGCTGGACCGTCCGGAGGTGCTGGACGAAGGCTCCCTCCAGCATCACGGAAGTTATGCCCTGGCACTGGCGCGGCATTTCGGCAATGCGGATTTGACCAATTTACGGGCACCGGACCGGGTTTATTTCGATGTGCCGGGCCTGGGATTGATTCATTACCCGCAACCTGTGGCAATCGGGTTGACACTTGTGACGGTGCTTTTGTTTTTGAGCGTGTGCTGGATGGCAATGCAACGGCGGCGGGCCAGCCTGGGTGGTTTGGCCTGGGGTTTTTTCACTTTTCCCGTGAGTTTGGCCGCTGCTGCCGGAGCGCATGGCCTGTGGCAGGTTGCCCTGTGGCTCCATCCGCAGTATGCCGCCACGCCGTTTCAAGACCCGGCCAACCGGAACTGGTATCTGGCGGCAGGTTGTGCCCTGGCGGTGGGTTGGACTGGCTTCCTTTTTGTGGGATTGCGCCGCAAGGCAAACTGGTTGAGCCTGACTTTGGGCAATGCTGTTTGGTGGGTGTTGGTGTTGGTGGCGGTGACGTTCTGGATTCCGGGCGGCAGTTTTCTTTTCCTGTGGCCGCTGGCAGGAGGGTTGTTGCTGGTCGCCGGATTGTTGACCGTTCCCGAAGAAACGGTTTCTTCTGCCTTCGCCTGTGCGACGGTCTGTGCCGGGTTGGTTCCATTGGTGTTGTTGGTTGTGCCGACCGTGCGGCTTTTATATGTCAGTCTGACCGCGAATCTGATTGCCGCACCGATTGGGCTCCTGGTTTTTGGGCTGGGACTGTGCCTGCCGGTCTACGATATGGTGGCCGAGGTCCGAGGCTGGCTGCTGCCCGGTGTTGCCACTCTGGTTTGTCTGGTCTGTGTGCTGGGCGGAGGGTTGACTTCCGGTTTTGACGCCCGCCATCGGCGAGTGAATGCGATTCTTTACACGCTCAATGCAGACACCGGACAGGCCCAGTGGGTCAGTCCTGACCCGTTGCCGCCGGATGTCTTCACCAGCCAGTTTTTCGCAAATCCGCCGGTCAAAACTCCGTTGGCTGAATTCAATCCGCGCCGAAGTTTGACGTTTCAGGCTGGTCCCGCGCCGGTGGTCCCGCTGGCTGCTCCGGTGGTGCAGGTCCTGGAGGACTCCTCCACCGGCGGCCAGCGCCATCTACGGCTGAAGGTTGCCTCTCAGCGTGGAGCCCTCATGATGCAGGTCGTGCTGCCGGCCAGCGTGACGGAATGCAAGGTCAATAGCCGGACCCTGCCGTTCACATCGAGTTCCTTGACCGCCTCAGGCGTCTATGAGTTGCGCTATGCGGCTCCTTCGCCGGAAGGAATCGAACTTTACCTCACCACACCGGGAGGGCAACCGGTTGCGGTCACCGTGCTGGACCGCACTTTTGAACTGCCGTCCGTGCCGGGCATGACCATGCGCCCGCGTCCTGACTGGATGATGCCGTGGTTCGTTGATTCGGCGGTGGTCCGCAAGACGTTTCAGTTGTGAGCCTTCCACATGTGATGAGGTGGGCGGAAATCCCGTGCTTTCCTAACTGGACTGACAGAGGTGTCTCAAAAAGATGAAACAGAAAGTTGCTTTTGGGGAGGACGTTTCCTCAGCGGAGTTACACAAAATCCTGCGGCAAGGCAAAGTTCAGGAAAGAGTCGTTGCTCTGGAGGCGCTCTTCAAAAGGGAAGAGCCCCAATGGTACGACCTTGCTCTTGCCAAACTGACAGACCGGAGTTCAACAGTTCGTGCTGCCGCCTGCGAGTTGCTTGGTGAGTATGGCAATCCAGACGCCAGAGCCCCACTGCTCCAACTGGTTTCCGACAAAGATGCTTGGGTTCGCACTTTGGCTATTGAAAGCTTGGGAACGATTTGGCCTGATGAGCCGGTTTGCCCTCCAGAATTATTGGAACGACTTGATGACCCTGATGACCTGGTGCGGCTTTTGCTGACTGAAACTCTGGGGATAATTGGCGACCCGGCGACATTACCGGCTTTGTGGCAATTGATTGGTGATAATTGTCCTGTCGTCCGACGCTATGCGGCTTCGGTCATCGGAGAATTGGAGGATGAAACCGCCTGTGCCCGCCTTGAGACTGCGCTCAAACAGGAAACCTCGGATATGGCCCAGGTTGGTTTTTATGAAGCCTTGTACCGGCTGGGTAAAACCCACGTTCTGCCTGATTTACTGGCCCTGCTGAACAGTCGGGATTATCGAGTTCGCTGTGCAACCGCCAATACGTTGGGGGCTATCGCCAATGAGACGGAAACCCGACAGCAAATCATCCAGGCGGTGGAATGTGCTGCCCAAATTGAACCAACCGTGGCGGCAAAAAGCACTTTCGTAGCCGTTCTGCAACAATTGGGTCAGATGCCAGCGTAGTTGCAGCCAGCCAAGCCGGTTTATCAAATGAACAGCAAGGAAACTCACTTTTGTCGGGTTTGTGGATTGGAACAGGAAACTCCGCCTTGGGGGATTGATGGACAAACCCCTTTGTTTGAGATTTGTGATTGTTGCGGAGTTGAGTTTGGGTACGAAGACTGTCAGGCCGCGTCCATTCGGATATTTCGGGAGCAATGGCTGACCCAGGGAGCGCAATGGTTTAACCCAAAGAGAAAACCCCCGGTCTGGTCACCGGAAACACAATTGAGACAGGTACCATCGGAATTTCAGTAACGTGTGCCTGTTTTTGATGGAGGGAATTCCGTGAAGATACACAAAGTGATTCAAAGAGACACCTTGACCATCCGGCGTCTTTTGCGGCGGGCAGAAGCAGCTTGTTCCAGGTAAAGGCGGTTGGGCTTTATCGAGGGAATATTTCTCCGCTGGAACGGCACACTTTTACAGGCAGGAAAATGCCAGTGAGAACGCTATTGTTGTGAGGATGGACAGATGAAAAAGTCTCGACGGTATGGTTTATGCCTGGTTGGTTTATACCTGGCTGGTTTGATGTGGTGGGTGGTGGCTGACCCTCCTTCCTCGAACTCAATTGTTTCCCAGGAAAAACTTCAAACCAAGGAACCCCAAAAAGATAAAAGCCGCAGGGATCCTTGTTGGTTCAACGATCCACGGAATAAAAACATCACTTTTGAGGAAATTGAAAAAAGAAATGACCTTGAGATGCACGGGTACCCAAAGGAAATCCCCCTTGGTGAGGCGATAAGGATTTTTAATGAGGAAAAGCAATGCTCCGCCTCTTTGGCCCCGTATCCCTTGCTGACCGAAGACGAAGTCATTGCTGCAATTGTGGCTGGTGGAGGATATGAAACTCCGGGGAAATCCCGTGCGAAACGAAAAGCCGCCTTATGGCACATTGCAACCACAAAAATGCTGCCCAAAGGGTCATTGCTGGTTGCGACAACCGGATCCAATGTCCAAAAATCCCCTTTAAGGCCAAATGGCGAAATCAAAGCCAGGGGAATCTCAATCGCCCTTTTCCTTGGAATGGAAAATCATCAATACGGTGAAGAACTTAAACCGGAACAGATATTCGAAATCAGAAGGACGTTCTTTTCCGTTGACACAATTTGGTAAGGACAAGCCTTTTGGGCCAGACACATAAAAGAAGGTTGGGTGGTTCGGTCTGTTCCTGTCTGGCTTTAAGATAAACATCCAGAAAGGGGCTGCTGCTGACCGGTTCAAAAATCTGCCCGACCTCCTGGTTTGATTTCCCGCGTGTGAGTCTGGAAACGTTCCCACGGGAAAGATGATTGATTCTCCTCTGCCGTGGGAACGTTTTTCTTTTTGACCGTCACGGATTCACCATGAAATCAATCCTCCAGGTGGCAGTCCGGGGCGAAACCAGGGTTGTCCGGCTGTTCTTTTGATAGGCCGAACTCGGATTATCGTACGTGGCCGAAGCCGCATACGACGCACTGTTGATGGTGACGGTGCCACCGTTACAGAAAAAGTCATCCGTGATTGAGAAAATGGTCTCCTTGATGGTCAGACTGCCGGCGGCATCGGCTGCGCTGCGCACATTGCTTTCCCAGAAGCTGTCGTAATAGGTGCTCAGGTAATGCCGCGAGGCACTGATGGTCATGCCGTGACCGTCCGGGTCCACGGTGCCCTCAAACGTATATTCGGTTCCGTTGGTCGCTCTGTGGGTGCCGGTGAAGTGCAGATTGCCCGTCCAGGTAATCGGCACCCGCTCCAGCCGGATTTGGAAGTCTCCGCCTCCGTCGTAGTCCGCATGGTCGCCCGGCTTCGATGCGTCGTAGTAGTAGTAATGGAACGTCCCGTAGACGCGCATGTCAAACGTGGCGTATTTGGTCGTTTCCAGTTTCGGTTTGACTTCGGCAAGCGGCCAACTGTTGTCGAACTTGTCCACAATCGTCACGATATAGTCATCCGTCGAGCCACCCGTGATGTCCGCACTCGAAAAGCTTTGTTCCACGCCGCTCGTCTGGAGCGGAACCGGTGACGAATTGAGTTTTTTGCCCAGAGTTTTGCTGTACACGTCATAACCCTTGAGAAATTCAGTCGGGATTTTGCCTTTCTCTTTGCCGAATCCGCTGTATTCCCACAGCAACGCGCCTTGGGAAACTTTGGTGATTTTCGGGGGCACCAGGATGTAGTAGTTGATGTTGACCGTTCCGGTCACCGGGCTGCCGTTGATGACCACCTGCTCAAAGTCGGTTTTTTTCTGTCCTTTGCCAAACTCCGGCACGGTCCACGGGGTCGAACCGCCCAGCACTTTGTTTTTGTCAACGGGGTCTTGGTTGGTATAGGCCGCCTCCGTTTTCCCCACCAAATCGTAGGTCAGCGACTGCATCGGCGCACCGGAACATTGGCTGGTGTCAATCACCAGGAGGGCGTTGCTGGCGTTTCTGGCCGCGACGGAAAGGTAGACTGCCGAGTAAGGCCGCAGGGGTTTCTGCAAGGTCATAAACGCAGCGCTGTCGGTAAAGAGGCCCGCCGGAAGGGTTGTGTACTGGCTCCCGAACGTATTGCCGTACATCGCGTTTTTGATGTCCTGGTTGAACTCGGCTGTCCCATCCGGATGGGTCATCACATATTTGACATATTCCGGAAATGCGCCTGCCAGGCCGAGTTGGTTGGTTGGGTCTGCGGCAGCCGTCTGAAATTCCCGAATGGCATTGTTGAGGTTGGTCAGGTCGTAAAACGACTCGCTCCGCTTGCGGATGGTCACCCCCACGATGTCATAGCTGTAGCGGTCGGCCAGCCAGTCAAGGAAATGTGCCACCGCATACATACTGTTGTCGTTGCCGGAGGTTATCGGCACGCTCAGATAATCGGAAATGCTGCCATTGCGGTCCGAATAGAAGGTCCGTTTCTGCGCATCGCCCATGCCCGTGGCCAGCGCGGCAAAGTGGTTTGCCGAAGCCTCGATAAACCACTGGTTCGAGGTCGAACTGGCGACTGCGTATCCGGCATTCGCCAGATTGTTGTAATACTGGCCCTGAAACACATGGATTAGTTCGTGCGTGGCCGTGTTTTTCAAATCCTGGCAGTTTTCCATCTTTGAATTTGAAACAATGAGCGGCCCGCCGAGCGGGCTTTCCCCGGCTTCACCACCGGAAACCTTGGTGATTTTGGCTTTCTGAGGCAGGGAAAGTTCACCGAAAGGCGACTGTGGCAGGGCCAGCAGTGACCGGTAGGAACTGTTGAGCACCGCATCCAGGTCGCGCACAAAATTTGTGTCCGCCGTGCCGGTCGTGCCGGAGCAGCTTGTCCCGTTGTTCCAGTTTTTGTCGGCCTTCACGCTGTATTGGGTGGCCGGAGTTGCTTCATAGTAGGTGATAATGAAGTTGGAACCCGGCTCCTGGGTCTGCCGCATGAGGGATTGATTGACTCCGTTTGCCTTGAAATCCAGGGTATTGGTGTAGCCCGTCTGGTATGGCCCAAAACGTTCTTTGGCAGTGGTTCCCTGCGTGACCATTTTGGCAATCGGAAGCAGGAAGGTGACCGTCATTTTTTCGCGGTCGGCAATCGGATTCCGCCCCATGGTAACCCAGGTCTTGGTTTTCTCGTCGTAGCAGACGCCTTCAAACCCCAAACTGTTCCATTCTGCGGGAAAGACTTTTTCCACCAGCGGCACAGTCACCACAATCTCCGATTCAATCGGAAACGCACCCACGTAGCTGATTCCCAAATGATACGTCCACGAAACCGTCCGCACCTCGGTGCTGCCTTTGTTCTTGGGGGCTTTCCCGATGCGCGTCAGGCTGACGGTCGCCTGCCCGTCGCCATAACCCGGCGGCAATGTCACCGACGCGCCGTCCTCCGTGTTGATGCTGCCGCCTTCCGCGGGCGTACAGGTGCCGCTGCCCATTTTGTCGTTGTCCTGAATCGTGACCGAGGCTGTTGCCTGTGCGCCAATCCGATAGGCCACATCGCTGGCCAGCGTGAGGGCAATCGTCCGGTCCGGGTCAATTTTCGGGTTGTTGACCGGCATCACGCCAAAGACGGTTGAGGCCATTTTGGCTGGAATCGTGACGGTCCCTTTGAGCGGAATGAAGTCCGTTCCGCTGACTGCCGAACCGCCCACCGTGTAGCGCACCGTCACCGCCGTATCGAGGTTGTCCGTTCGGCTCACCACAAAGCTGGCTATGCCGAGTTCGGTGATGGTTGGCGTCGTCGTGTTGATGGAAACGGTGGGCAGATTGGGATTGCCCGCTTTGATGGTGAAATTTCCGTCCGAAAGGTCAAAGCCGCTGTTGCCCGCTGCGTCGCTGGCGGTGACTTTGAGGCGGGCCGTGGTCGTCGCAGGGTTGGGAACGGTCCAGTCGAATCGCTGAATGTAGCCTGCCAGTCCGGTGGTGACGTTGGCTGGGAAGGTCGCGCCGCTGTCGGTTGAAAGCGTAATTGAATGCGCCGCCACTCCGGTGTTGTCGCCCGAAGTCCACTGAATGCCAAAAGTGCTGCCGGCCAGCAGCGTTTCACCACCATTGGGAACCAACAGATTGACGGTTGGAGCCTGGGTGTCGCCGCCGCCACCGGTTGAAATCCGGAAATTCTGGTCGGAAACGTCAAAGCTGCTGTTGCCCGCTGCGTCACTGGCCGTGACTTTGATGCGGCCTGTGGTCGTTGCTGTGGTGGGAACGGTCCAGTCAAACCGTTGGGTGAAACCGGCCAGTCCGCTGGCCACCGTGGATGGGAAAGTGGCTCCGCCGTCGGTCGAAAGGGCGATACTGTGGCCTGTGACGCCGGTGTTGTCGCCTGAAGTCCACTGAATGCCAAAGGTGCTGCCGGCAGATAACGTCTCACCGCCGTTTGGAGCCAAAATCTGCACGGTTGGGGCTTGCGTGTCACCGCCGCTCCCGCCCCGGCTGACCATGGCCCGAATCAACAGATTGGTCTGGGTGCCGTCGGAAAGCTGAAGCGGTCCGGAAAATGAAGCTCCGCCGTTGGTCGAGAAAAACGCCCGGTGTTGCGGCGTGCCGTTGGTGTCGGCTCCAAAACCCACGCCGTCATGCGGATTCCCGACGCCATATCCGACATACACATCACCGCTGGGGATTGATACCGGCGGCACGTCAAATTCGATAAAGTCGTTGACCCGTGTAATGACCACGTTTTGCTGGACCTGAAAGGTTGGATTGGCCGGTGGTTTGCCCGTGGCCTGCGGGTCGCTGAAAACCACCAGTTGGACCGATTTGCCAATCGGGCTGGGCTGGCCCTGAAAGGCCACAAACATGATTTTGGCTTTCTGGAGCGTCACCGGATAACTCGATGGTGTCAGGCGATTGACCATCAGCAGTGAGTTGTCGAGCAGGCCGCGCCCGTCAATCGTGCCATCGTCGGTGCGAAGTTCTTCGGTCGTGCCCGAATTGACGGTCGAAACCACCGCCCGGATGAGGATGTTGGCTTTTTGTCCGTCGGAAAAGGTTAACGGTCCGGCAAAGGTGGTTCCGTTGTTGATGGAAAAAAACGCCCGTTCGCGCTGTGGTCCGTTGGTATCGGCGGAGAAAATCACGCCGGTGGCCGGATTCGGTGCCTGAAACCCCACATAGAGGTCGCCTGCCGCCAGGGTCGGACCGTTTGGAAGCGGAAAATCAACAAAACCTCCAACACTTGGAATGGTCACAGTCTGGTCAACTACAAACTGAACCGGCGTCACCGGACGCCCGGCGCTGGTCGGGTCCAGAAAGGCCAGCAGGCGGACCTGTGCTCCGATGGGTGAAGGCTGGCCGGAAAAGCCGTCCCACTGAATCCGGATGCGGTCCAGTTTGACCGGGTAACCGCTCGGCGTGAGGCGGTTGACCACCAACAGGCCGTCTCCCAAAGCGCCGGATTCAACCGTGCCGTCGTCGGTTTTCAATTCCTCTTCAAATTGGGGCAGGGCATCAAGCCGAGGGCTGACAGCAGTTCCACTGTTGGGAAAAAACGGAATGACCGGAGCCTGGTCCGGCAAAGGAACCGCCTGTTCAAAGGGTGGGAAGGGTTCGCTCTGAATTTGTGAAACCGCCGGAGGCGACCAGCAGGTTGAGGTGAAAAACAAAACCGCGATGAGAAAAATAAGAACATGCAGGGTGATGTCAGTTGCTTTGCGGGTCCACATACACTGGTCCTCCCTTCAAAGGGTTTCCGGCAGGTTTCCGAAAACCGGGCGCGAGCGATGGTGCTCCGCCTATGATGGAGGGCAAGCCGCGTACCATTTGCAGTCAGAGGCGTGGAGATTTCCGGAAAGCCGGGAACCGCTGTGGTTCCTGTCTTTGCAGGATGTAACAGAACGATGACAGAGGGCGAATGGTGGGAAAATCCAACCAGTTGGGGAATTTTGCAGCCGAGTGGGGAAAAGTGTGTCAGGAAAGACTCACCACAGAGAACACAGAGGCTGCACAGAGTCTTTCCTGTTTTTCTCTGTGCAACCTCTCTGTTCTCTGTGTCTCTGTGATGAAGGAGTTATCTTAAACCGGCTTGTATTCCGTGATATAGCCGGCAATTGCCGAAGCTGCGACCGTCAGCGGGCTGGCAAGGTACATTTGTCCGGGACCGCTCCGGCCAGGAAAATTGCGGTTGATGGCGGAAATCGTGACCTGTTCGGCACTGGTGCTGACACCGGGACCGGCGCTGATACAGGCTCCGCAACTGGGCTCGATGACCTGGGCTCCGACTTTTTCCAGAATCTCCAGATAACCCGCCGCCAGACAGTAATCGCGTACTTCCTGCGAGCCGAACTGGATAAAGCAATCCACCCCGTCAGCCACCCGTTTGCCGTGCGCCAGGGCTTCGCGGAAGACCTGCACGTACAAATCCATGTCTTCGATTTTGCCGCCGGTGCAGGAACCGCCGTAGGCAATATCCACCTTGACCGGTTCGTGCAGTTCGTCAATTGCCACGCCGTTGCCGGGGTCGCCCGGCAGGGCCACCAGCGGACGCATGGCCGAGGCGTCAATTTCAATCACTTTGACATATTCGGCGTCGGGGTCGCTTTGCATTCCGGCACAAAGGGCTTCGGCTTCGGCGCGGGCCATGCCACGCTGGCTGACCAGAAATTCGACGGTTTTTTCATCCGCTGCCACAATGCCGGTGAACGCACCAACTTCGGCGGCCATGTTGGTCATGGTGGCGCGTTCGTCAATCGAAAGCGCGGCGACGGCTTCGCCCGTGTATTCGACAATCGTGCCGATGGCTTCGCCGTTTTTGACATAGGGATGCCGCAGAATTTCAAGCATGAAATCCTTGGCGGTCAGGCTGGCCGGTTTTTGTCCGTGAACTACGATTTTGACCGATTTCGGCACGGTGACCCGCACGTCTTTGGTAATCCAGGCGTTGAACACATCGGTGGTGCCAATGCCAAAGGCAATGCAGCCCAGCGCCCCGGAATGCGGCGTGTGCGAGTCCGAACCAACCAGAATCTGGCCGGGCAGGGCATAGGATTGCAGCATTTTGCTATGGCAGATGGCTTCGGAGCCTTTCCGGTCGGTCAGTTCGCCGTGGAGCCGGATGCCCTGTTCGCGGGCAAACTCCTCCTGTTTGACGGCCAGTCCGGCAGCGGCGTCCAACAGTCCGAGTTGCCGTTTGGCGGGCGGCATCACCTGGTCCAAAAAGGTCAGATGGTCGCGGAAGAGTAAAATTGAATCCGGGTCGGTCACTTTTTCGCTTTTTCCGACATATTGCTCAAAGAAGCTGGCGGCCATCGGCGTCACATATTCGTGGCTGAAACGCCAGTCCACGCGGACAAATCCGGCGTCTCCGGGTTTGACCGCCGCCACCCCAAGCTGATTTTCAGCCAGATTGGCCACCATGTGCCGGGCAAAGATTTTCTCCGCCAGTGTCATCGGGCGGGGTGCCGTTGTAATTTCAGGAATACTCACCTTGCCCTGCAACCGGGCGATGTTAAAGGAAAAAAGCCCGCCATATTCAATGATTTGACGGGTGATGTCATCCACTCCCGCAGTGAATTCAGCCAGCGGGATTTCTTCGCCGCTTTTCAGTTTTTCGAGCAGGCCGAAATTGGTCGAGGTCAGCACACCCAGATTCTGACAGTTCTGGTTGTAAATCCGCTCAATGTTTTCGGCGATGACGACCTGAATTCCGGCGGTCAGTTCGGCATAGGGGGATTGCTCGCGGCTGGAGCCTTTGCCACGTCGTTTGCCCGACACGGAAACGGCAAAGCCGCCGTTTTTGATTGCATTCCGGCCAATTGGCAACTCGTCGCCGCATTTGAGGCCGACATAGGGGAATTCGCCCAGCGTCTCGTCAAAATAGTAACAGACATAACCGGGCGTGATTTCATCCGTACTGATGTTGTCACGGAGTTTCATGTCCGGCTTGTCCGCCGACCAGTCAAGGTCGGTGCCGCCAAGTTGGCGTTTGACAAGTTCAGGGTCTTCGGTGAGAAACAGGAGGCGTCCGGTAAACCGGAGCGATTGGGAGCGTTTTTGTACGTCGCGTTTGAGCAGGCTTTCAATCATGAGGTTTCGAGTCCAAGGTTTGGAGTTCCGCCTTCAGGCAGCGGTTTGGAGTTCCGCCTTCAGGCAGCGGTTTGGAGTACAGCCTTTAGGCTGCTTCTTAAATGAAAGTTACTGAATATTCAATTGAAAACCCCAAATCCAGCCGCCTGAAGGCGGAACTCCAAACTGCCACCTGAAGGTGGAACTCCAAACTGCCGCCTGAAGGCGGAACTCAGAACTTTTTGCCTCTCCGGGCTTCAGCCATCAGCCGTTCGATTTCCTCCGGGCGGGAGGGCAGATTTTTGGAAAGTTTCTCAAGTCCCTTTTCCGTCACAAGGTAATTGTCTTCAATCCGGACACCGATTTTTTCGCTTGGAATGTAAATACCCGGCTCAATGGTAAACACCGCGCCAACCGGGAGCGGCTGTGAATAATCACCAACATCGTGAACATTCATGCCGATGAAATGCCCCAGGCCATGAATGAAAAAGGTATCCATGGTCAATTCGCCGGACCGCAACGGACTGTTGTGGATGAAATCGCGGGCAATGTAGTTCAAATCGGCCATGGTTGACTCACCCGGTTTGAAGCCTTTGGCGGCGGCTTCCTGGGCATCAAGCACCAGTTGATAGATTTCCCGCTGGCGGGGCGTGAATTTACCGTTGGCTGGAAAGGTCCGGGTGAGGTCCGCCGTGTACTGGCTGAATTCCGCTCCGACATCCACCACCACCGTATCGCCGTCCTCAATCTGTTTCTTGTTTTTATTGTAATGAAGCACCGTGGAATAGATGCCCGACCCGACAATGCAGGGGTAGCCCGGACGTTCCGCCCCGTTGCGATAGAAGGCCGCCAGCACAAGCGCCTCCATTTCATATTCATATTTGCCCGGCGCGATATTGCGCAGCACGTCCATTTGGCCTTCGTTGGAGATATCCACCGCTTTTTGGAGGAGCGCGATTTCTGAGGCCGATTTGACTTTGCGCATCTCCGCCAGCAGGGGGCGAACATCCATGAGTTTCAGTCCGGTCGCGGATTTCCGCAGGTTGTCAGTGAATTCGCGTTCGCGGGTGCGGCTTCCGGCCTGACCGTAATCAACCGTGTACAGGGGTTTTCCTTTGCTGCGAAACTCACTGTTGGTCACTTCGTTCAGGACCCGGGAAAATTCCGTCGTTGCCAGCACCTTGTCAAAGCCCAGCAGTTTGGCGGTTTCCTCGCTCGGCCCGATTTGCGGCCCGGTCCAGCGTTCCTGTTGCGGGTCGCGGGCTGGCAGAAACAGGATTTCCCGTGCGGTTTGGTAGCCTTCAGGAACCAGCAACAGATACGAGCCGGGCGTATCAACTCCGGTCAGGTACAGGAAGTTGTCGTTTTGACGGAATTTCCGGTCAATGCCATTGCTTTCTTCCAGGTCGCCAATCAAGGCAACCACGCCGTCCTTGGTCTGGTTCATCAGTTTTTGGCGGCGGGCCTTGTATTCGTTGAGCGGCTGGTTTCCCAGTTGTAGGGACCCGTTTCGTTCTGCCGCATTGCCAATCAAACCGGCACTCAGCAGTGAAAGCGTGTGAAACAAGACCAACGCACAGACAACGCAGGCAAATGGGCGGATGCGACGGGCAAAGGGGGGAAAAGGCATGTTGGTACTCCTTGGGGAAATCAAGTCCAGGGTTCAGGGTTCAGGGTCCAGGGTTCAGGGTCCAGGGTCCAGGGTTTTAGAATAACTGAAAACTGAGGGATGGAATTGGGATTAAATTGTCAATTGGCCATTTTCAATTGTCCATTCAGAAGACCCTAAACCCTGAACCCTGAACCCTGAACCCTGGACCCTGGACCCTGGACCCTTAAAATGGTACAGACTTTCCGGAAGCACTGGCAAGACGGCTGGGATATGCGGGAGGTTTCAGGTGGTGAACCGCTGATTGGTCGGCGGAGCCGGTTCTTTGGCAGGCAGGGCCACGGCTGGGTGCAATTCCGAAATAAACACGGCTGCCACTGTCAGAGCGCCTCCAATTCCGGCCCGCCAGCCCAGGGTCTCATGAAGCATCAGAAATGCCAGCGCAGTGGCAAACACCGGTTCCAGTGAAAAAATGAGCGCGGCACTGGTGGCAGAAACCTGCCGCTGGGCGGCCGTTTGAATCCGATAGCAGAGCAGGGTAATCAAAGCCAGAAAGCAAAACTGGATGCCTGTTTTCAGTGGAACTGAAACTATCACCACTTCACGGGCAAAGGCAGTGGGCAGGGGCCATCCCGCCAGATGCGCACTAAACAGAACGCCCCAGGCCAGGCCCAGAAAAATTGCGCAAACAAAGAGCTGGACGACATTGAGCGCAGCCACGTTGGAACCTGAAACCGAACGTTCGGTCCCCAAAATATGCAGGGCAAAGGCAACGGTGCAAGCCAGGGAAACCACATCTCCGGAATTGATGTCGGAAAAACCGCCAGTCGGGTAACACAGCAGGAAGAACCCGACGAGGGCGGTTCCGGTGCCGATAAGATTGCCCCGATGCAGGCGGGTCCACCCGAGCAGCGAACCAAACAACGGCACCAACGGGACCGAAAGACCGGTGATAAAGGCTGACTTGGAGGCTGTGGTCCAGGCCAGGCCAACGGTTTGGGTCAAAAAGCCGATTCCCAGCAGGATACCCAGTCCGATGCCGTGCCAAACAGTTTTTCTTTGGGTGTGGCGCAGGGAGCGACCCCATAAAACCAATGCCGCCAACGCCGTGATGCCAAACCGCAGACTGATGTATTGCAGCGGGCCGAATACGGTTAAAACCTCTTTGGCAATGGCAAAGGTACTGCCCCAGATGAATGCAATCAGGAGAAGTCCGGCGAAGGCCCATTTGGAAGACATAATTGAGAATTGAGAATTGAGAATTGAGAATTGAGAATTGTAATCTGATTCAAAGTCTGACATTTCCGGTATTTCAAAAACCCGAAACCCGAAACCCGAAACCTGGGATTCATTCTCAATTCTCAATTCTCAATTCTCAATTATGAAGCAAGGTGTTTCCGCAGCATGTCGGCAAGGTGCGCTTTGCTCACGGGTTTGGTCAGCACATCATTAAAGGTTCTGTCTTCCAGTTGGGCAAGTGACTCAACAGACACAAACCCGGTCAGCGCGACAACCGGGAGGGCTGTGCGGGTTGGATCCTGCCGGATGTGCTCAAGCAGCTCCAGTCCATCCATGCCCGGCATGTTAATGTCGGTCAAAATCAGTGCCGGTTGCCAGTTGGTCATGAGTTTCAGGGCAAGAGTGGCGCTTTCCACCAGCCGCGCCGTATAGCCCAGATGCTCCACCATTTTGCCAATGAGCCGCAAAACCACCGGGTCATCTTCAATGACCAGGATTTCCTGTTGGACTGTGGCGGGAGTCTCCAGGTTTGACGGAGCAGTCAGAGGGGAAACCAGGGATTTTTCCACCGGCACGGAAACCGGCAGGGTCAGGGTGACCGTGGTCCCCTGATTCCGTCCGTTGCTGGTGACTTTGATGGTACCGTGATGAGCTTCGACCAAAGCCTTGACAATCGTCAGGCCAATGCCAAGTCCGCGATACTTTCGTTTGCGGGTGGCGTCTTCCTGCCGGAACCGGTCAAACACGTGCGGCAGAAAAGAAGGTTCAATTCCAATTCCTGTGTCCTTGACCTTCAGAGTCAGGTGTCCCGCCTGGAGTTCAGTGGAAACCGTGACCCGGCCTCCCGGTGGCGTGAATTTGATTCCGTTGGTCAGCAGGTTCCACAACACCTGTCGCATCCGGAGTGTATCAAGTTTGACCATGCGCATTTCAGCAGCAGGCTGAAACTCCAGGTGGACTCCTTTTTCCCTGGCTTGTTGCCGGACCATTTGAACGGCTTCCTCAATCGTGGCATGGAGATTGACCGGTATCAGGTCCAGATTCAGGGTTTCATTTTGAATATGTGACAAATCAATCAGGTCTTCGATAATTTGGGTGAGTGCAGTCGAAGAACTGAGAATGGTGCTGATGCCTTCCTGCCATTCAGCCAGATTGGGGGTCGAATCCGGCTTGGTGACATTGAGGAGTTCAGCCCAGGCGGTGATGGCGGTCAATGGCGTGCGCAGTTCGTGCGAAAGGTTGGCCAGAAACTCATCCTTCATCTGGTTGACCTGACCCAGCTTCTGATTGGTTTCCCGCAATTCATTGACGAGATGGGCATTTTCAGCGCTTTGCCGGATGACTTCGTGGTGCAGTTGGGCCTGATGCAGCGAAACCGAAATATGGGCTGCCACGGCTGTCACAAGCGAAATTTCCCCGACCGTCCAGGCACGCGGCAGGTTTTGGTTGAGTTCAATCACGGCCACGAGTGCATCCTGGGCAATGATGGGCACATAGAGCAACGCACCGATGTGAAAGAGCCGGTGCAGGATATTGAAGGCGGTTGGGGCCTCAGCAGAAGACGCATCCGGAATTGCCACCGAGTTGCCCTTGCGCAGGTCCTCAGCAATCGAGTCGCGGATGGTGACCCAGGTGGCCCCGTTGGGAGAGGCCGAATCCGCCACATAACAACTGGCCCGGACTGTACCCGTGGCTTCCGTTTCGTCCAGCACGTAGACCAGACAGCGGTCTGTTGCCGTATGCCGCCCAAGTTGTTCGGCTGCTGTCCGCAGAATATCCTCCAGGTCGAGGGTGCGGCGGATGGCGCTCACGATACGGTTGATGGTTTCCTCGCGGGCGGCGACTTCCTGGGCCTCCTGGGCGCGTTTTTCCGCCAGGGAGAGCAATTGCAGGTTGTCAACTGCAATCGCAATCGGGTCCGACAGCCGCTCAATCATGTCCAGGTCGGTCGGACTGTAGCAATTGACCGTCCGGCTGGTGAAATTGAGCGTTCCCAGCATCTGCCCCCGGACCCTGAGCGGATAGGCCGCCGAGGAACGGAATCCCTGGGCCAGCATATTCGGATAGGTCACAAACCGGGCTTCCTGCTGCAAATCAGAGCAGATAATGGGCTGGCCGGTTTTGACCACCCGTTCGGTAACCGTTCCCGCCGCCGGCATGCTGGTGCCGACCTGCAAGGCTGAGGAATCATCGTTGTGCAAGGCATAGACCTGGACCAAAGTCCGGTCTTCGTTCAACAGTGCGATGCTGGCCCGGTCAAATGAAATGACCTTGCGCACCTCTTCGGTAATCACTCCGAAAATACCATTCAAATCCCGGCTGGAGTTGACGGCACTGCTGATTTTCACCAGCGCATCCAATTGCTTGCGGGCTGCTTTTTCGCGTTCGAGGGCTGCTGCCAGCAAGGCTGGGGTGGTGAGCATCTCACCGGAAAACTCTGAAACATGATGGGTTTCAGAGGCGGAAACCTCGGTTTCCGTGGTTTGAACCTGTTTGGGCATGAGGGGCTGCGCGTCCATTCTGGTCACATGAGTCTGGATTTTCGGGCAGTTGGCACGTGGTCCTGAAAATGCCGACAGGCATTGGCCAACGGGCAGAAACAACAGTTCCGCCGGGCAATGCCGGAACGATTGGGAAATTTGACAGGGGCAAATGCTTGGGACGTTTTCAGGGCGTGACTTGAGATCACGTCATAATAAGAGGCCATTTGGATTTGGACAAGTCAAAGCGGTTCAATCCGGTAAAACACTTGGCCAAACCCGGACTGCAACCATGCTTGACACCCTCAAGCTGCCTGACCTAGTATCGCCACGGTTTTACGCCCAACCCCCAGCTTCAAGCCGTTCAATAGCGTTCCACTTGTGTTGTCCGTGCCCTGCTTTCCGGCCTTTAGCGGTCAGAGAGAGGGCCGGCCTTCAGGCTGAAGCGGATTTCTTCCGGAGTCATTGCATTATGCTCGGTATCTATAGCTATATTCCCATTGTCATGGTTTTTCTGCTGGCCGCGGTGACGGCTTTGGTGATGGTCAATACCTCCCGCTTGATGGGACCGCGCCTCAATACCAAGGAAAAACTAATGCCCTATGAATGCGGAAAGGACCCAGTCGGCTCTGCCCGCGAACGCTTTTCGGTCAAGTTCTATCTGGTCTGTCTGCTCTTCATTCTGTTTGACATCGAAGCAATTTTTCTGGTGCCGTGGGCGGTGGTCTTCCGCAAGCTGGCGACCGAAGTCTCGAAGGGCTTTGTCTTTACGGAGATGATGATTTTCATCGCCACCCTGTTTATTGGGTACATCTACGTGTGGAAGAAGGGGATTTTCAATTGGAACAAGTGATGAGAATTGAGAATTGAACCCATAGAACAATCTCAATGACCCTAACCGTCAAGGTTTCTCCAGGTTCTCAATTCTCAATTCTCAATTCTCAATTGCGAAGCAGTTTGAAATGGAGTGTTGTTATGGGCTTGGAAAATAAGATTGTTGATGCGGCTCCTGAGTTTCTGACGACGAAACTGGATTTTCTGGTCAACTGGGCGCGCAAGTCATCTTTGTGGCCGGCAACGTTCGGGCTGGCTTGTTGTGCGATTGAAATGATGAACGTCACCTCGGCCCGGAATGATCTGGCCCGGTTTGGGGCTGAAGTGTTTCGCGCCAGTCCCCGGCAGGCCGACGTGATGATTGTGGCCGGGCGGGTTTCGCGCAAAATGGCTCCGGTGCTGCGCCGCATTTACGACCAGATGCCCGAACCGAAATGGGTTATTTCAATGGGAGCCTGTGCAACCGCGGGCGGCATTTTCGATAATTACGCGATTGTCCAGGGAGTGCATCAGGTGGTGCCGGTGGATGTCTATGTACCGGGCTGCCCGCCCCGTCCTGAAACGTTGATGTATGCGATCATGAAATTGCAGGAAAAAATCATGACCGAAAGTCTCAAAGACCGCCGCGACGTTGACTTGCTCGAAGAGGTTCATCCAACCGTATGAGTATCACAGACGCTTCACTCGAAGCCCTCAATGAAAAGCTGGCGACCGTCAAAGGGGCCAGCGACACCCTGACACAGGTGCGGCTGAAATTTGCCGAAGCCGTTGAAGACATCAAAGTCCAAAACGGCGAAGTCACCTTTTACATCAAGCGTGATGCGATTGTGCCGGTCTGCCGCTTTTTGCGCGACGAACCCAAATTGCGGTTCAATTTCCTGTCGGATTTATGCGGCGTGGACCGTGGTCTGGAGGAAGAACCCCGGTTCGAGGTGGTGTACCATCTGCTCTCGATTCCGAATCGGAACCGCGTCCGGCTGAAAGTCCGGGTACCGGAGGAGGACTGTCACGTTCCCACTGTTTCAGGAGTCTGGGCAACCGCCAACTGGCACGAGCGCGAAACCTTTGATCTGGTTGGCATTCATTTCGACAACCATCCGAATCTGAGCAAAATTCTGACACCCGAAGACCTGGAAGGCCATCCGTTGCGCAAGGATTTCCCGTTGCGCGGCTACTGAAGAAGCTGTCAGCCACCAGCCGTCAGTCATCAGCTTTACTCCTCCGGAACTCACTTGCAGGAATGGAATCATGATTCTGAGGTAAAGAGCTGAAAGCTGAAAGCTGAAAGCTGAAAGCCGGCGAAAGGCATTATGTCCAAAATCGTTGAACTCGATCACGTTCCCCAGGGACGGTTGCAGCAGGTGTTGCAGGAATGGTCGGCGCTGGATAACACCGTGACCATCAGCATGGGGCCGCAGCATCCGTCCACCCACGGCGTGTTGCGGCTTGAACTGGAACTCGACGGCGAAACCGTCATCAAGGCAACGCCCGACATCGGCTATCTCCACACCGGGATGGAGAAGCAGATGGAAACCAAAAAATACCAGCAGAACATCGTCATTACCGACCGCATGGACTATCTCAACCCGATGGGGAACAACCTCGGTTACGTCATGACGGTTGAAAAACTGCTGGGGATTGCCGATGACATTCCGCCACGAGCGCAAACCATCCGGGTGCTCCTGACGGAACTGCAACGCATTGCCTCGCACCTGGTCTGGTTGGGGACGCACGCGCTGGATATGGGGGCAATGTCGGCGTTTTTCTATTGTTTCCGGGAACGTGAAAAAATTCTCAACCTGTACGAAGCGGTGTGCGGCGGGCGGATGACGGTCAGTTACTTTCGTGTCGGCGGGCTGCCCTACGATGTGCCGCCGAACTTCAAGCGGCTGGTATCTGACTTTCTCGACAATTTTCCCCCGGCGCTCAAGGAATACAATACCCTTGTAACAGGCAATAAAATCCTGCAAGGGCGGTTGCGGGGCGTGGGGGTCATCAGCGCTGAAGACGCCATTGACATTGGTTTGTCAGGACCGAGCCTGCGTGGTTCGGGCATGGCGCATGACGTGCGCCGTTGCGAACCTTACTGCGGCTATGAAACCTATGATTTCGACATTCCGGTGGAACAGGAGGGCGACGTGTTTGCCCGTTTCATGGTCCGGATGCGCGAAATGCACGAAAGCTGGAAGATTTGCAAGCAGGCCCTTGACCGTTTGAAACCCGGCCCGGTGAAGGCCAACACTCCGAAAATCGTGCTGCCCTCCCGCGAGGAAATGAAGCATCAGATGGACGCGCTGATTCACCACTTCCTGCTGGCGGCTTACGGGTTCCCGGTTCCGGCGGGCGAAGCCTATCACGCCATTGAAGGTTCAAAAGGTGAACTGGGCTTCTATATCATTGCCGACGGCACGGAACGCCCGGCCAGGGTGCATGTGCGGGGGCCGTCATTCGTGAATCTGCAAGCGCTTGGAAAAATGGCTGAAGGAATGATGGTGGCCGACGTGGTGGCCATTATTGGCAGCCTTGATATTGTGTTGGGAGAAATTGACCGATAGCTCTCAGCCGTCAGCCGTCAGCCGTCAGCTTTTCCAAACCGAAGCTGAAAGCTGAAAGCTGGAAACTGAAAGCTTGGCGAAGCCTATGTTTAGCGAAGCACTCGACAAAAAAGCCAACGAAATCATTGCCCGGTATCCGGTCAAACGGTCGGCACTGCTGCCTTTGCTCCATCTGGTTCAGAATGAGGAAAACCAGATTACCAAGGAAGGTATGCGCTATGTGGCCAAGAAAGTCGGCGTTGAAATGAACGACGTGTTTGAGGTGCTCACCTTTTACACAATGTATTTCACCGAGCCGATTGGGACGCATCACATCCAGCTCTGCCGGACGATTAGCTGCTATCTGCGGGGCGCGGAGGAAATCCGCGAGCACTTGGAAAAGCGCCTGGGCATCAAGCCCGGACAGCGCACGGCGGATGGCCGGTTCCGCTTGAGCGAGGTCGAATGCCTCGGTTCCTGCTGCACCGCTCCCATGTTCCA
The DNA here is from genome assembly GCA_019695185.1 of Blastocatellia bacterium. Taxonomy (GTDB): domain Bacteria; phylum Acidobacteriota; class Blastocatellia; order Chloracidobacteriales; family Chloracidobacteriaceae; genus JAIBAN01. The sequence goes on along the minus strand of JAIBAN010000021.1, from coordinate 31,782 downwards.
AATCAATTTCGACTACCATGAAAATCTGACCCCTGAAAAGGTGGACCAGATTTTGGATTCGTTACCGTAAAAGGGGCCGGGGTTTCGGGGTTTCGGGGTTCAGGGTTTCGGAAACATTGAAAGCAGATGCTTTCATCAAAAGTGGCAGTTCGTCCCATTCCGGCCACTGACTTCCGGGATTGTAAAAACCCCTGAACCCTGAGCCCTGGACCCTGAACCCTCAAAAAAGCTATGGAACTCAAAATTCTCACCAAACGATTCGGTCTGCCCAACTCGACCAGCATCGAGACCTATCTGGCTCACGAAGGCTATCAGGGGCTGCAAAAGACGCTCAAGGAATTCACCCCTGACCAGGTGATTGATGAAGTCAAGAAATCAGCCCTGCGCGGACGCGGCGGAGCCGGGTTTCCCACCGGACTCAAATGGAGTTTCGTGCCCAAACAGTCGCCCAAACCCAAATACGTCGTCTGCAATGCCGACGAAAGCGAACCGGGCACGTGCAAAGACCGTCCGTTGATGGAATACGACCCCCATCAATTGGTTGAAGGCATGGCAATTGCGGGATATGCCCTCGGCTCGAAACGCGGATACATCTACATCCGCGGCGAATATATGTACATCGTGCCGATTCTGGAAAAAGCAATTGACGAGGCGCGTGCCAAGGGCTACCTGGGGAAAAATATCTGCGGGAGCGATTTTGAGTTTGATTTGTTTGTCCATCCGGGGGCCGGGGCCTACATTTGCGGCGAAGAAACCGCCCTCCTCAATTCGCTTGAAGGGCTGCGCGGGCACCCCCGCATCAAGCCGCCGTTTCCGGCAGTGGCTGGTCTATACGGCTGCCCCACCGTGGTCAACAACGTCGAAACCTTTACTGCCGTGCCGCATATCATCATGAAGGGCGGCGACTGGTATCGCGGCCTGGGAACCGAGAAATCCGGCGGCTCCAAAATGTTTTCCGTCAGCGGTCACGTCAACAAGCCCGGCAATTATGAAGTTCCGATGGGGTATCCGCTCATGCAACTCATCAATGAGGAATGCGGCGGTGTCTGGAAAGGCCGGAAACTGAAGGCGGTGATTCCGGGCGGTTCGTCGGTTTACATTATGACGGCGCAGGAATGCGAAAACGCCACGCTTGACTATGAAGGCATGGTCAAGGCCGGTTCCTCGGTTGGCTCCGGTGGCGTCATTGTGATGGACGAAACCACGGATATTTTTGAGACAACCTACAACCTGATTCACTTTTACAACCACGAGTCCTGCGGTTGGTGTACGCCCTGCCGCGAAGGCACCGACTGGCTGCATAAACTCTTCAAGAAAATTCACCGTGGTGAGGGAACCACCGAAGACCTGCGGATGATTGAACGCCTGTGCCCGAATATCGAAGGCCGTTCGCACTGCCCGCTGGGCGAGGCCGCCGTGTGGCCTATCACCAGCGCCATGAAGAAATTCCCTGAAGATTTCCGCCGCCGGGTGCGCGAAGTCGAACCGGTAGCAGCAGACTAAGCACCGGAAAAGAAAAGACATAACGCCCTCCCGGTCCTGTACTGTCAGGCCGGGAGGTTTTGTTTTTCAGCCTTCATTAGAAAAATTCCAACTGACAAGTCAGGATTTTGACAAGGTTCATTTGAACCGTTACTATCCAGTCCACTTAACCTCTGACAAGGAATCCTTCCATGAGTGACGAGCAAACCAAAACTCTGGTAGCTGCTCTGCAAGGCATGATTTTTGGTCTTGAAGCACGCTTGACGGAAAAAATCCATGAATCCGAAGAGCGGATGACGGAAAAAATCCATGAATCCGAAGCCCGAACCACAAAAAAAATGGAAGTCATGGGTGCCAGACTGGAAGCCAAAATTGAAGCTGTCCATCAGGAAGCGAGCTTGACATTCAAAGCCGTGATGGAAGTCAGCCAGAATCTGAAAGAGACCCGCAAAAAAGTGGCTGAACTCGAAGCCCGGGTGGATGCCCTGGAGCGACGTGCATCCTGACACTGAATAAGCTGGAATTATTTCAAAACCTGCCTAAAAGGATTTCAATTGTGGGACTTGCCATTTCAGTCGGGATTTTGGCCGACCTGCTGATGCACGATTCAGAAGGGGCCGAGTGGTGCAAGGCTTCGCTGGCCGCCGCCAATCGAATTCTGGCAGCCAATGACCTGCCGCTGCACGAGGAGCCGACGCAGCTTCCCCCGTTTCAATCGCGGGCCGCATGTACCGGATTTCCGTACAGTTTTCTTCATTACCTGCGCCGGGCTTCGGCCCACGTGATAGCTGACAAATCATGGAAGGCGACACCGGTTCCGGACGATATTGACCCTGCTGACGACCCCTTGGTTGATGATGAACTGGGCATGTTTACAAGTCATCTGATTTGCCATTCCGACAGTGAAGGGTACTACGTACCGGTTGATTTTCCGGAAGTGCTGGTGGCGCTTGACGGTTTCGATGATTTGCCGGGCGGCATTCTGGGGTCAACGCAGCGGTTGCAGGCAGAACTGATTGAGGTGGCTCCGGCTTTGGGAATCTGTCTGACTGAAGCGGGAATGTTGGCGGATGCCGAGGCTGCCCGCATCAATGAAATGGGGGCGTCGGATGCCGGATTGTACCGGGAAATGACGGTTTGGATTGCACTCTATGAAGCCGCCCGGCTCAGTCTTGCCCATCAAACAGCCATCGTTTTCCATTAAACCAACCAGCGGCAAATTCTCAATTCGCAATTCTCAATTCGCAATTCTCAATTTCGCGGAAAACGTGCTACAGTGGGCGTCTTTGTTGCGCCGGGAATTTTTCCCCGGATGAAACAAAGCATGTACATTCTGTACTTTATACTTCATTTATTTTGCGAAAACGCACTTTTTCCAAGGAGATCGTATGGCTGACGAGCCGAAACAACCTGAGTCCGTCGAGACGGAAAAGGCCGGCAAGCCTGCTCAAACACCAACCACCCCGGAAGCCGAAGCCGCTGCGGCGGATGCAGCTCCCGTTTCCCTGCACGATGCCGAAACTGTTTCCGACGCTCCGTCCCTTGATGCGGACGAGGTGCTGGACGGCGAACCCGATTTTGCGGATTCACCGCTCGAATCTTTGATTTTCACCTTGCGCGCCACCTCATCCCGTGAACTGGTGGTCGAAGTTCCCGCCGAAGAGGAAATTGTTCCCCCGGTGGACCATCCAAAAGGGCTGGTGGAAGTTCCCATCCACTTGAGTCCATTACCGGACCCGCAGGAAGTGTTTATTGATCCGGGATTGCCGATTCCGGAAACCTATGACACGGACCTGATTTCCGCCTTGGTGCAGGATCCGTTCCGCATGTATGTGTATTGGGAGGTTCGCCCCGATACACTGACTTCCATTACCCGGCTCTTTTCAACTGAAGAGGTCAAGACTTTCCGCCCGGTCCTGCGATTGACCGACAAAAAGACCGGTGAAGAGGAATATTTCCAGGTTCAATATCCGGGCAATGACTGGTTGAGCGTTTCGCCGGACCGGACTTACATTGTTGAATTCGGTGTCTATTCCAAGGAATTCGGCTTTATCCGATTGATGGCAGCCCCTGAAATCACCACACCCCGTGGAACGGTGGCCCCGGAAATCGCTCCCGAACCCGAATACCAAATCAGTGCCAGCCGTTTCAAACGGGTGCTCAAAGCTTCCGGTTTTGCGGCCCAGATTGGCTCACTGCCACAGGAAACGCTGGCCGAATGGCTGCCTCCGACGGTGACCCAGGCGTTTGAACAGGCTGGGATTGGACAACCCTTGCAGAATATCCATGTTGAAGCGTTGCCACTCTCGGTGCGCTCCATCGTGGAGGAAATCATGGCTACGGATGACGGCGAAATGGCCGCCAACACGTTGCTGCATTACCTGCCGGCGGTGCTCCGGGATGCCTATCTGGCCTTCCTGGCTGCCGAAGGGAAACGAACCGGCATTCGCAATATCGAGCGACTGGCTGAACTGGCCGGCAGCGAGGAATTCGAAGAAGGCTGGAGCGACTGGGAATGGAGCGAGTACGAAGAAGAAGGCGCAGACGACTTCTTTGCACCCGGACTCCTGCGCTTTGGCGTTGGCAGTTCTGCCGGAAGCGATTTGGGCAGTCTACGTGGCAAAGCCCGTCGTCGGGTTCCGCGTCGGGTTCCGCGCACTCGTCCGGTGCAGCAGGAACGGCCCACCCCGTGGTTGCCGAGCATGGACCGTCCTGACAGCAGCGGTGGTCGTAACCGCCTGCTGCCGATGGATTTTGACCTTTAATTGAGAATTGAGAATTGAGAATTGAGATGGATGTTTCCTCTCGAAACATCGAACGCTTGATTCTCAATTCTCAAGGCTCATCCTTTAACAACTCACATCCCAACGCTTTTCCAGATAGTTCACAGTTTTTCGGTTGAACACCTTGATTCCCTACACCGGGAATTCTCAATTCTCAATTCTCAATTCTCAATTATTTCTATGGTAACCGGATTCCTGGCTCTCATTCTGCACGCCCATTTGCCGTTCGTCCGTCACCCTGAGCATCCCGAATATTTGGAAGAGGATTGGTTGTACGAGGCTATCAGCGAAACCTATGTGCCGTTGCTCCATACCTTTACCAATCTGCATCAGGCTGGGGTGCGGTTTCGGCTGACGATGACGATGACGCCGACATTGTGTGAAATGCTGGCGGACGAGTTGTTGCAGGAACGCTACAGCGCGCATATTACGAAACTGGTTGAACTGACCACGAAAGAAGTGGAGCGAACCGCCGGAACCAAGTTTGAAAATGCAGCCCAAGGGCATCATCAGCATTTCAGTGCCGTGCTCGACTTGTATGAGAACACCTACAAACGTGACCTCATCAAAGGGTTCCGCGAGTTGCAGGATGCCGGTGTGTTGGAAATCATCACCTGTGGTGCAACCCACGGTTTCCTGCCCCTCATGTTTCGCAAGGAAGCCCGCCGGGCGCAAATTCAGGTCGCAGCCGCCAATTACGAAAAACATTTCGGGCGGCGTCCGCGCGGCATCTGGTTGCCGGAATGCGCCTGGCAGCCGGGAATTGACACCCTGCTGGATGAAGCCGGCATCAAGTTTTTCATTGTTGACTCACATAGCCTGATGTTTGGCACACCGCGCCCGATGCGGGGCATTTTCGCCCCGGTCATCACGCCCGCAGGTGTGGCTGCCTTTGCCCGTGACGTGGAAACCAGCGAGCAGGTCTGGAGTTCGGTCATCGGGTATCCGGGACATCCCAATTACCGGGAATTCTATAAGGATTTGGGTTATGAGGCCGAAGAGGAATACATCAAGCCCTATCTGCACAATGACGGCGTGCGCCGCAATATCGGCATCAAATACTACCGGGTGACGGGCAAGGTTGACCTGCATGAGAAACAACCGTATGAACCGGCCTGGGCGACCGAAGTCGCCGCCGAACATGCCGGGCATTTTCTGCGCTCGCGGCAAAAGCAAATGCACGAGCTGCGCCCTATCATTGGGCGTGCGCCGCTGGTGGTTTCACCCTACGACGCGGAACTTTATGGCCATTGGTGGTACGAAGGCCCGCAATTCCTCGACTTTTTGATTCGCAAAATCCATTACGACCAGGACGAAGTGGTGCTGGTCACGCCAATGGATTATTTACAGATGTTTCCCGACAACCAGCCACAAACGCCTTCGCCTTCAACCTGGGGTGCCGAGGGCTACAGCCGGGTCTGGCTCAACCGGGGGACGCAATGGATGTATCGCCATCAGCATGTGGCGGAAAACCGGATGTGTGAATTGCTGAAACGTTTTCCTGAGCCGAAGGACGAATTGCAGAAACGGGCGCTCAATCAGGCCGCCCGCGAATTGTTGCTGGCGCAATCCAGCGACTGGGCCTTTATCATCAGCAATCAGACGATGGTGGCCTATGCGGTCAAACGGTTCAAAGACCATATTCACCGCTTCAACAAGCTGTTTGACATGCTCACCACCGACACCATCAATGAGGAATGGCTGAAGGAAGTCGAAGGCCGCGACAATATTTTCCAGGAAATTGACTATCGGGTGTATCGGTTTTAGGACAGGGATGAGGATTGAGGGCTGAGTATTCCACCAGAAATGAAAATGGCTGGGAGGCAGGGATTCGAACCCCGATAATACGGTTCAGAGCCGTAGGTCCTACCATTGGACGACCTCCCAGTCGTAAGGGAGCGGGACTATACATTTTGATTTAACAGGTTGTCAAGCGGCGGTGATGAGCGCACCTTGTCACCGCTGCTTCTTTTTCGGTATGTCTGAACCACAGGAACTTGTTTTGGAATCCCAGGCAGAAGCCGGAACCGGTCTGCGGGATATTTTGTTGGGGACCATTCTGATTTTGCTGACGGCGGCCATCTATTGGCAAATCCGTGACCATGCGTTTCTCAATTTTGATGATGACCGCTATGTTTCGGACAATCCCATAGTGGCGCGAGGGCTTTCCCAAGCCGGAATAGCGTGGGCGTTTACCACGTTTGACCTAGCCAACTGGCATCCGGTGACCTGGCTTTCACTGATGCTGGATTGCTCGTTGTTTGGCCCCAAGGCGGAACGCCTGCTCCAGGTCAATTTATTGTTTCATCTGGCCAATGTCGGGCTGTTGTTCGGCTGGTTGCGGGCCATGACCAAAGAGTCGGGGCGCAGCCTGCTGGTCGCGGCTTTGTTCGCGCTTCATCCGATGCACGTCGAGTCGGTGGCCTGGATTGCCGAACGCAAGGATGTTTTGAGCGCTTTTTTCTGGTTGCTGACCTGTTTTGCCTATTGGCGTTATGTGGCTGGAACCCGAACCTGGAGCTGGTACGGGTTGGCTTTTCTGTTTTGCCTGCTGGCGGTAATGGCCAAACCAATGGCCGTCACCTTGCCATTTGTTCTGTTGCTGCTTGATGTCTGGCCGCTCAAGTGCTTTGGCTGGGGAGCCGACCCTGAGAACCCTCCTGCCGAATTGCCAATCAGTCGCCTGATACTGGAAAAAATCCCGTTTTTTGCCCTTTCGCTGGGAGGTTCAATCCTCACGTACCTCGCCCAGCGGGCGAGCGGAGCCACCTCTATCGGCGGTGTCCGTCCGTTGGGGGAACGGCTGGGAAATGCCCTTGCCTCTTATGCCTGCTATGTTGGGAAAACCCTGTGGCCGGCCAAACTGGCGGTTTTTTACCCGTATGAATCCCATCCGGAATGGTGGAAACTGGCTGCGGGAGTCGGTTTGTTGGTTGGTGTGACCGGCTTGGCGGTGTACCTGGTGAAAACCCGGCCATTTGTCGCAACCGGGTGGTTTTGGTTTATTGGGGTGTTGGTCCCGGTGATTGGGCTGGTTCAGGTGGGCGAACAATCCATGGCGGACCGCTATACCTATCTGCCTCATATTGGCTTGTTTCTGCTGGTGGTTTGGGGGCTGGGAGAGTTTGTCAAAGCCCGACCGGTGTTCCAGCCGGTGGCTGTTGTGGCTGCGCTGGCTGCCGTGGCTGGCTGTGGTTGGGCGACTTGGCGCTACCTGCCTGCCTGGAGCAGTCGCATTGATTTGTTTGAACATGCCTTGGCGGTGACCAGCAACAACCATATTGCCGAATGTTCGTTGGGGCAGGGGCTGATGGAACAAAACCGGAACGAAGAAGCCGAGCCGCATTTGCGCGCAGCCGTGCGCATCCAGCCGGGCTATGATTTGGCCAAAAACACGCTGGCGTATGCACTCGTCCGGCAGGGAAAATATCCCGAGGCTTTGACCTTGTATCAGGAACTGATTCGCCGTCGCCCTGATTATGGGGATGCCCACATCGGTTATGCCAGCGCCCTGGAAAACCTGGGTCGGGCCGATGAAGCAATTGAGTCCTATGCCAAAGGACTGGAATTGGTCCCCGATAACGCCAATGCCAGTAATAAACTCGGTGTCCTGCTTTACAAAAAGGGCCGCACGGATGACGCCATTGTCCGCTATCGGCAGGCGCTCCGGTTTGACCCGCAAATGTCCGATGCCGCCTATAACCTGGGAAATGCACTGGCGGTGCAGGGAAAATACCGGGAAGCCCGCGAACAGTTTGAATACGTCCTCAAGCTCAACCCCGGCGATTTGGATGCGCCCAACAAAATCAAATTGATGGACAGCAAGCTGAAACAGTGAGGATTGAGAATTGCTGTGAACTGAGAAGTTTTTCCCACAAGTGGATGGTATTTTTGCATTCCCATTTTGCGATTTTTCATTACACTGTGGCCCATTCCGAATTGGCACAACGCCACGGGCAGACGAGCGCATCGCAAGCCCTGTAAGGTTCCGCCTCCATATTTTCAATTCACGCGAAAGATTTCATTAATTCATGGTGCGAAAATCATTGATAACAACCGTATTGCTGGGCTGGACGATTTCAGTTCTGCTGACTCCGATTTCCTCCGGACAGAGTTCCGCCGCCGCTTTTTCGCCTGCCGGGCAAGCTCCAGCCGGCAGCAAAACCCCACCCGCTCCGCCGCAAAATGATGGCGGCGATGAAAAAGGGATTGTGATTGAAACGGTCACCAATGTGACCCTGCCCGTCACCGTTACCAATCAGGATGGAAATTTCATCGGCGGCCTCAAACGGGAACATTTCCAGGTGTTGGAAAATCAACGCCCCCAGCCGATTGTTTCATTTGCCAAACAGGACGGCCTGCCGCTGAATCTTTCCCTGGCACTCGACACCAGCACCAGCATTCGCAACCGGTTGTCGTTTGAAAAGGAATGTGCCAAGGAGTTTCTGGAAAAACTGCTCGACAACAAACGGGACCGGGCAGCGCTGGCCACTTTTAATGAAAACGTCAATTTGCGGCAGTCCTTTACCAACGAGTTTCAGCGTATCAAACAGCAGGTCGAAGGCATCAACGCTGCCGACGGGCAAACCGCCCTCTATGATGCCGCCAAAAAGATTTGTTTGGAGCAGATGAAAAACGCCACTTCCAAGCGGCGGGCGATTCTTTTTGTGACCGATGGAGCCGACACCGCCAGCCGGACGACGCTTGACCAGGCGATTGCCGTGGCCCAACAGACCCAGGTGGCCATTTATGCCATCAGCACCAAGGGCGGAGCCGTCTTTCGCACGGAAGGAAATCCCTATCGCAACATTGATGACAAAGACCTCAAAAAGCTCTGCAAAGATACCGGCGGCGATGTGTTTTTCCCAACCACCATCAGCCAGTTGAAACGGGCGTTTGAACTGGCTGAACAAACCCTGCGCAATCAGTATTATCTGGTTTATGAACCGCAGGAGGCCACTTCCAACGGTCAGTTCCGCAAAATCGAAGTCCGGGTGGTCGGGAAAAAAGGACTGACCGTCCTGACCCGCGCCGGATACTTTGCCGCTCCGCAATAAGGCCGGTCTCAACCCGCCCACAAAACCAGAAACTGTTCCTTGCCGCACCGGAGGGTGCGGAAAACGCGCACCCAGAGGATTTTCCTGGTTTGATACATCGGATTCACCTTGTCGCCTGTTTTACTTGACCCGTTTGGCCTGTGATTGGCTGGGGCCGCGCCGGAAAACAAAGCCGGTCACGTGCCCCTGGTCATTTTTGACGAAAGTAAAAGACGGAACTCCCGGCTGATTGGCGAAAAAGACGGTTTCGGATTCGGGCAACAATTCGGCTTTGGCCCGGCCCGGCGGCTGACCGTAGAGTTTTCCGTTTTCACTGGTCACCGTAAACAGCACTCCGTTTCCGAAGTCATAGGTTCCCGCATAGGATTCCAGGATTTTGGAATCCACCACAGCCAGGGTTTTTTCCTCCGGGCGCAGGTCCGGCCAAGTGTATTCCGCCGCCAGCGAACGCAGGATTTCCATGGCTAACTCCGACCCGTTGTCGGAATTGGTCATAATCACCGCCCCCTGACCCTTTTCCAGATATCCGACCAGAATGCAGGTATAGCCTTCGGTGGAACCCGAATGGCTGAAGCGAAACGGTTTTGGTTCGCCTTTGAGGCCCATCCCCAGGCCGCTGCCGCCGGTTTGTAGTGTCATCATCTGGCGCACCAGTTCCGGTGAAGCCGGGGTTGAGGCTTTCCCGGCATGAAGCTGTTGCAGTCCAATCACAAACCGGGCCAAATCGAGTGGCGTGGTCCAGAGTCCGGCGGCAGCCATTTCCGGATAGCTGTGCCAGCGTCCCGGCAGGATGTCTCCGGCAGCACGATGTCCGACGGCAACATTTTTCCGCCAATCCTCCGGCAACGGCTGCTCAAACGTGCTGTGCTGCATGTTGAATGGCTTGAAAACGGTTTGCCGCAGGAATGCAGGAAAGGGCTGGCGGGTCACATCCAGCATCAATTGCTGGGCAATCGTAAAACCGCCGCCGGAATAACGGTTTTCCCTGCCGGGCTGGCGTTCGACCCGGAGCGGGGCTGAATTGGCCGGTTTCTCGCCGTTCAAAACCTGAAGCAGGGTTGGAACCGGTTCCCCAGTGGCGTATCCGTCAAAACCGCGCACGGTAATTCCCGCCGTGTGACTGAGCAGTTCCCGCAGGGTGACCTTGGTTTCTCTGGTGAATTCGTTTTCCGGAACTTTCCAGGTGGTCAACCTGCGGTTGACATCTTCATCCAGCGCCAGTTTTTTCTGCTGCACCAGATGGAGGGCTGCCAACGCGGTCACCGGTTTGCTGATGGAGCCGGCCTGGAACAGTGTCTCAGGCGTGACCGGAGCCGGATTGCCGGTTTCGCGCACGCCATAGCTGCGGGACCAGACGACCTGCCCCCCGTCAATGACCGCCAGACTGAGCCCCGGCACTTTGTAAAAGGCCATCCGGTCCCGGATTTTGAGGTGCGGGTCACCTTGCCCTTTGATGACCAGTCCCGGCAGCAATCCGTTTTCAACCCGCTCCATCTGCTGCGCCAGTTTGGTATCAGCAGGTGCGACAGGTGGAGTTTGAGCCGAGACCGGCAACAAAGCAAAAAACACAGTCAGCCAGACAAAAGACATGAATTTCATGCAAGGTCCTCTCAAAAAAGTTGACTTGGGGATAGACATCCCGCTGTGTCGTGAGGAGTGGTCAGGTGTGAACCGGCTACCGGATTGGGAAAACAGCTCGTTCCTGCACCGTCTTTTTCCAGGCTGGGGAATAAATCCCACCTTGCCATGATTTGGAGTCGGGAAGGTTTTTTCTCACCGCTGCAGATTTGGAAAACTTTGGAATTACCTTGGGTTTCATGGGTGGTTCTCCTCTGTAATCCCGAAGTTTTGCAGTGGTTGCTGCGGTGAGAAGAACTGCTTTCCGGGTTTGTCTTTGAGGCAGCAGGGAATTGCCAGCCCGGAAACCCTGCAGATTCAGGAAATCTGCAGATTCCGCACCCGGTCCGTGTAGAGTTTTTGATGGCGGCTTTGGGCGTCAGCCCAACTTTTGGGAAATTCGTTTTGACCCAGTAAAACTGCATCAATTGCTGCCCGCATCTGGTGGGCACAGGTATTGGGGCCGACCTGACCAACACCGGTGCCAAAACCCGGCACCGCAATGAATTCGACATAATCGGCAATCGGCTGTCCGGTAAAACTGCCATGCGCAAAGACACCATTCCGGACCAGCAGGAGGACTGCCCGCATGGCCAGATAGGGGTTGACTGTTTCCGGCAACACCATGGGAACCCGCATGGTCGGAGCCGCAATCACAAAAGGAATGTGGGGCTGGCCGGTTTCGATGATTTCCGCCATACCCACCAGCAGTTCGCCTGAGTGCCGCTCCCGAATGACTTTTTGGAGTCGTTCCTGGACGTGCCAGCCAAAAAAATGGCTGTAGGCCAAGTCAATTCCGCCATCCATAAACCCAAAACTGTTGGCCGGACTGACCACCGCATCAACCGACAGGTCCAGAATCGAACCGTGGTGAATTTCCACAAAATCAAGGTCACCGCAAAAACGCTGCCACGCCTCAATCATTGATATTTCGACATTCGCCAGCAGAATTTTCTTCATTTTTTTCGGCTTCTTCAGTGCTCCCGTTTGGGTACAGGACGCGGCAGGTTGCCCGGCCAGGTACGCAAATAGCCGGGTGTGTGATAAGGGCGTTTGGCGTCAAGCGGCCATTGCCCGGCTCCGGCACAGACATGGCACCAGGCCGGATAGGCTGATTCGTCGCAGACTTCACAGGGAAGTTCCAGTCCGCCGCTTGAACGCACGCCCTGCCCGTCACAGGTTGGGCAGAGTTGCTCGCCATGACAGTTCCAACAGAGTTCAAAGCCTTCCCACGGGGTGGCGAGCGGGGTGTCAATCCAGCCCTGCTGGCGGGAGAAGGCGAGGGTAAATGCCGCCACGATTTCACGCGCCAGATTGCTCTCCGTTGTGACATCAAGCTGAAGGTAGGCGGATTGTAAATCCGAAATGAGCGTTTCACGGGCGAACAGAAGTGACAGCACATTGGGGCCCAGGCCCTGAACCTGATAGGAACGGGTTTCGGACAGCGGCAAGGCGGTTATCATTTGCTCGCCTTGGGAGGAATTGCAGGTAACCTCAATCGTATGACCGGGAGGCCCAATGAGAAAGGCGCTGCTCCGGAAATATCCGCCGTTGTCGTCGCGGGCGGTTTGGTCAAACAGGTCGGTTCGTTCCCAGGAACTGCCAAATTCAAGGTCAAAGCGGCGTGCCTGCCGGAACAGAAACGCGAGAATGGCATTGTGCCCAAGGTGCAGGGCTGTTTCAGGAGGTAGTTCCGCCGGAGCAAACAACCGTTTTTGCAAAGGGGTGATGACGTGGAAAATCGGACGTTTGCTCATGAACCGTGCGCCTCACTCATATCCGGGGAACCTCTGCCTGATTCCTGCCGGACCAAACCAGCGGGTTAAAACCGGCATTCAAGGTAACTCACTTTGGGATTCATCTTCTGCAAAACCCGATTGGTGGAGGGAAGCACCCGGTCACCGTTGACCGATTCCGCTTCTTTTTCGGTCACGCCTTCACCCGACTGAAACCCCATGCCCAGCGTTTTGGCTGTCAGTTTGCCGCCGTTCCAATCCACCACCAGTCCGCCCAGGTCCCATCCAAAGCCGCTGATTTTGAAAGGCTTCCCGTTGATTTTCTCAACTTCTTTGAGAGTGGTGCCAAGGGTGATGCCGGAGTCGGTTTTCCAGACACTGGTGGTGTCGCCGACAATGCGGACCAGTTCCGGATTGCGCTTGTGGTCGGGGTCTTTCCAGATAATCTCAAGGGTTTTGTGCGGGTCTTGGGGAAACACTTTGGCACCGGGATAGCTGTCGCCTTCGTTGCCAGAGATTTCCTCGCTGGTGACGTTGGCTTTGCCATAGATGCGCACCAAATCGGCAAAGCTGGTGGTGGCCGTGATGTCACCGACGCGGACTCCGGGGACTATCACAAATTTGTCATCCGGTTTTTGCGGCTGGGTTTGGGCCAGTGAACCGGTTCCCCCAGCCCAAAGCAGGAACAGGGTGATTGAAATGGCTGTGGTGAAAAAGACAGACTGTCGTAAAGTTGATTTCATAAAAAGCTTACCTTTCCGTAGTTGGATGGGGAATTTGTAATCGGGTTTCAGCGCAAAAAACAATGACAAAGAATCTTTTGCCACTCGCTTTTTTTGAACGGGAAACTTTGCTCGTGGCCCGTGAACTTTTAGGCTGTACGATTGAAGTGGCAGGTGTGGCGGGCCGGGTTGTCGAAACCGAGGCTTATACCACCGATGCGGCATCGCATGCCGTCACCAGCCGTGAACGAGGCCGTCTGATGCGGGAAACTGCAGGCCGGGTGTATGTCTATCTGATTTATGGAATGTATGCCTGTCTGAATTTCACCACGGACGTGAATGGTCCCGGTGCCGTGTTGATTCGAGCCCTGGAACCGGTGGCTGGATTGGACCTCATGCGCGAGCGCCATGGGCGAAACGTTCCGGTCCGGCAACTGGCCAACGGACCGGGAAAACTCTGCCGGGCACTGGCGATTGATACCACGTTCAACGGCGGGAGGATTCACGAACCGATTCGGATTTTTGCCGCCGAGGAAAAGGTGGAAGTGGCGACCTCTCCCCGCATCGGAATTACCAAAGCGATTGATTTGCCCTGGCGGTTTTATGTGCCGGGCAACACATCCGTGAGCCGTTTTCCGACGATGTCAAAAGACAGCCGGAGTTAAGATTTTTCCGGTTCCTGGATGCTTGTTGTAAGGCAACTTCCAAGTTATAGTGGATGGCTTTTACTGAGCGGCCCAACTCTCCTTTAATCCCCTCACCCATACCGAAAACCAAATCTTCTTTGGTTGCGCAGAATTTTGGGTCAGAGCGCAGGCGAGGGCAATTTCCATTTATTTCGAGCAAGGGAGGAATGTATGTCCCCATTCTCATACGCCATGAGGCGTCTGCACAGTCGTCATCACGTAAAACCTGTATCCGGAACCCGCATTGCCGGAGTTTTTGCACTCTTTATTTGTTTCCTTGCGATTGGATTGTGGGTTGTTTCAAAGCCCCAGCCGGTTCAAGGGATCTCATCAACTATTGTCATCAGTCAGGTCTATGGCGGGGCAGGTTGTGGTACGGCAGGCTGCTCGACCTATAAAAACGACTATATTGAATTATTTAACCGGGGAAATACACCTGTTAATGTAAACGGCTGGTCAGTTCAGTATGCTTCTGCCACCGGGACCTCCTGGGCAGTGACAAATCTCCCGAATGTAACCATGCAACCAGGTGCTTATTTGCTGGTAGCAGAAGGTTTCAATGCGAATGGGGTGAATAATCTCCCGACTCCGGATGCGACTGGCTCGATTGCGATGAGTGCCACCGCCGGCAAGGTTCTGCTGGTTAATGTGACTACTGCTCAGTCGGGTGCCTGCCCCGCCGGAGCCCAAATTATTGACACGGTTGGGTATGGCACCACCGCCAACTGTAATGAAGGCGGGGCCAATGCCCCCGCCCCCAGCACCACCACGGCTGATATTCGGGCCATGAATGGATGTACTGATACAGACAATAACGCAAGCGATTTTGCGGCTGGAGCCCCCAATCCGCGCAATTCCGCAACCGCACTCAATCCATGCACCGGCGGATTGCCCAGCCTGACCATCAACGATGTCTCGCTGGCAGAAGGCAATTCCGGCACGACCAGCTTTACCTTTACGGTCAGCCTTTCGGCTCCGGCGGGTGTCGGCGGCGTCACTTTTGACATTGCCACAGCGGACGGAACGGCTACGGTTGCCAACAACGACTATGTAGCCAAGTCTCTGACAGGGCAGACGATTGCTGCCGGAAACAATTCTTATTTGTTTACGGTTTTGGTCAACGGCGATACGACACCAGAGGCAAACGAAACCTTTTTCGTGAATGTCACCAATGTCACCGGAGCCACGGTCGGTGATGGTCAGGGACAGGGCACCATCAACAACGATGATGTGACTCTCACGAACATCCATGACATTCAGGGCAACGGCTCGACTTCGCCGGTGAACGGGGCGAGTGTCTCCACGACGGGCGTTGTGACGGGTGTGCGGGGTAATGGGTTTTACATCCAGAACCCGGACGCCAGTGCGGATGCCGACCCAAATACGTCGGAAGGTATGTTCGTCTTTACCAGTTCAGCACCTCCAGTGGCGGCAGCCGTGGGGAATCTGGTACAGGTGACCGGTACGGTAGCTGAATTTCGCAGCTCATCCGCCGGAGCCAACGACCCGACTTCAACCCAGTTGACCAGTCCCAGCGTGCTGCAATTGTCAACGGGCAATCCACCGCCCACCGCAGCAACCATCACCACAGCGGACACCAACCCGGCGGGTTCGATTGAACAGCTTGAAAAATACGAACACATGCGGGTGCAAATCAACTCGCTGACGGTGATTGCCCCTACCCAGGGTTTCAAAAACGAAGCCAACGCCACAGCTACCACCAGCGGTGTCTTTTTCGGGGTTTTGACCGGTGTGGCCCGGCCTTTCCGCGAAACCGGGATTGAGTTCCCGACCGGAGTTCCTGCTGGTAGCGGCGTCACGATTCCGCCTGTGCCCCGATTTGACTCGAACCCGGAACGTATCCGGGTGGACAGCGACGGGCTTGGCGGGGCAGCCATTGATGTTTCGACCGGTGCCGTCATTACCAATCTGATTGGGGTGCTTGATCCGGGCGGATTCAAAAGCTACACGGTTTATCCGGACCCAACCCTGCCGCCGACGGTGACTCCGGGAAATACCCCCAGTGCCGTGACGACCCCCACCGCAAATGAACTGACGGTCGCATCTTTCAACATGGAGCGGTTTTACGACACCGTCAACGACCCGGCCACCAGCGATGTGGTACTTACATCAACCGCCTTTAACAATCGGCTCAACAAAGCTTCGCTGATCATTCGGGATTATCTCAAATTTCCGGATGTGCTGGCGGTGGTGGAAATGGAAAACCTGACCACCTTGCAAGCCCTCTCGTCCAAAATCAGCAGCGATGCAGTGGCCAATAGCCAGCCTGACCCGGCCTATCTGGCTTTTCTGGTGGACGGAAACGACCAGGGCGGCATTGATGTGGGGTTCCTTGTGAAATCCACCAAAGTCACCGTCAATTCGGTGACGCAGGTTGGTCTGACTGCAACCTACATCAACCCCAACAATGGTGCGGCGGAAACGCTCAACGACCGGCCTCCGTTGGTTTTGGAAGCCACCGAAACCGCAACCGGTTTTACTTTCACAGTGATTGCCAACCACCTGCGGTCATTCCTGGGTATCGAGGATGAAACCGTGGACGGCACCGGAACCGCCGGTGGCCGGGTGCGGGCCAAACGCCGGGCGCAGGCAGAGTTTTTGGCCAATCTGATTCAATCGCGCCAAACCGCCAATGCCAATGACCGGATTATTGTGGTGGGCGACTTCAACGCCTTCCAGTTTAACGACGGCTATGTGGATTCAATCGGAACCATCAAAGGAACTCCTGCCGCTGCTTCTGAGGTCGTGTTGGCAAGCGCCGATTTGGTCAATCCGGATTTGGTGGACACGATTGATTTGGGGTCAACCCTGCTGGCCCAACGATATTCCTATACGTTTGATGGAAATGCCCAGGCGATTGACCATGGATTGCTCAATGTTCCGGCACTGGCATCGTTCAAACGCTTGGAATATGGCCGGGTGGATGCTGATTTCCCGGAAATTTCGCGGAGCAATTCTGCGATTCCGGACAAATTGTCCGACCACGACCCGCTGGTCATGTATTTTTCGCTGCCGCCGCGCATTACCACCCAACCGTCAAATCAAAACGGCTGCGTTGGAGGTTCAGCTACATTTTCCGTGGTCGCCGCCGGTGACAACCTGAGTTATCAATGGCGGAAAAACAGCGTGAACCTGACCAATACCGGAAACATTTCGGGTGCAACCAGTACGACATTGACGATTAACCCGGTCAGTCTGACGGATGCCGACACTTATGACTGCGTTATCACGAACGTTTCGGGCAGTGTCACCACGACCGCCCGGACCCTGACGGTCAATGCACCGCCGACGGTGACGGCTTCCAGTTCGCCTTATGTGTCAGGCGGAACGCTCAATCTGTCCGCGACACCTGCGCCTGCCGGAACGTACACGTTCAGTTGGACCGGTCCCGGCGGATTTACGTCGTCATTGCAGAATCCGAGCATTCCGGGTGCCACGGCGGCCAACAGCGGAACCTACACGGTGATGGCCACCAACACCGGAACGGGCTGTTCGGCCAGTGCCACCACTACGGCCACCGTGCAACTCAATACCGGCGTTACCTTCGGGACGCCAACCACCAACTTCACACCGGGCAACCCGCCGGTGAATCCGGCCAATGCGGCTTTCGGGACGTTTGGGGTAACCGTGGACATCACCAACACGTCGGGCGCGACGATTTTCGCACCGGTGTATTTCCGGGTGACGCAACTGAACCCGGTGCCTGCCGGACTGCCGGACTACTGGCTGGATTCACGGGATGGTGCCAGTGCGCCCGTCGGGGCGGGAGACATCCAGACTATTCCGGGTGGAAACATGAATCCGGGCGATACGCGCAGTGTGACGTTCCGCGTTGCGGTTGAGCAGCCAACCCGGCGGACCTTCCAGTTGTACGGTGATTTGTTTGGGTCGGCCAATGCCTCGGCCCAACCGAAAAAGTTCGGCACCTTCCAATACGTGGTCAACGGAGTGGACCGGAGCGGTGCAACCGCCTCCCGGACGCTTCCCGGCACACCTGAAACCCTGACACTGGCTCCCAATGCCAATACACCGTTGGTGGCCACAGCCGGATTGCAGTCGGGTTCGGAAGTGGCAGTGGACCCACAAAATGCCAACCGGATGGCCGTGGCCGTCAATAACTTCGCGCTTGGAACGGTGACGGTTCGCTGGACCGACGACGGAGCCAACTGGCGTGAAGCCACGCTGGGCCGCAGCGTCAATGGACAGACCTACAATTCCGCCATCGGAACCAGCCTCGCCTTTGATGAAAGCGGAGCTTTGACCGTCGCTTACGGGCTGGCCAATTACAGCAACAGCGCCAGTGCCATTGCGGTCAGCCGAAAACTGATTGACCGGTTGACCTTTAGCCCGCCGGTGGCGGTGGTGGCGCACAGTGCGGCGGAAAAACGGGGCGTCAGTCGCCCGGTGATTGCCGTGCGGGGGGCGCGTACCCTGATTGCCTGGGAAGTGCAAACTACAACCAACCGTGAAATCTGGGTGGCTGAACCGGCTGGCCGGCGCAGCCTGCGGGTGGCACAGGGTTCGGTTTCGCATCCGACCCTGGCGATTGGCGCGGACGATTCCGTGGTGGCCGGCTGGAACAATTTCGGCACAGGCCGATTGGAATACAGCTTCAGCCCGGATGGCGTAACCTTTAACCCGCCGGCGGTGCTGGCAACCACGCAAATCGGCTACGGGACTCAGGTTTTGGCTTTGGCTGATGTGATGACGACGCCCAGTTTGACCATCAAAGCAGACCCGAAACAAAGCGGGAAGCTGTATGCCACGTTCGTTTCGACCGGAAACGGACTGGATGTCTGGTTTACCCGTTCTTCCAACAACGGGCAAACCTGGGAGACCCCGCGCCGGTTGAACGACGACCAGCGTGAGGCGGACCAGTTCAATCCGGCTTTGACCGTCAGTGCCTCCGGTACTGTGTCGGTGGCATTTTACGACACCCGCCTGGATGGCAAAGGCGAGCAGGTACATGTTTTTGCCGTCCGTTCGAAAGATGGCGGGACCACGTTCGCCGCCAATGAACAGGTGACGGACGCACCGTCCAACACGTCGCGTTCCAATCTTCGGCGGATTGGCGTGGCGAATCTGGGTGAACATATCGGCATTGCCCCGCGTGGTGATTCCGGTTTTGTGGTGACCTGGACCGACACCCGGCGCGGCAGCGAAGACATTTTCCTGACCGTTTCCAAATAGAGACTGTCCCTCAACCAAACCGCCCCGCCAAGGCATTGAGCCTTGGCGGGGCGGTTTCATTTTTTCACCGCAGAGAACGGTGAGAGGGCACTGAGGATTAAAGACTGAGCCAAGAGCTGAGAACTGAGGACTGAGGACTGAGAAATTTTCGCTCCCCTGCGGTAGAACTGCGAGGTTTCATGTGCGTGTTTTTTCACCACAGTCCTTATGTGATTGGAACAGCACTCCACCACAGATGAAAATTGGCTCAGTCCTCAGTCCTCAGTCCTCAGTCCTTAGTCCTTGGATATGCCCTCAGTCCTGTTTTTAATCCGCGCCATTCTTGCCAGGTCCAGAGCAGGTTGAATCCGAACAGGAGAACCGTCAGCCAAAACAGAAGGATTCCCGCCTTGCCGCCATTGGAGGCTGTGGCTGCCAGAACAGACTGCGAACCGGAAACAAAATCAGCCTTTACCAAACCCCAATGCAGCCAAGTCCAGCCGCCGAATCCCACACCAAAAACACTTCCTGCCGCCAGATAAAACCACCGCATCCACCGCCGGGTGCGGTGCAGGATTTCCTCCTGGTTCAAGGTGTAGGCCCGATGCCACAAAAAAGCCGCGCTCGGAAGATTGGGTTGTGGAACCGGCGGAGCCGTGCCAAACCGGAGCATTTCTTTTGCCACCAGCACCAGTTCCTGACAATCTGCGCAGGTTGCCAAGTGTGTGCAGGCGGCTTCATCCCAAACGCCGGACCGGCAGGCGGTTTCAATCAGTGATTCCTTTGGGCAGGGCTTGGTCATGGTTTCTCCTTTGGGACGGTAACTTCTTCCAATTGCAGTAGTTGTGCCAGTTTACGGCGAGCCCGGAAGAGCAAGACCCGGATGCTGCCTTCCTTGAGGTGCAAAACCTGGGAGATTTCCCGGTGCAGGTGGCCTTCGACATAGGCGAGCCAGAGCAGCGACCTTTCCTGGAGCGTCAGTTTCTGAAACGCCTGGGCCATTGCAAAATCCTGAGTCGGGTCAACCAGCGTTTCGGGGGCCATCTGCCGAGCTTCGGCTACATAGCCGGTTTTCTGCTTTTGGCGATTCCAATGGTCATGCACCAGATTGGTGGCAATCCGGTAGAGATATGCCTTCAAATGGATTTCATCCGGAGCCGTCACCCTTGAGCGAAGCAGTCTGAGATATGCCTCCTGCAACAAATCATCAGCCAGCGCCGGGTCGCTGGTCAGCCGGTGCAGATAGGCCCAGAGCGGGCGAGCGGTTTGATGATGGAATCTGCTGAATTCGGATTCGTCCATTGCTGTTGAAAAAAATCCATTTGGGAAACAGCCTTTCGGTCATTGCAACCGGCTGGTATGGTTTTCTTCCGCCTTGTTTTTGTTGTGAGACTGCGTGCGTGATGACAACGGCCTTTGGGTTCCGGTCAGCCCGGAGGTGACCAGCGCCGCCAACAGCAGGCCGATGCCAATGGCCCCGGTCAAAATCGCGGCAAAGATGGGCAATCCGTATCCGACCGGAAACACCTGCCGGAGGTAAACGCCGCCGCCGCCCACCGCAGTCAGAACAATCCCTTTGCGCACCATGCCCAGCACTTCCTGCCGGGTCAGTTGTTCCAGTGAAAAACTGGCCAGCAGTTCCCGTCCTTCGGTGGTTTGCAGGAGCCTGAGCACATCTTCGGTTGAGTGGAGCTTGTCCACCAACCGGCGCTGCACTTCTATCCGGGCCTGGGTTTCCAGGTGCCGGGTGCGGGTCAACAGCCAGACCAGCCAGCCGACCGTCAGGCAAAAACAAGGCAGAAGCACGAGCGGTACCAAGTCACCCAGGTCCGGGGGCAGGGGGGCTTGCCAGGAGTTTCCTCCCAGCCTCAAAAACAGCAAATGGATGTTGGTTGTCATGGCAGGCTATTCCTGTGGGTGTGGATGAGGGGCGGGAAACGCCAGAATTGCTTCCAGGGCCGGGTCGCGGCCAGCCTGATAGGCGGCGAAGGTTGGCGGAGTATAGAGCAGCGGTGCAATCCAGGTGCGCCGGTCCCACGGCCAGGAGGTCTGCCAGAATAGGTGTGAAACGTTGGCCATGATTTTGCTGTAAGGCAGCTCAAAGGGGACTTCTTCACCAATGAAATTGGGGCTGGAACCGGTCGGCTCTCCGACAAAAATGGCCGGTGTCAAGCGCTCCAGAAGGGTGGCCCAATTCTGTGCGGCTGAAAAAGTACGCCGTCCAATGATGACAAAGAGTTTTCCCCGTTGGTTGATTTTCCGACACCGCAGCACTTCTGCCAGCAGTGGAGGCTCCAGCGTTGTGTCTCCGCCTGCATTCCACCGGAGGTCAATCACCAGTTTTTGCACTTCCTGCTCGCTGATAAAACGAAACAGGCGCTCGGCAAAAGCCGTCAATGATTCCTGCGGAGAATGCTGCACCCGGTTGAATTGAAAATAGACGGTTTTGGCCGGGGCCAGATACTCAAACCAATAATTTGCCTGATTGTCTTTCAGATAGGCTGGCAAGGCGGCAGGTTCCTGACTGTGAAAGGCTTTCCAGCCGGACGGCAGCCCCTCCCACAGTTTACGGCTGGGAATAGCAGAATCCGCCGGCAGTTCGACCGAAATGACCTGCCCCTGCACGGTGCGGACCGTCATGGTCACCCGGTCAGGAAAGGGAATCAGCCCCAGAGCGTGCAGGAGCGGCAGGTTGCGCATCCGCATCCAGCCCATGACAAACGGGGCCATCTGATTGTCACGACTGATGAGCGGGTCCAGTCGGGTGAGGATTGCCTCCGGAGCATGGTCACCCAATCGGAGAATCTGTGCTCCCAACAGATGGTGCCAACGGGCTTCGGCAGCAGTTATAAAAAGCCCTTCTGCAAAGAAAAAAGCATCAATCGGAATGGTTTGCAGAAATTCAGGGCGTTCCCAAAACCCATAGAGCAGGGAGTGGCCATCACCCACCCGTCGCATCAATTTCATCATTTCCACAATAATCTGAAGGTCGGTCAGGTGCGGGAGGGCACCCTGAAGCCGTCGCGCCGCCCTTTCAAATTCCGTTGCGGAAAATTCATTCGTGAATTGCACTCGGCGGCGTTTGACCTCCTGAACCAGAAAACGCAAGTCCGACTGCCAACCGGCGATTCGGTTGCGGGAGGCTTGCACTTCCGGGCCGGTCAACCGGCGAAACCGCGCTTCGGCCCGCAACCAGCCAAAGGCGGGTTCGGTGCGGGCCTGCCGAATGGCCGGAAATCCCAGTGCAAACGCTTTTTCCAACCAGGCAAGGGTGGCGGTCCGGTCATGCAGCAGAGCCGCACAGCGGGCCAGCATATACGCCAAGCCCGAAGGGTTTTCCGCCCCCAAAGCAAAAGCTTTTTGGTAAGCGTGCCGGGCGGCGGCGTAATCCTGGCTGTGAAAATATGCTTCGCCCAGGCGTACCCAAAACCGGCCTTCGACCGGATTCAGGTGGACGATTGTTTGCCACGAGCGGACCGCCTCCGGCCAGTTTTGGCGATGGGTCGCGTTTTGCGCTTGTTCCAATGTTGCAAGAAATGTCTGTGTGGGGTTGGTTTGCGCAAAACCTGCACCGGTCAACAGGAAAAACGTCAGAAAAAAACCGCTTGCTGTCCAAAAGCCTTTCACGGTGCCTCCTCCGGTCAACGAAAGTGAATTGCTGTCTGTCACTAAAACGGCTGGCCGGAGGATTGGTTAACCAGGGACCTCACATATTCGCTTTGGATTCACAAGCGGAATTCAGCTTTGACCAACTGAGTTCCATTCGTATCTTTGGTCACCGGGCAAATCACAAAGCCATTCCGACGCGATTGCTCCTGCATTTCAGCCGTCAGGCGCGGGTCGTCTTCAAATAGAATTTCACTGACCAGGGCCATTGATTGGGAACCGGGCGGGGCAATTTCGATGTGAATATGCTGTGGCAGGGTCGAACGCGGATAGCCGCCCGGACGGATGGTGCGGATTTCAAACTGGCCTTTGGCGTTGGTTTTAAGGTAGCCGAACAGGCGGGCATGTTTTTCATCGCCTGAATTGCCGGAAATATGGGGCGCTTTGTCCGAATACCAGCCTTTGGCGCTGGTGTGGTAGGCATACACGAGCGCTCCGGCCAGAGGACGTCCGGCATTGTCCTGGACCATGCCGGTAACCAGGAGTGGCGCTCCCGGTTCCTGTGGTGTCACCAGTGTGGCCGTTTCAATGGCATACCGGGCAATCAAGGCGCGAAACCGGGGCCACTCATGCGCCGCCTGATAGGTTGGATTCGTCAACAGGGCTGAAACCTGCGTTTTTTCCGCTTTGAGTGCGGTTTCAGCCTGATTGATAAGTTTGGCAATGGTTTCAGTTTCGGTTTCCGGTGGCAGGGTAAACCGTGGTTCGGCAGCAGTCGGCGGCGGTTCCTGTGTCGTGAAGGGGAAGACGGTTTTGAGGCTGACAAAAGCAGGCAGCCCCAGCCAGGAAAACAGAAAGTGGCGGCGGTGATACATAGGGCAGGGTTTCCTTCCAAGTGATGGAGTGATTGAACCGGTTGAACAGGTCTTGGACAGAGAAACAGGCGAAGTTTCCGGTACAACGTGGAAAATCCGGCATGGGTTCGTCCTTTTCCTGCCGGAATGCGGGTTGGGCATCCGGCAGAGCTGTGCAAAGTTGTGGCTTTTTGCCTGTTTGAGACGAATAAACTGTTGGGGAAAAAGGTTTTTTCTCCGCCGGGGCGGGAATTTCCCGCGAAAACAAATCAAAATTGGACTACACTGCAACTCAGCATTCAAAACTCAAAACTTAAAACTCAAAACTCGCCATGGATTCCATTTTTGGCCCCCAAGGGTTACTCGCCAAACATCATAAACAATTTGAATATCGTCCGGGACAGGTCGAGATGGCGGAGGCTGTCTATGACGTCCTTCAGAAAGGCGGGCACCTGTGTGTTGAAGCCGGGACCGGAACCGGGAAAACATTGGCTTATTTGATTCCTGCCCTGGCGCTCAAAAAACGGGTCATCATTTCAACCGCCACCAAAAGCTTGCAGGAACAGCTTTTTCAGAAAGACGTGCCTTTTCTGGAAAAGGCGCTGGGGCGGCAATTGCGGGTCGCTTACCTGAAAGGGCGCGGCAATTACCTCTGTCTCCATCGGTTGAACCAGTCGGATGCGGCGTTGACCTTTGCCGGAATGGAGGATGTCACCTATTTCAACACCGTACGCAAATGGGCCAAGGTCACCCAAACCGGTGACCGGGCGGAATTGGTTGATTTGCCGGAGGACCTGGCGTTTTGGCACGACATTGATGCCCGCAGCGAAATCTGTCTGGGCTCAAAATGCTCGAAATACGACGATTGTTTTATCACGCTGGCCCGGCAACGGGCCGAGGATTCCGACATCATCATCGTCAACCACCATTTGTTTTTTGCTGATTTGGCTGCCCGCAACAACGATTACGGGGCGATTCTGCCGGATTACACAATGGTCATCTTTGACGAAGCCCACGAAATCGAAGACATCGCCGCCGAGTATTTTGGCACACAGGTGAGCAATTACCGCCTCACGGAACTGATTCAGGACATTCAAAAAGTGGTGATTCCGGATGCCGAACTGGCCACCGAAACCCTGCGCTGGTCGGCGCGGGTGGGTGAGCAGGGGGAACGTTTCTGGAGCGGTTTCTTCCGATATGGCAACACGATTGGGGATGGCCGGTTCAACCTCGAAACCACTCATTTCGCCAAGCGCAATGCAGACGGGAAATTTGAAATCACACCCGCCGGTGAACAGTATGTGACGCTCGACAATGGATTGAACACGCTCCGCGAAGTGCTCAAGAAAATCTCCGAGCCGCCACCCGAAATTGAGCGTCTGGTGCGCCGTCTGGATGCGCTCCGGCTGGATTTGGACTTTCTGGTGACAAGCAACGATGGCAGTTTCGTCTATTGGTTTGAACGGCGCGGGCGGGGCTGTTTCCTTCAGGCCACCCCTATCAATCTGTCTGAAATTCTGGCGGACCGGCTGTTTGCCGAAATGGAGTCGGTGGTGCTGACTTCGGCCACGCTGACTTCGGGTGGAAAATTCGATTTCATCAAGGCACGCCTGGGGTTGGCCGAATGCGAAGAGGTGATTGTGGATTCGCATTTTGACTACCGGAAACAGGCCGTTTTGTATCTGCCGCGCACCATGCCCGACCCGCGCACACCGCAATTTACAAAGGCCGCGATTGAGGAAATCGTCAAAATTCTGAACCTCACCCACGGACGGGCTTTTGTGCTTTCAACCAGCGCCCAGCACATGCGCGAACTGTTTGACGGGGTGTCAGCCCAGGTTGATTTTCCCTGTTTTCTGCAAGGACGCGGCTCCAAGGCCGGGTTGCTCGAAAAATTCCGCACCACCAAAGGGGCCGTCCTGTTTGCCACCGCCAGCTTTTGGCAGGGCATTGACGTGCAGGGCGAAGCGCTCTCCTGTGTGATTGTGGACAAGCTGCCCTTTCCGGTTCCGACCGACCCGGTTGTGGCTGCCCGCCACCGTTTTCTGGAGGAGCAGGGCCACAATCCGTTTATGGAATACACCGTGCCGCAGGCCATCATCACCCTTAAACAGGGATTGGGGCGGCTGATTCGCAGTTCGCAGGACCGGGGTGTGCTGGCCATTCTCGACCCGCGTTTGCGGACCAAGTTTTATGGCAAGGTGTTTTTGGACAGCCTGCCGCCGGCTCCGATTGTGTACCGGCTCGAAGACGTTTCCCGGTTGTTTCCTGCACAACCGGCCAAATAAAAACCCGGTGGAACGCTATGGCGCAAGACCTGCAATTTGCCATCCGCCACGAAGGAATTGCCCAACGCTGTGAAATCTGCCATCAGGTGGACGCATTCGACCTTGTGGCACAGGTTTGTCGCAGATGCCAGGATTTAGTGGTTGTGGATGAATCGAATGCCGTCATGACCAAACAGGATGTGCGCTTTGAAACAGTGCTCTCGTCCTGTTTTATGTGGGGGCTGTTTTCCAGCGTGGGCATGTGTTTTCTGATTTGCCTTGCGGTTGAAATGACAATCGGGTCACCTCTCAGTCTGTTTGTTGTCTGTGGAGCCCCGGTTGGCTTGTTGGGGAGTGCCGGTTGTGGGTTTGTTTTGGCCGGGTTGATGAGTTTCACCCGGTTGCCCTTGGCATATTGTCGCTGGACGGGGCGCGTTGTCGGTGTTTTGGCAGGTACCTTGAGCATTGTATTGGGAAGTCTGGCTATTTTTCTGGTGGCAGGCGGATTACGTCTGCATTGAGGAGTGACAATGACAAAAGCATCAGTCCTTGAAGGAAAAAAGCAGCTCTTCGCCATTCGTTCCGAGGGACAGGCCCAACGATGCGAAATTTGCCATCAGGCGGATGAATTCGACGAATTGTCACAGACCTGTCACCGCTGTTCAGGGCTGGAATTGACCGCATTCGAGCCTCCACCGGTTGCACTCCCCCTTGTGTTCAGGTCATTACAGGAACCTCCGGATGACCCACTGTTCGAGGTTCAAAAAGGAGGTTTTCTTTGGGGAGTTTTCTTTGGTGCAACTTTTCTCACAGTGCTTACCCTTCTGGACCATGCCCAACGAGGAAGCTGGAGAACTATCGAAGCTATCCCCTTGGCTTTGTTCTGGGGTTCATTCATCGGTGCCTGGACCGGGCTGCTGGGTGGTTTTCTGGTTGGATTGGCAGCCAAAAACTGGAACTGGCCGAGGCCAATCTGCCTGTGGGCTGGCCGAGTTACCGGTTTTGCTTTCAGCCCGGTCTGGTTTTTATTGCTTTGGCTGCTTTCGTCAAATGACTAGTTCCAAGGTTTATCATTGACAGTTCCGGAAATCCGTTCGTATAATGCCGCTTTTCTCAAAAAGCGGTTTCCGTCCGCCATAATTCCAATGATGGTCTAAACGTAAAGTTTCGTTGAGGGCATTCATTTTAGCCCGGAGGAGAAAGTCGTGTCACATGCAGTGATTGTTACCGGTGGCAAGCAGTTTCGCGTCGCAGCCGGCGATGTGGTTCGCGTTCCAAGCCTGGACGCCAATGTGGGAGACGGTGTCGAATTTGATAACGTTCTGATGGTTTCCGATGGAAGCACCGTGACGGTGGGAGCACCGACTGTGGCTGGTGCCGCTGTCCGCGCAACCGTCGTCGAGCACGGACGGGGCGACAAGGTTATCGTCTTCAAGTTCAAACGTCGCAAACAGTACAAAAAGAAGCAGGGACATCGCCAAGGCTTTACCGCCGTTCGGATTGAATCGGTGGCCTAAGCAACGGTGGCCGGTAAACAGTGACAGGTGACAGGTAAAAACTGTTTCACCTGCAATCAGGAAATGAATTCCTTTCGCTTGTTACCGCGCGAAGCGCTTCGCTCATTTTTTTTAGCAACGAAGAAGGATACTCGTCATGGCACATAAAAAAGGTGTAGGTAGTTCACGTAACGGACGCGACTCGAATGCCAAACGGCTGGGCGTCAAACGGTTCGGCGGCGAAGCCGTCAAGGGCGGCTGCATTCTGGTGCGGCAGCGCGGCACGCGCTACAAAGCCGGCCTCAATGTCGGTATCGGCAGCGATGATACACTCTATTCACTGATTGACGGCTTTGTGAAATTTGAAGACAAAGGCCGCAAAGGCAAATTCATCAGCGTGTATACAGAACCGACCAACGTGCAAGCGGCTGCCTAGCATACCGGTCTGAGGGTTTAAGGGTTCGGGGTTCAGAGGTTCAACCCGTTAAAGGGTTCAGGGTTCAGAGTTCAAGGTTCAGGGTTTCAAATCGTATGTGCGAGGAACATCATTTGAAACCGGGGCAATCTTGAAGCTGAATCGTCGTATCCTTTTGATTCGGGTTGTAGCCTTTGAACCCTGAACTTTTTTCGGAATCAAAAATCCCTGAACCCTGAACCCTGAACCCTGAACCCTGAACCCTGAACCCTGGACCCCGAACCCTAGACCCTGAACCCTATGTTTATTGACCGTGCAAAAATTTATGTCGAAGGTGGCCCTGGTGGAAACGGCTGTATGGCGTTTCGCCGGGAGAAATTTGTGCCACGAGGCGGTCCTTCAGGGGGCGACGGCGGCAACGGCGGTTCGGTGTATGTGCGCGCTTCGGGGCAGATGAACAATCTGCTGCATTTGCGCTATAACCAGCACCAGACGGCAGAGCGCGGACGGCACGGCGAAGGCAGTTGCTGTCATGGCAAAAGCGGCGAGGACAAAATCATTGAGGTTCCGGTTGGGACCTTGATTTCTGATTTTGATACGGGCGAGATAATCGCTGATTTAACCGAACCCGGACAAATGGCACTGGTCGCCAAAGGCGGACGCGGAGGCCGGGGAAATGCCCAGTTTGCCACTTCCACCAACCGCGCCCCACGCCGGCACGAACCGGGACAACCGGGAGAAGCCCGCTACCTGCAAATGGAATTGAAGATTCTGGCTGATGTCGGACTGCTGGGCTTTCCAAATGTGGGGAAATCCACCTTTATCTCAGTTGTTTCCGCTGCCCGGCCTGAAATTGCCGATTACCCTTTTACCACGCTGGTTCCCAATCTGGGTGTGGTTCAACTGGAAGACTACCGGAGTTTTGTGATTGCCGACATTCCCGGTTTGATTGAGGGGGCGCATGAAGGAAAAGGGTTGGGGCTTCAGTTTTTGCGGCACGTCGAACGAACCAAACTGCTGTTGCATTTGATTGATGTTTCGGAGTTTTCCGGACGTGACCCGGTGCAGGATTACGAAACCATCATGCGGGAACTGCGCTTCTACAATGAGGACATCGCCTCCCGCCCCCAAATTGTGGTTGCCACCAAACTGGATGTCGCCCAGGACCCGGAACGGGTCGAAGCACTTCGGGCTTTCTGTGCGGCCCATCAGCTTGAATTCTTTGCAATTTCTTCGGTAACCGGTGAAAACGTCAAACCCCTCGTTTACCGGGTTGATCAATTGCTGACGCACCTTCAGACGGTTAAGGAACCGGTGATAAACCTTCAGCCAACTCCTGATTGGGATGACTCCCTGAACCCTGAACCCTGAACCCTGAACCCTGAACCCTGAACCCTGGTATGCGTATCGGCATTCTTGGCGGCACGTTTGACCCAATTCATTACGGCCATTTGCGGTTGGGGGAAAGTCTGTTTTCAGTCTTTAATTTTGACGAATTACTGTACGTCCCTGCATTCAGCCCACCCCATAAAACCTTTCAGAACATCACTCCGGCCTACCATCGCTATGCCATGACGGTTTTGGCCACGCTCCAACGTGAACGGGTGCGGGTGTCAACCCTTGAGCTGGCCGCTCCTGAAAAACCCTATTCAGTGGAGACAGTGGCTCGCCTGCGGGAGGAATACGGCCCATCTGCCGAACTGTTCTTTCTGATGGGGGCGGATTCGTTTCTTTCCCTGCATAGCTGGTACAGGCATCAGGAGCTGATAGACGCCTGCCATATCGTGGTCATGTCGCGGCCCGGTTATGAAATCGGGGAAATTGAACAACAGGTTCTCAGGTTGGGCAAAGGCAGCATTGTGGATTGGCGCGCCGGACAACATGCCGGAGCCCATCTGGAAGAAGTCATTCAACCCGGTACCCGGATTTTTCTGACCGATTTTGTCGCCATGGATGTTTCGGCCACCGAAATCCGGGCTGCCGTCAGTGCGGGGAAATCCATTGCCCGGTTTGTTCCGGCTTTGGTTGAACGCTACATTTACATTTATAAGCTGTATCTGGATTAGGCAGGGAATATGGGAAAAACAGGATTTCACAGGTGGATGGGCATCATGGTTTTTCTGAGTTTGGTTTGGCTGAACCCAATGAATGGTGATGCCTGGGCCCAATCCCAGACACCGGTGGTGACAGCGGAGTCATTTGTTTCGGTTGATAAAATTCATCCGGGTGAAACCGCCAAAATTGCGGTCCGGCTGACGATTGATGAAACCTATCACATCAATGCCAGGGTTCCGGCAGAGGAGTTCATGATTCCGACCAAGCTGGACATGGCCACCCATCCCGATTTTACTCTGGGGGAAGTTTCCTATCCGAAGCCAACGTTGCGCAAAGTGACATTTTCGGAAAAAGAACTGCCGGTTTATGAGGGTACCGCTACCCTTTTTCTGTCAGTTGCGGCGGCCACAACGCTCAAGCCGGGAAAGTATGTTCTGACAGGCAAATTGACCTATCAGGCTTGCACGGATGAAGCCTGTCTGCCGCCTAAAAAACTGGCCCTGGAAATACCGCTGGTGGTGACAGCCGCTGGCAACCCGGCAAATCCGACCCATCCTGAGATTTTTTCTGAAAAAGAAACAGGGCACTGAGTTGAAATTCAGTGCCCTGTGGATGATGTTTGGGTTAAAAGCTTCGTCAAACAGGACCGGCTTCAGTGAGGTGTTTGACGGCCATGGCAATTATCCCCGCTGGGAAGCATATTGACCGTTGGCTCGGAAAAATCTATGGCTTTGGATGGGCCGCTCGTCAAACTGTAGACATCAAAACCGAGGGCATCCAAATAAAACGCCAGGTCAAAATTCGAATAGAGAAAGAGCATGGGGGGGAATCCGCCCTGTTCACATAAATCTAAAAGACGCTCGGCCACTTCAATCGGGCCAAATTGGAGATTGGGGTCTTGAAAACTTGCCATTGTAGGATGCTCCTTTCTTCAATAGGTTCCGGGAGTCCAACTACCGAGTCAAAATGGCATTGAATCAGGTTGTGAATCCAGTCATCTTTGCAGAATTGCTTGCAATTTGAGTGCCGAACTCTGTGAAGCGTTGGTTCTCCGTTTGCAATTTGTAAATTTGGAGAAATTCAAATTTTTGATTCGTTTTTGAATCGGAAAAAGTTCGACAATTGCCCCGGAGCAATTGCAAATCGCACATGGTAAATCGCAAATGGGGTTATCCGTCTTGGGGTTCAGGGCAGGGGGTTGATTGAGGAGCGGCAGCGGTTTTCTCAGCCAGAAACAAAACATCCACAGCCAGCAAAAACGCCCCCACACAAATGGCACTATCGGCCACATTAAAAATCGGCCAATGGTAATCCCGCCAGAAAAAATGCAGGAAATCCACCACAGCACCATAAACCACCCGGTCTGAGGCATTGCCCACAATCCCGCCTAAAATCAAAGACAATGCCCAGAGCAGGCGACGGTCCCGCAGCGAGGTTTTCAAACTGTAGACAATGACGCCGGTTGCAGCGGCAAAGGCAATTACCAGCAGAACCCAACGGGTGATATGTGAAGGGGCCGTGCCAAATAAACTGAAGGCAATCCCGGTGTTGAGCGCAAAAGTCAGGCTGAAAAAGGGTTTGAAAACGGAAATCGTCTGGTCCGGGTCATGCTGTAATACACTCCAGGCCCAGAACTTGGTAAGCTGGTCGGAAAGCAGGACCAGGATGGAGACACCAAAGTACCCCAACCGCTGCGGGAAGGAAATCGGATGTAAAATAAAGGATGAGTGGTCGTGCTCTTTCATCTTTTTCGAAGGACTGAGGACTGAGGACTGAGGACTGAGGACTGAGTGATAACACTTTGCAGAGAACAGGT
>JAIBAN010000020.1 GCA_019695185.1 Blastocatellia bacterium | reverse complement strand
TTGCCAAACCTCCCCGCTTGGCGAGGGCCTCGGCGTAGCAGTTCCGGCACCCTTCCGAAACTTTGGCGCACCCAACCCACGGGTTGAACGTGTGATGAGCCCATTCGATTTTGGTATTTTCACCCATAATATTCTCCCGCAGTCGCATAAATAGCAGTCTGTTTCTTTTTCGTGCGGGCAATCCGCAGCTTCTCGGCGTTGATCTTCGGATTTTCAGCCCAGGCTTTTTTCCTCCGGATGGAGGTCAGTTCGCTTTTGAGGCAGCCACAGCTTTGGGTTTTCCCTGATTTTATGTTTCCTGCGGTGGTGATGTACTTTTGCCCGCAATTGCAGCGACACTCCCAAAGCACTCTGTTTTTTTTCAGGCGGACATTTTTCAACACCAGCAACCGGCCAAATCTTTTTCCGGTCAGGTCTTCTGGCACTCTTTTGGGGAGACAGCCACAAGAGCGGGTGCTTCCGGAAACAAGATTCCAAGCTGGTTTCAAACACCGTTGCCCGCAAGCGCAAGCACATTCCCAAAGGCGGTTGCCGTGCTTCCGGGCCGGAGAAAGTTTTTCAACGGTCAGCCGTCCAAAAATCCGGCCTGTTAAATCGTGTTTGGCTCTGGCCAAAATGACTGCGCGGCTTTTTTCGCTCTTCAGGCAACCGCAGGACAAATGACGGTTTCGTTTCAAATTGGAAGTGGTGGCTCTAACTTCAGAACCGCATTCACACTGGCAAATCCACCGTTTGAGCCCGTACCGGCTGGGCTGTTTCTCACGGTCGAGAACGGTCAGCCGCCCATAAATCTGTCCGATCAAATCAATTTTCAGTCCCACTTGATTTCACCTTTCTGATAGCGAACCGGCTTGTAATCACGATTTCGCCGCTTTCAAACTCGACCGCAACCGAGTTCCGGCCACCTCGGACCAGCACCCGGCACAGGCGGCCAAACAGTTCAGGGCGGAATTTCCGCCAGCGGTAAATGTGTGTCAGGCCGTCTTGGACCGCTCCCCCCGGTTTTGTTTCCACTGGTCAAAGGTGCCAAACACTGGCGTTGCCATCTCGCGGCCAACGAACATCAGTGCGTGTTGGCGTTTGGCGTCTGTGGTCATCCGGGCATACCGGACCCCGTGCGCAGGATCGGCTTCCAGTTGCTTGATTTTGGCCAGGATTTTCCGTTCTCGGTCATCGGCATTCAGGTCTTTCAGAATTGGAATTGCCACTTCATCGAGAGCGTCGAGGTACTGGCTTTTGAGCGTCAGGTCATCCTCGACCAAGGCAATGGTTGATGGCCGGCCTGATTCCTGAGTGCTCGGCACCGGCGCGAGCTTTGGCCGTGCCGGGGAAGCAGGGGCGTTCCCGGAAAACTCAGGTGAGCGCAACACCCAGGTTTGCCACGCCTGGTCCCAATCCTTGAACCGTGATCCTTTGGCGAGGTGGTTGGATTTGAATTTGTCAAACTCGCGGTCAACGTCCATTCGCGGGTTGCGGTTGAGGGCATATTCCCGGCGGTCATCCGTAAGGGTGAAGTCCGCAGGGAATTCGCGCAGAACGGATTTGGTTTTTCTCGCGCTCTTTTCCCCTCTCTCTCTGTTTTCATGATTATCTGTAATAGGTAGAGAAGTAGAGAGAGCGTCCGCGCGCGTGTCATGCGCGCACGCTATAGCGTCCGCCTGCGCGGGCGTGCGCGTAGCATCCGGCGTGCCAAAGCTGACTGTTTGAATGAGGGCTTCGAGTTCCTCGATTTTTGCGGAAGCTGCGGCCAGGGCAGCATCGCTTTGTTGGGCAGCCTGCTGGAAATCCAGTTTTTGGGATTCCAGTTTTTGGCTCAACTCGTCAATCTCTGTTTGAAGTTTGATAATCAACTGGTCAGCAGCGCAAAGCCGCTCTGTTTGGCTCAGTGTCCAGGATTCAAGCTCCTGGTTTTTGTTGGCGAGTTCCTGGGCTTCCCGAATCAATTCGGAAATCCGAAACTCGGCAACTTTCCGTGATTCATGCAGGCTCTCGTTTTCGGTCCGCAGTGACTGCAACTCGCGCGCATAGCCGGTTTCCACTTGGGAGTTATCCCGTGCCTTCATTTCGAGGTATTCACGGCCTTTTTGGAGACGGGAAATTTCATCCCGCAACGCTTCCAGTTCATCTTCCGGACTGGAATTCAGCGCAATGAGTTCTCGGTACAGTTCCAGTCCGACACGGTAGCACTCACTGAAATCCTTTGGTTTTTGGCACTGGTAAATCGAAGCCATCCAATCCTGACCGCGCTTGGCAGCATCCAGACGGACGCTTGTACGGGACTTCAGTAAGTCATTCACAAGGCGCTTGACGAACGTTTCGAAGTCGAAGTCATCAATTGTGTAAACCCGTTTGGGGTTGTGGGGGTAAAGGTGAAGCGTTACGGCTCGTAACCGGTTGAGCGGAAGTTGTTCCGTCAATTCCAATAGTTGGAGTTCCTGGTTCCGGCACAAGGTGCGCAGTTCTTCGGCTTCCGTTTTCCAGTCCCATGACTGGTCCATATCGAGTTCCGGCCAATAATCCCGCTCATTGTCCGGCAGGGGGCCGGGAATCGGGATTTCCAAGGTATCAATCGTTTCGGCCTCATCTGGCTCCGGAGAATCGAAATTAACCGGGGTGGTGTCGGCAACGGGGGCCGGTTTCTGCTTCACCGGCGCAACGGGGGCTTTGGAGCGTTCCGGGTTTTCCTCCGGTTCCTCGTCTGATTCCCGTTTCCCGATGCGGCTGGTGTCCATCGTCGAGGTTCCACCGTGTCGGGTTTTGAATTTTCGCTCAGAGGATTCAGGGTTATCACTGGCAACGTTGCCAGTGATAATTTCACGGGACTTTTCAACAAACGTGTGCGAGACCCCGCACCGGCGGGCGATTATTCGGCTTGACCAAAGCGACCACTCCTCATCATTGAGCAGCATGGATACGGCTCGCCGCTTATCCTCAAACGTTCGCCGCAACCCGTGGTTATGATTTGAACCAACACTGAACAGGATGGCATCCCGCTTGGTTCCGGGCATGACGTTGGCTCGGATGTACTTGTGATCGGCGCGGACCGTCGCCCAATACCGGTGAAACCCATCGGCGAGGTAATAGGTATCCGTGCTCTCGTCGAAAACCACATCCACCGGCGGCAGGATGGTGTTGTCATAGAGCAGGTGGGTGTAATCCTCGACTGTCGGCATGTGGAGTTCCGCACGGGATTGCACCGACTCATCCGCTGTAATGCAGTCAATCGGCAGGTTCTGAATATTTTGTTCGTTCATATCGCCTCGAAAATTGCCGCCAACCGGACGGGCGTGCGAGTGATAATCAGGCCCTGTACATCCAGGCCCGTCCGGTGCGGCAAACTGTTATTTCCCACGGTTCTCTTGGAGTTCTTTCCAGGTTTCGACGGCATGGCGGGCAAGTTCCCGATTCTCCATCTCCCAGAGTTCATTTTTTGGAGTGGCCGGAACGCCGGACTCGTCGTAGCGCTCCCGTTCGAGTTCCTGGATTCGTTTGAGCAGCCGGCCTCGTGATTCCCCTACCTCTTTGCGAAGGGGTTCAATGGCCAGCGCCGCTACCTGTTTCGTGGTGAGTTCTTTGGGGGTGAGACCGCAGGTCCGCTCGGCCTCGCGGAGCGCCTTGAATTCCTGCAACACCTCGTCACGAGGATGCACGGTGGTTTGGTCGTTCGGCGGTTCAGGCGGCGGCTCGCTTGTGGGTGGGGCATTGCGTGGCGGCTGGCTGGCTGTCCGCGTGTCGCGTTCACGGTTGGCGTTTCCGTTCCCGTTGTCGGCTTGAGGGTGTTCAGGCTCGTCATCACTGACCAGGAACTGACTGATAAGGAATGTCCGGCGGGCGTTTGCGATTCCTTTGCCCAGGCCCTTCCCGCTGAAATCCGTATCGGAACCGGGCCAATCCTCAAAAACAATCCGGTCGTCTTGGTCCTCGGAATTGACCAGCGCGAAGCGAAGCCGGACTTTGACCCGCTCGCCGCCGTTTTTCCCGCCTGTAACAGGCTCCGTTTCAGCCCCCAGGAAATGGGTTTCGAGCACAATCCCGTTTTCAGCCAGCAGTTCCCGCACTTTGGCGAGAATGGCGCTTTGCGGGATGTAAGTGTAGTTGTATTGCGTGTTTTTGGCCGTGGCTGGAATCGAACCGATTCCGGCATAGACTCTCGCAATCCGCTGGTGAATGTTCGGCAAAACAGGGGTGACGGTGATAGGCGCAAGTGTCTCTTCCATTGGGGTGGCTCCGTTCTCGTGAAAAACAATCGGAAAAATGTGGTTTTGGTCCGGACGCGTCGCACGGAAGGCGCGGGCATCGTAGGCTTGCCGTCGGCGCTCCGCCTCGGCTTTGTGCTCAGGGGAATTCAGGATTTCCTGAGCGGCGGCGCTCTCGGCGGCACGGGCCCGCAGGTAGGCTTCGGATTTGACCGGTTCCGGTTTGGCGGGAGCCAAATCCAGCGCGAAGCCGTGGGGGTAATCTTTTTTGAGTTTTGCCTGACGGGTTGCCCATTCCGGAATCTGATCGGTCAGCAGTCGAAGCTGTGCCCGCGTCAGGGAGGCGAGCGCCTGGTTTGTTTTGTGCCAGTCCTCGTCTGTGCAGACAGGCCATCCGTTCACGGTATGGAACGTCAGGAACTCGGTCCGGTTGGCCGGGCCGCCTTTGCCCACAAAGAAGTTTCCGGCTTCTTTCCAAAATTTCGTCAGTTCTGCGGAGGTTGGAACGTCAAAAACTTGCGGTGGTGATTCGTGGGGTGCTACAGTTTGCTCGTACATTTTTACAGCCTTTCCGAGCCGTCAGGAGGTGACATCTCCTGGCGGCTCATTGGTTTTTAGGGGTGCCGTCACGTTTGACACGGTGTTTCTCGATCACCTTCCGGCAAAGCTCTCTCGTTGATTCCGGTGCCGGAGTAGGGAAGGTCACAAAAGCATCGGGCGATTTGGGCTGG
Organism: Blastocatellia bacterium; assembly: GCA_019695185.1. Taxonomy (GTDB): domain Bacteria; phylum Acidobacteriota; class Blastocatellia; order Chloracidobacteriales; family Chloracidobacteriaceae; genus JAIBAN01. Next base: position 87,015 of record JAIBAN010000020.1, on the reverse strand, counting down.
CGGCTGGCTTGCAAAATCAAAACAATCAGCAGTAGCCACAGGCATCCGCCGCACAGAAACAGTAAATATTCCATTGGTAATTTCTCCGTATGGTTAAGCCGGGCGAGAGTACCGGTTCCCGCCCGGTTTCCGTGCTCGGTGTGGTGCCCGCACAACGGTTACGGGGGTCGTGTCCACGTTGCGAGCGCAGTTCAATCGTCGAACATCTCGACGAAATTGTTGGAAAATGGACGTGTCGGCTGGGGGATGGTCCGCGTCAATTTCTCCATCCGCTGGAGGGTGGCCACAATTTCAGCCTGACAACTGATTTCGTAATCTGCTTCAGGCTGTGTTTTCATCCCCTGGGTGACCTCCGAGGGGTATTCCGCTCGCCGTCGGGAAAGCTCCCGCTCGGCTGCACAAACCAATTCGAGTGTTGGAATTTTTTCCTCTGCCATATTTGCAACCGACTTTTCCCGCGCGGCATCAGCCAAACATCCACGCAAAAATTTTGGAGTGAGTTGCCGGTCTCTCCCGGCTGTCCCCGGTGCGTCACGCGCAGGCGGAACGGGCTGCGCGCCAAGGCGAGTTGTGAGCGCCGGTCACAATCCGGCCTCGCCAGTGCATTGAAAAGAGGTTTAATAATGATCCCCAATGACCATCAGAAGGTTTTCGTGTTTTTCACGAAGCGTGGCCACCAAACTTTTAAGCCTTTCGGAAGGCTGAACGAGAACCCTGATTTGACGTGTCCCGGTTGCAGAGCCGTCATCGCAATTCAGAGTGGCCAAATCGGAAACGGAATCACATTCCCCTAAAGACTGACTGATTATTTCTGGTGAAAATTCTCTCAACCGGTTGACCGTCTGAATTGCCCGATTGAATTCACTGGCATCACAGGTGATTTTAAGCGGTATGGTGCTCATCGGATTTTTTCCCGGAAGGGCCATGCGGCCTGAAAGCGGTTCGGTCTGAATGGGAACGGCTCCTCTTTTCAGCAACAACCTGAAAAGTCACAGTCAGGCGAGCCGCCGTCACGGCGCACGGCATTTACGTCAAAAGTCAATGGTTTCGAGTGCGCTCGCTCCCGCTTTGGCCAGACTCACCAACGCGGCGAGGGTGGCCGGATTGCTCGGAAGCTGGCAAATGGTGGCAACGGTTGCCCCCTGGTCTGGAAAAACCTCACTTCGGGGCCTGCCCAGGACTCGGCAAATCTCGCTTTCCACTCGTTCCGATTTCTTTTTGCGGCGGATCACCTGGGAAACAAACGAAATCGAGCAATCGCAATCGAGGGCGATTTTGCTCACTGATTCCCCACGTTCCTCAAGCTGGAATTTGATAAAGGCAGGCGTCATGGTTTATGCTCTAGCAGTTCAAGGTTTAACTAAAGGGAAATGTACTGAAATTCTGAACACGAGTCAAGAGGTTTGTTTGGATAATCCCAACTTCACGGTGTTGGATCGAATAATTGAAGCACTAAAACTGGACAATTCTGCCCAAGTTGCCAAAAGATTTGGTCTTTCGCGTGCAACAGTCCTTGAGTGGGGAAAAAACTCTATCCCAAGAAAAGAGACGTTGTTGGGAATTTCTGAGCAATCCGGAGTTTCGATCCATTGGATACTTACAGGGGAAGGTCCAAAGTTTTTCGATTCTGAAGACTCACAGTTTCTGAAAAACGTCACCGAGCCTATCCGTGATTTGATTGAAAGGGTGGCCAGGGAAGACAAGCGGGATTTTGAGTCTGAAGTACGGGAACTGTTGATTGAGGCCCTGACCGCACGGGGCCTGATTGCTGAGAAATTTGAACCTGCGGTTTTTGAATGGTTTCACGAGATGGGGGAAATCCCCCTCGTGGGTTGGATTTCAGCCGGGAAGCCGATGACGCCATATCAAACATTGGAAATGATCCCAGTCCCAAAATTCATGGAGCGGGCCGGTAATTTTGCGGTGCGAGTGATTGGCGAATCCATGAAGGATATGAATATTGCCAGCGGGGATATTCTGATTTGCCAAAAAAACGGGACTCTCGTAAATGGCCGCACCGTGATTGCCCTGGTTGACGGTGATTTATCCACCGTCAAGCATTACTTCAAGGAAAACGGTAAAATCAGGTTGCAACCGGCAAACCCTGATGTTGAGCCGATTATCCGCGACCCTGAGTTTATCGAGATTCAGGCAATTGTTTTGACAGTCACGAAGAAGTTGTAACTAAACACTGAGAGGGGAAAACTATGGACGAAAACACGAAAGCACTCGTGGCGAGCAATCTGACACTCGCCTTTTACCAAGGTCGCCAACCGGCAGACACGGAAAATGTGTTGGCTGTATACCGTGAGTTCTTGGAGAGTTTGACCGAGCCGACTCAACTGGCAACGGTCGAGGACGGCCCGTCAATTTACGGAGGGGGACTCGCTAAGTAGTCAGCGTGTCAAGAAAAGACTCAGGGCAATCAATGATTTTGAGTTGCTGCGAGCCTTCGAGTGGCTTTTGCCGAAAGATAAGGGTGACGGATTGCGGGGTTCTTTTTTCGCCTTCCACGGATTCCGGCGTGTAATACGCACAAATGATGGATTCCGGGTCAACCACGACGCGTCTGGTTCGGACCAGTTTCGACATAGGAATTTCCTTTTTGGTAATTTGAAATTTCGGACAGGTGGAATGGTAGGACAGGATTTCTCCGCGTCTGTGAAAAAATATTTCCCAAAGACCGCATCCTTTTGCCACCCTCGCGGAAATAACAAAATAGAGAAGTAAAAACCCAACCATAGAGGAACGAGTAATGAAACAAATTTTTACCCTTGTTGTGGCCTTTTGTATGTTCGCGGTTCCTGTGTTCGGTCAACTTCCAACCCCTAACGACAATGCGCCGGAATATGGCCAGCTTTCGGAAATTAAGGGGCTGCGAAAGGTTTATGTCATGTCCAGCGATACGCAGTGCCGGGAAATCATCGTCAAAGAGTTAAACAAAGCAAAGATTTTTGAAGTTGTAGGAAGCCCGGAAGAAGGCGAGTTTGGGGTTTTTTATGAAACCGGGCAGGGGCGGGCAGGGTGGAATACTTTTGGGTTTGCTGGTCAGTTTGTCGTTTACTCAAAACCGCTCCAGAACCCAGACCCTGCAAAACCAAGAATGCGGGTTTTGTGGTCCACTCAAAAGATGCGGGTTTATTCGAGTGGAATCACCTTTAACCGCCATCCTGCCACAAATGCTACCCGCGAGTTTGTCAAGCAATACAAAAAACTCAAAAAATGATTTCTCACTGGCAACGTTGCCAGTGACCATCAATAAAAACTCGATAAATCATCAAATATTTTTCCTGGTCACTGGCAACGTTGCCAGTGAGAAATCAGGATTGGGCAACCAGGTGCCTTTCCACGGGTTTTAATTTTTCTCTATCCATGTCTGACAAAAAGACAGTGAGGCGGCGTCCGTTGGCAAGCCATGCCAAGAGAATGGCCAATTCCTGCAAAGTGATGTCAGGCTGAATGTCCAGCGTAAAAGGGGTGCCTTTGGGTGGCACGAAATCGGCAATAAAAACTCCAGTACCTCTATCTCCAACTTGTAAAGCCATGACAAATACCTCGGACAGTAAAAACTCGCGGGTTGATGACCTAATTACTTGTATCTTGAAAGAAAAAGACAGCCTTGTAAATGAACTGCAAGGGCAGAAAGTAACCCTGATGGCTATCCTGAATGATGGTTCACGGGTTTTTGTGGAGCAATTGCGTTCCCGCCTTCCTGATATGCTTTTGATTGACGGGTTCGACCCTGAGACAAAAATCCAGGCAAAAATAATAACCCATTTTCAAAATGTTCAGTTTCGGTTAGACGCTTTTGATTCCGGCAGGGATAAAGGTCCCATAGGGTTTTAGGGATTCTCACTGGCAACGTTGCCAGTGACCATCAATAAAAACTCGATAAACCATCAAGTGTTTTTCCTGGTCACTGGCAACGTTGCCAGTGAGAACGGTGAGTACACTGAAAAATGTACTCGGAACATTCTCTTATTTACCAAAAAACTGAAATGCAGCCTGGGCAATGGCCACCACCAAAGCACCCAGGGCAATCCACCGGGTCCATGCTTCGGTGGATTTTTTTTCGATGTCGTCAAGGCGGTGGTGGAGTACCTTGAACCGGTCCTTGGTGGATTCATCAAGGCTCTTTAGCCTTTCCTCGATACCGGCCACGGAAATCCGCGTCTCGGACAGCCGCTGGACATCCTGGCGAACCTCGGCGATTTGTTGGGCGGTGCTGGCCTCAACGCGGCGAATTTCATCCCGCAAGGAATCGAAGGCATTTCTCGTATCACGGAGACTTTCAATAATTTGGCGCGCCAGATCGTCATTGTTGGGCATTTAGAATTCCTTCACAGTGCAAAAGCGATGCCTGTGCTTTTTTGACTTTATAGGTTGTGGTTTGCCGTTGGGCAAATTCGGCAACGGCGGAAACGATGGCGCGTGAGAATTTTTCGGGCTGCTGAACAGCCTCTATTTTTTCAAAGACCGCGATTGCTCCCCGCTCAATCGAGTGGCCAACTTCCTCGGCGGTTTGGCTGGTCAGGACCAGCACCGGCGCTTTGTCGGCAATGGCTGGAATCACCCGGTCAATCGTCTCGTGGGATTTTGAGTCCTCCAGAGTCAAATCCAGCAAAATCGCATGAGGGCGGAAGGTGGTGATTTTGCGATTGATTTCCGAGGCCAGGGGGGTAGTGTCGGCTTCGATTTCGAGAAAATGCGAGAGTAGTTCAGTGAACATATACGCATCTGCGCGGTTGTCCTCGACAATCAAAATCCGCATTTCGTCACCTCGGTTCGGGGAAGGGTAGTGCGGGCAGTTTGGCACGCTTGCCTGTCATGCCTGTGCGAGAGTGATTGACGATTCTGGCCGGCCATGCAAAATCCAAAACATCAGGCCCTTATCTTGACTCGTTTCAATTTTTCGAGATGAGAAAAGCTGGGCGTCCCACCAAATTCACTCCTGAACTTTGCGAAAAAATCCTTGAACTGTTGCGGGCCGGATATTCCATCAGCCGGGTTTTCCGAGTGGTGCCCGTGGCGCGGCAGAAGTTTTACGAGCACTTGAAACGAAACCCGAATTTCGGGACAACTGTCCCGAAATTACATAATTCCAAAGAAAATTTTTCCGAGTTGCCGAACCGATGTCGCAAGGCGTTGGTAATTGCTGCCATTCACGAGGGGCATTGGACCAAGGCAGACATTCAAGCCTATACGGGCCTTTCCGAGTGGGTTGTGAGAGTTATCCTTGACGAGCTGGAATCCCAAGGACTGGTCAAAAAGCGCCGTCAGTCGTCAGCCGGGGCGGTCAATCCTCTCTTGTACTCCCTGGCCTGACGATACTCTGTAAAAAAACGGAGGCAGTTATGGACCAACTCGAAAAAATCCTTGGGAAAGACCCTAAAACCAGCATGATTGGATTTGCCACGATGATTGCCGTCATCCTGGCCCGGTATGGGTATCACGTCGAGCCGGACGTGATTGTTTTGATTTTGACCATTGCGATTGTGTTGCTGGGCAGGATGAGCAACGAGCCCAAACCCTGAACCCTGGACTCTGGACCATGGACCAATGTTTCCCTTCATGGTTGTTTCCCTATGGCGGCCAAAAAGTTCACCGACAAAGAGCGCGCAGAAGTCATGCCCAGAGTTGCCAAAGATTGGGCTCGTGGGATGACTGCGCGGGAATTAGGTGAAAAGTATGGCGTTTCGGAACGGTCCATCAAAAACTACATTGCAGCTTTTCGTGCTGAGTGGAAAAGGGAAATAAAACTCGCAACTGAAACTGTGATGGCTCGGAAGCTGGCTGAAAGCCAGGACATCAAAGCCGAGGCTTGGGCCGAGTGGGAACGGTCGAAGCAAAACGCCGAAAAGGAAGTGACCAAAACCGAGGGCACCGGGGAAAGCGAAACAGCGCAGGCCCTTGTGGAGCGAACCAAAACCGTTGCAGGGCAATGCGGTGACCCTCGGTATCTGTCGGTGATTGGCAACCAGTTGGATTACGAGTCAAATTTGCTCGGCCTGTACCCTCCCAAAAAGATTGCCCCCACAACACCGGAAGGGGATTTGTTGCCGGTCAAAGTGGTGGTTGGGATTGACCATGACAAGATATGACCGCTTACCAGCCGTTTGGAAATACGCTGGAAATGTTTCACAGCCGGGACCCTGAATTGATTCTGTCCGGTCCGGCAGGAACCGGCAAAACTCGTGGAATCCTTGAAAAGTTCAACCTGATGGCAATCAAGTATGCAGGTTGCCGCATGTTGATGTGTCGGAAAACCAGGGCCAGCTTGACTCAATCGGCCATGGTGACGTTTGAGCAGCATGTATTGCCGCCGGGCTGGTTTGGCAAGAGTGTGCGGTTTCACACAGCGGACCAGGAATATCGTTACTCGAATGGCTCGGTTTTTGTGGTTGGCGGGATGGACAAGCCAACCAAGGTGATGAGCACCGAGTTCGATGCGATTTACGTGCAGGAAGCCATTGAGTTGACCGAGGCGGAATGGGAAGCCCTTAGCACCCGCGTCCGCAATGGCCGGATTCCATATCAGCCGCTTGTGGGGGATACGAACCCTGACAGCCCCCGGCACTGGATCAAATTGCGGGCCTCGCGTGGTGATTTACGGTTGCTCCCAACCGTCCACGAGGAAAACCCGGCTCTCTACGACCAAAAGAAAAAGGAATGGACCGAGCGCGGGCGAAACTACATTGCCCGGCTCGAAAAGCTCACCGGAGTCCGGTACAAGCGGCTTCGAAAAGGGTTATGGGTCTCTGCCGAAGGTGCGATTTACGAGGAATGGAATCCGGATATTCACCATATCTATCCGTTCGACATCCCTAAAGAATGGCCACGGTTTTGGGCTGTGGACTTTGGTTTCACCAACCCATTTTCCTGGGGTGCCTATACCGTAGACCCTGATGGGCGGCTGTATCTCTATCGGGAGATTTACCACACTCAGCGCCTGGTTGAAGATCACTGCCGGACAATTCGTGAGATCACCAAAAACGACCCTCCGCCAGTCGCTATCATCTGCGACCATGATGCCGAGGGACGGGCAACCATGGAACGGCACCTTGGGTGCTCGACGGTTGCGGCCTACAAATTGGTTTCGGAGGGGATTCAGGCAGTTCAATCCCGGCTGAAACCAGCCGGTGACGGGAAGCCTCGATTGTTCATCTTCCGGGATGCACTGCACGAGCGTGATCCGGAGCTGGTCGAAAGGAAGCTGCCAACCTGTTTGGCCGAAGAGATTGACGGGTACATCTGGAACACGTCGTCAAACCGAAAGAAAGGCGAGGAGCCAGTGAAGGAAAATGACCACGGAATGGACCAGTTGCGCTACATGGTGGCGCATCGTGACTGCAATGCACCGGCAATCGTCATTCATGGACCGTCAATCTATGGCGGCAGTTCATTGCCAAAATACGACCCAAACCAGCGAGGTAAATTGAGGTGATTGTTGCCAACTCGTATCGGCAAGCTCAAGACGCGCAGGACAGTGCCCGGCTGCTGGAAATGGACGAGGCGCTGAGGCAATACAATGGGGAATATCCATTGCCGCTGACGCTCGTCAAAGGTGAGCCTGATGACAACTCAATTCCAAATTTTGCCCTCGACATCGTTGATACGAACGTAGGGCTCATGTTGGGGGATGGGTGCGGCCTCGAAATTGAGATTGAAAATGGCGAAACCGAGGACTCGGAAAGCGTCGAATCACCTGAAGAAACCTATCTCGAATCAGTTTGGCCAAAAGAGCAGCGCAATGCCGACCTGATCGAAATCGAGACCAATGGGGCGATTTTTGGGCATTGCTGGGCTGAAATCGTGCTGACTGACGGTGTTCCGTCTGTGCTTCCAGTGGACCCAACCCAAATGTCAGTTTCGTGGGACCCGCTCAATTACCGAATGGTTGAAAAGTACATTTCCCAATGTACTGGCACCGATTCCGAAGGGAACCTTGTAACGTACCGGAAAGAGGCCGAGCGGTCCGGCTCGGCATGGATGGTATCACTGCACGAGTCCCGCAACGACAACCCACGGTTCCAACAAGTGGGGGATTTTATCCCCTGGCCATATTCCTTCCCTCCATTTTTCCATTGCAAAAATCTGCCGGTGCCAAGTGAGTTTTATGGCCGGGCCGACCTGTGCAAGTCAATTCTCTCGCAGATTTACTACATTCACAGGGTGGATAGCCTGATAAACCGGATTTTGCGGCTGCACGCTTTTCCCAAAACGGTTGCCAAAAACATCCAGCCCTCAAATCTGGTAATCGGTTCCGATGGAGTTCTCTTTTTGGTCAGTGCCAGCAAAGAGACAGATATGTATCACTTGGAAATGCAATCGGACCTAGCGGCAGCCAGGGACAAGCGACGCGAGTGGACTGACGAACTCTATGACCTGGCTCACCTGCCAGGCGTGGCGCGAGGGAAACTCGACCGCACTGGCGGTGATTCAGGCATTGCATTGAAGGTGCTCTACGGACCTGCCGCAAAACACATCGGGCGGAAAAGAGTGCTCCGGACGCCGTTCATCACAAGTCTTGTGCGGGCCCTGCTTGAAATCGGGGGCAAAAACTCGAAAGCCAAAATCGAACTTCACTGGCCTCCGGTGATTCCAGGAAACGACAAAGAGGCGGCTGAAATTGCCATTTTGAAAAAACAGATTGGGTTTTCAAACGACACGCTCATTCACGAGGCCGGGGGCGACCCGAACGAAGAGAAGAAGAAACGAGAAGCCGAGACGACCGATATGGGGAATCAGCTTTTGACTGCCTTTGACCAGGGAAAGGGAATGATGGGCAATGGATGAAAAGCCGGACCCAAGAGACAATTTGATTGCCATCCTCGAAAAGACATACCAAGCCCTGGACCGTGAAAACGACCGATTGCGGCGGGAAAACGAGCGCTTGGCTGATGAGAACAACCGCTACCGGGCAATTTGCATGCAAAATGGCGGGGGTGTTTTGGTTAGCGCTGCGATTGGATTTGCAGAAAGGATTTTTAAATGATTATTACCGTTTCCGCCATCACTCTCGATAACTGGTATCATCCTGGAACTTCTGTGTTTTTGCGGGTTGCAGCCCTTTCAACCTTTGTCGCGGCGGATGGTGAATTGATTTCGGGGGCAAACTCGCCGGTCGCATGGTGGCGTGATATTCCCTGCACGGTTGGCGAGCGGACCGACACGGCAGGCCGAAAAATCCGGACTCTGACCATTCCAGCGTTCACGATTTCAAGCACTGTGGATTCAGACGACCCAGCCGCAAAATATTTCGCGGCATTTTGGGCGGACGGCGGCTCGGTGCAACAGTGGGGAGGATTCGAATCCTTCTCGATTCCCGACACTGCCAGCACGCAAACATGGGCTGAAATCCGCAGTTACAATGCCTTGTCGAGCGCCACACCGCCAGCATGGGTTGCCATCATCGTGCAGAATCTGGCTTCCGACCCATCCAGCCCAACGCCTGGTCAAATTTATTTCAACACAACGGCTGAAGAGTTTCGGTTCTGGGATGGCACGGCCTGGAGGACACTCGGCGGGGGCGGAGGGAGCGGAACGGTGACCAGTGTGAGCGGGACAGCGCCAATTCAGGTGGCCAACGGCACCACTACGCCGGTTGTTTCGATTGCGGCGGCCACGAGCGGTGCGGCTGGCTCGATGAGCGCCACTGACAAAACCAAATTGGACGCAGCCACGAGCGCTAACACTGTCAGCACCATTGTGCAGCGGGATGCGAGCGGGAATTTTTCAGCCGGAACCATTACAGCCACCCTGAACGGGAACGCATCCACGTCCACCACCACCACCACAATCCCAACGCTTTCGGGCGACGTGACCAACACCGGAAACAATGTGCAGATTGCTTCCGGCGTGATTGTCAACGCTGACATCAGTGCGAGTGCTGCGATTGCGCTTTCCAAGTTGGCCACCGACCCGCTCGCCAGGGCGAACCATACCGGCACCCAACTGGCGGCAACTATCAGCGATTTCGATAACCAGGTGCGGACCAGCAGACTCGACCAGATGGCAACCCCTACCGCAGCCGTGGCCATGGGCAGCCAGCGAATCACAGGCGTAGCGGATCCGTCGAGCGCGCAGGATGCGGCCACCAAAGCCTATGTTGACGCCAATGCAGGCAGCTCAAAAGTCAATCTCCAAGGCAGCACGCCAGGAACGGCGGATACCGGGAACTCCAATATTTCCGGCGTGGCCATTGCCGGGAAAGTCGCGGTTGGCATTGCTTCACCATCGTTTGGCACCAACAACAAGGCCCTGTTTGGTGCAAACCCTGCCGTTGCCATCAATGCGGCCACAGTGGTTGTGACCGTGACGAGCGGGAGCAATTCAGGGATTGTTTTTCAGGGTGCCATCTCGCAAACCGGAAACGCATTCGAAGCCCAGAAAACCGATGGTTCCACCTATTTCCGGATGGGTGAATTGGGCACCACAAACCAACGGATTCGGTATGGTGCGAGTGACACGCCGGATTACTTTGGAGATGAAAAATTTCTACTTGACCTGAATTACAACGGGCGGGTTTGTTCGGTCACCACGTTTACCAGTGATTCCAAAATTCGATTTTTTATGAGTGTCCCAGGGGCAGGCACCGGAATGTGGTTTGCACACTCAAATATAGGCAATTCCTGGGAAAGTTTCACTGGGGGGATTGATTTCAAGCCCGGCGGCACTCGCCGTTTTTCCGTTACAGGAAATGGGATTGACGTGGCCGGTGGAGTTGTCCGGAAAGGGCGGACCATTACCGCAACAGACTCCGCAACAGCCGCTGATGATGTGATCCTGGCCAACGCCACGAGCGGAGCCGTGACGGTCAACCTGCCTGCTGCTGCGAGCAATTCCGGCCTGACCATAACCGTTAAAAAAATTGATTCCTCCGGCAATGCCGTGACGATTGACGGCAATGCCAGCGAAACCATTGACGGTGCAACCACCAAGGTTTTGTCCAGTCAGTATGAAACCGCCCGACTTTACTGTGACGGCTCAAACTGGTTTTTGATTTAGGAGTTCTCCATGGATATTTTGGGACCCAAAACACCGATTGACCCGATTGACACCGGCTCGAATCTGATTCGGCAATCGGATTTTATCCACGTTGGTTTGCTGGAAGTCACCAGGGCACGAGACGGGAATCCGGATGCAAACGTGCATGTCGTTCTGATTTACTCGAAACAAACCGGAAATTCGGTCACCATCAATGGCCAGCAGTTCCCAGTGGTTGAGCCCATGGGTGCGCGAGACGTATGCAATCGGCCACTGAGCGCAATCCAGGCTGATTTCGCGGCTGCTGTTCAGGCCGGGCACCTGACAGCAAACGAAGTCCAGGAATGGGGCGCGCGGGCTGTCGCCTGGGATGCCGAGGGACAGTGGATTGTGGATAAACTGCTTTCCATGCAGCGACAGGCCGGCTTGCTTTCAAAAACCCTGTGCCCTGATGCCCTCACCGAAACCACACCTAAATAATGCCCGACATTTATGCCGTTGCCGCACAGTTCAAGGCTGAATTGCTCCGGCGCGAACGTGCGGCGGCAAGTCGGCTTGTGCAAGCCTACGGGCAGGCTTGGCAGCAAATACAGTTGGATTTGAAACAACTTACTGACCAGATGGAATCCGCTCGCGCCGCTGGCGAGGTGGTTTCTCAGGCTTGGCTTTTTCAACGAGCCCGATTGCAAGCACTCAAAGTGCAAATTGAACGCCAAATCAATCAATTTGCCCGTGACACTGATTTACTCATTCAGGCTGAACAACACGCAGCAATCGAGGCCGCTCGAATCCAGTCGCTACGTTTGATTCAAATGGCATTGCCTTTTGATGGCACTCAATTGGCTGAAGCTCAAATTTCCTTCACACAACTCCCCAACGAGGCAATCCAAGCCCAACTTGGCTTTCTTTCCAATCGTTCGCCACTGAAAAAACTGCTGGCTCAACTCGGACCGCAAGCGGCCACAAGCGCTGGCGATGCGCTGATTCAAGCTGTGGCCTTGGGCTACAACCCTCGCAAAACAGCAACTCATTTGCGCGAGGCCCTCGGCGGCAATCTGAGCCGGGCACTGACCATTGCCAGAACCGAAACACTCAGAGCCTACCGGGAAAGCTCTCGTCTCCAATTTCAGGCGAATGCCGATGTGCTGGAAGGTTGGGTTTGGATTTCGGCGCGAGACAGCCGGACATGTGCCAGTTGCTGGGCGATGCACGGCACCATCCACAAGCTTGAAGAGCGACTTGACGATCACCCAAACGGGCGTTGCACCATGGTGCCTCGTTCGAAATCCTTCGAGGAATTGGGCATTGACGGTGTTCCTGATACCCGGCCACCTCTGCCGGAAACCGGTGAGGAAGGTTTTGCAAAGCTCACGCCGAAGGAGCAAGACCAGATTTTAGGAATTGCAGCGGGAAAGGCGTATCGGGCCGGCCAGGTCAAACTTTCTGATTTCGTCGGGCGGAAACGTTCAACCCAATGGGGAACCATGCGATATGCTCGGAGTTTGAGCGATGCAATTCAGAATGCCCAAAACAATGCAAAAATGATTCCTTGGATGCCATCTATGACACTTAAAAAGGCGGAAGAATGGGCCAGCCAAAGTGCTTACCCTGTTCCTGTTTCCCATGTGACTGATATTGAAACCGCAAAAAAAATCGAAAAGGAAGGATTCAAATTATCCAAAGCAGGATTTGGGGGGACATGGGGGAATGGAGTTTATGCGGCAACTGACCAAAAAACCTCGGAAATGTATGAATCCTGGGTACGAGACACCGGAAAAACACCGCAAAAATTGACCGTATTGGCAAATGTGCGAAAAATATTTGAGCACCAGACTGGATTGCCTGTCGTTATGGATGAGATTGAATCAATTGTACGAACATTTCCAAACGGTGAACGGACGTTCAACAAACTTCTTGATTCAATCAATGAAGCAAACGATGGATTATTGAAAAAAGCGTTTCATCTCCCTACTTCGGAACGGCGTGATTTCCTGGACCGAAATGGGTATATTGGCAATCCGTATGCACAGGCTCTTGTTCAATTTTTAGAAGACATGGGGTATGATGCCCTCCTGGTAAAAGAGACGCCGATTTCCGCAAAATTCGGAGGGAATCAAATCTTAGTTTTTGACCCTCGAAAGGTGATAGTGGTTAAGAAATGAAAGAAGTTCCGGAATGGTTGCCCGTCAGTTGCGAGTCCTGTCGTCACTTTAACCCCCGAAACCGAAGCGTCTGCGCGGTATTCCCTGATGTCATACCACACCCAATCCAAAGCGGTCAGTTTGACCATCGGAAACGTTTTCCGGGTGATGGCGGTTTGGGATATGAGCCAACCAAAGCATTTTTAGACCACCTGACAGTTCTTGAAGACGAGGCGTTGAAAAAAGTTTCATAGTCCATTGCCCACAAAATCGAAAACAAAGCCCACCATTTATGGTGGGCTTTTCCATTCCTCGGCTTTTCCACAAACGCCGAATTCCCCCATGTTAGGTTTTTCCTGCCTCTTAATAATTCTCGTTCAGACCTCTAGTCCAAACTAGAGGCTCATTTTTAGGAGTGATATGGCTCACGAGGACAATCCCCAGGTGGGAAAAGAAACGGCCCAGGCGGCCACAAGCGGAGCTGGCGCACCGGCTCCAACGCAGGATGACCAGGCGTCGGAAAGCGAATTGAGTGCGGAGCAATTGCGGGCAGAAGTCAAAAAAACCAGGGCGGAAGCCGCCGAAAATCGCAAAAAATTGCGCGAGGCGGAAACCAAGCTGAAAACCCTGGAAGCGGAAAAGCTCTCGGAGACCGAGCGGAAGGAAAGAGAAATCGCTGACCGCATCAAGGCAGCCGAGGAACGCGAAAAAGCCGCTTGGCGGCGCGAGGTATTGGCAGAGGCCAAAGCCATGGGATTTGTAGACCCAGAGGATGGCCTGAATATTCCGAATGATGCCGAGGACATCTCTTCGGCACTCGCGGAACTGGTTAAACGGAAGCCACATTACGTGAAATCCGAGGAACCGGCCAAAACCACGACATCGGCCATGAGCCCTGCACGCGAAAAGAAAAATGACAAAGCGCTTCCCGCTTTTGACCCTAAACGGCCTCCGGATTTAGGAGACACCTCCCTCTGGAGTCGTAAATAGGGCGGGCCAAAAGGTGAATTATGGTTTACACCGGGGCATTGACCCTAACTCAGTATATGTTGCAGTCGAATGACCCGCTCATCCGGGCCATAACCTACAGCATGATCATGGCCGGTACTGTGATGCAGGATATTCCGTTTGTGACACGACGGACGCTCTATGCAACCGGTCTCCGGTTCGAAGGAAATCTGCCGTCGCCCACCTGGGCTTCACTCAATGATGCGCCGGTTTCGGTAACGTCTACTCCAACACCCTACCAAGAGCAGGCTTTCATGTTCCGGAACAAAATCACGGTGGATCATATTCTCGTGATGGACGAAAATCAGATCGCAGACCCTCGCTCTGTCCAGGTTGGGGCGGCTCTTCGTGGGTTTACCTACGATTTCAATGACAAGTTCATCAATAACTCGCACGTTCCGGGTTTGGGTGACCCCAAATCGTTTGTGGGTTTGCGAGGCCGGATTGACAACGGAACGAAATACGGCGTCCGAGCGGAAAACAAAATTGACGCTGGTGGGGTTGTTATGACCGGCTCGGCAACAGCAGCAACCTACGGTGCTTTTTGCGAATTTCTGGACCAATTGCTTTGGTCAGTAGACTCGCCTGATGGTACCGGCGTTGTGCTTTACATGAACGAGCAATTGATTCGGCGCTTTAGTCGCCTTTCCCGGCAGTTCTCTGGGCAAGGTGGCTTTTCAACTGCCACCGACCAGCTTGGCCGGACCACCATGATGTACCAAAACGCAATGATTCGGGATGCCGGATATAAGGGTGACCAGGCAACGCGGATCATTACGTCAACCGAAACCTCTGCCGGTGTCAATGGTTCCGATGTGTACACGTCTGTTTATGCCGTCAACTATGGCCCCATGCACCTCAGTGGCTGGCAATTTTTCCCACTGATGGCCCAGGATCAGGGGCTCGACAATGACGGCATCGTTTACAACGTTTTGCTTGAATGGGTGGGAGGTCTGTTCAGTTCTCATACCCGTTCAATTGGTCGCCTTTTCGGCGTGAAAATGGCCTAACAGCCGGAAAGGGGGATTTAGAAAATGCAGGACGCACTTCAGGTTCTTCAGCTTTCAACCACGAAAACCGCAACCTTCAATTCAACCGGCGTGAATATCGGCGGCTCACCCTCGCCCACGCGGGCTTTGGTTGCGCGTGTCCGTTACAGCGCAGCTTCAACCAGCAGCGGGGCAGGGGCCGTGACCTTTCGGGTAACCGAATCTGATGACGATTCGAGTTATGGTGGCGCTCACCAATCTCCGGAAGCATCTCTCACACTTAGCACAACTGCAATTGCAGGGGTTTTGCATATCCCGTTTGTGACTAAGAAGAAATATGTCCGGCTTGAGCTTTCAGCCATCTCCGGCACAGGTGCCACTGTCACCTATGAATCGGATATTCAGCCAGCGCAACCGTAACCCATTATGTCCATTCGCCCGACACTGCTGCCATTGATTCAAAAACTGCGAGTGCTGCTGGCTGACCCGGAAGGGCCGGACCAGCAGTGGTCAAATGCCGAACTCGCCGTTTTTCTGGATGATGGCAGCCGTCGGGCGAACGTCAATTTTTTCCCTTTGACCCCAATTGGGAATTACACAGCCACAGCCACTGTGCAAACCCTCGTTTATCAAGCGCCCTGCGGTGATTGGGAATCAGGCGCAACACTCTATGACTCGGAAAATGTGATCCTCTCGCCATCTGAGGCGGATTACGCGCAAGGGCGATGGGTTTTTGTATCTGACACGCCAGCGCCGGTCAGCATCGTGGGCAGGTGTTTCAATTTGTACGGTGCTGCTGCTGATGCACTGCGGGCTGCTGCGGCATCCGTGGCCGGAGAGTTCGACTACAAGGACAACAACCAAGCGTTTTCACGCAGTCAGAAATATCGGAATTTTATGGCGCAAGCCGAGAATTACGAAGCTCGTGCGCTCCGTTGGCCGGGCAAATCAATGGATAGCCGTCCCAATGAAATCGGATTCGGAAAATTGACGGCAACCGATGTCAACCCAAACTCGAACCCTCGCCGCTTTATCCGCTCCACTCGCCTGACCACCTACAATGTTGAGTGAAAAAGACCTCCGACAAATGAGGATGGCAACCACTGAGGCAATGCCCGCGCGGGCTTCCCTTGAGCGCCGGTTCACAACTCCTGACGGCTACGGGAATCAAACAGAGCAATACTCTCGAATTGCTTGGGTGAATTGCAGGATTGATGCTGCCAAAGCAGGGCACGAGGACACACAAGGCAGCAAAACAACTGCAAACGCCGAATACGACGCTTTCCTACCTTACGGCACCGACATCCAATCCACAGACAGACTCGTGATTGGGACTACGATTTTTGAAGTGATTGAGCCCACACCACCTACGGGGTGGGATATTTCCAACAAAGTTCGAGTCAAAAAGGTGCTCTAACCCATGAGTAAGCAAATTCAAGTTCCTCAAATCGGGGAAGATGTTCTGTTTTTCCCCCATCCGAGTTATGGCTCGGACGGAGCAGTGCCAGCAAAGATCACACGAGTTCACTCGCTTCATTGCGTAAATTTGGTGGTCTGGGGGCTTGGTACTGAACTGAACATTACAAGCGTCGTGCGGGCCGATTTCCCTGAACAACAAGACCGGTGGTCGTACCCGCCGCCGCCGCTTTTTACCTCTGTTGAGGATTTCCAGCCTGATGAGGGGCCAACCTCGCCAATGGCACAGTCTGAACCAGAGGCCGACACGGAAGCGGATACGGTTTCAGTTACACCATACCCAAGAAAGCGCAAAAAAAAGGATGAGTAAGCAAATTCCTTCGATTGGCCGAGTTGTTCATTACTTTGCCTATGGGACGCCAAATGGCGAATTCAAGGCGGGCGAACCTCGTGCTGCAATGATTACCGAGGTTGATACACCCGGCGAACCGGAAAGCAATGTTGGCTTGGTAGTGTTTAACCCCACTGGACAATGGTTTAACCGCAGCGTTCCGTTCTCGGCTGAAAATCAGCCGGGATGTTGGAACTGGCCAGCTTTTGTCCCTGCAAAGTCATAACTTCTTATGCCCGTCAAGCTCACCAGCAAAATCCCTCAACTCGTGGACGCCCTCCAGCAGAAGGCTGCTGCTGTGGTGCGCAAGACCGCATTTGACATTCAGGCGAGCGCTGTTACGAGTATGGCGGGACCAAAATCCGGGCATGTTTATGGTGGGCATCAGGCAGCCGGACCGGGTGAGCCTCCAGCAGTTGACACAGGGGTTTTAAGAGGTTCGATTCAGGTTGAACAGAAAACCCCTTTGACGTGTGTGGTTCGCACAAATACCGAATACGCAGCCTTTCAGGAATTCGGCACAACGGAAATGCCAGCCCATCCTTTTCTTTTACCAGCCGTTGAAAAAGCCAGACCCGGCTTTCAGGCGGCAATGTCCAAAATCGCGGGGTAACCATGAAAAACCCATTTCAAAAGGCCATGTTTTGGAGCCTCATCGTTTGCATTTTATCGGTGGGGTTTCTGCTTTCACTCGCTGCCTGTGACGAGTCGCAAATCAGAAAGGCGGCGACCGCGTCGGATCGAATGGCAACGCTCATTGCCGTTGGGATTGACGTAAAACGGGATTTACGGACGGCTGCGCTGATTGACGCTGACGAGGACCGGGCAATATCCCAAGGGCTACTGTCAGCAAACAAGGCGGTTCAGCGGTTCAACGAGCGGGCCCGAACTTACCAGACCCTAACGCCGACGGCGCGCAGCGAACTCACCAAGCTCTTTGCTGATGTCACGGGGGCACTGAAGACGTTGAATGATGACGGCATTTTCCGCATTCGCAATCCGGATGCACAAAAGAAGCTGGCGGCTGTGCTGGCCAGCCTGAATGAAGCCGCTGGATTCATCTCGCAGGTGCTCAACTATGGATAAGTTGATTCAATTACTCCCCTTGATTCTGGCCTTGGGGAAAGCTGCAAACGAATTTTTAGCTGCCGAGCGTGCTCGAACCGGACTGACCAATGAGGAAATCTTTGAGCGTGCCGGTATCAAACTCTCGGAAAACGAGCGAAAACTTTTGACTGACTTGGCGCAATGAACGAAATCCCGCTTCTCGAAAAATGGATTTATCTCACCTTGTCCAGCGATTCTGAAATTGTCCGGGCAATCGAGAAGCGGGTTTTCGCCTACATTGCTCCACAGGCAGCCATCTACCCGCTGGTAATTTTCAACTTGCAAGCAAGTTCTGATGTGCAGGGGGCGGGAGTCGAGCGGATCCAAACCCGTGCAATCTACACAATCAAAACTGTCAGCCTGGGCAATCCGGACGCCAGCACTCGCACGGTTCTCGACCGGATAGACGCTCTGATTGGCCGAGCGGTCCATGCTCCATTGGATGGGCTTCTTTTCAGCGCCAGGCGAACGCAAACACTGAGGTATGTCGAGGCCGTGGGCGACATCCGGTATCACCATCACGGCGGTATGTATGAAATCTTTTGTTACCCGGAGGCATAAATGGGACGTGCAGCAGTAAACAAGGTTTTTCAAATCGGTGTTGAAACAACGGCGGGAACGGCGGTTGCAGCCGGTAAGCAACTTCCAAGTCTGTCGTTTTCGCTGAGTCCTGAGCTTCGGACCAAGGATTACCGGGCTAACGGATTCAAAACCACCACGGTTTTGCAGTTAAACCGGGAAATGGCTAAGGGCAGTGTTGAGGGGCCGTTGACCTACAACGAGATTATCTGGTTGCTCTGTGGGCTGATTGGCGAAAATGATGGCTCGGTTGGTGGGAGCGCTCCATACACCTGGGATTTTGCGCCAAAGACCAGCGGGGCCGACACTCCCAAAACCTTCACGGTTGAGGTTGGCGACAGCACCGCAGCGCAGCAAGCCGCCTACACCCAATTCAAGAATTTCAAACTGAGCGCCAGCAAAGACGAGGTGAAAGTTTCCGGCGATTTGTTCGCTCGCTCCCTCGCCAACATCTCAAACCTGACAGCCACCCCGACAGTGATTGACCAACTGCCGGTCAACGTCAACGAGATTGACGTTTTCATTGACTCGACGTTTGGCGGAATCGGTGGCACCAAACTCACTGATGTCATGATGTTTGACATCGAAATCGGCGACAAATTCCTTGCCCGTGAGGTGCTCAATACCACCTTCCAGAGTTTCAAGGATGCAATCGAGACCGATTACCAGGTCAAAGTTTCTTTTGTGGTCGAGTTCAACGCCCAAACCCAGGCCCTGTATGCAGCAATGAAGGCGAGCGGGCTTCCGACCCGGTACATCCGGTTCAAGGCGACCGGACCAACCCTGGGGGCCGGAACCTACCTGTTTCAGTTCGATGCGGCTGTCAAGCTGATGGCAACCGAGCAAACTGACCAGGATGGAGTGTACGCCTACAAGTTTGAATGCCTCGCAATTCATGATTCCTCGTTTGGCGGAGCATATTCGTTCCAGGTCAAAAACAACGTCTCGGCATTATAAGGATATAAGAAATTTCTTATTTTCTTATACTGCATAGTTTGCTGCATATTTTTTGCCAAAACTGACAAACCATTCTGAATATGAAACTTACGACACTCAAAAACAAAAAACCCGTGCAAGTTGCCTATGAGCACGATGGCGAGACGCTTAACCTGACGGTTGACGCCAATCTTTTGACACAGGAATTTGTTGAAAAGATGGAATCCATCGTGAGGGATGGCCAGCCGAAAGATGACACCGGCTTGACTTCAGCCCTGGCAAATCTCCGGTTTATGAGTGAAACGCTGGCCAGGGCAATTGTCAGTTGGGATTTGACCGACAATGACGAGCCAGTACCGGTTTCCGTCGAAGTCTTCCGACAACTTCCGCAAAGCGTGATTGCCGGATTGTTTGCGGCAGTGATGGGAGCCGGAAGCCCAAAAGCGGAGACCGGGCAGCCCTTCGACGGTGGCTCATTTCAGGCGGTCAACTGACCACTGCCTACTGTCCGGATTATTTCTGGGATATTGAAGACGCGCGCTTGCTTGGTTGCCGACCGTGGGAACTTGAAAAAGTCCCGATTCACTGGCGACGGAAAGCGCGCGTTGTTGCGCTCGCCAAGCGAGAGGCGGCGCAGCAGATCGCCAAGGATGCACAGGCTTTCCCGGTCTTTTTGGTGGAGTTTTGATTATGGAAATTGCCAAATTGTATGCCACGGTTGATGCCGATGTGCGAGGTGTTACAACTGGATTAGCCACGGTCGACACCAAACTTTCAGATACGGCAAAAAAAGCCGAAACAGCCGCAGATTCCATTAAAAAGAGCTTCAGGGACCTTGGCAGCCAACTGCAAACCATTGGCGTTGGAATGACGGCGGCGTTTTCTGTGCCCGCTGGCCTTGCTGCAAAAGTTGGGCTTTCCTTTAACGCCATGAAAGAGCAGGCACAGGTGGCGTTCACCACCATGCTCGGAAGTGCGGATAAGGCACGAGAACATCTCGAACAGTTGCGCCAGTTTGCCGATAAAACGCCTTTCGAGTTTCTTGATGTGGTGGCCGCCAGTAAGCGTTTTCAGGCATTTGGCTTGGCAGCAAAGGATGTTTTACCAACATTGACGGCGATTGGTGACGCTGCGGCTGCGACCGGCGCGGGGAAAGAGGCGATTGACCGTTTGACTCTTTCACTCGGCCAAATGATTGCGCGAGGAAAAATCACCGGGGAAGAATTTCGGGAACTGGGTGCCAGTGGCGTGCCTGCCCTTAAAATTCTCTCCGAGGCCCTGGGAAAATCAGCGGATGAAACCAGAAAGATGGTTGAAAAAGGATTGATCCCGGCAGATTTTGCCCTGAAAGCCCTTGTCAACGGTATTGAGACCTCAAACCTCGGCGGGATGATGGAAAAGCAGTCCCAGACGTTTTTGGGGGTCCTCTCAACCTTGAAAGACACTGTGGAAAGCACACTCGGCGATGCGTTCGAGCCTCTTTTCAATTTCATCGCCGATGGTTTGCGGCAAATGGTGCCACTCGTGCAACAGTTCGGCGAGTGGTGGAAGGCCCTGCTGGACCCCATCAAAAATACGGTCCTGGCAATGGGGGGTGTTGTTGCCATTGTCGGACCAATCACGGCTGCGGTTGGGGCAATCGTCGCGGCAGTGGCTGCGGTTGGAGCGCCGGTTGCGGCTGCGGTTTTCGGTATTACAGCAGTGGTTTCCGAGCAGGTGGCAGTCCTGACGCTTCTTTGGACCACCAATTTTGCCGGTTTCAGAGATGGGGCAAGAGAAGCTTTTCAGGCTGTAGCGGCATTTGCCCAGCAGTATGGCGGTCAACTCGTGGCATGGTGGGAACAAAACCTTCCTCTTATCCGCGAGACGGTTCGCAAGGTTTGGGGTGGGATTCAGTCCATTATCCAAACCGTCATGCAGGTTATTGGTCCATTTGTGCGGAGTTCCTGGCAGGCAATCGTTTCCGTCATTGTCAATGGCACTAAGGTAATTTTGGGTGTGATGCGTTCAATCATGCAGGCCATCAACGGTGATTGGCGGGGAGCCTGGGAAACAATCGTTTCAACTGCTGCCAATGCCCTGGACCGTTTGATACAGACAATTTTACTGCGAGTGAGTCCGGCCACCTATGCGGCCTATAAAATCGGTTCAGCTATTGCGAAAGGAATTCTTGGACCAGTTGGTGAGGCTTCAACAATTCCAATAGCACCGGCACAACGAGGGAGTTTGCGACTTGGCGGCTCAAGTTTGCGACTTGGCGACGTATCTGGTGTTGGTGTGCCAAAGTTGAATTTGGGCGGCGGTGGAGGCGGCGGCGGGAAGGGAAGTAAAACCGATGCAGCGGCTGACCTGTTGGCTCGCTTGAAAGAAGAGACAGCCAAATTGGGGTTGACCACCAAAGCTCAGGAAATTGCCGTTGACCTGCTGGGGGAAGCCTACCGAAAGGCAAATCCAGCGGTAAAGGAAGCGATTCTGGCGGCTGCCAAAGAATATGATGCCAAAAAAGCCACACTGGAAGTTCAAAAACTGGTAGTGGACTTAATCAAGGAGCAAGGCGAGGTTTTACGGGAGTTGGTGGCCATACCACCTGCCGAACTCCCTTTTGAGGCTGCAAACCTCGAACTGTCAAAGCAAATCCAGGAAAGCTGGGCTCGGCAGTCTGAAGCAGTAAAAGCCTACGAGTCAGCCGTTGACTCGCTGAATGCCAAGCTCATCCGAAAACAAAACCTTTCGGAACTCGAAAGAATCCAAATTGAACTGACCACAGGTGCGCTTCAAGGACTGGATGAAGTTCAGCGGCGACAGGTTGAAAGTCTGGCCATTGCCATTGATGCCCAGACAGCAGCGGCCAAAAAACTGGACGCCTTGCACAACGCCTCGGAAAAGATTGCCAACGTGTTCAAGGGCGCATTCCAGGGACTGTTCGAGAACGGGTTTCAGGGGTTTGCCGACCGATTGAAATCAGGGTTCGCTCAATTGCTCGCTGATTTGGCCGCGCAACTCATCCAGTCCGCTTTGTTCAAGTTGCTCAACAAGTTTTTTGGTTTGAATTTGGGCGGTGCCGGTGGCGCGGCTGGCGGTGCCAGCGGTGGTGCATTTGATTTCAGCAAAGTTTTCGATGGTTTGTTCAAAAGTCTTTCGGGAGTCTTCAAAGGTGTTTTTAGCTTTTTCGGTGCTCTCTTTGGCGGGAAATCCTTTGGGGGGCTATTTGCGGACGGCGGGCCTGTCAGTTCCAATAAATCCTACATCGTGGGCGAGCGTGGGCCGGAAGTTTTTGTCCCGAACACTTCCGGGATGATCGTGCCCAACAACCTCGCCTTTGGCGGGGCCGGGGGGCCGGTGGTCAACCAAACCCTCAATTTCTATGTGAAAAGCGATAATGGGTACATTGCCCGTGAGTCTCAGGGCCAAATTGCCGCCCGGTCTGGCCAAGCCGCTCGCCGGGCATTGGAGCGGAATGAATGAATTGGTTATTTCGTGCAATCAATCAAAACTTAGTTTGCTCTCATTCGCAGGGATTTGAATGGGTGGAGAACTTTTACGGGCACTCAATTTTGATTGTAGAAGCCCGCTCATTATGGCGTTGTCCTAATTGCGGAAAGCTCAGATATTCCCAAGAATTAAACAGGGAAATTCCACCTTGGGTTGACCTTGGAATATCTTATGAAGAATGGATGGCAATGACAGAAATTGAGAAAGAAGCAACTTCGAAATGAGCACCCCACTCGACAGCAACGAATCACTCAACTCGCAATACCAGCCACTGTTGACCGGTGGGCCGGAATTTGCCACCACCATTATTTCAACAGCCACGGGAAAAGAACAGCGCAACGTCAACCGGTGGGACCCGCTCTGGATTTGGCAAGTGCGCTACAACCAGCTCAAAAAATCCGAGTTGCAGGCCCTCCAAACATTCTTCAGTGACCGGCGTGGACGGTATCAAAGTTTTTTGTTCAAACGACCCTTTCAACTGACGGAAGTTCGTGCCCGATTCAACCAGGACCGGTTCGAGGCAACCATTGATTTCGGAAGCACAAGCTCAGTCGAGTTGGAGGTTTTGGAGGTGCTTCCGGCACTCTCGCCAGAAACTGCAACCTCATTTCCTCCATCGGCTGGCACCTCTCTGCCGGACAACTTTTCAGCGGCGGTGACCGGGGGGCCAACTTTTGGCACCTCGGTCATTTCCTATGCTCCTGGTGTGGAAAAGCGAGTGGAAACCCGGCCTGAAGTGCGGCGCTGGACCATTGATTACAATGCGTTGTCGTATTCACAGTTGCTCGACCTTGTGAATTTCTTTGTTGCGAGAAAGGGCAAAGCCCAGACGTTTCAGTTTTTGCCGCCGGGTGAAACACTTCTTTCCGTGCCGGTCCGCTTTGATTCGGACCGCTTTGACGCCCATTTCGACATCAACGAGACCGGCGCAACCGGCTCGATTGATTTGGTGGAGGTGCTGTAATGCCTGTCTCGCTCGACATGCAGACCCATTTGGCCCAATCGCTTACCACCTTGTGCCAGGCATGGAAAGTCATGGCGCAGGATGGCACCACCATCCGGGTTGTATCTCACACGCGAAACCTGACCATTGACGGCGAACTTTACACGGCATTGCCCATTCAGCCAGCGCAGTACGAGGCGAAATCAGGGCTCGCACCGGACAACACCGAGGTGAACGCCATTCTTGCCAGTAACATTTTCAGTGAAGCGGATTTTCTGGCGGGCAAATGGAATTTTGCGCGAGTCGAGTTCAGGGTGCTCAATTATCTGAATCCATCAATTGGATATGCCCAACGCCTGGTTGGATATTTTGGTGAAATCACCTGCCGAAACGGAATGTTCCGGGCCGAACTGCGCAGCCTTTCGCAGTTGCTGGCACAGGATACCGGCCAAACCACCTCGCCGCATTGCCGGGTGCGAGTGCTGGGGGATTCACAGTGCAAGGCAAACCTTGCGACCCACACCTACAACACATCGGTTGCGTCGGTGGAAAATCGCCGGATTTTCACCATTGGAGTGACCAAGGCTGACACCTATTTTGATTATGGGTTGGTGACCTGGACCAGTGGCCAGAATTTGGGATACTCGATGGAAGTCAAGCGGAGCTTCGGGAACCGCATCGAGTTGATGCTTCCAATGTCAGGACTGCTGCGAGTGGGGGACACGCTGACCATCATTGCCGGCTGTGACCGGACACGGGGAACCTGCCGGGATAAATTCTCAAACGCAATCAACTTCCAAGGCGAGCCGGACCTTCCCGGAGACCGTCGTGTAGTGCATTTTCCGGAATAAGGAGAAACAGGATGAACTATGAAGCGTTGGGCCGATATGTCGAGGCCAAAGAAAAAGCCGAACAACTGGCAATCAATCGGAATACCATTTTTGCTCAATTGAAACAAATTGCCAGTGATGGCCAGGGGTTTGGGCCGGGAACTGCGTATATCGGGAAACGGTTTGATTTGGAAAAAGCCCGGAGGCTTTTGGATGAAATTTGCACCATCGAAGAACAATTCTTACTCGCTGTTCACGAAGCAAACAAACACGCCGAGGAATGCGGGAAGCAAAAGCTCAATATCATAGGGTAATTTCCGGTTCTCACTGGCAACGTTGCCAGTGAGAATGCCGCCTTGGGAAACCGGGGCGGCTTTTTCATGCTTGGTTTGACCCGTAATGGGTTTTTTTTGTCACCCTGGTTAAACCCGTAATGGGTTTTTTTTGTCACCCTGGTTAAACCCGCAATGGGTTTTTTTTGTCACCCTGGTTAAACCCGCAATGGGTTTTTTTTGTCACCCTGGTTAAACCCGCAATGGGTTTTTTTTGTCACCCTGGTTAAACCCGGACCGTTTTTGTCAGTCTTTTGCGGTCCGCAACGGTCCGTTTTTTATTCACAAACAGGGAAAGAGGTCATGGTAGGTTCTCGCCCATGCCAACTCGCTCGCAAATTGTCGAAACTGCCCGTTCCTATCTGGGAACCCCGTTCCAGCACCAAGGACGCCTAAAGGGTATTGGGGTGGATTGTGTCGGGTTGCTTGTGTGCGTTGGACGGGATTTGGGGATTGAGTTGCAGGACCGGACCGATTACCGGCGGCGTCCAGATGGAACATTGTTACAGGAAATGGTGGACGCCCAGCTTGAACCCATATCGGAAGATGAGCCGGTACAGCCGGGGGATATTCTGTTGATTCGTTACCGAGCGCCGCAACACGCTGCGATTGTTTCAAAGGTTGAGGGCGACGTTTGGACCTGTATTCACGCAATTGAGAATGGCGTTTGCGAGCACCGGTTTGATTCCCGTTGGGAACGCCGGGTTTGTGGCCGGTACAGGATTCCGGGGGTGACTGATGTCGGGCGCTGAACCATTTATCATTTCAGCTTTGGTTTCCCTTGCCGCAAGCGCGGCTTCGGCTATCACCCAGAGACTTCTCACGCCCAAACCTAAAGCCATCCAGCGCGGGAAATACGAGGGTGACCTTTTTGTACAGAACTCGGCCTATGGCCAGAACATCCCGCGCATTTACGGTGCCAACCCAACGGACAACAAAGGCGGGGGCCTCGTTATTGCCGGGAACGTGATTTGGACATCGGGCATCCGGAAGAAAACCGAAAAGACATCCGGCGGGAAAGGGCCTCGGCGACCGGCGACGGAAGACATCACCTATGATGTGGATTTGGCCGTCATGCTCGGCCTGGGGCCGCTGAAAGTCACAAAGATTTGGGCAAACACCACCCTCATTTACAACGAGGACACCTCCGAGGCATCAACGGGGCCATCTGGAGTGTATGACCCGGATGCAGCCCCTGACACTGATTACAACCAGTTTTTGCCCCCCAACCCGAACGGCAGCTACTCAATTGACCGCTACGACCAGGTGACCACGCCGGACGGCACCGGCACCATTAACCTGACCACCAATTCAGGCAATTTCGCCTCGATTGCCATCTATCCGGGAAATGACACCCAATTGGTGGACCCTTTGATACAGGCGGATGTGGATGGCAAAAAGGGAACCGGCTCAACCCCTGCCTACCGGGGCCGGTGCTATGTTGTTTTCGAAAAATTCAATTTGACGAAGTTTGGTAACGCGGTGCCCAACTTCACGTTCCAGGTGGAACACAAAACCGTCAAAACCTTGGATGAGATTTGCGCGGAGTTATGCGGCACCGTAGGGCTGGCACCGGCTGATTTTAATTTCACCGCCCTTGAAAACATCGAGGTGCGCGGATTCGTGCAGGCAACCCGGTCATCACCAAAAAGTATGCTTGAAATCCTGGCCAGGGTGTACAACTGCGATTTCTACGAGGCTGATGGCGTGGTGCGGGGTACCCTCCTGACGGCTGATCCCGTGGCGATGATCTCGGAAGATGACTTGGGAGTGCAGGAAGGCGGACCGCAAACGGAATCCAACGAACCGCCGCCTTTGATTGATTCGACCCTGATTGACGAGCCGCAGCTTTCCCGGCAAATCGAGGTGAAGTTTTTTGACCCTCGACGGGACGGGCAATCCAACACCCAACGGGAAACCCGGCAGGCCGTGCGCTCGGAAAAAACCGAGACGCTGGACGTGCCATGCACGCTGATTCCGCGCGAGGCCCGCTTGCTGGCACAGCGGGAACTCTATCAAGCCTGGTTGGAACGCAATCAATTTGCGTTGCCATTGGGGTGGAAATACGCATGGTTGAAGCCGACTGACAGCATCACGGTTGAAATTGGCGGCTTCACCTATTTTGTGCGAATCAAGGAAGTGCGGGGGACAGCGCCGGCACCGTTGCAGTTTGTGGGAGTCGCCCAGGAAGTCTCGGTATTCGACCCGGCTGGCCAGGGCGACGGAGGGGACGGCTACGAGCCGTTTCCAGTCAACACGCCGCCGCAATCCATTGCCACCTTGTTCAATTTGCCCAATTTGCGGGCCGGTGACCCGGAACTCGGCTATTACGCGGCCTGTGCAGCACGCGGGCCGGGAAATTGGGAAGGGGCGGCTCTTTTCAAGGATATGGGCTTGGGTTTTGAAAAAATCGCCGAGTGGTCGAATCAGGCAACGATGGGCGTTGCCGTGGGCGCGCTCGGAAACTTCACCGGCACCGGTACGGACACTACGAACACGGTGACGGTGGATTTGTATTTTGGTTCTTTGGCGAGTGCATCCGGTGGCGACTTGGATGCGGGGGCCAATCTCGCCATTCTGGGCAACGAGGTAATTCAATGGGAAACGGCCTCGCAGGTTTCCGGTTTCCCACGGCGGTTTACGCTTTCGAATCTCCGCCGGGGGCAAAAAGGCACATCTGACCAGATTGGCAGCCACATTGCCGGAGAAAGGTTTTCTCTGATTGATACGGCGGTGATTTTCGTGGCAACCCTGGCGAGCGAAGCGGGAATTGAGCGGACCTACAAGGCGGTGACCGTCGGTCAAAACGTGGATGATGCGGCCTCGTTTACTTACACCTGGACAGGTAACCCGAACGCAAACGGCAACACTGACACTGACATTCCGAACATTGCCAAAATCACCGAGGCGAAAGTCATTGACCGAAAGCGCCTGCCGGATGACAAAGTGCAATCGGTGCTCTCGGTCCGAATTCCGAACCGGTTGACCGACCTCGAAGCCAACGCCGCCAGCATTGACGCGGCGGAAATCACCGTCTATGACCGTTTTTTGACTTTGATCCTGGCGGCGAGGCTGTACCCATTTCAGGGTGATGGCGTGGCTGCGACCATCTCCCATGTTCGAAAATACGCCGACCCGATAGGGTTCAAGGACGTGGCCGAAACGCCGTACAATTCACCAGAGGCGATTTACAAGTTTCGATTGCGGAACAAATTCGGTTTCAGCCAGCCGTTTTGGGTGATTGGTGAGACGTTCCGCACCACCCAGCCGCCAGCTACAGACCCAGGTTCGTATGTGATCCGGAACCTGAAAGCGGTTCCGTCATCGGCTTCAACCGTGGATTTGACGTGGGAATATTCCGGCACGAGCGGCGTCAGCGTGACGTGGTACATCGTGCCGAATGACAGGCAGGCAACCGCAACCGCAGCCGGAACCCTGACGGCAGCCGGTGCCACGAGCTATCAGGTGACAGGGCTGTTGCCAAACACCACCTATGATTTTCGGGTGAACCCGGCAGGGGATGAATCTTTTTCGAATATCACCAGCGCAAAAACATTTGAGGGCCTCGGCAACGTGGTGATTCAGCAAACGGCACCGTCAGGGCTCGCGGCTGCCCTACTCAACAGCACGAGCAATGTGCGGCTGACTTGGACAGCCAACACGACCGAAAATACCGGGGTGGAAATCTGGCGCAAAACCGGTTCAGGTGGCACCTATGCCATGATCGCAACCGCCGGGAAGGTGACCGAGTACATTGACGGGTCAACCGCAACCACAACGCTCTATTATTACAAAGTCAAAAACGTTTATGCCGCTGGTGTCTCGGATTTCTCAAATGAGGTTTCAATCACCACTTCAGCTTTTTATCCGGCACCGGTGACAAGCACCCAATCCGGCAAGGGCGACGTGTCCGGCTCCACCAAGGCGCGATTCTGCTGGTATCCAACCGGCACCGGTCAAACCGGATTTGAGATTTACCGGAATGGCGCGCTTGTGGGCACCGTTCCGGGGACTCAGTTCTATTACAATGATTCGGGTTTGAGTGCGGGCCTAAGCTACAACCATCAGGTACGGGCAAAGTACGGGACAGCTTTCTCTGATTATTCTGCCCAAACCACGGCCAATACCACTGAATCAAGCGGCTCGCGGCTGGCACCGACCAACCTGGTTGCTGTGGCCGTCAGCGCCACGCAAATTGACATCACCTGGACTCGGAACGCGACCGACAACACCTCAACCAATTGCATCCTGGTTTACCGGGACGGATTTGTTGACACCGGGCTTTCCAGCGGATCCGCAACGAGCTATTCGATTACCGGATTGACTGCCGACACTGAATACACGATTTTGCTCGTGCATTATTTCTCAGGCAGCAAAACAAGTCCGTATGCGGCCACCATCTGCCGGACATTAACGACCGGTGGAACAGGCGGGGGATATGCTGCCCCCACTGGGCTTTCTGCCACGGCTGCCAGCACCTCTCAAATCAATTTGGCCTGGACCGATTCAACCACCGGCGGGCCGCTGCGCACTGAGATTTGGCGGGGAACTTCGACTTCAAGCATGTCCTTGCTCGTCACGGTCAACGTAGGCACCACAACCTACAGCGACACCGGGCTTTCGGCCTCAACCCAATATTTTTACAAAATCCGGCACCTGTATCCAAATGCCCAGATTTCGGATTTTACGGCCACGGTGAACGCCACCACCAACAGCGAGACCTATCCGGCACCTTCCGGCCTGACGGCCACGGCTGCCAGCACTTCTCAGATTGATCTGAGCTGGACTCGCAACACCACGAGCAACACCGGTGTGCAGATTTTCCGCAATGGGGCGCTTCTGACCACTCTGGGGGCCGCTGTAACCACGTTCAGCGATACCGGGCTTTCCAGCAACACCACCTACACCTATCAGGTGCGCAACAGCTTTTCAGGCGGAAACCTCAGCAATTACTCGAACACCGCACAGGCCACCACCCAAGGCGGCGTGCAGTTCCCGGCACCGCTCAACCTTTCGGCCATTGCCCAGAGTGAGTTTTCGGTTGCACTGAGTTGGACTCGCAACACCACGAGCAACACAAGTGCCTCGATTTATAGAAACGGGGTTTTTCTGGCCACAGTGGGGGCAACCACCACGACCTATACGGATAACGCCTGCAACCCGGCCACCACCTACACCTATAAGGTTTACAACAGTTATTCCGGCGGGGATTCCGGATTTTCAAACGAGGCAACTGTCACCACGCCGTCAAACTCGGCGTTCCCGGCTCCGACCTCGCTTTCCGTTTCAGCCGCATCAGATACGGCGCTCAATCTTTCGTGGACCCGCAACAGCACGACCAACACCGGGGTTGAGGTTTGGGAGGCACTGTCACCGACTTCAAGCACCTATTTTCTGGTTGCCACCCTGGGGGCCGCTGTCACAACGTATCAGCGATCCGGGCTCCAGCCGGGGACGACCTACAAATATCAGGTGCGCAACGTTTATTCAGGGGGGAATTACTCGGCGTTCTCATCGAGCGCCAATGGCACCACCAACAGCACCGGAACCTATTCGGCTCCAACCGGCCTGAGTGCCACAACAGCGCCTGGTCAGGTTCAACTCAACTGGACCCGCAACAGCACCACCAATACCGGGGTTGAAGTTTACCGGCAGCAGTCAGGAGGGTTTGGTCGGACGCTGCTGGCAACCCTCGGAGCCACTACGACCACCTACACCGATACAACCGGGGTGGTTGGCACCGTCTATTATTATTCGGTCCGCAACGTTTATTCCGGTCCCAACTATTCAGCCGAGATTTCGACTGCCGGTGTTGATTTCCCCTCAAATCTGCCTGCCCCCAGCAACCTGACGATTCCCAGCTTTTCCGGATCAATTGTCAATCTGGCATGGACCCGCAACACGACCAGCAACACCGAAACCCGGCTTGCCCGCACGGGAATTGCCGGGGAACTGATTCTTGACCCAACCCGAACAACTTACGACGATTATTCTGTTTTGCCGGGGAACACCTACATTTACAAACTTCGCCATTATTACGGGAATGGCCAGTTCTCGGCCTACAGCAACGAGGCAACCGTAAGCACGCCAGCGGGGGCTTATCCTGCCCCCACAGCTTTGGTAGCCCAGGCAACAGGACCAACCAGCATTGTGCTGGATTGGCAATTCCCCTACACCTCGAACAATGGCTTTGAGATTTACCGGAACGGGCTCTATTACGCGACAGTCGGAGCCAGCACCTACAGCTACACCGATACATCCGTGACGGCAAACACGTCATACACCTATAAAGTGCGGGCAACGTTCACGGGCCCGAATTTCTCGTCGTTCTCAAACGAGGTGACGGTAACCACGCCAACGGACCAATATCCGCCGCCCTTGAATTTGCAGTACAACCAGGTCACTTCCGACAGCGTTCACCTTTTTTGGATCCGCAATTCCTCGACCAACACCCAAACCCAGATTTACCAGGATGGTGTTTCCATTGGGAATGTGGGAGCGGCCACCACTGATTTCACGGTAACCGGTCTCAGTCCGAACACTGATTACGTGTTCAAGGTCCGGCACCGGTATGGCGGCGGGATTCAATCAATTTTCACTAACGAGGTTTCTGTAACAACCCTCACTCTGGTTTTATTATGAGCGGAATCACTCTCGAACAATTTCACGCCTTTGCGCCGACGGCAAACCCAGCATGGTCTGCGGAACTCGTGGCGGCAATCAACGAGTTTTTTCCTAAATTCGGGATTACCACCCCGGCGCGAGTGGCGGCATTTATGGCACAAGCCGCCCATGAGACTGGCGGGTTTACCCGATTGACGGAAAATCTCAATTACAGCGCACCTGGTCTCGTTGCCACATTCCCGAACCGGTTTGACCGGTCCACTGCAACCATTTATGCCAGACAGCCGGAACGGATTGCGAACCGGGCCTATGCCAACAAGCTTGGCAATGGTGACGAGCGAAGTGGGGATGGGTGGCGGTATCGTGGCCGGGGGATTTTTCAATTGACCGGGAAAGACAATTACCGGGCCTACGGAAAAGCCTGCGGACAGGACTGGCTGAATCATCCGGAACTCGTGGCCGAGCCAAGGGGGGCGGTTTTGAGCGCGTGCGCTTATTGGAGCGCAAACAGCTTGTCAGGATTGGCAGATGTGGGGAACTTCAGGGAATTGACTCGCAAAATCAATCGCGCCCTTTTGGGGCTGACAGAACGTGAAGCGTTTCACAAAGCGGCCAAGAAGATTTTTGCGAATGTGACATTTTTGTGACCGAGATAGGCAAAAACGTTCGAAATTGTTTCGAACCGTTTGGAGTCCCGGAGCGGCTGCAACCTGCTGAAAAATTGTTATTCAGAACCGTGCGAAATCACCGTAAACCGTTGAAAATACACTCTTAATCTGCGGGTCACTGGTTCGATCCCAGTACGGCTCATTGTGATGGAAGCCCACTTCGCCGAGGTGGGCTTCTTTCATTTCTCTCATCCTGCGCGGGGTTCCTCGCGCGGGTCGGTTTTTCCTGTACTTTCTTGACAGTTTGCCCGAAAGTCGTTAGTTTGGGGCGACCGCTCAGTCATTTCAAACCATTCCACTCGATTGGTCAAAGCCCGCACCTATTCCATCACCCTCAACAGTGTGGTTGTGGTGTTCACACTGTCCAGCTTGCTCAGGCCCTGCACTGGAAATTCAACCTACGAAATGACTGTTGGACGGTTGGGCAAGTCGCTTTGCAACGACACATTTCCAAAATCACATTTGTTTGGTACCGACACAACCTGGCACGGGAAACCTCTCATGGCGGCCACCCAGGACTGTCAGTTCTATTCACGCACAGTAAGGAGTTTCATAGTGAATCGAAATATGCGTTGGTTGTTTTCACTTACAATTGCACTTGGCATGGGGGTCCTGGTTTGTGGTTTTCCCCATGTCAACCTGCGGGCTTACGAGCGCAACGGGTTGACCGCAGGCAGTTCGGTCAGCTCTCAATCCGTCAAACCGCTGGCTTATGACCAGTCATTGATTTTCTCCCAAATTCCGATTCGCTCCACCGCTGACCGGGAAGCCGCCGCCCAGGTGGGAACCATCATTGAGGATTATGGCTCTTATGTGGTGGTCGCCGTTTCTCCGACGGCACTCCAGAATTTGCGGCGCGGGCCGGCTTCAAACAATCTGGAAGTAACTCCGCTTGATACCACGGTCAGTTTGCGGGGCTTGCAGTTTGACCCGCTTCGCACCAATCCGGGCACCAATTACCGGGCCGTCGGAGGGTTTCGGGAAGTGCCCGGAGTTGAGGCGGATTATTATCTGGTCCAGTTTGTGGCTCCGGTGCGTGATTCCTGGCTTGACGAAGTGCGGAGCCTGGGCGGGGAAGTGATTCAATATGTGCCGAATCAGGCGTTTCTGGTCTATGGAACCCCTGAAACAATGGCCAAAATCAATCAGCATCCACGGGTGCGCTGGGTTGGAGCCTACCAGCCGGTGTACAAAGCCGGTCCGGCCCTGAGTTGGGTTTTTGGAAATTCCCAAAACAACCGGCAGAAACCGGGCGGCAACCCGGTGGTGTTTGGGGCCACCGAGGAATCCACCTATGACATTGCCATTTACAAGCGGGCCGGTTTTGAAAAAGTAGCCAACCAGGTAACGACCGTGAACGGCTCGATTTTGCACCGGATTACCCTGCCAAATAACTATTTCAATGTGATTCGGGCACGGCTCAAACCGGAAATGGTCAAAACCATCCTGAGCCTGAGTGATGTGATTGCCATGGACCCGTATTACAAGCCGACCAAAGAGGATGAACGGGCCAACCAGATTATCGCCGGAAACTACACCAGCCCCGGCACGATTGCCGCCCCCGGTTACAATCCGCAAACCCAGTTTGGGGTCAATGGCCAGAATGTGACGGTTTCGGTGGTGGACGACGGCGTCGGCATACCAGGTGACGGTGGTTTTTACACGACGGCCACAAATGCCAAAGACGGCCCCCTGCGGGGAGCGGCGGTCGGAGCCGATGGCCATGGCCACTTGAACGCGACGATTATTGCGGGCGATACGCCTTTTGGTTCTTTGGACCCAACCGGTTACAACTACGGCTTGGGTGTTGCCCCCAAAGCTCATATTGTCAACATTCCGTTTCTGCGCACAGGCTATACCGGCACGGAAGCCGATACGGCCAACGACACCTTGACGACCAACGGGGTCAACGGTGTACCGGGTTTCATCAGCAGCAACAGTTGGGGCAATGGAACGAACAGCAATGCCTATGACTCGTTCACAGCCCAGTTTGACGGGTTCGTGCGGGATGGCTCGACTGCCGGGACGGTGGATCCGTTGTTGATTATTTTCTCCGCCGGAAATCAGGGAACCAGCGGCCTGACCCGTCCGAAAGTGGCCAAAAACCTGATTGCAGTGGCAGCCAGTGAAAATCTTCGCTCAGAGCTTGACCCGGCATTTACCAGCCTTGAAGAGGTTCCCAGCTTTTCCAGTCGCGGATTGGCGGCTGATGGTCGCATCAAACCGGATATTACGGCTCCTGGCGATGGTGTGTCAGGCGGACGTTCCGGGCCGGACGTGTTGTTTGGCAATATTGACACGAACCACCGGTGGAGCAGTGGCACTTCCCATGCCTGTCCGTTGGTTTCCGGTGGCGCAGCCCTCTTTACCCAGTTTTGGAAAAACGGCCACGCCGGTGCCAACCCCAGCCCGGCCCTTGTCAAAGCCGCGCTCATCAACGGAGCTGTTGAAATGACAGGAACCGGAGCCACGTCGCCCATTCCGAACGGTGATGAAGGCTGGGGCCGCATGAACCTCAAAAATGTGCTCAACACGGGCATTCCAACCCAATACATTGACCAAACCCAAACACTTTCCAGTCCTGGAGACAACTATGTCTTTACCGGAACGGTAGCCGATGCAACCAAACCCCTGCGTGTCACCCTGGTCTGGACCGACCCGCCGGCCCTGAATGACCCGGCCCTGGTCAATAACCTTGATTTGGAAGTGTCTGTGGGCGGAAATACCTACAAAGGCAATGTGTTGAGCGGTGGACTTTCCATCGCGGGCGGTTCCTTTGACACAAAAAACAACGTTGAAAACGTGTTCCTTCCGGCTGGCTTGGCTGTCGGAACGACCATGGCGGTCAAAGTGACGGCCACCGCGCTCAACGGCGATGGGGTTTTGGGAAATGCCGATTTGACCGACCAGCATTTTGCCCTGGTGGTGGTCAATGCCACGGCGGCCAGTTTGCCGGTGATCAATGCGGACAACAGCCTGATTACGGCTCAGAACTGCGCGCCGGCCAACGGCGCGATTGATCCAGGGGAAACGGTGACCCTTGATTTCGCTCTGCGCAATATCGGTACGGCGAGCACCACAAACCTGACGGCTACCTTGCAGGCAACAGGTGGTGTGGTGGCTCCGAGCGCAGCCCAAAACTATGGTGCCTTGAACAGTGGCGGCGGGCCTGCCACCCGCTCCTTTACTTTTACGGCCAGCAGTGGATTGACCTGTGGCGGAGTGCTGACGGCGACTTTTGCCTTACAGGATGGAGCCACCAACTTGGGAACAGTCAGCTTTAACTTTACGGTGGGGGCCTTGGGGGCTCCGGCCACCAATACCTACAGCAGTGGTGGAATCAGTGTGCCGATTCCGGATAATAACACGGTCACCTCAACCGTCAACGTGCCGGATTCCGGTCAAATCACGGATGTCAATGTCAAGGTGCGGTTGAATCACACCTTTGACGGCGACATTGCCCTGACTTTGATTGCTCCGGATAACACGTCAATCGTGCTTTCCAACCGCCGGGGCAGCAGCGGTGACAACTATGGCAGCGGAAACAACGATTGTACTGGCACCTTTACGGTGTTTGACGATGCCGCCGCCACAGCCATCAGCGCCGGCACGCCGCCCTATGCCGGTTCCTTCAAACCCGATCAGGTGCTGTCGGCCCTGAACGGAAAAGCGTCGAATGGAACCTGGACCCTGAGTATTAACGACGATGCCACCCAGGACACCGGTACGCTGTTCTGTTGGCAATTGGAAATCACCCGGTCTGCCTACACGTGCTGTAGTGCGGCTCCAGGCAGTGTGACCGTGACTGGTTTTGCCCCGATTGCCTCGGCAGCAGGTAAAACGATTGTGGTCAAAGGAACTGGCTTTACGGCGGCTTCGCAGGTCTTCTTTGGCGGAACGCGTTTGGTTCCGGCTGCCTCAGTGACGTTTGTGGACGCCCAAACTTTGAATGTGGTGGTGCCTGCTTCAACCACAGGGAACGGAAACATCAACGGCTATCTGACAGTGGTGGACGGCGCTTCCCAGGCGACAACCCAGGCACTGGCGGATAATTCCACTCCGCCATGCAGCCTGACGGCCACGTTCTCGGAATTCGTGCTGTGGGGCGACATCACGGGAGATGGATTGCGGGCTCAGGCAAACGACGTTGCTTTGGCGCGGGCCTTTACCCAATTCCAGGCAACCCCGACCGTGCGGCAGCGGCTGGCTGCCGACGTGGTGCCGGTTAATGGAGCCTGTCGGGGTGACGGAACACTCGGAGCCACTGACATTGCTTTCCTCCGGGCCGTTTCGTTTGGACAGACTGACTTCTAATTTTTTCCTGGATTTCAGCCTGAAAAGCCTTAAAACAAGCATGGCCGCCCCGGTTGAGGGCGGCCATTTTTTTTTATTTGGAGAAAGATGGGCCGGGGAACAAGTTCGGAAATAAATTCGCAGGTGGTTGTGAATGGTGAAGCGCAGTTGGTGGAGAAACCCTCCGCACCTTGACCATTTACCGCAGTCCAAATCCGTTGGGGAACTTAGGTGATGGTCGGGGGAAACGTCGGTTTCAACCACATTTTGATTCTGACTTCGGTGTTGACCTCAGCCAAGGTTGAAAAAACGTCGGCTGGCAGAAATTTTTCGGCTCGTGCGGCTCCCACCCAAAGGCAATCCCAAAAGGCTTCGTTCCGGTTGGTCTCTGCCACACTGGTGATAAACCGTTTGGCGTCAACGGTTCGCACCTTGGCGACCATGAGGGCAACTTTGGCAGTTTCAGTTTCGATGGAATTGCTGTGCAATTGGCCTTCGGCGTCGAGGGAAATGGCTTTGATGGTTTCATCAATTTGGGCTTCCAGTTGCTTCATGCGATATACTTGGGGGGCGATTTGTTGGGACAAGGTTGCCCATTCGGTCAAGGCGGAGTTCAAAATTTCCTGTTGAGATTTGGCAACGCGTTTGGCTTTGGCCATGACAATAACTCCTTTTCAAATATAAGCTTACAACAAGTCTTTGAAAGTTGGGCGAGGGGTGTCCCGCCTGTTTCTGGAAACGTTTGGCAAGAGTGTTTTGTTCGAAAATATTCGAAAGGTTTTCGAATTCCTCTTCAAGACAAAGTGAGGTTATGATGATTCGACGGCACCTGGGAAAATGGTTTTTTCTGATGGTTTTAGGGATGGGGTTGATTGGACTGCCAGGGTGGACTGAAGCCCGTTGGCAAGCCAGAGCGGGACTTCAAAAAAGGGTACGTTTGTTTGAGTACCTGGCCGCCACGGTACCCGGTAAAGCGGCGGAAGTCCGGATCAATTTGGAAGCCCTACGGATGCCAGAGGTTGGGGTGGTGGAGGTTGAAACACCTGCGGGAAACACATTTCCGGTGGGCCGGACTGAATTTGAAGGCCGTTCGATGAACAGCTTCACCTGGCGGGGAAAGGCCCCACATCCGACCGGGAGCCAGCATGACGTGACCATTTCAGCGGTGGACGGAGTTGTTTCAGGGTTACTCTATCTTCCCACTGGAACCTTTCAGGTGATACCCCA
Source organism: Blastocatellia bacterium (assembly GCA_019695185.1). Classification (GTDB taxonomy): domain Bacteria; phylum Acidobacteriota; class Blastocatellia; order Chloracidobacteriales; family Chloracidobacteriaceae; genus JAIBAN01. Next base: position 49,053 of record JAIBAN010000020.1, on the reverse strand, counting down.
GGCGGGAAACCGCCATGTGATTGAAAAGGTAGATTTTTCCAGTTTCAAACCTTGTGGTGGGGCGGTCCCGGTTGCAGCCTCCAATGCGGTTGAACCAACAGTCGTGCGCAGTGGCACTCCGGAAGTGGATAACGGGAGCCGGATTGATGTGATGGTGCTGTACACAGCGGCGGCCCGCACGGCAGCGGGCGGCACCACCCAGATTCAGGCCACCGCCCAAAGTGCAGTGGATATAACCAACACCGCCTATGCCAACAGCAATATCACCACCCGTTTGCAAATGGTTTATACCGGGGAACTGGATTTCAGCGAGACCGGAACAGCCAGCCAGATGCTTTCCAACTTTCGGGCGAATACAACCGCCCAGGCTCTGCGGGACCAGTACCGGGCTGACCTCATGTCGCTGATTGTGGAGGTGCTTCCCAGCGCCTGTGGCATCGGCTATGTAATGACCAATGTCAATACCACTTTTGCCTCCAGTGCCTATTCAATTACCGACCGGGGCTGTGCGGTAGGAAATCTTTCCTTTGCCCATGAACTGGGCCATACCCAGGGCAGTCAGCACGATCCAGCCAACGGCGGTACGGCGGCTTACGCCTATTCTTACGGTCATTTTGTGGATGGACAATTTCGCACGGTCATGTCCTACAGTTCGGAGTGTACCCAGGGATGCACCAGGGTGGCGCATTTTTCCAACCCGAATGTGAACTACACCGGACTTCCGACCGGACTGGCCGGAACCAGGGACAATGCGCAATCACTCAATAACACAGCGGTGACGGTTTCCAATTTCCGGGAAAGTGTGACCCCGGTGCCAACTATCACCCGTTTCACCCCGATTGCCTCCGCTCCAGGGAAAACCTTGACCGTTGTGGGCACCAATTTCGTCAGCGGCAGTACCCAGGTCTTTTTCGGAGGCACCCGCTTGATTCCCGCCGCAGCGGTGACGGTGGCCAATTCCACGACCTTGACGGTGACCATTCCGAGTTCGGGAACCGGAACCGCCAATCTCAACGGCTATGTGACCGTGCGGGTGAATGGCAATGATGCCACCACGAGCAACCTGCCGGATACCTCAACTCCGCCGTGCAACGGAACCGCCACTTTTCCGGAATTTGTGTTGTGGGGGGATACCAACGGAGACGGAGCCTTGGCCAATTCCAATGATGTGGCTTTAAGCCGTGCGTTTTCGCAATTTCAGGCAACTCCCACAGTTCGCCAACGACTGGCCACCGATGTCACACCGGTCAATGGTATTTGTCGGGGCGACGGGGCAATCACCACGGCCGATATTTCATTTTTGCGGGCGGTTTCCTTTGGACAAGCCACATTTTGAGGAGCAAACAAGGACTGAAGACTGAGGACCAAGCAGGTTTTGAATGGTGAAGGGTGAAAAGCCAAATTCAATCGGAATCGAACAAACAAACCCATGTCAAACGTTCAGAGCCGCACATCCAACAAAAATTCAGGCTTGAGGTTTGGTTCATGGCACAGAAACCCGCTTTGGTTCATACCACGACGATTGTCACAGGGGTTGCGATATGGTTTGGGTTAGCCTTTTTGGCTGGTGCTTTGGGATTGACCCAAATGCTGCGCCCGCCGGCCCCACAGTTGTTGATTGTAGGTTTGGCTTTCCTTTCCTTTTTGGTTTTCACCAGGGTTCCGCCCGTTCGGGCATGGACCGAACAGGTTGACATGAGATTGTTTCTGATTCCGCATCTGGGTCGTTTCGTGGGGATGTATTTTCTGGTTTTGTATGGACGTGGTGAGCTTCCTTATGCCTTTGCCGTCCCTGGCGGATGGGGTGACATCGTGGCTGCCAGCGGGGCGGTGGGGTTGTTATTCTGGGGGCCTCCAACCGGACTTTCTCTCCGGAGAGTCTATTTTGTCTGGAATATTTTAGGCCTGCTGGACATTATTTTTGTGGTGGGAACTGCGGCCCGGATTGGGCTGAACGACTTCAGCCAGTTAAACGCCTTGTTAAAATTGCCGCTGGCCCTGTTGCCAACCTTTTTGGTTCCGCTTATTTTTGCCACGCATTTTGTTTTGTTCCTGCGCTTGCGTCAGTACCAACCAGCTCAGGTTGGGTAAATTCAAACCCATCGTTCTTCTTTGAGGAAAATTATGCGTTTCTTTCAATTGCGTTGGTGGTTTTTTGCCCTTTTGGTGGCAGCCGTGGCATTTCAGGGAACCCGTTGGCCGGTGGTGGCTCAGGAAAAGCCGGCGGACCCTCTGGGAGCTGCCTTGACCAAGAATGCCTATCCCCTGACGGTTGAAGGGGGAAAATTGACCGGTGCCGGAGCCGATGTGTTACACCGGGAAGCCAAGGCAGCCCAGTTTGTGCTGTTAGGCGAAGACCACGGGATGACGGAAATGCCACAGTTGACCGCCATGCTCTTTGAGGAATTGGCACCAGCCGGATTTGAATATTTTGCCTCGGAAATCGGCCCGCTTTCAGCCCGGCATCTGGAAAAGGTGGCGAGAGGGCCAAACAGTACCGAAGCTCTGGCAACTATGAACAAACAGTATCCTTTCGGCATTCCGTTTTACTTTTGGAAAGAGGAATGCGCCATGGTGCAGGCCATTGGTTCAAAAACCAGGCAAAAAACCAATTGGCTGTGGGGGCTCGACCAGGAGTTTATCCTCTCAGCAAATTTTCATTTTGAACGATTGGTCGAGTTGACTCGCAAAACCAAGGCGGAGGCGGTTGTCCAGGAAATGTATCAGCCGCTCAAAACCGAATTTGCCCACATGGTCGAAAGCAAAAACCCGGCCTCGGTCTTTATGGCATCTGCCCGTCCGGAGGATTTTGACCGGCTGGAAAAGGCGCTGGAAGGAGTGCCGAACCCGGCGGTTGCAGAAATTTTCCGGGAACTGAAGGTAAGCTGGGAAGTGTACCTGAAAAATGCCGGGAATCAGGGCTATGCCTCCAATACGCAGCGTTCCAAGCTCATGAAGCAGCATTTTATGGATTATTACAAACAGGCCTACAAACGGGACGGCAAGCTGCCCAAAGTTCTGTTCAAGTTTGGCATGATGCACACAAAACGAGGGCGAAGCTGGCTGAATGTCTATGATATGGGAAATCTGGCGGCTGAACTGGCGGCCTCCAATGGTTCCCAGTCGCTCCACGTGGTGGTGGTGGGCGCGGGCGGAGCCACCAATGGATATTTTCCTTTTGTTGGCAATGAGGCTGACAAGAAGAAACCCTATAATGTCGTGGAGGAAATGAATTTTTTCGACGTCAAACCCTTGTTGGCTGCCGCACAGGGCAAAAACTGGACCCTCCTGGATTTGCGTCCGCTGCGCCCTTTGGCGCAAGGGCGGAAACTCGGAAAGATTGACCCGCGCCTGGAAGAGTTTATTTGGGGGTATGACATGGCGATTGTGATTCCGGAAATTCACGCTTCGACGCTGTTTGAATAGGGAACCGGTCACACCGGACGAGAGGAAGGAACCGTTTGTGAAGACATTGGCGCATGCTACCGATAAAGCGGAGATTCTGGCCCGGATTGCCCTTTTGACGCCGCAGAGTCCCCGCCGGTGGGGACGAATGAATGTTCATCAGATGGTGTGTCACCTCAACGATGCCTTCAAATGTGCCTGGGGTGAACGCCAAACACCGCTCGTCGGAACCATTTTTCATCGGGTGGTGGTCAAGTGGATTGCCTTGCAGGTTCCGCTGCGATGGCCCAAAGGGATTGTCACCCGCCCTGAATTCGACCAGGAACAAGCTGGCACCCCGCCAGTGGAATTCGTCCGGGATGTGGCAGAACTGGTTTTTCTGATTGAAAAGATGACTGCATCCCCACGCTCTTTTGAATGGGGGGAGCATCCCATTTTTGGCCGCATGAGCGAGGCGGAATGGCTCCGCTGGGGTTATTTACACGCTGACCATCACCTGCGACAGTTCAGCCGATGAACCGGGTCCCGGCGGCAGGCGACCCGTCATCGGTTGGGTTTGCTAAACCAGGGTCTTGAAAATCAGGAAAGACGTGAAAGGATCCCCCCAATCAACCAGAGTTTCCTGAATTTCAAGACACAACCTAAATTTGTAAACGGACAATGCATCCGCAATCCGCGTGGCCCGGTTCACGGCTGGAGAGGGTTTGAAAAAAACGGATTGGTCTGGCCCAGTCTGACAAAACGAGAATCCGGCAGGCCGGTTTTCAAGGCTGGCAACGGGGTATCCACAGGAACGAGCACTTCGCTCAGAGTGCCTTCACATATTTCCTGGATGGTTTCCACCAGGACCCGTCCGGCAGAAGCCTTGGAGAGAACTTTCGTGACCCCAGCCGCAATCCCTTCCTCTTCCAGCTCATTCAAATCGGGCATCGATAACAAAAGAATTTTAATATCAGCGTTGGTTTCCCGAATCAGACTGGCAACTTCCAAACCATTCAAACCCGATAAGGAAAGGTCCAGAATTGCCAGGTCCGGGGTGTGGTTGACTGCCAGCCAAACTGCATCAAATCCGTTTTGGGCCTCCCCCACCACCTCCCAGTTGGGCTGTGTGGTCAAAAATGTATGTAACCTGTACCGAATAACCTCATGTCCATCAGCAATGATAATTCGTATTCTTTTCATGGCTGTATCTCAGTCTTCACTTAATCTCAGCAAGTGATACAGAACCCTTCCCGGCTAGGAAAAACAGCAACCTACGGACTTCTGTTTGTTAATGGTTGAAGAGTTGGTTCAGTTTGAGATTCATCTCTTCGGAGGTGAATGGTTTCTGAAGAAAACACCCGGTGGGAGCCTGAAGGTCATGTTGCTCCAATATTTCCTGGGAAAATCCACTCATAAACAAATAACGGATGCCTGGTTGCAGTTTATTCAATTGGTCCACCATATTTCTGGTGTTCATTCCCGGCATCATCACATCTGAAAGAACAAAATGGATAGGGTGGGGACATTGACTGGCCAACCGGATGGCTTCGCGCCCGTGGGCGGCTGCCAATACTGTATAACCCTTGGATTCAAGTTCATAGTGCAAGAGTTCCCTGACCTCGGCGGTGTCTTCGATGAGAAGAATCACGGATTTATCCACTTCTGTTTGACCCGAAAGGTCCTGGCTGTCCGCTGCTTGAGGGAGCGAAACCGGGAACATGAGGCGGAATTGGGTCCCACACTGTTCCTGGCTGGATACTTCAATCACTCCGCCGTTCTGTTTCACGATGCCATACACGGTGGAAAGCCCCAGCCCGCTTCCTTCCCAGGCACCTTTGGTGGTAAAGAACGGTTCAAAGACATGAGTTTTGACCTCGGGTTTCATGCCTTTCCCCGTATCCGAAACGAGCAGTTCAATATAAAAACCGGGTTTGCAGTCGAGTTGGTGGAGGGCGGTTTCCCGATCAAGGAAAACCACGTTGGTTTCAAAGGACAGCGTACCACCGTTGGGCATGGCTTCACGGGCATTCAGGCTTAATTGCACCAAAGCCTGCTCCAGTTGAGAAGGGTCGATCAGGACGGTTGCCAGGTTGGGGCGGAGGTTGGTGGACACAGTGATTTGATCCCCCAGCAAGCCTTGAATTCGACTTTTCTGTTGTGCCACCTCCTGGCTCAGGTCTACTGGTTTGGGGTTGGAAGAGCTGGTTTGTCCAAAAGCGACCAACTGGCTGGTGATCTGTGCCATTTGCTGGGTTGTTTCCTGGATTTTGGCAATCATGGTCCGTTTCGGATCGTCAACCGGAAATTTGCCCAGCAGCATTTCGCTGTACCCCATCAGCACCATCAGAAGGTTGTTGAAGTTGTGGGCCACTCCGGCTGACAACTGCCGCACTTTTTCCAGGCTGTCTTGTTCTTTGACCTGATTTTCAAGGGTTTTCCGTCCGGTCACATTCCGGCCAATGAGCAGCCACTGCATTGTATCCTGTTCAATCCGGCCCAGCGGAGCCAAGTCCAGTTCCAGCCAGAAGACGTCCCCGTTTTTGTTATAAAAAGCCAGCTCCTCGCGGATTGGCTCATAATGCAAGAGGGCTGTTTTCAGGCGATTCCAGGTTGTCAGCCGGGTTTGCGGGCCATGTAAAAAAGTCAGCGGATGACCTACGGCCTCCTCAAGCGCATATCCGGTCAGGTCTTCAAACGCCTGATTCACAGAAGCAATCCAAGGTTCTCTCCCATATGAATGGCTGCCTTCCAGTACCATCACAACATCCTGAAACGAGTTGAGGTACGAGAGGATGGCGGGAAACTCTTTTGCGGGGGCGTGAGAATCAACTAAAGGGTTACCCTGCTGGTGCGAAACATCCCCCGGAATTAATTGCCAGATTTTTTCATGAGACTGAAGCGACATAAACACCTTTGGGAAATTTGTTTAATTGGCGATTTCCAGTTGGCACCTCGCAAACAGCGCTTTCCCACAATCAGAAAGACAGTCCTTTGGGTGCAGGGAATTAGTTGACGCGGCAGGATGGTGCATTTTCCAGTGAAGTGGGGTTCGGGACAATACCCTGGTTTCCTGATTTTCCCATCGGGAAAAACCTGAATGAAAACCTGAAGTTTTAGGTTGTGTAAGGTGATTGACCTTGAATGCCACGGGATATGGCAGAAAAAATTGACACTGGTTCGGGGTTCCGGCTTTGCTAGAGTACGGACGATGTGGTGTAACCTTTTCCGTGATTGCCGCCTTTTCCAATTTTCCAACCCGTAACCCGCAACCCGGAAGGTGCCAGGCCGGTCCTGGTTCTCACAGCCAGGGACTGGTTTTTTCTTTAGGGGCAGGGGTTTATCTGCGTTGGCAACGTTTTTTGATTGCAGGTCACGATGTCCACTCCGCTTGAAGCATACGATTCAGCTCCCGAACTTACCGGCACGGTGTTTTACGAACCAGACTGGTATCTGTTGGCTGTTCCGGCGCAGGCTCATGGAACTTTATTGGAGTTGCTCACCCCGTTGGGTATACCCTTCAAACCAGCCGCCCGGCCCCATCTTTCCATCATGAAAGACGAAGCTCCCTGTCGCAACAAAACGGACTGGGGAACTGTTTTTGTGGGCGAGTCGGTTTCATTCCGTTTCGGTCCGACGCTCTTTGATGGCAACGGACTCCATTTCTGGGTGGATTGCTACAGTCCCAGGTTATGTGAAATGCGCGAGCATTTTGGACTGGTCACCCTCAGGCGCGATGATGGAATCTGGCTGGTCAATTTTCATTTCACCATCGGGCGAAGGAAAAAAGCCGTTGAAAGGAAACCCCGGCCCCAATTGCGGTTGTGCCCCCAAAGCCATATCGACGTTGAAACCGGAATGCAGCATTTGTGAGTTTTAGGTTCTGATTGAGTTGGTTGGCGAAAGCAAACCGGGTGAAGGAAAAACCTGTGAGAAGTACCGGATTTAGCAAAGCAATGAAGCCCTTTGAAATTCCCGATGTCATCCGCATCAATCGCGGCCCGGCATTTGGTTCGAGCAGGGTCGTGGAAATACTCAGAGTTTTTGCCGAAGAGGAAACCTCAGACCGGTTTTTGATCCGGTTTCAAAAAGGAAAAAAGTATACAATGAAGGTCCAATGGCCAGTGGACCCAACGACAGAATTTGTCGAAGCCAGGGTCACGTTGGAGGAACTTCAACCAGTCCTTTCCCAAATCCGGAAAACCGGTTTGCCCTCCCGACCTGCCAGGAATTTCGGAAAAGACGGATGTCTCTTTTCACTGGAAATCAGGGAAGGATCCAACTCATTTACTGCGGTTTGGTGGTCCGACAGGGAAAAAGACTGGCAATCGCTGTCTGCCTTGCGTAGTTTTATTGGGAAGTTTTCCGAGCAAATACTCAAACAACGGGGAAAAACCGTTTTCCCGGTACAAACCTGAATTGACCAGGGAAAACAACGTGTTGAAAAAAACCAAAGGAACAGGGCTGGAGCACGGATGTGTGGCAAGCCTGCGCCCCTCATCCTCGGGCAGGTTGAAAACTGGCTGAATTCCTTTTTTCTGTGTGAGCATTGTTATGAAACCATGCGCTTTTATTCTTTTGCTGCTTTTCCTGTTGGGGTCGGTCATGGATGTCTGCGCCCAGGAACCAGCCAAACCGGACCGGGCCGGCATTATCAATGCGGCCAAAGAGATGATGCAGAAAGCCCGTTATTGCACCCTGGTCACCCTGGACCGGAGCGGCCAGCCCCAGGCCCGTGTGGTGGATCCGTTTCCACCTGAAGAAGGCATGGTGATTTGGATTGCCACCAATCCGGTCACCCGAAAAGTGGCTGAAATCAAACGCAATCCCAGAGTGACACTCTGTTATGTGGTGGAAAACGGCGGCGGTTACGTGACGCTGATTGGCAAGGCGCAACTGGTCAACAGTCTGGCCGAGAAGGAAAAACACTGGAAAAAGGAATGGGCGGCTTTTTACCAGGATACCTACAAAGGCAATGATTACATGCTGATTCGGGTGCAGGTTTCCCGGATGGAAGTCGTGAGCTACGCCCATCAGATTTTGAACGACCCGAAAACCTGGGTGCCGGTTTCAGTTACGTTTCCATAGAGGGCGACATGAAGAGCCATTCGTATGCAGACCTGATACCGGGAGCAATCCGCACCGTTGCCGGAGCCTATCAATTTGACTTGTGTGAACAGTGTCTGACCCCAGTCCGGCGAAGGCGGGGAACGCCCTATCGTCGTTGTGATTGCAGCAAAATCCTCATCCACCAATACCGGGTTTTCAAAAGCAAGCCTGCCTCAGAGGAAAATGATTTTAACCCTTATGTTTGCGAAACCTGTGCAGTTTGCGAAGGGGAAGGAGTTTTATTTTCCCGCAGTCAGGAGGCATGGACCGTGACGGATTGTTCAAGCTGTGCAGGACAGGGCATTCACACAAAAAAACAATATCCGGAAGACCTTGAGCCCATCCCGATTGAAGTTGCAGAGGATGGCTGGACCAAATGCCCCCACTGCGGTTTCCGGTTTAATGTGAGAGATAAAAACGTCTGGAATGGCCCACGCCACGGCAGGTGTGGGCAAAAACTGATTGTGCCGGACAATTGGCTGCTTTATTGGTAACCCGCATGACGACATCATCGGAAAAAATCCGCGCTGATTTTGACCAGATTGCCTGCCTGACTGAAAACCAGAGCGTCCATCCTTTGCTGTACGAAGATTTCCTGTTGCAACACCTGCCCCGGCCCTGCGGGCGGGCGCTCGACATTGGCTGTGGGCAGGGGTTTTTGGCGGGATTGCTGGCCCGGCAGGCGGCGCAGGTGCTGGCCGTGGACCTTTCATCTCAAATGATTCGGATTGCCCAGAACCACCACCAGACCCAAACCAATCTGACCTTTTGGTGCGGGGATTTTTTTCAACTCCCCTTGGAAACAGCCGCTTTCGATTGTGTGGTGTCGGCGGCGACACTCCATCACCTGGACCTGGAACCGGCCGTTTCCCGCATGAAAACACTGCTCAAACCGGGCGGAACCTTGTTGATTCAGGATTTGCGTTCCGCTGAAACCTGGTATGACCGGCTTGAATTTCCTGTGGCTGCCGGAGTTTCGCTCTTCAACCGTTGGTGGAAAACAGGACGGTTCCGCGAACCAGCCGCAGTCCGGGCCGCCTGGAATGAACATGGACGAACCGAGCGGTACCTTTCCATGTCCGAAGTGGCGGCCATGTGCCACACTCATTTGCCGGGCGCACAGTGGATTCGCCATGTGCGCTGGCGCTACACGGTGGTTTGGGAAAAGCCTGCCACCTGAAGGACTGAGGACCCTTTCAGGACTGAGGACTGAGGACTGAGGGCCGAGTCCTATCCGGAAAATCTGTCCTTCAGTTTCGTTTTTCTGCTCCGACTCCAAACTCTGTCTGTGCCCTCAGTCCTCAGTCCTCAGTCCCCAGTCCTAGAAGGATGTCTGTCCAAACGAAACCGCCCGCAACAGCGAAAAGTCCGTGGTGGACAATTGTCCATTGCCCCGGCTGCCGTTGGCATTGGCCGGAACCACATCTGCAGCCAGCACCTGCCGGGCTGTTGGCGTGGCCTGGAATTGCAGAAAAGCCCGCGCCAGCGCTACGTCATTGGTGCCAAATACGCCGTCCCGATTGACATCGCCCCACAGGACAAACTCCGGAAAAACGGCTGCCGGATTACCGGGGTCCGGAGCATTGGCAGCAAGGCTGAGCGTTGTGACATCCACCCCATTCACCCGCACGGTCAAATAGCCGTTAAGGTTGCCGGCAGCGGAGGCTGGTACCGTCACCGTGATGGAGGTGGCGGTCACGTTTGTGACGGTAGCCGAAATCAACCGTCCTTCACCGAAAAAGACCATCGTGTTGCCTGGAACAAACCCCGTGCCTGAAATGGTAACGGTTTTTCCGCTGGTGGAAGCCACCGGGTAAAACTGGGTGACCGTGTGGGTTGCGGCAGCCACCGACACGTCAAGGGTGGCATTAGTGACGGAGCCGCAATTATCTGTGGCCCGGATAACAATCGTATGGGTTCCGGCAGGACCCGCGTTGGAAAGCGTGACCACGCCCGTCAGACTGTTCAGGCCAACCGTCCCGGTGAAGGTGCCCTGGCTTTGCAGCGTCAGACTGGAAATCACTCCGGTGTCACTCGGTCCGGTGGCGGGATTGACAAACCGGCTGCCGCCCAAACCAATCCCTGCGGCAGTGTAGGTCAACGTCGGACTCTCATTGGCGGTCACGGTGACCGTCAGGCTGGCAGTGGCAGTTAAACCGTCTCCATCCGTGACTTGCAGCCCGACGGTGTTGTTTCCCAGAGTTGCCGTGCAACTTGCTTCGATGGTGGCGGTCACGGTTCCATTCTGGTTGGAAACTCCGGTGACCGAGATTCCGGTTGGAATGGAAAGGGCTGTCACCGTCAGATTTCCAGCAGGGGTTTCGACATCCGAAACGGTGGCAATCGGGGCGATGGTGCCTGAACTTCCTTGTTGACGGTTGGCGACGGGACCGGCAGTCAAGTTTGGTCGGGCCAGCACCGTCAGCGTCAATGCCTGCGCACCGGAGCAGGTGGTTGTGTCATTCAAAGCCCTGATGGTGAAATTGAAAACACCTGCCTGAGTCGGGGTCCCGGTTAGATTTCCGTTGGGTTCAAGGGCGATACCCGGTGGCAGGTTCCCGGAAAGCAGGGAAAACCCATAGCTTGCTGCCGGAGTTCCGGTCAATGTCTGAGAATAGGTAGTTCCCACTATCCCACCGGGAAGGGTGGCAGGGGTGATGGAAATGGTCGGGCACACCAACCCCGGTGTCACATTGATGTTGCCTTGGGTAAACGTCCCCGGCGCATTGATGATGGTGAGGGGTGACTGAACCGTGGCGGTGGCGCTGACCAGACTGCCAGCCGTCCCATTGGCAGCGGCGTTTCCTACCAAAAAGTTGGTGCTGCTGTTGGGGTGATTGATGGCAATGCCGCCCCCTCCATTGGCGGCACACAGACTGGCTCCGGAGCAGGGACCGCTGCCGATTGTCCCCGTGACCCGAATTTGAGAACCGGCAGAAGGTCCGTTATTGGAAAGTGAAATCCCGCCGGCCTGAACCGTCAGCAGTTGCAGCACGCCGCTCGCCAAGTTGGTTTTCCCGGCTCCGGTCCGAATTTCAAACGTGGCAGTGCCGGTTCCGGTGGAGATGGCTCCGGTGGCCGTGATGCGGGCCTGCCCGGCATCGCGTTGGGTGTCCACCACGCCGTTGCTCAAGAGGTCGTTGGCAATCACGGTCAGATTGCCGTTGGCCAGGGAAACGGGCTGGTTGAGCAGCACGCTCCGGCCCGCCTGCAAGGTCAAATCCCCGCCGCCGCTGGCGGTCAGCGGACTGTTCAGCGTAATGTCGTTGCTGGCTTGCAGGGTGACCGGGGTTCCGACATTGAGCAGACTTGTCAAAAATCCGGTGGTGACGGTCATGGTTGACCCCTGGCCCCGGCTGTAGGTCATTTGGTTCGGGTCGGGATTGCTGAGACCGAGCGTTATTTTGCCGCCCTCGGCGGAACTTTGGAAAACTGCGGCAAAGTACCCATTGACGCCATCAGCCGGAGTCTCTCCGGCCAGCAGGGTATTGGCTGCATTTCCAATCACACTGTTTTGGGCATTGAGTTCTCCAAATCCGGTCAGGGATTGCCCGGTGGTTCCATTTCCCCAGGTGACGGCTCCGGCATCAGCCTGCCCCGGTTTGTCCCAGGTTCCTGTCCGTATCACAAAATTTCCATTGGGCAAGGCAGTCAGATTTCCCACTCCGTCATTGGCACTGGTGCCCATCAGGCTGTTGGATGCACCCACCGGACCGCTGCTTCCGCTGACACCGTTCCCCCAGGTGACGGCTCCCACGTTGGCCACCGCTCCATTGTCCCAGCCGGGACTGCTCACGGCGTAATTTCCATTGGTCAAAGGAATGGCCCCGGCACTGCCCACCTGATGGTTGGCTGCGCTGCCTGTCAGACTGTTGGCTACACTGACAGGGCCGACAGTCCGTGGCCCGGCGGTGGACCCGTTGCACCAGGTTGAGGCTCCGGCGCTGGCCATCCCGCTATTGCTCCAGGACGGACTGTTGACCACAAAATTCCCGTTGGTCAAAGCCGTGACGCTGAACTCGCCAATTTTGTCACCGGCGGTGCTGCCCACCAGACTGTTGGCTGGGCTGACAGCGCCGACCGTGCGAGGTCCCGCCGTTTCTCCGTTGCACCAGGTGACCGCCCCGGCATTGGCCGTTCCGGCGTTGCTCCAGGCGGGACTGCGCACCACAAAATGGCCATTGGCCAGAGCCGTAATGCCACCATTGCTGCCGGAACCAAGCTGGTCATTGGCAGTGGTTCCCACCAGACTGTTGGCGGAACTGACCGGACCAAAGGTGCCGCCGGCACCATCCCCCCAGGTGACGGCCCCGACATTCGCAGTCCCGCCGGGAGCATCCCATTGGTCACTCCGCACCACATAATTGCCGTTGGAAAGAGCAATCGCCCCCGACCCAACCAGGTCGGCGACTTTGGTTCCAATCAGGCTATTGGAAGCATTGATGGGGCCGGTCCGACCCGTGGTGCCATCACACCAGGTGGCTGCCCCGGAAATCGGTGTGGTGCCTCCGTTGCTCCACAGGGGGCTGCACACCACATAATTGCCATTGGTCAGCCCAACGACTCCGCCGGCGCTGATGGCATCGTTACCGGTGGTGCCCACCAGACTGTTGGTGGCGCTGATGAGGCCGGTGATGCCGGTGGTGCCGTTCCCCCAGGTAACCGCCCCGGCATTGTTAAGGGAACCAGACGGGTTATCCCAAAACCGGCTGGCCACCACATAGTTTCCATTGCTGAGGGCCACGATTCCGCCGGAACCGGACTGGTCAAAATTGGTTCCGCCATACAGACTGTTGGCGGCTGTCACCGGGCCGGAACGCCCGGTGGTTCCGTCGCACCAGGTAATGGCCCCGGCGGCATCCACCGGGCCGGTCGGGTTGTCCCAGGTCTGACTGCCCACCACATAATTGCCATTGGCGAGCGGCGTGACACCACTGTTTCCGACAAAATCGTTGGCAGTGGTCCCGACGAGGCTGTTGGCCGCCGTGACCACGCCAAAGGAGCCGCTGGCACCGTTTCCCCAGGTGACGGCTCCGGCATCGGAAATTGAGCCAACGGGATTGTCCCAGTTGGTACTGACCACGACATAGTTGCCATTGGTTAAGGCCCGAATACTGTTTTGCGAAACATTGTCCCCAAAGGATCCACCCACCAGACTGTTGCTGGCGCTGACGAACCCGCTGACACCGGTCACGCCGCTGCCCCAGGTGGCCGCCCCGGCGTTGCCCGCCCCATTGGCCGGATTGTTCCAGTTGGGACTGCGCACCACGTAATTGCCGTTGGTCAGTGCCACAAAGCCCCCATTGCCCACCGAGTCGTTAGCCGAACTGCCGGTCAGGACGCTGATTAAGGCTCCGGTCAATCCATGAAAGAGGTACACGGCTCCGGCGGCAGAGGCTCCAATAATGGCATTCCGATTGGAAACCGCGAGATGGCCGGTTCCTGTCACTGTGACCCGTTCGCCAAAGGTAAACGTTCCCGGATGTGGATTCACCAAATCATATTGAGGAAAGACGCCCGCCGTGTCGCTCACCACGATATTTTTGGGGTCCAGCCGCAGACGGCCCGGTTTTCCGGCAGGAGTGGCCGGGTCACTGTTCATGGTCACTGCACCCAGGCCCGAAACATCCATCTGGCCGCCGTCACCGCCTTGAGGCCCTCCGGCAGCACTGATGGTGCCCCTCATTTCGGTATCCATCCGCGACCAGACCAGAATTTCCCCGCCGTTGCCCCGACTGGTCGAATCGGTTCTTACCTCCGAGGTTGGGGAAACAAACACGGTTTCAGCCCCATCGGCGGCACCAGGTTCCTGCATGGTTCCCACCCGGATGGTGCCCCCGCCGGTTGGTCCGACCGCAAAAAGTTTCCCGTCCACCACATCCAGTTTGCGACCCGCCAGGGAAATGGATCCGCCCTGCAACCCGGCGGTTCCGGCTGCAAGCGTGCCGGAAAGGAAGATGCCATCCGTTTTTCCGGTGGTTCCGCTGCGGAGGGCGATTTCGCCTCCATTGCCAAATTGTCCTCCCGCAACGGTAAGGAGGCTGCCGGAGGTTTGAATCGTCCGGGTGGAGGTTTCCACCCTGATGTTCCCGCCGTTTCCTTTGCTCCCGGAGGCGGAAATCATTCCGGTCAGCGTCAGATGTTCGCCTGTCAACCGGACGGTTCCACCCTGGTTCCTGGCATCGGCGCGGATTTCCCCGCCCAGCAATCCCAGCCCGCCGGCAATGGTGATGGCTCCGCCGGTTTCCCCTGAAACATCAATGGTGCCAAGCTGTTCCAGGATACCGGCTGCGCCGCCCTGTTTTCCGCGCTCAAAGGAAAAGGAAGCAAGGGGAAATTCAGGCGACATCAGGTTTTGTTTGTCTTTCAAAGACCCGGCCCCCTTGGTTCCAACCGGCGCAGCCACCACAATCGTGCCGCCGGGAGCATACAGGGTTCCTCGTTGCTCAAGATGCCCGCCCAGCAAGGCCAGGGTCTTTCCGGTTCCGACTTGAAGTTGCGCGTGATTGACCAGGGAGCCGGGATGTTGGGAAAAAAAGCGAAAGCCACCGCCATCAGGTTTTCCGGCAATGGCAAAAAAAGATTGGCCCACGTTCAGGCGGGCGTTTTTTCCAAAAGTAATTCCATGAGGTGCAATCAGCCAGACATCCGCCTGGGGAAAAGCCCGTGTCTCAAGCGGACCCTCGATGAGTACCGGTTCCGGCCCGGTTACCACCAGTTCCACCCGGCGAATGGGTTCTGCCGCCGAGGGAATTCCCGTGGTTGTCAATTCCAGTCCGGCGGCCTGGATGGCCAGGGAATTGACGGAAAACCGGACCTGCTGCGGGGCACTGACAATCGCCCCGGCCAGCCGGTCAGGGATTGGCAGAGGATTTGTTTTGAGGGGGTGAAGAAACCGGTTGTTTCCCTGCGAAAGGTTTGTTTCCAGTCGGGCTGACGCAGCCTGCTCAATCACGACGAAGGCTCCGCCAAGTGCCACCAAACACCAAACAACAGCCAGCCAAAATCTTTGCATAGGCACCTGTGTCGAAATCAAAAAATAGGTGGGGGCTACGGATTGTCGGGGAATGGTGAAGCGGTTTGCATGAAGACATCCGGCGCAAAGAAACTGCCGAATGGGGGCAACCAGGGGCTACTTCGTTGGGGTAAAACGTGCTGAGGGCTGTAAGGATTATTTGGGGAAACCCGATAGTAGCCGAAAATCAGTACCCTGGGCAAATTTTCCTTGCTTGACTGGTGGAAGTCAGTAGGTTTCGCAGGCAATTCCCGGTTTTTGGAACCAACCCCAGGGTGCGGCTTGTAAGCAATCACAGTTTTTGCACAAGTCCAAACCAAAAACGGAAACAGCCTCGTAGCACCCATATCTTCTCAAACAATCCAATGAATCGAAAAAGTGAAAAACCATGAAACGAAGCAAACTCTTTCTGAGCTTGTGTGGGATTGCAGCCGTTGGTCTGCTGGGTATTGTCACACCGTTCAAGGCACATGCAGCGGGAACCCATCCATTTCAAGCAACAACAGCGCAGAAAGCCAGCACCTCTGAAATCAAGGAACTGCTCCGGCAGGCGCGGGACTTCTACGATGAAGGAAAACTGGACGAGGCGTTGATAACCATTCGCAAAGCGCTGGAACAGTCACCCCACAATGTCGCTGCCCACCAACTCTACGTAAAAATCTGTCTGGCCCGAACCTCCAATCCGGTTCTGGTGGCCGATGAATACCGGGCCAAAATGGCCGCCGAGCCGAAGAATCCGCTGTACCCGTTGATTTTTGGGTTGACCCCGCTGTTGACCTATGACACTCAGGAGGGACCGGGTTTTTTGACCAAAGTGATGGAACTGGCACCGGATTGGAGCTGGAGCCAGGTGGCGGCAGGTGAACTGAAAAAGGCACAAAAAGACATCGAGGGAGCAGTGGCAGCCTATCGTCAAGCTGCCGCTCTGGACCCGACGGAGACGATCATCCAGCAGGGGTTTGCCCGCCTGTTGATTGAGGCAAAGCAATTTGACGAGGCCATCACGGTTTGTCAGAAGCTGATTCAATCGAATCCAAAAGGATATTCATTGTATCGGGACCTGTGGAAAGCGCAGGCTGCCAAATCCGGAAACGATGCCGCAGTGTTGCAGCAGATTGAAACAGACCTGGCGCGCCTGCTGGCCACGGAAGAAAAAAATCCCCGCCTGTTGCAAATTGCCGCTTTCACCTATGAACAGCCATTGAGTCAAAAGGAAAAGGCGCTAGGGTTCCAAACTGAACTCAACAAGATGTATCCCGGCTGGGGAAAAATGGATAGCCTGGGCTACGTGGAAATGGACAATCAAACCGGGCTCAGGCGACGGTACTTTTTTCTGGGCCACCGGTTTCGCTATAACGAACGCCGCGTAGCCGCCTTACAACTGAAGGATAAGGCACAGCAGGTGGCTGCCCTCGAAGCCCTGGACACAGAACCACTGGATGATGAATTTCGGGTACTGGTCAATGAAAACCTGCTGGAAGCCTACGATGGCAGTGACATTGGGAAAATGGAGGCCGCTGCCGCCAAAGTCATCAAGTTGGACCCGGAAGATATTGGCGTTTACAAATTTGTGATTAACGCATTGCTGGAGCGGAAAGGCGACCTCAACCGAGCGCGCAAACATGCGCAGATGCTGGTGGCAGCCACCGAGACCTATACTCCGGCCACGCGGCCTGCCAGTTTTGACCCTGCTGCCTGGGCACAGAATTTTCCTGAGGGACGTGCGCGCTTTACCTATCGGAACCGCCGGGCCGAATATCTATATGCTCTCGGACGGGTTCAGTTGGCCTTGGGAGAATATGCTCCGGCTGAAGAATCCTTCCGAAAAGCCGAAGTGCCGGATAACGACCCAACCTGGGGCGGCATTCCATATCATTATGGTTTGACGCTGGAGAAACTGGGGAAAACCCGTGCAGCAGCGGAGTTGTACGCCCGGATTATGGCGCAGTATGGGGACGGAACCGAAAAAATCAGTTCCAAAGACCATGAAATCAAACACTTTGGGGGAAAAGCGGCTGAGGCTTTGACCGACCTGGAAAAACGAAATCCGACTCTCAAAAGCGAGGAATTTATTTCCCAGGCCAACCAGCAGAAACGGGAGGAAGTTGCAGCCCGTGTCCGGAAACGCTTCATTTCCGCCGAACCCAAGGATTTCTCCCTGACGAGCCTGGATGGGAAACCGTACCGGCTGGCGGACTTGCGCGGCAAAGTGGTGGTCATGAATTTTTGGTCAACTTGGTGCGGTCCCTGTATGGCCGAACTTCCGCATTTGAAGAAACTCTATGAAACCTATAAGTCCCAAGGGGTGGAATTTTTGTCAATGAATACCTGGGACGAACAGGACGTGGCCAAGGAGTTTCTGGCCAGGGAAAAAATGCCGTTCCCGGTTTTTTGGGCCGAGGCGGTGGCAAAGCAGTATGGGGTGAGCGGAATTCCCCAAACATTCTTCTTTGGCCGGGATGGCAAACTTCGTTACCAGGCCAGCGGGTTTAGCTGGTATGAGAGCAAATTTGAGCTGAACGCCGTCATGGAGGAACTGGTCAAGGAAAAATAGTACCACCTGAATCTGACCCAAGACGGGTTCCGGGTTTTGTGACCTGACATCCAAAATCTGGAACTCCGTCCTCGTATCGCTTTCCTTCAGGATTTGGAAGGCCAATCCAACGACAGTTCCAAGCCGACAATTGCTGAAAAAATAAGATGGGTTTCAGCTTTTCCGGCATGCTGGGACACGGTGTCGTACACCAAAGCCCCAGCCGTGCCAAGAGGCTTTTCACCACGAACAGAGCCAGTGTACAAGTTGGAAGGTTCCCAGGACGCTGGGCAGGAAGAGCATCAGGCCGATGAGAGCGGCAACCAAGGAGGGTTTGAAATCAATCGCACTCTGGCGCAGAAGCTCTCTGGTCAGCAGGGCAGTTCCAGGCGCAACCACCAAAAGGGCAGTCACAAGGCCCGGCGTGTAACCGCGAAACCCAATGGCTTGGGCGACATGTGTCAGGGTGTGGAACAGAAAGGTTCCCGCCAGCCCACCGTAGAGCGTGCGCCACAGTCGGGAATCCGGGCGGCGGAAAACCCCCGCCGTCACAATGATGAAAAGAGCCAGCATGAGCCCGATGGCGAAAGCTGTTTGGGCGAAGGTGGTGGGCAAGGCTGCAGCCCAGCCGCCAATCCCAACGTGCTCAAAAAGAAGCCGAAGCTCGTGCCGGTGGGCCGTCACCCAACCCGGAATGGTGAAAAGCTCCTCCAGGTCGTGTATGAGGAAAAGAACCGGCAGCCACCAGTAGCTGACAACCTGGGGCGGCTTGGTCATGAACAAGTTACTCCTGGGCGAAAGGGTAGCAAGATGGTGAATGATGAATGATGAATGGTGAAAAACAGATGTTTGCAAAAACACCAAGTACCATTTACCGATTATTTCCTGGGTTAGCTGTTTTTTCCCAGAATGGAAACCGTGCTGATACCGGCACCACGGGGCTCGACCAGGATTTGGTACCCCAGTCGTTCGGCCAAATCCGGGATATGGGAAATGATGCCGACCTGACAGCCTTCGGCCTGCAACTGGTCGAGGGCTGCCACGGCGGTTTCGAGTGAATCCCGGTCCAGAGTGCCAAAACCTTCGTCAATAAACAGCGATTCAATGGTGACCTGACGGGCGGAAACCGAAGACAACCCCAGTGCCAGCGCGAGTGAAATCAAAAAGGTTTCCCCACCCGACAAGGAGGCGCAGCTTCTGATTTCATCGCCCAAATCACGGTCCACCACATGGATTTCCAGGTCGTAGCCCGGCACCCGCTCCAGCCGGTAGCGGGGCCGCAACTGGCTCAGGTGATGGTTGGCATGGTCGAGCAGCAGTTCGAGGGTCAGGCTCTGGGCGTATTTCTGAAATTTGTCGCCGTCGGCGGACCCAATCAGGTCGCGGAGTTCCTCCCAAACCTGGGTGACTTGTTGTTGGGCTTCGATTTCCTTTTCCAATCCGGCCAGACGGCGGCGGTTTTCGGCATCGGTCCGCAGTTTTTCCTGATTTGCGCCCAGTTGCTCAGACAGTTTGGTGCTGTCCTGTTCGATTTTGGCCAGATTTTTGCGCAGGGTTTCAGGCGAACCGACGGAGGGTGTCCGGGTCAGATGTTCTTCCAACTGGCTGCGGCGGTTGTCCCGAATGGCTGCAATTCGCTGGATTTCCTGCTGGAGGGCCGCGATGCGGGCCTGCTCGGTCCGCAGCCTGGTTTCTTTGAAAGCGAGTTGCTGACAAAGGTCGGTCAAACCGGGAAGTTCAAAGCGGTTCAGCGCCTGTTCCAGTTCCTGGCGCTGGGTTTGGTAGGCCGTTTCACAACTGGCAATCTGCCGGGTGGCATTGTGGAGATTGGTTTCCGCCACCAGGGATTCCTGCACCGCTGTCTGGAGCGCAGTCTGGGCGGTGCGGTAGTGCTGTTCTTCGGTTTGGACAAATAAATTCAACTCGCCGGAAACCTCGGCCACCGATTTGCCCTGGAGCAGTGCTTGGCGTTCCTGGTGCAGGTGGTCAACCGTTTCCGTTTGGCGGTTCAGCTTGGTTTCGATTTGGCGGACGGCTTCCTGCGCGCCTTTGAGTTCGGTTGCCAGCACCGCCGACTGCTGTTGCAGGGCTGTTTTTCGTTCAGCCACCCGTTTGAGTTCGGTTTGGTACCGGTTCCACTGCTCCACCTCCCGATGGCACGTGGTATGGAACCGGGACGCGTCGGCGATGAATCCGGACGTCCATTCCGGGTCGCTCTGAAAGGCCGGAGCCAGCCGCTCCAGGGCTTCCTGCGCCCGGTTCTGGTGTTGTTTGAGGGTATGCTGAAATTCAAGCTGACTGGTTTCCAGGGACTGTACTTCGTGAAGCTGACGGTCCAAATTTGGTTGCAGGCTGTTGAGGTCGGCAACCAGGCGGGATTGCTCCCGCCGCAACCGGTCGAGGCGGGTGCGCAAATCGGCTCGTTCCTGCTCGTGGTTTTCA
Source organism: Blastocatellia bacterium (assembly GCA_019695185.1). Taxonomy (GTDB): domain Bacteria; phylum Acidobacteriota; class Blastocatellia; order Chloracidobacteriales; family Chloracidobacteriaceae; genus JAIBAN01. The sequence continues at coordinate 28,570 of JAIBAN010000020.1, read as the reverse complement.
ATGACCTGGAGGAGCCCGGCGATGGTTTCAAAGGCCGCCCCCAGGCTGGTTTCCACCGTGGCCGCCCGTAAAAGCCGGATGATGTGACCGGTTTCCGCAAAAGGCAATTCCTCCAGTTGCGTCAACACCGTTTTGAGCGTGCGCTGCCATTGGCGAATGGCTTCCTCACTGTCAGCCAGTGCCCGCTGGTGGTTTTTCTGGTGCAGTTCCGCCAGTTTTTTGCTGGCTTCCTGGTTGGCTTGATGGGCGCTCAGGAGCTTTTGTATTTCCTGGCAACGGTTTTCCTGATGTTCGGCTTCCCGTTCCAGGCTGCGGAGCACATTGCTGGGGGGATGGGTTTCATCCGCCCACGGATGTTCAAGTGAACCACACAAGGGGCATGGTTCGCCTGCGGCCAGCAGTTCCGGTCGTTGCACGGCGTAATCCTCGCGGGCGCGGGCGCGGGCTATCCGGCGGGAAAGTTCAAAGAGTTTTTGCCGAAGTTCTTCCAGGTTCTGCAAAGCGGTTGCGCCTTCGCGTTGGGCCTGCTTGACCTGGGCGCGGGCGGCATTGGCTTCGTCCAGTTCGTGGTCCGCCTCGTTGCGGGACGCTGCGGCGTGGTGACCGGTTTTCTCCAATTCAAGCAGGGTGCGCCGGAGTTCCTCCAGTGATTTGCGCCAGCGGTGCTGTTCTGCGGGGGGGAACTGCCGTTCATGGGATTCAAGCTCGGTTTCCTGGTGGTGCAGGCTTTTGTCCAGCTCTGAAAGGGCGGCTTTTTTTTCGGCCAGCCTGGCACGGGTTTGGTTCAATCGGTCGTGTGCGGCTGCCAACTTCGTGGCGCTCTGGGAAAGGTCTTTTTCAAGCTGACTTTGGCTGACCCTGGCGCTTTCAAACGCCTGGAATTCCTGGTTCCAGCGGGGCCATTGTTCAGCCAGCAGTTGCAACCGGAGGTGCTGTTCCAGCCATTGTTCGGTTTCTCTGGCCTCGGCCTCCAGATGGTGAAGCTCGGATTGGGTGTGCTGAACTTCCCGTTCCTTGGCTTGCAGGGAAGTGGTTTGGCGGTGGTGGGCGGCTTGCAGTTCGTTGAACTGCTGGCGGGCCTGTTCCAGTTTGATGTCGAGGGCTTTGGCGATTTCCAGTTCCGTTGCGGCATTGTGCCGGTTGGCCAAGGCCAGGTCCAGCCGCTGGCGGGCCAGATGTTCCAGCGTTTGGGCCGCCCGGTGCCGCCCGGCAGCCATTTCAATTGCCTGTTGGAATTGGGCGGCAGCCTGTTTCGCCCGCTGGATGTCACGCCGTTTCTGGCCGGTCAGTTTGACCACGGAACGCAGGGGCTGAATCCGTTCAATCGCAGCAATCCGGAGGCGAAGGTCAGCCAGTTGGTTCCATTCGGCCTGCCTGTGGTCCAATTCGGAAAGGGCTGTCTGGAGTTCGGTTTCAAGCGTGGTACGGCGGTCATACCAGGCCAACTGGTGCTGCATCTGGTTTTTTTCAGCCTGCTGGCGGTCCCGTTCTGCGGCAAGCTGGACCTGCAACTGGTTCAGTTCCTCCAGTTCATGGCGAAAGAGCACGGCATAGTCTTTTCCATCGGCTTTGGATTTGGTCAGCCGGGTGAGGTTTTCCCGTTCTGTCTTGGCTCGCTGGAATGCCTCGCGGGAGAGCAGTTTATAGATTTCCGTCCCCGTCATTTTTTCCAGCAGTCGGGCCCGGTCTTTTTCTTCGGCCTTCAAAAACTGGGCAAACTCGCCCTGGGCCAGCAGGGCCGAGCGGGTGAACTGATGAAAGGTCAAGCCGATTTTCTCGGCTATGATGTCCAGGGTTTCCTCTTTCCGATGGCTGCCGGCGGCGGCTCCGGTTTCAAGACTGGTGAGCGTGACCGATTGTTTCTGCAACGCGCCGCCCGGTTTTCTGCGTTCGCGGTGAATGCTCCACCGGGCTCGCCAGCGGGTGCCTGTGCGGTCCCGGAAGTCAACTTCGGCAAATCCTTCACCCGCTCCCCGGCGCAGCAGGGAACGCGGGTCATCCTCTTTGACCTTCAGGTTTTTGCCTTCATGCACGATGCCAATTTCAACTTTTCCAGCGGTTTCAAGGCGCGGGGTGGTGTCAAAGAGAGCCAGACACATGGCGTCAAGCAGGGTGCTTTTCCCGGCACCGGTGGGGCCGGCAATCGCAAAAACACCGGCGTGTCTGAGCGGTTCGGTTTCAAAATCAACCTCAAACTTTTTCAGGCTGGCAAGATTCTCGCCGCGAATGGCCAGGATTTTCATAGGATTCAGAGATGTTTGGAGTTCCGCCTTCAGGCGGCGGTTTGGAGTTCCGCCTTCAGGCGGCAGTTTGGAGTTCCGCCTTCAGGCGGCAGTTTGGAGTTCCGCCTTCAGGCGGCAGTTTTTCTTTTTTCAAAAAGCAACCTGAAGGTTGCCAATCAAACAGCCGCGTAAACGCGGAACTCCAAACTGCCGCCTGAAGGCGGAACTCCGAACTCTGAGGCAGAACTCAGAACGGAGGGATGGAATTTTACCGTTCCGCCTGCTGGACCGTTTCCAGCAATTCGTGAAAGGCATCCTGGAGGGCCGCAGGCATCTCAGCATCAGGGTATTTGCTGTGAAATCTTTTCCGAAAGACTTCCACCGGGTTCATATCGCGCAGGTTCTGCCGGGGAACCGTTTCCGCCAGCGGCTGGTTGGGGCGTAAGGTCAGCGTGTCAATCCGCACCAGTTGGACCCAACAATTCTGAACGGCTTCCTGGATGACGGTTTTCAGATTGGGTTGAAATTTTTCAACCTGTACCCGGACTTCAAGAAACGGCGGAATGGCTTCAGGTGTTGCTTCGGGGGCGGAAGTCGGAAGGGTCTTGAGCTGTTCCAGCACTTCCTCCAGCGGGGCATGGGTTTCGGGCACCGCCAGCAAATCGGCAAAACGCGGAACCGGAAGAGGCTGGTATCTGACAAACCGGTCGCCCTCAAACTCAACCAATCCAACCTGATGCTGATAGCGGCGTTCATTCAGCGAGAGCGGCAGCGGGGCACCACTGTACCGGATATGTTTACAGCCTCCGACCATTTGGGCTTTGTGCAGGTGCCCCAAGGCGACATAGGCCATTTCCGGGGGAAAAATGCTGACCGGCAGGGCATCCTGGTTTCCGCGTTGAATTTTTCGCTCGCTTAATTCGGAAATTTCACCACCCACCATATAACAATGGCCGGTGCCAATCAGGGCCTGTCCGGGAAGTCGGCAGGCTGCGGCCAGTTCGCTCAGGCGGCAATAAATCTGTTGCACCGCCTCGGCCAGTTTGAGTGGTTCCGCGCTGCTGCCCGCCGGAATATCTGACGGGCGCAGGAAGGGGACGGCCAGCACCCAGGCACCAATTTCCCCATCGGCCCGGTGAAGCGGAACCAAAACCCGGTCGGCCAGGGTTTCCGCCGTCAGGGAAGGAAGCCCGCCCACCACCCGGACCCGCATGGCCTTGAGCAAATCAGCCGGGGCATCCAGGCGTCCCGGTGAATCATGGTTGCCACCCACCACGACCACATCCAGGTTGGGCAGCCGGCGGCGGCATTCAGCCAGAAAGCCATAATACATGGCCTGTGTGGCGGGGGTTGGGTTGGATCCATCAAAAACGTCTCCGGCAATCAGCAGGGCGTCAACGGCCTCGGATGCGAGCCGGTCCAACAACCAGCCGAGAAAGCGGGCATGTTCCGGAGCACGGGACAGTTCGCCCAGCATGTGGCCCAGGTGCCAGTCGGAGGTATGGAGTACTTTCATTGTTTTCGTGGCAGAAAAACGGATTTCCGGTCTCTTCCTGTGAAATGGGATGGGTGTCATCCCGCCTTTTCTTCCTGAGATGGATTGGCACTGCAATTTCGGGTTGTTGGATGCGACTTATATTGAAACAAAAGCGGTTTGTGAACAACCGGATTTTTCCGAAAAAACGGGTTCGCAGGATGCAGCTCTCCTGGTTCTCCGGATTTTGTAAGGGCCGGATTGGTGAAAAAGAAGAAGAGGGAAAGGAAGCCGCCGAGAAACTGTTCAAATGGTCCCTGACCTTTTTCATTGAGTTTCTTTTGGTTCTTTGTGGATAATGATGTTTCAGGCTTGGTTGTGTGAACGGATGAAAAAGCCTGCCTGGAAACTTGTTTAAGGAAAGGGGCGGGCCGCTGGTTCCAACGGGAATTCGCCTTACCAAATCAATCCAGGAAAGGTCCCCGATGTATGTGGTTTTGTCTTAGACTTCCTTTCAGATTTGACCCAAACCGACTGGCGGCTGAGGTGGACCAGTTTTCCGCCGAAACCTGGGTGCGGCATTTCAACACCGGTTATTTTGAAGGTGAATGGAGTGGACTGGCATTGCGTTCGGTTGAGGGTGACCCGCACCAACTCTACCCGGCTCCCTCCCAAACCTGTGTCTATTCCGACACGCCGCTATTGGCTCGCTGTCCGGCAGTGCAGGAGGTACTTGAAACCTTGCGCTGTCGGGCAACATCGGTCCGGTTTCTCAAAGTCACCCCCGGCTCCCGGATTCTTGAGCATAAGGACTATGACCTCGGCTATGCCGACGGTGAAGTCCGGTTGCACGTTCCGATTCGAACCAACCCGGAGGTGCATTTTTATGTCAATGGGCGGCGCATCCCGTTACAGGCCGGTGAATGCTGGTACATGGATTTCAACCGCTTGCACCGGGTCGAAAATGGCGGGACGACTGACCGGATTCATCTGGTGCTGGATTGTCAGGTCAACGACTGGCTGCGAGAACTTTTTGAGCAGACAGACCGGGCCACCACCGAGTATGACCTGTTTGGCTCAATCTCACGGGGTGGATTTGAAGCCTTCCGCACCTATGCGTTTGAACATCCGGAACTCCTGGTTGAACTTCGGCAGACGGCTGACAGGCGGGAGTTTTTTTCCACCACGGTGCGCCGTGGAGAAGCCCATGGCTTCCATTTCACGGCGGACGACCTTCAGTCCGCAATGGAAACCGAGCGGCGGAGCTGGTTTCAAGTTCAAATGGAACCCACGTTGACCAATCTATGACCACCTCGCTTGATTTGCATGACTGGTTGCCGGTTCGAATTGACTGGAAAGAACCGCAGGCAGCAGTGGAATGGTGCTGGTTTGGACCTGAGCGCCTGACCGAACCATTTTTTCATGAATCCGTTGAACAACGGTTTCGCCACCCCTTCAACCTGCTGTTTCGCCCTCGGACCGGGTTGGAGGTTCTGGCGGAACGGGCTGCCGCCTTTCCCGGAATTGAACCTCAGGGTTTTATTTTTCATATGTCGCGCTGTGGTTCGACGCTGCTCTCCCAACTTTTAGCCACTTCACCCCGCAATCTGATGGTGTCTGAACCCCCGCCGGTGGACAATGTCTTGCGTTCCCCTTGGAAACGACCCGGCATCACTGACGAAGACCGGGTGCAGTGGCTCAGGTGGGTGGTGAGTGCTTTGGGGCAACCTCGTGGTTTGCCGGTCGAGCGTTTGTTTCTCAAGTTTGATTGTTGGCACATTTTTGACCTGCCGCTGATTCGCCGGGCCTATCCTGCTGTCCCCTGGATTTTTGTCATCCGTGATCCGGTGGAGGTATTGGTTTCCCATTCCAACCGGCGTGGAATCCAGATGTTTCCCCAACTGGTTGAACCAGAAATTTTCGGTCTCGACGCCGAAACGGCCCGCACCATGCCGTTTGAAGTGTATGGAGCCAAAGTCTTGGGGAGTCTGTGTCAGGCAGCCGCGCATTACTGTCGCACGCAGGGAGGCCAGGTGGTTGCGTATCCGGACCTTCCTGCCCTGGCCTGGACCGGGCTGGATGAACTGTTCCGGGTTTCTTTCACCGCCGCCGAGGTGAACGCCATGCAACAAAAGGCCGGACTGGATGCCAAAAATCCCTTTTTTATGTTTGTGCCGGATTCGGAAACAAAACAAACCGCCGCCACGGAGGCCATCCGGGCGGCGGTTGGACAGTGGGCGCAGGCTCCCTATGAAGCCCTGCGGGCGGTAGCCTGGAAGGCTACTTGATTTTGCCGGGTGATTTGAACTGCCCGGTCCCGGTCCCATTTCCATTCGGGGAACCAACCAATCCGTAACCGGTGTTGGAAGTGGTGGTGGTGCTCCCTTGAATCCGCTGGTTTTGGGTATCGCTGACAATAATTGCCGCCTGTCCGGTTGTGCCACCCAGGAGTGCGGCATCCACGATAGTAACGCCTTCAGGACCCCGGACCTGCCCCAGGGCCGGGGCAGTCAAACTCCCGCTGATGGGGCAAAGAACCGTCCCGGCACCACCGGTACCGCCCGCCCGCCGGAGCACCCGGTTGTTTCCGGTGTCAGCTATGAAGAGGTTGCCCGCATCGTCCAGGGCCACTCCTTCCGGATTCTTGACCTGCATAAAGGGAGCCGACCCAACCCCATAGCCTGCCACCTGAGCGTAGGTGCCCGGAGTCGCATTGGCGGTTGTCACGCTCAAAACACGACCGCTGGTGCCAGCAGTTGCTCCCCGGTCTGCCACAAAAAGCCTGAAATTGATGTCAATTGCCAAACCGCGCGGGTCCTGCACCTGATTGGTTCCGGTGCCATTGGCATAAATGACAACCGGGCTGGCGCTGGGAGTCCCGCCGTTGAAGCGCAGCACCGTTCCGCCGCCTGAATTTGAGATGTACACATTTCCCTGGATGTCAACTGCCACGCCCTGTGGTCCGGTGACCTGCCCGGTGGTGGTCAAATCAGACCAGGTGGAGCCACTGTCGGTCGAATACTGGACTTTGTTGTTCCCGGTATCGGCCACATAGATTTTGGTTCCGGTGGGGTCTGCCGCAACGGCTTCAGGTCCATTAAACTGGCCGGCACCAAGCACAGTCCAGACTCCGGCTTCATATTTCTGCACCCGATTGTTGTAGGTGTCAGCCACAAAAACCCGTGGAGCCAAAATCGAACTGATGACCAGATTGTAGGTGGCTCCGGTTCCGGTACAACCGCCGCCGTCAGTCACAGTGACCACCACCGGGAAAGTGCCGGTTTGGGTCGGTGTGCCCGCAAGCACTCCGCCGGCGGAAAGCGTCAGTCCGCTGGGCAGGGTGCTGGCCGTGGTGAAGGTCGCTCCGCCAATGGCTCCGGTTTGCGTGAAAGTTTGGCTGAACGCAACGTTGATGATGCCGGTGCTGGTGGCAGGATTCGTGACGGTAATCGTCTGGCAGGCAATGACCAGATTGGAGGTCTTGCCGGTGCCGGTACAGCCGCCGCCGTCAGTGACGGTGACCACCACCGGGAAGGTGCCGGTTTGGGTCGGTGTGCCCGCAAGCACTCCGCCGGTGGAGAGTGAAATTCCATTGGGCAGGGTGCTGGCCGTGGTGAAGGTCGCCCCGCCTATGGCTCCGGTCTGGGTAAAGGTCTGGCTGAAAGCGCTGCCACGGGTGCCAGTGGCGGTTCCGGGGTTCGTCACCGTGATGGTCTGACAACTGATGACCAGATTGTAGGTGGTTCCGGTGCCGGTACAGCCGCCGCCGTCAGTGACGGTGACCACCACCGGGAAGGTGCCGGTTTGGGTCGGTGTGCCCGCAAGCACTCCGCCGGTGGAGAGTGAAATTCCATTGGGCAGGGTGCTGGCTGTGGTGAAGGTCGCTCCGCCAATGGCTCCGGTCTGGGTAAAGGTCTGGCTGAAAGCGCTGCCACGGGTGCCGCTCGCGGTGCCGGGGTTCGTCACCGTGATGGTCTGACAACTAATGACCAGATTGTAAGTGGTTCCGGTTCCGGTACAGCCTGCCTGCCCGGTGGCGGTGACGGTAATGGGGAAGGTGCCGGTCTGGGTTGGCGTGCCGGAAAGCACCCCACCGGTGGAAAGTGTCAGGCCGTTGGGCAAGGTGCTGGCCGTGCTGAAGGTGACGGTTCCGGTGGCTCCGGTTTGGGTGAAGGTCTGGCTGAAGGACGTGCCCCGCGTGCCGGTGGCTGTGGCCGGATTGGTCACGGTCACCGTGGGGCAACTGATGGTTAAATTGTAGGTGGCCCCGGTTCCGAAACAACCGTTGTTGTCGGTGGCTCTCACGGTAATGGGGAAGGTACCGGTCTGGGTCGGTGTGCCCGACAGGTTTCCGTTGGAGTTTAAGGTCAACCCGGTGGGCAAGGTGCTGGAGGTAGTAAAAGTGATGGGCGTGGCCACGCCTCCAGTTTGCGTAAAGGTTTGGCTGAAAGCATTCCCCACGGTTCCGGTGGCGGTTGCCGGGTTGGTCACCGTAATTGTCGGACAGGCACCTGCCTGGGTGATATTGCAGCTTCCGTTCGCAGCGGAAAGACCGATATTATAGGTTCCTTCACGGGCTGCCGTCGGTTGGAAGCCCAACCGAACAATGCCGGTCACCACCACGACAAAACGACCGGTATTCAATGAAACGGTTTTGCTGGGCAAGCCATTGGTCCCGCCACAGTTTCCGCTGTCGGCGGTACTGCCAAACGAGGTCACGAAATTGGTGCCGGGGCTAGCTACATTAAAAGGAGCCGAAGTCCCTCCAGGGGCCTGATAAACCACGGCGACAGCACCGTTCATGGTTCCGGCGGCACTGCATGGCGTGGTCCCGCACAATTGAATGGTCACATTCGTGGCACAATCAACGTTGAATTCAAGGGCCTCATAATAAAAACCGGTATCGGTAAAGGGCGAAGCCGTGAAGGTGTTAAACGGGGTTTGCGGTCTCCGCCAGGTGGTGGTGCTGCCCCCCGGCCCCAATCGTCCGCTCGCACACAAGGTCGAGGCATTGGGGGAAAACACCCGCTGGGGTTCCGGTTCCGGTTCCACCGGATTCATTTTTTGCGTAGGCTGGCGGTCGGCGGTCGGCGCGTTGTTCCAGGCATGGCTGGTCGTCAAAAAGCCCAGTCCTAAAAAGAGGGCGAACAGTGCCGCAAACGTCAGCCGGCGGAAGTTTGATATCTGAGCAAACATGATTTTTTACTCCTTGGCCACCACTTCCATGGGGCGCACGCAAAAAATGAAATCGTTCGTACGGTGCTGGCGCAAAAAAGGTACCAGAGCAACCTGCGAAAGGGTTCTTCCTGTCAACCTGCACCCGGTGCAAAATCGGATTGGGGGGCTTCAATTTCGGGACGGGAAAATCCCTTGCAAAGCAATGATAAAATTCAGGACCAGAAACGGTTGCCGGTTTTCATGCCCCTGGCCGCTACCGGTGTTGCCCAGGGTGGTTGCCGCCATGGTTGACCCACCGGTTGTGGCGTAGGCATTCCCGCCACTGCCCGCCAGAAAATTGGAGCCGGGTCCGGTATTGGTGGCAGCACCACTGTTGGCATTCACAGTATGGCTGTGAGAAGGGATTTGGGTCGTTGCCAACGAGACCGTTTCCACGCCGCCGGCCTGGGCCCGCACATAGTTTGACAGCCCTGGCCCTTGGCCATAAAACATCGGCACCCGGCCCCGAAAATCCGGCAAGCCGAACGTACTGGTTCCGTTGCCGCCGTAGTCGGTACCGAGGATTGAAAAAAGCGCCGTATTTTGGGAGATGGCGAGGAGTTGCCCGCTGCATAAGGCCCAGCCGCGGGGTGCAAAAGTAAACCCGACGATTCGAATTTCACCAATAAAAGGACTTGACATAGAACCCTGACCTCGTTTCGGTAATGGCTGCCAACCCAAGAGCTAATTGCGGGAAGGGAAAATACCTTGTAAGGCAATCAAAAAATAGACCACTTGATGGGGCTGAATATTGGGATGCGGTTGGTTGCTTCCAGTATTGTTGACGACCCCTGCGCTGAGGACGGTATTGGCGGCGGCGGCATAGGCGGTTCCCCCAGCCGGGAAATTATTGGCCGGGCTGGCCTGTGTTCCTGCCGCAGAATTGGCTGCCACCGTGTGGTTATGAGTCGGCAGTTGGTTGGCGGTGAGGGTCACGTTTTCCACCCCGCCAACTTGCCCTTGGGGATAATTTGGCAGTCCCGGTCCTTGCCCAAAATGAACGGGCACCCGGCTCCGCAAATCCGGCAGGGCAAAGGTGGTCGTCCCATTGCCACCGTAGGTGGTGGCAAGCAGCGCAAACAATGCCTGGTTTTGGTTGATCGCTAAAATTTGCCCGTTACAGAATGCCCAGCCGCGAATTGCAAAATTCCCGCCAAACATTTTTATTTCACCGAGAAATGGCGTTGTCATAATGGAAATACCTCATGGGCGAAATGGGTTGCTCTTGGAAGATGAGGAAGTGAGAAGTTTGGCTCTGGTGGTGTCCATCTGCCTGCCTTTTCTCACCTGCCGCCTGGATGCTGGTTCAAACTGTCGGCAATTCTGCCAGCAACAGGGTTGAAACATATGTTCAGAGAGACACCCCTTCAATTCCGGACGATTTGCTCTTTTCCAGCGTCACGGCTGGCAGCCGTTTGACTACTTGGTGCTAGTTGCGTGTGGGGAAAATACCCTGTAGTGCAATCACAAAGGTAACCGTCAGAAACGGCATCCGGTTTTCATGGGCTTGCCCCCCGCCTGCCGTCCCAACCATGGCAGCATTCATGGTGGTTCCTGGGGTGGTGGCATACGAACCGCCGGCTGCCGGAACATTCGTTGTCGGGGTATTGCTGGTTGCATCCGCCGTGCTGGCCGAGAAACTGTGGGTATGGGCTGGAATTTGTCCCGCCGCCAATGTGACGGTTTCCGCTCCGGCCTTTTGCCCCAGCGGATAGGCTGACAACCCTGGCCCCTGACCCGCATGGATGGGAACCCGCCCGCGAAAATCGGGCAATCCGAACGTGGTTTGGCCGTCGCCGCCAAAAGTGGTTCCCAAAATGATAAACAGCGTGTCATTTTGGCTGATGGCAAGCAAAGCCCCGTCACAAAAGGCATAACCCAACGGCGCAAAATTCCCGCCAAACATTTTAATCTCACCAATAAAAGGCGTTGCCATAGCTCCTTACCTCTTTGGGGGGAGGGGAATCCGTTTACTGCAAATTTCCCCAGCCGGTTATTGTTTCAGTAGCCGATTGATAATCACTTCATACCGAACACCGTCCGGGTCTTTTCCCACCGGGACGGTGAACAGCTCCATTTGTCCCAGCGACGGATGGGAAAACTGGTAAATCCCCTGGGGCCAATACGGTTCGACCGGGCCGCGAAAAAACAGGGCGAAGCATTCGTTGCGCGGGGTTGACCGGCGGTCGAAGGCTTCTTCCAGGACGAACTCCTGGGGCGGAGTGGTGGCATTGCTCACCACAAAGGCCGTTCCCAGCCAGGGAGTAAAACTCTCCAGATGCAAACTGTCGAGCGGTATCAAAGTCTGTGCGGTAGGTTCCATACCTTCTCAACCAATCAAAAATGAGTTGGTCCAGCCGGAGCGTGGGCCGGTCCGTAAAATGGACAAACAGTCTGCGCATTCATCCACCGAGGGCAGTTCACGCAGCCCTTGGGAGCCCGGCTCGCAGAGATACACCGGTCCGCGCATGGTTTGCGTGCGGGCATCCATGGCAATCCGCCCGCGCGGGCTGTGCAGGGCAACCGAGGTGAGCGCGGCGGCTACCCGGTCAGAATCATGCCAACGCCCGCCGGTGACCTGATGGGTGTCCCCAAGCAGGCGTCCAATCTCCCAGCCCAACACCCCAAAGGCATCGGCCTCGCGGTGTGTAAAAGAGCGGAACTCATTCAGAAAAGCTGGATTGGCCGGGGTGGCAAGCCTTGCATCCCAGGCCACAGCGGAAACCGCTGCCGGCAGTGGGCTTTGTTTATGCAGCCGCTGGGCCATATCAAGCGTGAATCCGGTGCTGACCAACGGCACTTCGCGGTGCAACCCCGACTTGACATAGGCATTGAGGAACGCACCGGCATCCCGCCCGGTCTGGGCCGCCAGGATACAATCAGGGTTCGTTTGCCGGATGTCCTGGAACATCTGTTTGAAGGAAAAGGGCTGGCCATGGATTCGTGAAATGGCAACGGCGGCAATTTCCCCACCTTCCGCTTCAAAACCAAGTCGCAGGGTGTTGTGCGCATCGAAACCGCTTTCATAAAACGAGGAAACCAGCGCTGCCCGTTGGCCGGTTTGTCTGGCTGCCCATGCACCCAAAGCCCAGTTGGCCTGCCAATAATTGAGCGAATTATAAAAAACAAGGGAGTGCGGTTTGCGGTGAGCGGCCAAGTTGGCACCTGCATCGGCCACAATCAAAGCCGTGTGATGCCGTTCGCAGGCTTTCAGGACAGGTTCCGGAATGATGTTCCCGAAGAAGCCCACCAGCACATCAACCCGTGCCTCAGCCAACAACCGTTCAACCGCCGTGCTCAACCCCGCATAACCTCCAGTTGGTGTTTCGGAAACACATTCGGCCCTCAACCCGAAGGTCCCACGCCGTGGTTCCGACCGCAGGCCCAACCGGATTCCGGAAAGCACGTTTTCCACTGGCAGCGAGGTAAAGGTGGAGCGCTGGGGAAGCAGCAACCCGACCCGCAGGTGCGACTGGGGTGCGGCAAACGCATCGCCCAGGGACAACAACGGGGAGGCAACGGCAAATCCGGTCGTCATACCGGCAGCCTGAAGAAACCGGCGACGGTGAAGGGTGGCACCTGATTTATTTTTCATAACGTTTGACCTGTTACCACAAATAAAGAAAAGACTGCAAAGCGCAAACGCCTTGGTCGAACGATCAAGATTGGGCGGGGGCTACCGGTATCACAACTCAGCAAGTGCCTGAAACCGGTCATTAAGGTAAAGGGAGTGTGAACGAGATTGTGATTTGTGTTTTGAAAGCACCAAGGCTCTTTCATACTCCCCTGAAAAGAATCTTGTCAACTGGATTTTTCTTTTTCTTCCCAAATGAACCCGCTTGGAGCTTAATTTTGGGCGTTTGGCCTCCAAATCATCTCCGTATAAACTGAATCAGTCTTGATAATGGTGAAACCGAGTTTTTGGTACCAGAAAAAAGGGCGACTGTCGGTGTCGGCAAACAGGGAAACGGTCTGGTGGTTGGCGCGGGCCTGTTGCAACAGGTCGGCCATAATCCAATTGCCGATGCCTTTTCCCCGCTGTTCGGGAAGCAGGGCAATATCAGCCAAATGAATGTCTGTGGGGCCATAGTCAAGCAACATCCGGCCAACCGGTAGGTTGTCACAAAGAATCACCAGTTGCGCCAGATTTGAAAACTGGGCTGCATAAGCGGTGCGCTGTGCCTCAAATTGTTGCCGGATGAGGTGTTCCAAAAATTCCGGAGGCAGGTTGAGAACGGAAAACTCCGCTTCACGAGTCGAGGAGTAAACCCGAAACAAAAAGGCATCGTCTTCAGGAAGTGCCGGGCGAAAGGTAATTTCCATAATCAGAAAATCCAAAAATTCGGAAGCAGCAAAAAGGAGTTGCCCGCCTGCGGTGACAATTCAGGTCTGGAAAATCCAATTTTTTACGAATGCAGCCGCAAAGCCTGGTCATGAGGTTCCAACCACTCAGCCACGGCTTGCCGGATGTTGACTGAGGCGGACGCCCGTTTCCGGTCCCGGTCATCCTGAAAGGTTTGGTCAGGGCGTTTGGCGTCAAATCCGGCAGCGGATTGCATTCGTTCCACATCGGTTGGGCTCAAGTCAAGCTGAAAGAAATCCGCGACGGTCGTCCAAACGGCACCCGGTAAGGTTTCATAGTCAATAAACCGGCTGTGGGGTGACGAACAGCTCACCGCCGTTTCACAAACCCTTCCCAGCAGCCGGGCCATGTAGGTTTCGGGCGGCAGGTTGAAAGCGTCTTCCCAACTGATGCCAACCCAGGTGGGATGGAAGGTACCGGGAAACATCCCGCCGGAGATTTCATTCAGGTTTGAAACCAGCACCTCCACCGGTCGGCGAAAAACAAAAATCCAGGGAACCGTGGGGAAGGCTGCCTGAAACAGGGGAAGCGCCAAGGTATCAAGCGCATCCAGTTTGAGGAAAAACCGGCCTGCGGGACGGCCATCCGGCTGGTAGCCCAGAGCCTGAACCAGGTTCTTCAGGTGCAGGATTTTTTCCGCAAAGGGGAAATCCGGATTCCGGTGAAAAAACCGAAGCAAAGCCGACACCACTCCCGGTTCGGAAATCACCCGTGTTTCAGGGAGGGTCTTCAAGAGATTGGAAACCAGCGTTGAGCCGCACCGTGACATATGAAAAATGAATCCGGTGGGAACGACTTCCGGGCGGCGGGCCAGAAGGTGCGACAGTTCGGCCAAAGAGGTCTGCCGCCGGAACAGCAGGCCAAACGGTGACCTGACGGCGTTTGCCAGGGTATGTTCAAAAAACGGTTCTGCCAGAAGGGGTGCATCCTGATACACCCAGGAAATGGCGGGGAGGGGCGTTTCCCAGGTCAAGTAGGCGGGAACCCATCCCGCAAAATCGGCTGGTGGTCTCATCCTGGAGGTTCCTTTGTATCTTTAGGCAGGTAACTCGCACCAAGATTTCGAATTGGGTGGGGCGGGTTGCGGGTTTGAACCCCCTTTTCCTGAATTCAGAGGTCCATCTTTCCCAATCAATCTTGGCACTCGGCAAAACCGGAAGCTGAAACCCGAAACCCGAAACCCGAAACCCGAATCCACATCCTGGTGTGACGTACCTGTTGATGGTTTAGAGCATGCCACGTTGCAGCCATTCGCGCTGGCGCTGCCGGATGGCGTCTGTGATGTCGTCCATTGTCAGGGAACCACCGTGGGCATGGCTGATTGCCAGCAGCCGTTCAATAAAAACATCAAGGGATGTCACCATATTCAGCTCTGCCTGGAGTGACGGTGAAGCCAGCACAACCTCAAAAACCTGTTCCAAATCGGATTGAGACATGGGAATCTCGCTTTTTGTTTTGAATTCCGCAAAACTCAGCCTGACTTGGCCAAATTCGCTGGTTAAAAAACGAAACAGGCAGCTCAAGTAGGAGGACCCTTTTTCTGGTCCCAGCGCCCTTGGTCGAAACTGCTTGAAAACTTGACCGCAATCGTAGCATTTGCGCTGCTGTTTACCCAACCGGACCGGGTGCCGGACCACAGGCTGACCGGAAGAATTTTCAATCAAACTGGACTTATGCTATTGAAGGTAGGGAAAAGTCAATTCAGGAAAGGGGAGGTCTGCTGGAAAATGCCGACTTATCTGGACGTTCAAAACTGGGCCCGCAAGGAGCTGTTTGATTTTTTTCGGGGGAATGAACTGCCGTTTTTCAATGTCTGTACCAAGGTAGAGGTGACCGCCCTGCTGACAGCCTTGCGGCGCAAACCGGAAATCAGTGTCACCCTGGCCTACCATTATTTTGTCATGCGGGCGGTCAACGAAGTAGAGCAGTTTCATTACCGGCTCCGGGGGGAAAACGTCATCATTCACGAAGCGATTCACGGCGGGACCACGGTTTTATTGCCCAATGAAACCTTTAATTTTGCTCACTTTGACTATACTCCAAGCTTTTCCGCCTTTTACCCCGCAGCCAAAGCGTCGGTTGAGGCGGTACGGAGTGGGAGCCTCCCGCTGGACCCCCGGCAGGAGGATGATCGTATCCACTGCACCACCTTGCCCTGGTTCTCCTTTACCAGTTTTGCCCATGCCCGGAAACTGCGACCCAACGACTCGATTCCCAAATTTGCCTTTGGCAAGTTTGACCGGGAAGAAACCGGAAGGGTCTGGCTGCCGATTTCAGTTGAGGTTCATCACGCCTTGATGGACGGCTTGCATGTCGGACGGTTTCTCTCCGCTTTGCAGGATGCGCTGGACCAGCCGGAAAAAGTCATTGAGGGATGAGAAGGGACAAAGCATTCTATCGGGTAGCGGGCCTTATCAATTGAGAATTGAGAATCTCATCCTCAACTTCATGTATTCAGAATTGGAAAACCCGAACCCGAAAACCGGAAACCTGAATTTTAGGTCTTGATGCCGGGTTTATTCTTTCCTGGCTTGGTTAGATAGGTGTACCGCTCCAGGGTATCGGGGTCCTGGGTGAAGGAAAGAATCCTGCGGTAATCCTCCAATGCCTTGGTGGTGTCGCCCAATTCCTCATAGACCCGCCCCCGGTTGTAGAGGGCACGGACATAATCAGGCTTGAGCCGGATGGCAGCCGAGAAATCCGCCAGCGCTTTGTCCAGGTCTTTTTTCCTGATGTAGGCCAGTCCCCGGTGAAAATAAATCTGGCTGTCTTGCGGATCCAGTTTCAGGGCATGGTGGTAATCCTCCAGTGCCTGGTCCGGTTGGTCTTTGTTCATCAAGGCAATGCCCCGTCCATGATAGGAAAGCGCCACCCCCACACCCATTTCAATGGTTCGGTTGAGGTCCGCCAGGGCATGGTCATAATCGGCTTTGGCCAAATATGACAGCCCCCGATACAGAAATGCGGTTGACAGGAGCGGACGCAGCCGAATCACCGCCGTATAATCGGCAATCGCCAGGTCAAACTCATCTTTGTAATAGTAGGAAGAAGCCCGGTAATAAAGGGCTTCGAAGCTGTCTTTCTCCAGCCGGAGCGCCTGATTGCATTTTTGTATGGCCGCATCATATTGCTCTTTGTCGCGCAGCATTTTGGCTTCAAAAGCCAGTGCCAGGGCCGAGGTTTCGGTTCCGTTGACCACTGACGTGGTGAAGGCCGGTTCCGGCGAACCGGCGGCTGGTTGGGCCACCGTATTGGTGGCGGCTGGTTCCGGCTTGGGTGGCGCAGAAACGGAGCTGGAACCTGTCGGTGGTCCGTTGGGAGTTCCTGTTTGGAGCGGTGCGGAACCGGGCTGGTTCAGGATGAGTCGGGCAACCTCGTGGTAACCGGCCTGAGTGGCATAATCAGCCGCCGTTCGACCTTGCCGGTCTTTCGTTGTTGGGTCGGCTCCGGCTTTGAGCAGGATTTCGGCAACCTTTTGATACCCTACGGCGGCAGCCAACATGAGCGCGGTGACGCCGCCGCTGCCAGCCATATTGACATTGGCTCCCTTGGTCAGCAGGGAATTGACGGTTTCGATTTCGCCCCAGGCAGCGGCTTCCATCAGCTTGGTCCGGCCATTTTTTTGCACCATATTCAGGTCACTGCCTGCTTGGCCCTGGGCACATAAAACAGGAGTTGAGCCAAAGAAACACATGATTGCCCACATCGTCACGATGCGACTCACCGGGAAAATTTGAGAAAGGTTTTTCATAGGGCACCCAAGCGGGTTGACGGTCTGCTGCCAACCGGATGGGGTTCAGCGGCGTCAGCGACCGGAATGAAAAAACGACTTGAACAGGTGGTTGTCCAATTTGGTTTTTTTCAGGTTTAAGGGTTGAATTTAAGGTTTGAGACTGTGAATTTGACCAGAAACGCGGGGAATTGGCAATTGGCGGTTTTGCCTGTCAGGGTCAGTCCGCAGACGGATACGGTTGCTGTGGGGCCGGGAACCAGACTGTTGCATCCGGGAAGGTACAGAGCACCATTCCCGGTTTCGAACTGGACGACCGAAGGAAAAGGTTATTTCACTTTAATTTCAGTTTCATTGATGACCTTGCCGGACTGGTTCAGTACCTGAATGTGAAAGGTTCCTTTCGGCAACACCAAAGCCGGCAGGCGGTCGGCGGCGGGAACCACAACCTGGTCGAGCGGCACGGCCTGTGCGTCTTCCGAGGCAATTCGGGCTCGGACCAGACAGGGGAAGCTGCCCCGGCACCAGGAAGCCGGGATTTTTTGGAAAAACCGTTGCCCGTTTTCCAAAAGCCAGGTCGGGCGACCGTTTTGATATTGGCTTGGCGGTTGAAAAAGCTGGGCGTTATAGCTTTTTCGGTTCTGCTCCTCAACAAAATAGCTGCCGTCCTTGGCCTGGAAAAAGGAAGGTTGCGCAAACAGGTTCTGTTTGACCGCGTCAGCCAGCAACGGGTTTTCATACTCGGTGGAGGAATGTTCCATCATGCCCACCTGGTCAATGGAAAAGGGGGTCACCCCCGAAAGTTGTTGAAAATAGACGGCCATGCTGGGAACTCCCTCAAAAAAGACATCCTTCTTGATATGGTCATATCCGGCATGGACGAGGATTTTGGCTTTGGGGTCTTGGGCCAGAGTTCGGTTAAACAGGTTTTTAGCCTGTTCCTGTTCCCGCACTTTGATACATTTGTTGGGTTCGGCCTCGGTTTCCTCACATTCCACGGTGGTTTCATAGGGAACCAGGGTATAGCCGATTTTCAAAGCCGTACGCAGCAGGTCGCCATAGACGGGTTCGTGGCTGTATGTGCCTGACTTTTCCAACGGGTATTTGCGCTGGTTTAGTTCCTGGTCCACTTCGTCGAGTGTTTCCGCTGCAAAATAGCGAAACCCTTTGCGATACAGTTTAGCCAGAAGTTGTTTGGTGAAGGCCCGATGACGGGGGACGTGATGGGCTTCATTGATAAAGATGATTTGGTGTGTGGCAGCCAGTTTTTCAATTGCTTCGACTGCCGGGACTGCCTTGTAATCATTCAGCGGAGAAGCCGCCGCCAACGGTTTTCGCTTGCGTGAAAGCTGGTCAAAGGCTGCCAGCGCCGGTTTGTATTCGCTGATGATAGCCTTGTAACTGCCAATCGCCTGCCAATAACTCCATTTTTGCTCGGAGGCAGCATATTGTGCTTCTTTTTGCTGCAATTCGAGGCCGCCAGCAAAGAAACGACCGATATCAAAGGACCTGCCGTCAAAAAGTGTTCCCATCGGAGAAGGAAGCTCCTGGGTTTTTGTGGGAGTCGGGGTTTGGGCTGGCAGGGGAAAAACCGTGAAATGAATTAGCCAGCACCCGAAAAGAAACCTAAACAGGCATTGTTTCATTGGGATTTACTCCGGGAAGAATCTGTATCAAGGCTGATTTGGCCCTCGCGCAGGTGAATCTGCCGCTGGGCCTGCTCGGCCAGTTCGGTGTTGTGGGTGACGAAAACCAGGGTCGTCCCCATGTCCTGATTCAGGCGCAGTAACAAATCAAAAATATGGCGTCCGTTCTGATTGTCGAGGTTCCCGGTGGGTTCATCCGCCAGCAGAATCGGCGGGTTGTTGGAAAAAGCCCGCGCAATCGCCACCCGCTGCTGTTCGCCCCCGGAAAGCTGGGAAGGGTAATGGTGTCCCCGCTTTTCCAGTCCCACTTCGGAAAGCAGCTCTTTGGCTCGCTGGTTTGCCTGTTTGACTCCGGCAATTTCCATCGGCACCAGAATGTTTTCAAAGGCAGTCAGTGAGGGAATCAGGTGAAAGGACTGGAACACAAAGCCGATTTTCGCACTGCGGAGCGCGGCCAGTCGGTCTTCACCCAGGCGTGTGATGGAAACTCCATCCAGCCGTATCTCACCGGAACTGGGTGTGTCGAGTCCGGCAATCAACCCCAGCAGGGTGGATTTACCGCTGCCGGAAGGTCCGACAATCGAAACAAACTGGCCTTTGGGGATGTCCAAATCAAGGGCTTGGAGGATGGTGAGACGCTCACTTCCGCTGAGAACGGTTTTCGAAACGTTTGAAAGCTGTATCATAGGGTGGTTGGTAATTTGTGAGGTGTCATTTTCAATGTGTGTCAGGTGCGATTTGCAAATTGCGAAATGCGAGTTGCAAATGTTCCCAAAAGAGAAACACTGACGCTTTGTGCCTGTTTCAAGTCACACATGGCCAATCGCACCTGATTTCGGTTGATTTGGTGTTCACCATAAGGAAAGAACAATTTCACTGTTGAGTTTATGGAAAAAATTCGGATTCACGTACGTGTCGGGTTGGTTTTTTGTCTGGTTGCCTGGATTGGAGCTACGGCAGGATGCACCAGTCAACCTTCGGTTGGGAAGGAACCTCCCCCGGTTGTTCCGGTTTCACCAGCCATTAAGACGCCGCCGGCAACAAATCGTTCCAATTTTCCCAAAATTGTGGCTCTGGGCGACAGCCTGACCGCCGGGTACGGATTGACGATTGACCAGGCGTTTCCGGCCCAGCTTCAAAAAAAGCTGGATGAAAAGGGATTCGCCTACGAAGTGGTCAACGCCGGTGTGTCGGGCGATACGTCCGCTGGAGGCGTCAGCCGGTTGGAATGGTCACTGGAAGGGAACGTCCGATATGTGATTGTGGAACTTGGCGGAAATGACGGTTTGCGTGGTCTGCCCGTGGCCGAACTCAAGCGAAATCTGGCCATCATCATTGAAAAGGCCCAAAAGAAAGGCATCACTGTGATTTTGACCGGCATGGAAGCGCCGCCAAACTACGGGCCTGATTACATCAAGGAATTTCATAACGTCTATGGTGATTTAGCCCGTCAGTACAAAACGCCTTTCGTTCCGTTCTTTCTGGAAGGCGTTGCCGGGAAAACCGAACTCAACCAGGAGGACGGTATTCACCCCAATCCGGCTGGTGTGGCCATCGTTACCCAAAATGTCTGGAGCGTTTTGGAACCAACTCTTAAGAAGGACTGAGGACTGAGGACTGAGGACTGAGGGCGAAGGCAGGACTGAGGACTGAGGACTGAGGACTGAGTAAAATCCAATTTGAAATTATCAAATCGAATCTGATTTGCCCTTTATTGATACTCAGTCCTCAGTCCTCAGTCCTCAGTCCTCAGTCCTCAGTCCTCAGTCCTCAGTCCTTCTTTAGTCCTCAGTCCTCAGTCCTCAGTCCTGTCTTTATGAAATTTGTTTTCCGCATGGCCCTCAGTGAACTGAAAGCCTCCTGGCGGCGGCTGATTCTGTTCTTTCTTTGTATTGCGATTGGGGTTGGCTCGATTGTCAGCCTGCGGTCGCTGATTCACAGCGTCAATACCAGTGTCACCCTCGAAGCCCGCTCCCTGATGGCGGCAGACATTGAAATTTCCAGCCGCCGGGAATGGACCCCGGCCCAATGGGCGCTGATTGAACCGATATTGGCAGGAACAGTCGGGGTGGTCCGAAATCAGGTGCTGGAAACTCCGACCATGTGCCGTCCGGTCACTGAAGGAACCGACATTACGGCACGGGTTGAGTTGCGCGGAGTGGAAGCCGGCTACCCGTTTTATGGCACCATCACACTGGCCGATGGAACTGTGTTTTCCCATGACCTGCTCCGCAATCACGGAATTGTGGCGCAGCCGGGATTGCTCTTTCAGTTGCAGGCAAAGGTGGGGGATTGGGTCAAAATCGGCGCGACTCCGTTTCAGATTCGCGGGGTCATTCAGGATGACCCTGGGTCGGGGCTGACTGCCTTCAGTCTTGGTCCGCGCGTGCTGGTGGACCGTAAAGACCTGACTGAAAGCGGTTTGTTTACCTATGGCACCAGAGGCCGGTTCCGGTTGCTCCTCAAGGTGCCGGAAGCTGCGGTCCAGCCGCTCAATGAGAAACTCAAACAGGCCCTCAAAACCGAACTGGTTGCAATCAAATCCTTTCGGGAATCACAGGACCAGTTAAATGCCCAATTTACCCAGGTGGAAAACTTTTTCAGTCTGGCTGGGCTGATTGTGCTGATTCTGGGAGGAATCGGGGTTTCCAGTGTAATCCAGGTTTTTATCGCCCAGCGCATGAAATCCATCGCGGTTTTGAAATGCCTGGGCAGCAGCAGCCGGGGAATTCTGGGCATTTACCTGACCCAGGTGGCTCTGTTGGCGGTCACCGGCTGTGCTTTTGGCGTAGGCTTGGCGTTTGTGACAGTGTGGCTGGTTCCCAAATATTTCCTGACAGACTTTCCGATTGCCATTGCTTTTCGGGTGACGCGGGCGGCAGTCGTCCAGGGATTTGGGGTTGGACTGTTGATTGCATTTTTGTTCTCCATCGTGCCGCTGCTGGAAATCAGGCACATCAAACCGCTTTTGTTGCTCCGGGGGGAAACCAGCCAGCCGGCCATCCGGTTTGACTGGTTGCGCTGGGTCACGAGCCTGCTGGTGGTGGCGGGACTGGTGGCGGTGGCGGCATGGCAGGCCGGGTCGTTCCGGGTGGGAGCCTACTTTCTGGCCGGATTGGCCGGAACCGGACTGGTTCTGCTGGCGGTAAGCTGGTTGCTGATAACCGGATTGCGCGGGATGCGGGTGCTGCCGGTGTTTGTGCTGCGGCAGGGCATCAACAATCTCTACCGTCCGGGAAATCAGACGCGGGTGATTGTCCTTTCCACCGGGTTGGGCGTTTTTTTCATCATGGCGGTCAATCTGATTCAACAGAATCTGCTGACGGAGTTCAACTTCACCTTGTTGCAGAATGCCTCGGATATGTTTCTGATTGACATCCAGCCCGACCAGCAGCACCCGGTTTTTGAGTTGCTCTCGCAGGCTTCACCCGCCAAAGTTGAACTGGTGCCAACCCTCCGGGCGCGGTTGGTGGCGCTTAACGGGGCTCCGATTGAGCTGGAATCGCTCAAAAGCGAAGCGGAACGAAATCGCCTGGGACGCGAATACACGATTACCTACACAGATAAACTGGGGCCGAATGAGCGGATTGTGGCGGGAACCTTTTGGGACCGGACGCCAAGCCCGGAACCGGAAGTGTCGGTTGAAGAAGCGCTCTACCAAAGCACCGGGTTGAAAGTGGGAAACACTCTGACCGTGGATGTGCTGGGGCGCAAAATCACGGCCCGCATCTCCAGCTTGCGCAAGGTGGACTGGCGCAACTCTCGCACCGGCTTTGTCATTTTGTTCCGTCCGGGTGTGCTCGAAAGTGCGCCACATACCTTCATTGCCGGAATCAAAGGCCCGGCTGAAGCCGCCGGGCGAACCAGGCTTCAGGCTGAAATTGTCCGGCGGTTTCCCAATATCACGGTGATTGACGTGCTGGATATTCTGCAACGTTCAAAAGCCATCATCAACGGCTTTACCCTGGCGATTTCCTTCATTGGCGGGTTTGTTTTTTTGTGTGGTGTGCTGATTCTGGTGGGTTCGATTGCGCTGAGTAAATTGCAGCGGCGCTACGAAACCGCGATTTTGAAAACCCTCGGAGCCCAGCGGAACACCATTTTTCTGATTGCCTGTGTCGAGTATGGAATTCTGGGATTATTGGCCGGTCTGGTCGGTTCAGGTGCCGCCGTTGGGCTTGCCTGGGCGGTGACGGTCAAAATTCTCAAAATCAGTTGGCATTGGCTGCCCGCGACCAATCTGATTGGGGTGCTGGCAACGGTCCTGCTGGTGGTGCTGGTGGGGATTGTTTCGACGGTGGATGTGGTCCTCAAAAAACCATTGGGTGTTTTGCGTAGCGAATAAAGGATTGGAAGTTTGGAGTGCGGCGACTTGTCGCCGCTTTGGTTCCCAGCGACTTGTCGCCGGGTTTTGTGACGTGAACAGATTTTAGGTGGTGGCGACAAGTCGCCCCCAATGAAAGCGGCGACAAGTCGCCGCACTCCAAAAAGCATTCCTGCCGGAATGCTTACAAATAGGAAAACCAGCCGTTGAAGGCTGGACGCCAAGGCTTTCTGCCTGTATTTTCTGATCTCCGTTTCCAGCACGTCTTTTCACAATTCACCAAAGGAACAATTCGATGAACATGTTGCGGCAGTCGCTCCGGGGAGTGGCGCAAGTGGTTGCGCTTGTTGTGATTGGCTGGGTGATGCTCTGGTGTGGTTCACCTCTTTATGCAGAAACAACCGGAGTGATTGTGGGGACGGTCTTTGACCCTTCCGGGGCAGTGATTGCGGGTGCAACTGTCACCGCAAAACAAACCAAAACGAATTTCACCCGAACCACAACTACTGATGGGAATGGGAATTACCGTTTTTCCGCCATGCCGATTGGTGAATATGAGCTTTCTTTCGAAGCTTCCGGATTTGAGAAGATTTCAGGCAGCATTGCCCGGCTCAATATCAATCAGGAGATTCGACTTGATTTTACCTTGGGGTTGAGCAAACAAACCGATGATTATTTGGAGGTTGTCGTCGCAAAAACTGAAATTGCGACCGAAACCGCGCAGCAAAGCACCGTCATTGACAACAAAAAAATCACCGAACTGCCCCTCAACGGACGGAATTTTCTCCAGCTTGGGGCGTTGATTCCCGGCGTCAGCGTGGCTCCTGGTGGCGGCGGTTCCGAGGGAGGTTCCTTTGTCGGAGCCTTCAGCGTCGGAGGCCAGCGTGACCGGGCAGCCAATTACCAGCTTGACGGAGCCGACAATAACCAGCCCATCAACAACAATGCTGCGTCGTTTGTGAATGTGGATGCCATTCAGGAATTCACGATTCTGACCAGCACCTTCAGCGCCGAATATGGCCGCAACTCCGGCGCGGTGGTCAATGTGGCGACCCGTTCGGGCACGAATGACTTTCACGGCACCCTGTTTGAATTCCACCGGAACAATGTGTTTGACGCCCGCAATTTTTTTGAGAATGCCGGGAATGCACCGGACTCCAAATTTATCCTGACTCAGTTTGGCGGAGTCTTTGGAGGTCCGATAAAGAAAAATAAAGCATTTTTCTTCATGAGTTATGAAGGTATCCGCTCACGGGTGGGGAATACGATTTTCACCAATGTGCCAGGCAATTTTTTTGGTTTTATCAATGCCCCCCCTTTGCAGCCTGACCCGGTTTCTCTCAATTTATTGCGGCTGTTTCCTGCGCCAAATACGAATTCCTCGTTTGGTAACTTCATTTCAAATCGTACGATTCGCAATCGCAACGACAACGGGTTAATCCGAGTTGATTACAACCAAAGCTCAAACGACACATGGTCGGCCCGCTACCTGATTAACGACACCAACACGTTTACGCCCGTGCTTTCAACTTCGGGCACCTCAAGCGGAGCCTCGCAGGTTCCCGGTTTCGGGCAGTTTTCCGTAGGCCGAACCCAGAATTTCACACTTTCGGAAACCCATGTCTTTAACGGAACCGTGGTCAACGAAGCCCGGTTTTCCTTTGGCCGTGTGGTTGATTTGCTGACCGGTGAAGATAAAACCAATCCGGCTACGCTGGGATTGCCGACCAATCCGCTCGACCCGCGCAACACGGCGTTGCCGCAAATCGTGATTTCCGGATTTTCCTCACTTGGCAACAGCAATATTTTTCCCTTTGGTGACGGATTGAACACCTATCAGGTGACGGATTCCCTCAGCCTCACCCGTGGGTCCCACACCATCAAAACGGGGTTGGATATTCGGCGGGTGCAACTCAACGGCTTCCAGGATTTCAGCTTTGCCGGAACCATCACGTTTGACGGTTCGGTGAGCGGTGTTTCACCAATCTATGATTTTTTGCAGGGCACACCCTCGCCGCAAACCACTTTTATCACCAGAGGCTTGACCGCGCCGCCGATTCGGCAATCCAACTATTATTTCTTCGTGCAGGATGACTGGAAGGCACGTCCGGGGCTGACCCTCAATCTGGGATTGCGGTATGAACTGAACACGGTCCCCAAAGCGAGCGGAAGACTGACGAATTTCACTCCCGAACGCGGATTTTTCAACGACCGGGAAGGTCTGTTCGCTGGCGACCACAACAATTTTGCTCCCCGTGTGGGGTTTGCCTGGACTCCGTTTGCCAAAAAGAATTTTGTCATTCGGGGCGGGGCCGGGATGTTTTATGACCTGCTGTTTGGCAACGTGCCGTTCAATCTGACCTTTAACCCGCCCGCTTCGGTGCAATTTTATCCGTTGTTTGGAACCGACCCCGAACCGGGCCAATTGGGCAGCGTCTTTGCCGATGTGCCGCAGGTGCCCGATTTTGCCGATGCCGGACCCGCCTTGATTACGATTGACCCGCGACTTCGCACACCCTACAGCTTTCAATGGAATCTCAATCTGCAAAAGGAACTGCCCGGCGGGATAGCCTTTGAAATCGGGTATTTTGCCACCCGTGGCGTCAAGCAACTGCTCAACCGGGACATCAATCAGGCGGTTTTTTATCCGGGCGAATCCGACAACCGCAACATCTTTGACCGGCGTCCGACGCAGCTTTCCGGAAAGCAGTTTTTACTCAATAAGGTTGATGTGGGCGGAATTGACTTGATTCAGGAACAGGAAGCTGCCGCCGTCTCGACGTATCATTCCCTGCAAACCAGATTGAGCGGACGGGTCAAAGACCAGCTTTCGTTTTCATTTGCCTACACGTGGTCACACTCGATTGACAATGCTTCGGACATCTTCGGCTTTACCGGAAGCTCCGGTTTTCCGCAGGACAGCCGGAACCTGCGGGCGGAAAAAGCTAATTCACCCTTTGACGTGCGGCATCGCTTTACCAACAGCTTCACCTGGGATTTGCCTTTTGGACGCGGCAAGCGTTTTGGAGCGAATACCAAAGGCATCACCCTGGCGTTGATTGACGGCTGGCAGGTTAACGGCATCACGACGGCCCAAGGCGGTCAACCCTTTTCCGTGCGGCTGGGGACGGATGCCGCGCTGGATGGCAATCCGCTCAATGAACAACGCCCGAATGACATTCCGGGGGCCTTTGTGCCGGATGGAAAAGGCGGCCTGCGGTTGACGGTTCCGCTTGAAAAGCTGGTTCCGCTGCCGGGTCAATATGGGAATCTGGGTCGCAATACCTTTCGCGGACCAAAGTTTGTCAACTTTGATTTTTCCGCCTTCAAAAACATGCGGATTAAGGAAAACCTGAACCTTCAATTTCGCTCGGAATTCTTTAATATTTTCAACCATCCGAATTTTGCCCTGCCGGAAACCAATTTACTTTCCCCAACCTTTGGCACGTTTTCCCGGACGCCGGATGTGGCAGCCGGTAGCCCGCGCATTGGTTCCGGTGGTCAACGGGTGATTCAATTTGCCTTGAAGCTGGTTTTTTAACACCTGCTTATGAATGAAAAAGAGCGTCAGCACTGCAATCAACTCGTTTTGAGAGAGGTGGAAACCCTGCTGCAGCCTCAGGGGTTCACCTGGGCCAGAGACGGCCTGTTTTTCCGGGAACAGCCCTTGGTCCTTGAAGCCATGTATTTCAACCTCCAGGGATACAGCCCGCATTATCTGGTTTCACTGGGAATTCGGGTGCTCAATGACCCGTTGATTGCATTTGGGCTGAATGGTCCCTCGACCTACACTTTTACACCGGCAGCAAAACCAAATGGAAAGCCGGTCAAATTCGGGTTTACCACCACGCCGGTTTCGCACCAAAAATGCGCCAAACTGGTGGAGCAGTATTTTCTGGAAGTTGCCCAACCCTGGTTTGAATGCTGGCGTGACCCGGCCAAACTCCTTTCAGACCCGGATACGCCTTTGATGGATGAGGTACAGGAATGCCTGCGGGAGTTGATAGCGGGAAAAGCCGACCCGGAGCGAATCCGTTATTCGCGCTCACTTGTGGGCCTTACCTGAACTTATCGAGAGCTGGCATCGGCCTTTTCCTGGGCTTCAGTCTGGAAACGATTGTACTCACTGAATTCGAAAGCGAAGTCCTGTCTCAATTTTCCAAACAGGGAAGGATATCCCGAACAATTGATTTCCACTTGGCGTGGAAGCCAGAACCCGTCTTTGATTTGGGTTTGCTGATACCGAAAAACAGGCTTGTCGCCACGAAGTGAAGCATTCACCGGCCAGCCTTCGGCTTCCACCAAAATCAGGCTTTTGCGGTCAATAGAGATTGTGCCCGTAGTCTGACGCAGAAACTGTTCTTCTTTATCCAGTTGGGCTTGTGGTTTGAGGCAATACTTTAAAACCAGGATTTCCCGGCCATTCAGAAAGAGGGTTTGCGGCTCGGAGAACTCGCTTTGCGACAGCAAGGTGGTCATACGCAAGTGGTAATCCGCCCCAATGAAAGCATTGATTTTAGCAGTGAAGTACACCCCTGGACCTGGTTTGACAGGTGGTGCTGGAATGGCCGAATTTTTCTGCGCTTCCGTATCTGCCTTCAGCAGCTTTTCCCCTGCTTTAAGCCGTTCTTTCTCCAGTTTTTTGGCCTCTACCGGTTGGTCGTTTTCTTTGGTTTTAATCAAGACAAACTTGGTGGTACGCCTTCCCATGGTGCTGGGGGCATAGGCTTCAAAAGTTTCCGATTCGACTCTGGTTACACCATTTTTTTCGGTTTTGCGCTTAATGATTTTGAGTGTATAGGTGTAATTGGTTAGCAAATGAGCTGCTTGACCATTCTCCGTGACTTGGTGGAGTGTGTCTTGTAGTTGGTCAACCTGGGGTGTCTGAATCCGGGCGGAAAGTGATAAGAACAACCAAACCAGCA
The DNA here is from genome assembly GCA_019695185.1 of Blastocatellia bacterium. GTDB lineage: Bacteria > Acidobacteriota > Blastocatellia > Chloracidobacteriales > Chloracidobacteriaceae > JAIBAN01. Next base: position 669 of record JAIBAN010000020.1, on the reverse strand, counting down.
GACAAATAGTAAGTTGGGGCATATTCGTGGATTGATTAGTGGTGGATGGTTTGCGCCAGCTTTCGAAACGCCATGCCGCGCATGGAAAGTCCATCCTTCTCGGCGTCGCTCATCTCGGCAAACGTCCGGTCAAACCCGACGGGAATGAAGATTTGGTCCCAGCCAAAACCGTTCTTCCCTCGTGGCTCCAGGGAAATTTCACCTTGGACCACCCCTTCATAACATTTCAATTCGCCGTCAAAGGTGGCGACAATGGTTTTGGCAAAGGCCCGCCGCTGGGGAAACCCATCGAGCATCCGGCACATGCCGCCAACGTCCACCCGTTCCAAAAACCATTTCACCAGTGCTCCGGGCAGGCCGTTCCAGGCTTCCAGATAGAGCCCGGTGTCTTCAATCAAAACCGGTTTTCCGCCCAAGGCTTCAAAGGCACAGCGGGCCTTGTGCGCCACGACGTTTTCAACATCCACGGTTTGCAGTTCAGGCAGGTCAAGCGGGCAGGTTTCCAGCTTTAAGCCCAGAATTCGCTCTGCCTCCTGATGTTTTTTGACAGATTGGGTGACAAAGGTGAAGTGCATGGAAAAACAGGGTTCAGGGTTCAGGGTTCAGGGTTCAGGGTTCAGGGTTCAGGGTTCAGGGTTCAGGGTTCAGGGTTTTCGAATATCAGCAGAT
>JAIBAN010000019.1 GCA_019695185.1 Blastocatellia bacterium | reverse complement strand
AATCCGGCCAGCAGGCATCCGTTTTACTGGGCGGCTTTCATTCAATCCGGAGCCTGGGGCAGTATTTTTTAAAAGGACTGAGGGCTTTTCCAAGGACTGAGGACTGAGTGTTCCTGAATATCAACGAGTTGTATCAATACACCAACTGCCCAAACAGATGAACCAAATACCTCTTGTTGGGAAAGAATCCCTCAGCCCGCAGTCCGCAGTCCGCAGTCCTGGGCTTAGCCCGCAGTCCGCAGTCCTGCTGTTGGCCCTGGCCCTGGAGGGTATCTACCTTTCGTTATATGTGTTCCCGGGCAACACCACGTGGCTGTTCACCAAGTACATTCTGACCACAAGCCTGTGTTTTGGTCTTTACCTGTGGGCAATTCACCGCATCAAAAAAGACCCTGGGCCCTGGACCCTCAACCCTGCTTTGTTTTTTCTGCTGACCGGACTGCTCTTTCGGGTAACGGTCCTTCCGTTGCCGCCGTTCACCTCGGATGACATCTATCGTTACCTGTGGGACGGACGAGTCCAACACGCGGGCATCAATCCTTACGCGTTTACTCCGTTGGCTCCTGAGCTGGCACCGCTGCGCGACAACGATATTTTCCCCAAGGTCAATCATCCGGAATATCCAACCGTGTATCCCCCGGTTGCACAGGGGATGTTTTTCCTGGCCTATGGATTGGCAGGAAATTCCTTTTGGGGGGTGAAGCTGCTCCTGTTGCTTTCGGAAGCAGTCACCATGGTGATGCTGTGGCGGATTTTGGTCCGGCTGGGGAAAAATCCGCTCTGGCTGATTGGATACGCCTGGTGCCCCTTGCCAATTCTGGAGTTTTTTATTGCCGGTCATCCGGACGGGTTCGGCCTGCCCTGGATGGCGCTTTTTTTGTGGTGGTTTTACCGGGAACAACCCGGAAAGGCGGGCTTTGCCCTGGGATGTGCGGCTCTCGTCAAATTCCTGCCGCTGATTTTGGTTCCCTGGCTGGCCTGGCGGCTGAACCTGCGCCAGCGCCTTCACTTTTTGACCTCCTTGGGCCTGGTTGTGGTGGGCGGATACCTTCCGTTCCTGGTCTGGAAACCGGTGGCCAATCCGTTTTTTTCATTGGATGTGTATGTGCAAAACTGGTCGTTCAATGCGCCAACTTTTTGGCTGCTCAAAGAACTGACCGGGCATGGCAGCAGTGCCCGCCGGATTTGTTTCGCACTCCTGTTGCTGGTGATTGGCTGGATTGCCCTCCGGGAGCGGGAACCGATGCGCGCTTTCCAACGCACCCTCCTTGGATTCTTTTTCCTGACGCCAACCGTTTATCCCTGGTATCTGACCTGGATGGGGCCGTTTCTGGCACTCCGGCAATCCTCTGTTGCAGTATGGTTGCTGGCTGCTTCACAGATAAGTTATGTGGTGATGATTGACTGGCTGGACCGGGGGGTGTGGCAGGAACCCGCTTGGGTTCTGGCAGTGGAGTATCTTCCGCTGGTTGGGCTGGGCTGTTTTTACGGGTTGCGGCACTTCCAAAAAGATGAACCTGCTGCCATCCACCTCCAGCCTGATGGGCAGTGAACGACAGCAGGCACAAAAATCTATTCGTCGCAGAGCCCTCTGGGACAAACATTGGTGGCATATCCGCCGCCACAGCCGATGGCGTGGTCATCACCAATTTGTTTGAGTTTGCCCTGAGTCAACAATTTCACGATGCGGCCCAACCGCTTGATTTCAAGCAGGAATGAGTCACCGGAAATGTGTCCGTCCCGGTCAATGTATCGCAATGTCTTGACCGATTCATAATCCAGCTTGTCGAGTGCCACGGGTTCTTTGGCTACTTCGGGGAAACCCTGGAGCAATTTCAGAAACTCCACCGAAGGCGGCAAATGGGGCACCATGTCCTCGGCAAACTCATAACGGATGCTGACATCCTGAAATTCCTTGTTATAAGCCTGCACAAACACCCGGTCACCGGCCCGAGCGGCAGCGAAGGTGTAAATCCGGGCAGCTCGAATTTGGGCTTGACTGTAGGCCAATCGAAAAGCCGCCAACTGCGCCATGGCCCCGCCCTTGCTGTGACCCGTGATAAGCAGGCGGGCATCGTTGCCCAGTGCTGCCAGTTGAGCGATGACTTCCGGCAACAATTCGTCCCATACGAAATTGAGCGCTTTCCAAAAACCTTCGTGGACTTCCACCCCGGCCAGAATTTCCGGGACGGCAATCTGGCGGGCATCAAAATCCGACAGCCAGTCAAGAATGGATTTGGGATTTCTCAGGTCAAATGAAGTCGTACCACGAAAGGCCAAAATCACACCGTCGGCATTGGTTCCAACCAGACAGGCATTGATACCTGCCGGGCCGTCCACAAAAGCCTTGGGAGTGCCGGTAAATCCGATTCCATCAAAATACTGCTGATATTGAGTCAGCTTGGGTTGAGTGGCGAGGTCGCCGGTTTGGGAAATTGCATAAGCCACATTACTTGCTGCGAGCAGACGGCATTCGAGGGTGGGGGCAGGCATACAGTCAAAACCTCCGGGAAAATGGTTGAGGGAACGTCACTTGGTAAATTTCCAAAGTGTTCTCTACTTATTTCCCGCAGCCGCCTGAAAAGATTCGCTCGCTGGAAAAGTTATTTCAGTTTTTGGCTCGTAATGCTGCAATTCGCTTGTCCCGCATACGGGGGAAACTCTTCAGATATTTGAGCGGAAGGAACCGCTTGAACCGCCACAGGGTCTTCAGCTTGGGTGGGACAAAAATGTAGAAATCCCCTTTGGCAGCTCCGGCCAGAATCATTTCTGCCGCCTGTTCGGCAGTGAATTCGGCATATTTCATGAGCAGGGTGGCGGATTCCATTTCGCTTTTGGGGGCGCGCAGGCGGTCCAGCAGATTGGTTTTGAAAAAGGCGGGCATGGCCACCGAAACCTGAATCGGCGAATCAAGCAACTCTCCGAAAAGCGTCTCACTGAGCGAAATCACCGCCGCCTTGGTCGCATTGTAGGCACTCATCGCCGGCGAGGATACAAACCCGGCGGCACTGGCAACATTGATAATCACGCCCTGGTTTGCCTGTTTCAGCAAAGGCAGCGCTGCCGCACAGCCATGCACGACGCCCATCAGGTTGATGCCCACCACCCAGCTCCAGTCTTCCACCGGCGTTTCGAGAAAGGTTCCGCCAACCGCCACTCCGGCATTATTGACAAAGAGGTCCACGCCACCGGCCTGGGCAGCAAATTCCCTCGTAGCCTGGGAAAGATTCTGCGGGTTGGTCACATCCACACGGGCCGTGATTGGGGTTCCCCCCTGCTCCCGGATGAGCCGGGCGGCTTGCTCCAATGCCTGTTCCTGGATGTCAAACAGGCCAATCCGCCAGCCTCCGCTGGCCAGCAGTTTGCAGATTTCCAGGCCGAGCCCGCTGGCGGCTCCGGTGACAATGGCACGCTTGCCGGGAAACCGGCGACTGAGAGTTTCAATGGAACGGGACATAGGAAGTTTTGAGTTTTGAATTTTGAATTTTGAGTTGTTTTACAGGGTTACTCGCCCTGGACCCAGCTTTCCAGAAATGGCTGCCGTTTGACCGGTTCAACCTCAATGATGCGATAATCAGCCAGGTTCAGGCGGCGAAAAGGGTCATTCTGAAGGAACGCTTCGAAATCGGCCCGTGATGCAGCCCTTCCCACAATAATGCCACCAATCCGAGGGTTTTGTGGTCCGGAAAAAAGCAACCGCCCGGCGTCGTAACCGGTTTGGAGGAACGCTCGATGCTCGACCAATGCCTCGTCAATGGCTTCGAGCGAGGCCGTATAAGTGACTTCGACAATAAAATGGTGCATGGGAAGAAAAACCTTTCGAATTTTGGTGATAAACCGGCTAACCGTTTGAGCAAGGTTGATTTTCCACGGTCCGGGGTTTTTTGGGAAACCGTTCTTCCAGCCAGTATTTGGCAATGCAATAGAGAATTTTCCGTCCGGCATTGAAGCTCCCGCTCAAGGTGCCGCTGATTTTTGACTGGCCAATCCGTTTGCGGTAGCGCACCGGCACCTCTGCAATCCGCAACCCGGCCCGCACGGCTTTAATCTGCATTTCAATCGTCCAGCCATAATTCCGGTCTTCCATGCGCAGCCGGTCCAGGGCATCCCGTCGAATGGCCCGGAATGGCCCCAAATCCGTATAGCGTTGCCGCCACAAAAGCCACATCAGCCATGTGGCCAGCCCGTTTCCAAACCGCTGTTGCGGTGTCAACGCTCCGGCTTCGCATTCACCCAAAGCCCGCGAGCCAATCACCATGTCAGCCTGTCCTGCCAGAATCGGTCGCAAGACCTCAGCCGCCTCCGCCGGGTAATCGGAGTAATCACCGTCCAGAAACAGGACGACCTCGGCAGATTCATCCAGGTGGGCCAGTGCCCGCAGACAGGCTGCCCCATAACCCCGTTGTGGTTCCTCAACCACCCTGGCTCCGCAGGAACGGGCAATTTCGGCAGTCTGGTCGGTACTTCCGTTGTCCGACACAATGATTTCCGCAATCAGCGGACGCGGAATTTCGGCCAAAACTTTACCGATGGAATGGGCTTCGTTGAGGGCGGGAATGATGGCAATCGTGCGCATGGACGGCAGGGCGGACTGGCTCACGTTAGGTTTCCTTTGCTTGTGGGTGGAGTTTTCGCTAAAAACCAAAGTTTACATTTTTTATTTCGCTTTTTGGCGGACAGGTCCGTCAAAGCGGATCCGAATTGAATTTCACTATGTCATCACTTTCAGCCACTGAAGCGCAACAACTCAAGGAACAAGTCCGCCGGTTTTGGAATGCCAATCCCTGCGGTATGAAATTTACCGAAGCTGAATTCGGCACGCGGGCTTTTTTTGATGCGGTTGAGGAACATCGCTACCGCACCGAAGGTCATATCAAAACCGTCGTTGATTTTCCCCGTTGGAAAGACCGGCAGGTGCTTGAAATCGGCTGCGGGCTGGGCACGGACGGCCTCCAGTTTGCCCGCGCCGGAGCGGATTACCTTGGCGTGGACCTGACCGAAACCGCAGTCAAAACAACCGAAAGCCGGTTGCGGATGTATGGTGTTCCGGGTCGCACCCAACAGGCGGATGCTGAAAATCTTCCTTTTGCGGATAATTCATTTGATTTGGTTTATTCCCACGGAGTGCTCCATCACACACCCGACACGCCCCAAACCATCCGCGAAGTGTACCGGGTGCTTCGCCCGGAAGGGACGGCCATGATTATGCTCTATCACCGGAATTCCTATAACTATTATGGGAACATCATGTTTTTCCGGCGGCTGGGCTCGCAGTTGCTGCGGTTCTCCTGGGGTCCCAAGGCAGTCAGTGCCGTTACTGGCGAAGATTGTACCCGGCTGGAAGAACTCCGCGCCCGGATGCTCCGCGACCCCCAACGCTTTTTTTCGGCAGCGGAATTCCTCAATCAAAACACCGACGGTGCCGGCAATCCACTGGCCCGGGTGTATTCCCGGAGCGAAGCCGCCGCCATGTTTCATCAGTTTTCTGAAGTGGAAACCCAGGTCCATTTCCTCAACAAACGCTGGATTCCCCTGCTTGGCTCGATTTTGCCCCAGCGGGTGGAATTGAATCTGGCCCACCGCTGGGGCTGGCATTTATGGATAATCGGGAAGAAATAAAACCAGGACTGAGGACTGAGGACTGAGGACTGAGGACTGAGGGCTGAGGACTGAGGACTGAGGACTGAGGACTGAGGAATTGTGGAATAAAAATTGCACACTCTTTTTCGAGGATTGAGAGTTTAATTTTTGAGTAATAGCAAAATTAAATTTGAAAATATTGAAAAGGAGTTTTGGTAATGAATCCAAAAATTGAAAGGTTTGAAGACCTGATTGCGTGGCAAAAAGCAAGGAAGCTGACTACAGAAGTTTACAAAGCTACGCAAAATCAAAAGTTTGCCAAAGATTGGGGGCTTTCCAATCAGATACAACGAGCAGTTGTTTCAATCATGGCAAATATTGCGGAAGGGTTCGAACGTGGAAAACGAAGTGAGTTTCACCATTTTCTTTCCATTGCAAAAGCATCCTGTGCCGAAGTTCGCTGCCATCTTTATGTCGCATTTGATATTGGGTATCTCTGTGAATCACAATTCCAACAACTGAATTTACAGGCACACGAAGTTTCCCGAATTTTAGGCGGTTTGCGTTCAGCAGTTGAGCGTCAACGTGACAATGGAAATACCCAAACCAAACCTATATCAACCTGATTTTCTCAGTCCTTAGTCCTGGTTTCTGTTCTCAGTCCTCAGTCCTCAGTCCTCAGTCCTGGTTTCTGTTCTCAGTCCTCAGTCCTCAGTCCTCAGTCCTCAGTCCTCAGTCCTCAGTCCTGGTTTTTGTTCTCAGTCCTCAGTCCTCAGTCCTCAGTCCTGGTTTTTGTTCTCAGTCCTCAGTCCTTAGTCCTCAGTCCTGGTTTTTATCCTTAGTCTTTCATTCTTTGGATGAATCCCATCTGCCGGTTGCGCACGGCTTTTCCAACCCGTTTCATCCAGGCCAGTTCGTCTTCGGACATTGGACCCCGGTCGAGCGCCAGCATCGCTTCGTTGAGTTCGTCACGGTTTTTAGGGCCAATCAAAGAAACATCCACTGATGGATTGGTCAGGGCAAACCGGTAACAATCTGAAGCTCTGGGAACGGCTTCGCCCTCAGGGATTTTCTTCGGATTGACCAAATCGCCCCAGCGGGTTGCCGTATATGCCACCACGCCCACCCGGCGTTGCTTCAAAAACGGGAAAACCTCGGTTTCCGCCCCCGGATGCGCCGCGTTGTAGCGCACCATAATCGCCCCAAAGGCCGGATTGGCCATGAATTCCTTAAACATCTGCCGGTTGTGGCAGGAAATCAGGATATGTTTGGCTTTGCCTTCCGCCTGGAGTTTCAGCGCCGCATCCAGAATGCGCTGAGGTGGTACGGCATTCCACCAGCCCAACAGCAATAAATCCGTGTAATCAGTATTGAGTTTCCGAAGTGCGGATTCCAAAGACCGGCGCATGAAAAAACCGGCGCGGGTGTAGGTCTGCACCACCGTCACGATTTTTTCCCGGTTTTGCGCCCCAATCCGCCGGAGCCCAGCACCAAAATCACTGGTCCGGAAGGACCCCCAGTAAAAATAATTGATGCCGCTGTCAAAGGCATGTTCGACATCACTCCCACTGGCACCGTAACTGGCGCTGAGTCCCAAGGGGCTGACCAGCAGTCCCGTCTCACCCAATTTCACTTTGTTCCATCCACAACCCATACCAACCACCTTTTTGGAATTGAGAATTGAGAATTGAGAATTGAGAATCATTCACTTCCCAGACTCCCTAGACTCTCAAGACTCCCAAGACTCCCAAGACTCGTTTTTTAGAGCACATCCTTGCTGCGCAAAATAAAGGCTGTCAGTCCAATCAAAACAAAAAAGAAAAACCCCAAGACAATAAAATTCAATGGAATGCTGCCATAGGTGGTGGTGAACCCGATGAAATGGCTTTTGTTCTCAGGTGGATATTCGATTTCCGGCGCTTCCGGAACGGGACCCAACTCCGGCATCGGACCTGGCGGCGGTCCTTCCCCCCGTTGGGCGCTTTCGGCCCGGCGGCGGTACTCATCCAGCCGTTGTTGCTGCTCGGCTTTGTAGTCCTCCAATTGCGCCTTGAATTTGTCAATGGCCTTGGAATTGGCTTTCTTGATGCGGCCCAGTTCGCCGTCCACATCGTCTTCATCCTGTCCGCGCATGATTTTCATATCCGAATTGAGCAGGCTGATGTGCTTCATGGAGTCATAGGACCACATGGCCGGCATGATTAAACCAATACCTTCGGAAATCCCCTGGTTGGGCAGCAGCAGCCCACCAAACAGAATTTGCGGAATCAGAATCAGCGGCACAAGGCTGGTGGCCACCTCTGAGGTCCGGACGGCTGCTGAAATGAGCAGGCCGATGCCAATTCCCACCAGACTTGAAAGGAGCAGATTGACGTAAATCAAGACCGGATTGCCGGGAACATTTTCAAAAACAGCTCCCAGACCATAGAGCAGCGCGACCTGCAACACACCAATCATCGTCAAAATGATGAGCTTGGAAAAGATGTAGGGGAAAATCCCCAGATTGACCATTCGTTCGCGTTTGTACACGCTTGATTCCTTGACGATTTCACGCGCCGCGTTGGAACAGCCGAACCAAATCGAAGAGAGCGCCAGGATGAAATAGGGGAAATCGCGCATCCAGTCCTTGCCAACCGCCAGCCCCATGAGCATGGCAATCACCGGGGCCTGACCAAGCAGAATCGTCAGATTGAATTTGTCACCGGCCATGACTTCAAAATAGCGCCGGGCCAGCACAAACGTCTGCCGGATGCTTTGCCCGATGGTGTTGTCATTGGTGGCCTTGCGGATTTGCGGTGTGGTCATCCGCTGCAAACCACTGAGCGGCTGCATGACATATCTGTGATAGGCCTGTGATTGCTCAAACTTGCGTTGCCAGCCAATGGCAATCTGGTCGCTGTTGGGGTCGCCCAGGGTATCAAACAGATTTTTAATGCTGCTGATGTTGAAATATTCGAGCGCTTCCTGTGGCGGGCCGTACCAGACCAGCCGGCCCCGCATCATGACCACGATTTTGTCAAAAAGCCTGACGTTTTCCATGGCGTGGGTGGTCAAAATTACCGAATGCCCAGCCTCGGAAATCTGCTTGAACAGATGCATGATTTTTTCTTCGGTGCCGGGGTCCAAACCTGAAGTCGGCTCGTCCAGAAAGATAATCGAAGGCTTGGTAATCAGTTCGACGGCAATCGAAACCCGTTTCCGCTGACCGCCCGAAAGCTGCGAAATCGGCACATTCCGCCGTGAAGCCAGGCCCGTCACGTCCATCACCTCGTTGATAATCTGGTCTATTTCCTGGTTCGAGGTGTCGGACGACAGGCGCATCTTGGCCACGTAGTACAACGTGCGATAGACCGTCAGTTCGCGGTGGATGATGTCATCCTGCGGTACATACCCAATGGACTGCTTAAAGCTGTTGATGTTTTCATACAGGTTCAGGGTGTTGATGAGGACTGCGCCCTGGTCCGCCGGACGCATCCCGTTGAGGGCATCCATGAGCGTGGATTTTCCTGCCCCGGAAGGTCCCAGAAGCCCGACAAATTCATTGGCCGGAATCGAAAGCCGCACCCGGTCGAGCAGTTTAATCATGCCGGAACCATCCCGGTTTTTGACCTCTTTGGTCAGGTCAAGCACGTCAATTCGGGATTTGCTCCGGCTGTCAAAGACCGTCACGCCTGCCGGGTCCACTTGCAGGACATACGGCCCGACCTGCACCAAATCATTGGGCCGGATGGCACATTTCGTTACCCGTTGGCCGTTGACATAAACGCCGTTGGTGCTGCCCCGGTCTTCGACGCCGATGGTGTTGCCCATCCGCACAAACTGCGCATGGTGCTTGGAGATTTGCAACACATCGAGTTGCAAATCGTTGTCGGGCGTCCGTCCCAGGGTCAGCACGTCGCGGGTGAATTCCTTGTGGGCGACAAATTGCCGGCCTTCGCCGGTTTTGACACTCGACTTCATGGACTGGACCACCATTGTCCCCGGCTGGTCTTTTCCTCCGGACACGGGGGCCTGAACTGCCTGCTGGTGATTCACAAACCGAAATTCCGGCCCGCCGAATCCCATTTGGATGCGGTTGCCGTTTTTGAGCGGCATGGGGGCGGCAATGCGCTGTCCGTCAAGCAGCGTTCCATTGAACGAACCCAGGTCATACAGAATAAACTGGCCGTTCTCCACCTTGATTTCAGCATGACGGCGCGAAACCGTCGGGAAAATATTCGGATCCAAATGAACCTGGTTGTTGTCTTCGCGCCCAATGGAAGTGGTGCCCGTCACTTTGTACTGCTGGGGATGCTGGCCGTTGAGCAATTCCAGGAAAGGGATTCCTCCGGCAGTCATGCCGCCATTGCCGGGTGGCAGGGAAGGTGGCCCGCTCTGGGGTGCAAGTGAGGGGGAGGAAACCGGAGCCACTGGTGCCGATACCGGTATCACCGGTGCCTGCGGGGTGGTCGGGGGCTGGGGCGTAAAATCCGCTGGACGAGCCGACTTGGGAAAAACCGGGGTTGAATAGTCCGGCGGAGCCGGTTGGGCCGAATGAACCAGCGGGGTCTGAACCCCGGCTGACGGCGGAGTCACATCACCCAACGTCTGTTTGGCCTGAAAATTGGCGGAAACCGGGTCGGCGGACCGCATCACCACAACCGTGGGGTCAAAATAATCAATCCGAATCATGGGGCCGCCCTGCCCAAACTGAACCACGGTGCCCACAATCAACTGGACTGGTTGTGTGATGCGATGGGTATTGACAAAGGTTCCGAAACTGCTGTTCAGGTCACGCAACACCAGCATGCCCTCATGGACCAGGATTTCGGCATGACAGCGTGACACACCGGCGTCCGCTTCGCCAAAACACAGCTTGCATTGAATCGGGTCCCGCCCAACCATGATTTTCTGGTCGGTGAACTCGGCATTTGTATTGGCTTTCGACCCTTGCAAGTGCGTGATAATCAGTTTCATAAGCTTTTTCAGGATTGAGGACTGAGGACTGAGGACTGAGGTTCAATATAATCTGAAGGTCGCTTTTCAGGAAATCCTCAGATAAAGTTTTTTCCTCAGTCCTCAGTCCTCAGTCCTCAGTCCTTATGGTTATTGTTTGAGTTGTTTAATGGCCTGGTCCATCAAGGTTCGAATGTCGGGAACCGTTTCTTTGTCAAATTGGGTTTTCAGAGCTGCAATGGATTCGGGACCACCAATCAGGGTCAGCCAGCGCACGGCTTCCAGTCGGATTTCCGGTTGCTGGTCGCTGAGGGCAAAAATCAGGGCTTCGAGTGCCTTTTCATCCGATTGCCGGGCCAGTTCCTGGAGCGCTGTCAACCGTACCCGCACCGGACCGGACCGGGCGGCCTCCAGCAACAACGGCAACATTTCCGGGTCACCGTCGGCCCCCAGGACATGCAGGACCTGGCTCCGCACCCCGGCATCAAGTTGGGGGGCGGATTCCAGCAGGGCTTTTTTGCCAGGGGTTCCCATTTGGAACAGCGCGGTAATGACAAGGTCCGGGCGCGGGCGCTCAACCGGGGCTTCAGCATGATTTGGGCTTTTCAGAAAACCGGTCAGGACGCCAATCGCAGCCGTGTCCTGCGACCGTCCCAGTGCCTCGACGGCGGCTCCGCGCGTGGTGTCGTCTTTGTCCTGCAAGGCTGCCAGCAAAACAGTGTGCGCCGCTTCATCCGGCGGCAGGAATCCCAATGCGCGCAAGGCATCCTGCCGGACGCGCGGTTTTTTATGATTGGCCAGTTTCAACAAGATGGGTCGGGCTGGCTCGCCACTGTTGCCCAAGGCATAGGCCAGCCACCAGCGCACGGTAAACCGGTCTTCGATTTCAAGCGCCTGTGCCAACGCTGGAATTGCCTTTTCATCTTTCAGATTGCCCAGCACATAGGCGGCCATCGCCCGAATCGGCAGCCGTACATCTGACAAAGCTGTCAGCAGCGTTGGAACCGTGGCCGTCAAATGGGTCAGCCGGATGACTTCCATCGAGCCGTAGCGGGCCCGGCCTTCGTTTTTGGTAAACAGGCGTAACAATCCCTCAGGGGAGGAAACCCCAATGTGGGCCAATGACTGCCGGGCGTAATAGCGCACCACCGCCGAGTTGTCTTCAAGGGCTTCCACCAGTGGCGGAACGGCCCGTGTATCCTGAAATTCACCAAGCACCCGTGCAATCTGCGCCCGCACAGTCCAGCTTGGGTTGCGGAGGCCGTCCAGCAGGAGCGGCACCGCCTGATTGCTTTTCAGTTTGGCCAGCGCCGTGGCGATTTCCGTGCTGATGCTCGTATTGGCGCTGTTGCGGAGCGCGGTCAGCAGCGGCTGAGTGGCACGGGCGTCACCGATTTCGCCCAGCGCTTCGGCGGCTCCGGCCCGCACGCCAATGTCGTTGTCGCGGAGCGCGGTCATCAGTCCTTCCACCGCACGGGTATCTTTGAGGGATTTGAGCGCTTCCACCGCCGCCCGCCGGACTTGCGGCTCCGAGTCGCGCAGCAGTTCCACCATGGCCGGAATCTGACTGGTATTGCCCATCCGACTGAGCAGTTTGAGGGCTTCAATCCGAATCTGCCATTCCTTAGCGGCCAGGTCGCTGGTCAGACGTTCCGGGGCAATGCCAAACCGGAGCAAGGCGGCACTGGCTGCCGTCCGGACAGCAGGGTCACGGTCGTCCAGACTGCGAATCAGCGGCTCGATGGCGGTCCGGTCGTTGATGTGGCCAAGGGCTTCGACCACGGCCACCCGTTGTTTGGCGTCATCGGTTTCAAGCAGCAAGGCCAGTTTGGGAATGACCGCCGGTTCGCCCAATTCGCCCAGCCAGGCGGTGGCCTGAATCCGTTCGGCAACCGGCAGTTTATTGTCAGCCGCCTGGGCGGCCAGCCCTTCCAGGGAAATGTTGAATTTTTCCAGAGCGGCGGCCACCCCCAGCCGGGCGCGTTGCTTGTCATCCAGCCGGATGGCCAGCAAAGCTGAAACAGTTTCAGGGGTTTTGAAGTCCTCCAGCAGGGAAAGCAGGGCTTCCCGTTCCGGGCGGGGCGGCTCGGCTTTCAAACGGGTGATGATGGCTACAGGCAAAGCCGGGTCATGGCCTTTTTTGAGTACCCGCACCAGAATATCACGGGTTTCCGCATCGGTGTCGGTGATGGCATCAAGCACCGGCTGGAGCGGCAGATTTTCCTGAATGTTTTCAATTGTGGTCGCCGCCAGTTTGCGCTGCTCCGGCGGGCCATTGACGAGCAGCGTCAGCAGGAGCGGCACGGCACGGGCTTCGTTTTTGGTTTGCCAGTCCTTCAGAATTTCCAGTTGGACGGCTTTCGGATAGAGGGTGAAATCACGGATGATGCTTGACAGCGCTTCCGCTTCGCCCAACCGATACAAGGCAAGCGTGATTTCGCGGTCCAGTTCGGGCGACTCACTGCGCCAGCTTTCGATTTTATCCCGGCCCTGCTTGAGTTGGAGCGCGCCCACCGCCCGCACCAGGAGCAGTTTCCCGCCCGGCGTTTTTTCGACATTCAACCGGGAAAGCAAGGCCCGGAGCGTGCGCCCGCCTCTGAAATTCTTGAGCGCGCCATAAGCAATCAATTGCAACGTGCCGTCGTCACTCGCCATGGCCGCCAGCAAGGTGTCAAGTGCCTGAAGGTCGCCGATTTCGCCCAACGCGAAGGCAATCCGCGCTCGGTTGTCCCAGCCCTCGGTCTCATAGAGCGCCACCAAATCCGGAACGGCATCCGTGGCTTTGAGCTTGCCCAATGCCTGCACGGCCCGCCCCCGGACGAACCAGTGGTCATCCTTGAGCGATTGCCGGAGGGCCGTCACCAGCGGCTCACCCGGCTTGGAAAAACCCAGGGAAAAGACCGCCTCGCCGCGCACCATCCAGCTTGCATCCTGGCCGAGGGCCAGCAGTTTTTTTTCGGCTTCGGCCTGCGTGGTTTCGCTGAAATGGCCGCGCAAAGCCCGAATGGCCGCCAACCGCAGTTGCTGGTCGGCATTGGCGGTGTCTTCCAACAGTTCGGCAAACGACTTTTTGGCCGCCAGTCGGTCCAATTCCACCAGCCGCCGCAAAATGGCTTCGGATTCCTTGAGGTCCGGATTTTCAGCCGCCGGTTTGACCACCGCCGGACGCTGGCCGGAGGTTCCCGTCGGTTTTTGAGCGGCTGCCGGAGCGGAAACCAAAACCAGACATAAAGATGAGTTCAATAAAGAGCGAATGGTCATGCGTGCAGATTCAGCGGAAATTCAATGTTTCAAAAGTGTTGGCGTTGTAAATGATATTCTTGAAGCGTGGTCGCTGGACGTACTGCACCCGCTTAAAACGGGCTTCAGGGTCCTGTACCCTGGTCACTCCAATTTCAAATCCACGTGTGGTTGTTTCCGCAATCACCCACGTTTTGGCTTCCCAGGAAAAAGTCAGCCCGTTGGTCACCGGAAAGCCGCCTTGGGGCACACACACGGTGATGTGCCCCGGACAATACAGAAAAAGATAATCCTCACCCAGTTGTTCCAGCAACGACCCCAGCAAAATGGTTTTATTGCTGCAATCGGAGCGGCGGCTCATGAGCGTTTCATTCGGACGTTTGAGCGTTTCAAGACCGCTCAGGGCTTCGGATTCATCATACTCAATTTCACCCGTCACCAAATCCAACAGGCGCTGAATGCGCTTTTCCCGCGCCTGCGGGTCGGAAGCCGGAATATCTTTGGTTAAATCCCCGACCAGCCGGGCCAGCGAGGCTTCTTTGGGCTGGGCCACATACGCCCCGTGATTGAAAAAAAAGACATATTTTCCGGCTGCATCCCGGATTTTCGTGTCAGCCCGCAGAAGCCCTCCGAAAATGGACTTGTTGCTCACAAAATCAGCCATTTCCTTGAGGTTCATCGTGTAGGTTCCCTGCTTAAAGGGAAACTGTAAAATCCGGTGCGGCTCGATTTTGACGTTTTTGGCGGCGGTTTTGAAAAAGACGGCCTTTTGCGGTGTCTGCGCCAGCGAATAGCTCCCCAGCTTCCAGCGCCCGTCTTCGGCTTTGGCAAGGTCAATTTTTTTCGGGTCAAGGGTCAGTTGCTGCAAAACCGTCTGGAGGGCCGCCGGCTGGCTGGCCTCGTCCGGGAGCGAAAAATAGGCTTCCTGGTCGTCAATCTGAAAAAGCTCCAGATGGGCTTTTCCCAGCACCTGCTCCTCAAATTGCCGTCCCGCAAAACGGGGCTGGGCCAGATATGCCAAAATGTCCATCCGAATCCGGTGGGTTTCATAACTGAAATCATTGGCAACCTTCGGCGGCGGTTTGGGCGTGGTCAAGCCTTTCAGCCCGCCAACCCGTTGCCACCAGATATACCCGCCCGCTCCGCCGGCCAGCAGCACCACAAAAAACACCATCAGGCCAAGCAGCCCCCGTTTTTCGTCATGGTCAGGAGTTGAAGGTTTTTCAGGTTGTGAAAAAAGACTGTATTCAGACATGGGATTCTTACTCCCGAAGGGAAAAAACCTCGTTCAACCTGTGAACGGCATCGTGCGTTCCCAATTCCTGTAAAAACGTGCCAAACGACTTTCCCGAAACCGGATGGGCATCTTCCGGACATAACTCACAAAGGGGTTCCAGCACAAACCGGCGCAGGTGCAAACGCGGGTGCGGAACGGTCAAATGCAGGCCATTTTGCATTTCGTCCAGCACGAGGGGCGTTCCACCGGTTGAACCCAGCAGAATGTCCACATCCAGGGTCCGCGCACCACGTGGGACGGTGCGGACCCGGCCAAATTCGGCTTCCAGTTCCAGGCAGGTTCGCAAAAATTCATACGGGTTTCGCGGCTGGGCAAATTGCACTTCGAGCACCGCATTCAAAAACCAGGGCTGGTCCAGATAATCCATCGGCTCGGTTTCATAGAATGACGAAACCCGCCAGTTCTGACTCCCTTCAATCAGCCGCTTGATAGCAGCCGTTAAAAGCGTCAGGCGGTCACCCAGATTGGAACCAAGTCCGAGATACCAAATTTGCATGGTTTGCGAAAGCCGGTTGTCAGGCGTTGGACGAAAATGGCATCGTGAGCGCCGCGTATCATACAGGAAGGCATGCCTTTCTGAGAAATTGAGAATTGCCTCTGACCGGATTGAGCCACCTGACCCGCCACAAAATCCCATTTCTACTGCTCCTGCCGGTGTTGTCCGTGGTGGGCGGATTGTTCGTCGGCGGGCTGGTTCTGGCTCTGGCGCAAAGCCTGGGATACTTTCCGGCCACGGGCGAAACCGCATTTTCACTGGTTCACTACCGCACGGTCTGTTCCGACCCCGAATTCCGGAGCGCATTCCTGCTCACATTTGTTTTGGCAGCCGTGGCCACCATGCTTTCAGCCGTGCTTGGGTTTGCGGTGGCGTTGGCCGTCCGTGACCTGCGCTGGCTGCAACCGGTCTGGCGGACTTTGTTGCAGATTCCCCTGGCGCTTCCGCATCTGGCCATGGCGGTGGTGGTCATCAATTTGGCTTCATCCAGCGGATTGCTGGCCCGGTTGGCTTTTGCCTGCGGTCTGGTTCACAGCCCGGCGGAATTTCCGTCGCTGGTCAATGACCGCTATGGAGCCGGTATCGTGCTCTCCTACTGCCTCAAGGAAATTCCGTTTATCGCCTTGATGACCCTGGCCTTGCTGGTCCGCATCGGAGACGACTTCGATATGGTGGCACAAACCCTGGGAGCCTCCTCCTGGCAACGCTTCCGCCATGTCACGTTGCCGCTGGCGGCTCCGGCAGTGCTTTCGGCCTCCCTGATGGTGTTTGCCTTTCTGTTCGGGGCTTTTGAAGTTCCCTTTTTACTGGGGCGCACCTATCCGGCCATGCTGGCGGTGGTGGCCCAGCAAAAATTCATGAATGCCGACCTGGCACAACGTCCGGTTGCCATTGCCCTGTCGGTGGTCATTTCGCTTATCACCAGTGTTTTGGTGTGGCTCTATCTGCGGATGGCCCAACGCATGGTTGGTGGGAATAATCCGGAGAGTTTTTTGCTTCTCTGAATTCTTAACCGCGAAATACGCGAAATACGCGAAAAAATAAAACAAATCCCCAATTTTTCGTGTGTTTCACGGTTTCAAAAACTCATGAATGGATCCATCCGAAAACTGCGAAACCTGACCGCCGGGCTGGGAATTGCCGGGCTGGCAACGGTGCCGCTGGGCCTGCTGCTGCTGTGGTCCTTTGCCCGTGGCTGGTACTGGCCGGCCCTGTTGCCGCGCTCCTGGAGTCTGCGAGCGTGGGAATATGTCTTTTCCTCCAGTTCGGGGGTCGGAACCGGATTGGTCACCAGTCTTGGCATCGCCCTGATTGTCACGCTGGTGGCAGTCGGAATGGCGCTTCCGGCAGCACGGGCGCTGGCGTGGCACGACTTTCCCGGCAAAAGCGGCGTGCTGCTGCTGTTGCTGCTGCCGGTTCTGTCACCGCCGCTGGCGGCGGCAATGGGCGTTCATGCGTTGTTTGTACGCTACGGATTGACGGATTCGGTGGCCGGGGTGGTGCTGGTTCATTTGATTCCGACCGTTCCCTACACGACGCTCATGCTGGCTGGCAGTTTTGCGCGATTTGACCCGGACTACGAAGCGCAGGCCCGGACTCTGGGAGCCTCAACCTTTGCTGTCTGGCGCACGGTCACTTTGCCGTTTCTGGCTCCGGGAATTGCGGCGGCGGCGGTTTTTGCCTTTCTCATTTCCTGGAGCCAGTATCTGCTGACGCTGCTCATCGGAGGCGGACAGGTCATCACCCTGCCGGTTCTGTTGGTTGCCTTTCAACGTTCCGGAGATGAATCTGTGACAGCCGCGCTGACCCTGGTTCTGGTGGCTCCAACCATTCTGGTTTTTTTGGTGGCCAGCCGGTTTTTGCGCGGATTTTCCGGACAACATAAAAATGGTTAAGCCTTTAACTTTTTTCACCACAGCGGCGCAGAGTTTTCGCAGAGTTTTCGCAGAGTTTTCGCAGAGTTTTTTCTTTGATTTCTCTGCCTACACCCTGTGCCTCCTCTGCGCCTGCGGCGGTGAATCTGCTTGAAAATTATCCCAATGAGCCCTCATTCCCTTTTTCGTTTTTTTCTTCTGAGCCTGCTGGTCATTTCTTTGGCTTGCGGTCAACCAAAACCTCCAACTCCAGGCAGGCTTTCCCCGCAGGAATTTGAACGAACGCCCTGGGAAACCATCCTGCAACAGGCTCAGGGGACCACCGTCAATTTTGCCATGTGGGCCGGAGACGAAGCCCGCAACCGCTATTTTCAAGGTCCGGTGACTGAGAAACTCAAGCAACAATATGGAATCACGCTCAAAATCGTGCCCTACAACGACACGATTGAAATTGTCAACAAGCTGCTTAACGAAAAAGGAGCGGGCAAAACCAGCAACGGCTCGGTTGATATGGTCTGGATTAACGGGGAAAACTTCCGCACGGCCAAACAGGGAGCGGTGTTGTGGGGACCGTTTTCCGAACGGCTGCCCAACGTCCGGCTCTATCCGGAAGCCGCCCGGCAACGGGATTTCGGGACGCCGATTGAAGGTTACGAAGCTGTCTGGCAGTACGCGCAGTTCGTCCTGGCCTACGATATGGCACGCACCCCCGAACCGCCCAAATCAATCGAAGCCCTGCGCACCTGGGTCAAAGCCCATCCGGGCCGCTTTACCTATCCGGCCCCGCCGGATTTCACCGGTTCGGTTTTTATCCGCCATGTGCTGCTCCACTTTGGCGGCAATCCCCAGGCGTTTCAAAATGGTTTTGACGAAGCGCTCTATCAAAAAGCCGCCGGGCCGACGTTGGACTACCTGAACGACATCAAGCCTTTTTTGTGGAAACAGGGCGAGACGTTTCCGGCCACCCCCAAAGAACTTGACCGGCTGTTTACCAACCAGGAAATTGATTTTTCCATGAGTTACGGACCGACCTTTGCCTCACAACGGATTGAGCGGGGCGAGTTTCCGCCCACGGTGCGGACGTTCGTCTTTGATGAGGGCACGATTGGGAATTACAACTTTCTGGCCATTCCATTCAATGCCACCAACATTTCCGGAGCCTTGACGGTGATGAACCATCTGATGTCGGCGGAACACCTCTTGGAGCAGTCGCGGGTCTTGGGTTCAACCTATCCGCATGATATCAGCCGGCTTGACGCCGGGCAGCAGGCAGCGGTGGAAGCCTTGCCACGGGGACCCGCCACCCTTTCCCCGACGGAACTTTCCTCGCATTTGCTGCCCGAACCCGATGCCGCCTATCTGGACCGGCTGGAAAAAGACTGGCGTGAAAAGGTGCTGCGCAAACCATGAAAACCCGGCTTTCCTGGCAGCATCTTTCAGCCGGCTATGGTTCCCATCAGGTTTTACGCGGTTGCTCGCTGGACGTGGCCGGAGGCGAACTGGTGGCGCTGTTGGGTTCGTCCGGTTGCGGCAAAACCACACTGCTGAAAATTATTGCCGGATTGTTGGCACCGACGGCTGGCGATGTGTGCTTTAACGGTTCCTCCGTGCTGAACCTTCCGGCAGAGCGCCGCGAAGTGGCCATGGTGTTTCAAAAACCATTGCTTTTTCCGTTTTTGAACGTGCTCGAAAATGTCGCTTTCGGATTGAAGATGCGCAAGGTTCCCGAACCGGAGCGGACTGAACGCGCCCGGCAGGCACTGCGCCGGGTCCGGCTGGAAGGGTTTGAAACACGGCGACCGGCCCAGCTTTCCGGCGGGCAGGAACAACGGGCCGCACTGGCCCGCGCCCTGGTGACCGAACCAAAGATTCTGCTGCTCGACGAACCATTTTCCGCCCTCGACGAACAGTTGCGCGCAGACATGCGGGCATTTGTGCGCAATCTGCAACAGGAGCTTGCCATCACCACCCTGTTTGTCACACACGACCAACAGGAAGCCGTTAGTGTAGCCGACCGGATTGCCTTTCTCGCCAGCGGTGAAATGCTTCAGGTTGGGCCGCCACGGGACTTTTTCACAACGCCGGCAACGCCGGAGGTAGCCCGTTTTTTCGGTTGGATGGTACTCAACGGACGTTCCCAGGAGGGAATCTTCACAACCCCTTGGGGGAAATGGAAGTTGCCTGCTTCAGCCGGTCTGGCGACCGCAGTGGCGTTTCGCCCGGAAACCGTCCGGGTAGTCGCCGGAACACCGGACCAAAACACCCTCACCGGTCGAATTGGAACTGTGATTGATTTTGGAATCCGCCTCCAGGTGACGGTGCATCTGGACGATTCCCACTGGATTGAATGCCATCTGCCGGCATCGGAAGCAACCGCCAAACTTCAGCGCGGTAACTCCATCACTCTGGAAATCCCACCGGAAACAGTCCGATTTTTTCAGGACTGAGGACTGAGGACTGAGTGATTTCCAATTTGGCAGAATGGTCAGCAACCCTGAAAACTGTACAGCTCTTCAATGAAAACAGCCCGGAAATTTGAGTATTTTACTCAGTCCTCAGTCCTCAGTCCTCAGTCCTTTAATGAAGCGGCCACAGCAGCGGCACCATCATCATGACCACAATAAAAACCATAATGGTGAGCAGGGTGCCGACTTTCACAAAATCGAAAAAGCGGTAATGGCCAGGTGTATAAATCAGCACGCAGGCCGGTTCGAGGGGTGTAATAAACGAGCAGGACGCGGCCAGGGTCACCATGACGGCAAAAGTACGCGGATTGACGCCCAACGTGACAGCGGTTTTGATGGCAATCGGCAACACCACCAAGGCTGCCGCCTGATTTGACATGGGCTGGGTGAGCGCCGCCGTCAGGACAAAAAAACCGGCCAGCACCGCCAGTTCGCCATAGCCTCCCACCAATTGGACAATCAACTGCGCCAGATATTTGTCGGTTCCCGTTTTTTCCATCGCGGTTCCGAAGCTCATCATTCCGGCAATCAACACAATCAGCCGCCAGTCAATCAAATCGTAAAGCTCCCGCACCAGAATGGCTCTTGACCCCAGCAGAATCAAAACACTGACCAGGGCCGCGACCGGCAGGGCCAGCGTATGGGTTACCGAAAATCCCAAAAAAAGCGCCAGTGCCGTCAAGGCCCAACGGCGTTTGCCCGGACGCCCCCGGCGGTCGGTCACTTCTTTCAAAAGCACGCTGCCCTTGCTGACCAGGCGTTCGATATTCTGCCTTTTGCCCTGCACCAGCAGCACGTCTCCAAAGCGCAGCCGGGTTGAGCTGAGTTTGGAAACTCTGGTTTCCCCTTGCCGGTCAATCGCCAGCACGGTCACCTGGAACCGTTCGTGGAAATTCAGTTCCTTGAGGGTGCTCCCGATAATCTCGATGTGATTCAAAACAATGATTTCAAAGAGTTCTATCGTTTCGGTTTCGAGGTCCGCGTCACTCAGCTTGAAATCAGGTAAAATCTCGATTCCGATTTCCGCTTTGACCCGCAAAATGTCGTCAATCTTGCCTTCAACCAGCAACAGGTCACCTTCCTGAATGTGATATTCCGCATATCCGGTGACCCGCTGGTTGTTCCGCAGCACACCAACCACATGCAGGTTGAGCATTTTCCGCTGGTAGACTTCATCCAGGGTTTTCCCCACCAGTTTTGACTTGGGCAGCACCAGCACTTCGGTAAAGTATTCCCGGATTTGATACTGTTCGGTCAGTGAATCAGGAACGGCATGTTTCGGCAGCAGGCGGACTCCGATAGTGAGCATGTAGGTGATGCCGACCACCATCAGCACTGCCCCGACGCGGGTCAGTTCAAACATCGTGTAGGTCGGCATGCCATACCGTTCCAGTGCATCGCCCACCACCAGATTGGTCGAGGTGCCAATCAACGTCGAGGTGCCTCCCAAAATTGCCCCGAACGCAAGCGGCATCAGCAATTTGGAAGGGGGAATCCGGGCCCGCTCGGCCAAACCAATCACCATGGGCAGAAACATGGCCGTGGTGGTGGTGTTTTTCATGACCGCAGCCGAAAGTCCGGCCAACACCATGACAATCAAGGTCAAGCGAAAGGGGTCGCTGCCGGCGACACTGTGCGCCCAGCGGCCAACGGTGTCCACCACCCCGGTTTTGACCAGTCCGGCGGTCAAAACAAACAACCCGCAAATGGTAATCACCACATCGTTGCCAAATCCGGCAAATGCTTCCTGAGGTGTCAGTATCCGGGTCAGGACCAGCGTGACCAACAGCATCATGGTCACAATGTCAATCGGAATCCGTTCCAGAGCGAACAAGAAAACGGCGACGCACAACAAGATCAAAACAGTCAGGATTGCGGAGGTCATACACATTTCCTTTGCTGAAAACGCGGCTCAACTGCCCGCCGGCCATCGTTTTTGAGGTGAAACACTCTGGGACGGATGAATCAACCCCAGTCGGGTTGCCCTCGTCCAATCAAGCGGGGAAAAGTCCAGTACAAAAGCGCAAAAGGTTGCAATCCCGCACCCAGACCCGTAAAGTGTTCGGTTTCCATCCCGCTTACCGAATTTCAACCGAATTTCCGTAAGCCTTCAACTGTATTTATCTCAGAGAGGAAGTTCTTCACGCTTTATGATTCAACCCCATGGAGGTCACCTTGTTGACCGTGTCGCCTCCCCCGAAACCCGCCTCAGCCTGCTTGACCAGGCTCCTGCAATGCCTCATTTAACCTTGAATTCCCGCGAAATGTCCGACCTGGAAATGATTGCGGATGGTGCCATGTCGCCGCTCGAAGGCTTTATGAAGCGCGCCGATTATGAAAGCGTGCGCGACACGATGCACCTCACGTCAGGGTTGCCCTGGTCGCTGCCGGTGACGCTCTCGACCACTGGCGAGCAGGCGGCTTCGCTCACAGAAGGGCAAAACGTTGCCCTCCACGGCACTGACGGAACGCTCTTGGCCATTCTTCATCTGGAAGAAAAAACTCCTTACAGCCGGGCTGACAAAGAACTGGAAGCTCAAAAAGTCTATCGCACGACCGAAGAAGCCCATCCGGGCGTCAAGGCGGTCTATGAAATGGGCGACGTGATGTTGGCCGGACCAATCACCCTCGTCAACCATATTCCGGGACAACCGTTTGCCGAACATCGCCGGACCCCGGCGGCAACCCGCCTTGCTTTTGCGGAAAAAGGCTGGGAAACGGTGGTTGGCTTCCAAACCCGGAACCCGGTTCACCGGGCGCATGAATACATTCAGAAAGTCGCCATGGAAATCGTGGACGGGCTGATGTTGCATCCGCTGGTGGGTGATACCAAATCGGACGATATTCCGGCTGATGTCCGGATGAAATGCTATCAGGTGCTGCTGGATAATTATTACCCGAAAAATCGGGTTTTGCTGTCAGTTTTCCCAGCCGCCATGCGCTATGCGGGTCCCCGTGAAGCCATTTTCCATGCTATTGCCCGGAAAAACTATGGTTGCACGCATTTTATTGTCGGACGTGACCATGCGGGTGTGGGCAACTACTACGGCACCTATGATGCCCAGTTGATTTTCAAGGAATTTGACAAACAGGCCCTTGGCATCACGCCCCTGTTTTTCGAGCATACCGTCTTTTGCCGGACCTGCGACAGCATGGTTTCGCCCAAGACCTGCCCGCACGACAAAGCCGCCCATGTCTTTTTGTCAGGGACCAAAGTGCGCGAAATGCTCCAGAATGGCGAAATCCCGCCGGTTGAATTCACTCGCCCCGAAGTCGCCGAAGTGCTGATTGCTTCCATGCGGGCAACGGCGGCAACTGTTTAGTCTTGGAAGTCTTGGGAGTCTTGGGAGTCTTGGGAGTCCAAATCCTCAGAAGTCAGAAGTCAGAAACCAGAGAACAGAGACCAGGGTCAAACGGCTCCTGACTCCCAAGACTCTCAAGACTCTCAAGACTCTCAAGACTCCCAAGACCCCCAAGACCCCCAAGACCCCCAAGACTCCCAAGACTTTTATGAAGAAGTATTTCGGAACCGATGGAATTCGCTGTGTGGCGGGTGAATTTCCCCTGCAACATCACGCCCTGAACGCACTGGGCGCAGCCTTGGTGCGCGAACTTTCGAACCGAAACGGTGCCTTCCCACGCATTGTGCTCGGCGGCGATACCCGCGAATCCACCGAATGGATTGCCGGAGCCCTGGCCTGGGGTATCCGGACGGAAGGCGGCACGGTTGCCTGGGCCGGGGTCATTCCAACGCCGGGCATTGCCTATCTGACCAACTCCCTCGGTTTTGACGCCGGGGTGGTGATTTCAGCTTCGCATAATCCGTTCCAGGATAACGGTATCAAGATTTTCTTTCCCAGTGGTCAGAAACAGGACGATGCGCTCGAAACCGCGCTTGAAGCCGCCCTGGCCGGGCTGACCCCGGAAACCGACCCGGAAGCTGCCTCTGCACTGGAACTGAAATCGGATGACACGCTTTCGGCCCGCTACATCGAGTTTTTAAGTTCACACATTGGCAAAGGGTTGAATCTTTCCAAACTCAAGCTGGCGGTGGATTGCGCCAACGGTGCCGCCAGTTTTTATGCCGGAATCGTGTTTGGGAGCCTGGGAGCGCAGACTTATCTCAGGGCAGCCGAACCCGACGGAAAAAACATCAACCGGGATTGCGGTTCGCTCCATTTGGAACGGCTGAGTGCGTTTGTCCGCGAAATCGAAGCTGATTTGGGACTGGCTTTTGATGGTGACGCTGACCGCTGCCTGCTGGTGGACCGGCACGGAACTGTCGTGGATGGCGATGCCATGCTGTTTGTCCTGGCCAACCATTTGCAGGAAACAAAACAACTGACCCCCTCCAGTATTGTTGCCACCGTCATGAGCAATCTGGGTCTGGAATTGGCCCTGCGTGAACGCGGAGTGGAGTTGCTACGTGCTTCGGTCGGTGACCGCTTCGTGTTGGAGGAACTGCTCAAAACCGGAGCCAAAGTCGGGGGCGAGCAGTCCGGCCATTTGATTTTTCCGCATATCAGCTTGGCCGGAGACGGCATGCTGACGGCGCTCCAGGTCTTGCGGGTACTGGTTGAAAGCGGCAAGTCACTGGACGAACTTACCGGCGGGCTCAAAACCTGCCCGCAGGTGCTGGTCAATGTGCGGGTCCGGGAAAAACTCCCGTTTGCCGATGTTCCCGCCATTGCGGCGGCGGCGGCGGCCATCGAAGCCCACTTCGCCGGGCGCGGACGGCTCCTGCTGCGCTATTCGGGAACTGAAAAACTGGCCCGTGTGATGATTGAAGGCGAAGACCTGAACGATGTGACCGCCCAGGCCAACCATTTGGCCGACATCATCCGCGCTGAAATCGGAGAGGCACAATGAATCAGGACTGAGGACAAATCCAGGACTGAGGACTGAGGACTGAGGTTCAAGCAAGTTTTCCCGCAGTTAATGGTGTCTCAGGTTCAGAAATGGTTCAGATTTTCATTAACATCATCCGAGGTCTGAGATTTTTACTCAGTCCTCAGTCCTCAGTCCTGGATTTGTCCTCAGTCCTCAGTCCTCTTCAATGAATTCGTCAGGCGGACCGGCATCAAACGGCAGTTCCTGCGCCTTGGCAAAATATTCGACAATCTGGGCGGCTTTTTGCGGACCCACAAACGGAAGCAGTTCTGCCGCAGTCGCCCGGCGAATGTTATCCACGCTTCCCAAATTCCGCAGCAGCCGGTTTTTGAGCTTCGGTCCCACGCCCGGAATCGCCAGCAACTCCGAATCAAAATCCCGCATTTCACGCCGTTTGCGGTGATAGGTCACGGCAAAGCGGTGGGCTTCGTCCCGCACCATCTGGACCAGATGGAGCATCGGCGAATGATGGTCAATCCGCACCGGTTCATGCTCGCGGCCTTTGACAAAAAGCAGTTCTTCCCGTTTGGCAATGGCCACCATAGGAACGGCTTCCAGCCCGATTTCACGCATCGCTCTGGCCGCAGCGGAAAGCTGCCCCTTCCCGCCGTCAATTAAAACCAAATCCGGCAAGGTTTTTTCTTCCCGCAACAGCCGGCTGTAGCGCCGTTTGACCACCTCGTGCATCGAGGCGAAATCATCAATTCCGGTCACGGTTTTAACGATGAACTTGCGATATTCCTGTTTGTTCATCTGGCCGTTGTCACAGACAACCATCGAGGCCACGGTTTCCGAACCCTGAATGTGCGAAATGTCAAAGCACTCGATGCGGTTCGGAAAAGCCGGGAGTTCGAGCGTGTCGGCAAATTCCTCCAACACCAGTTGCATGTCCGGTTTCAAGACCCGGAACCGCTGGTCAAAGGCGATTTTGGCATTGCGTTCGACCAAATCAATCAAATCGCGCTTCGGGCCGCGTTGCGGGTCGTAAATGTACACCCGTTTCCTGCGTTTGTCGGAAAGAAGCTGCTCCAACACCTCCAAATCGTCGAAATCCACCGGGACGTGGACTTCGTGCGGCACATAATTGCCCATCGTGTAATACTGTTTCAGGGCATCGCCAATGAATTCGCGCGGGTCAAAATTTTCACGCGGCAGGTCTTCCCAGAAAAATTCGCGCCGTCCGATGATGCGGCCTTCGCGCATGGTGAAAAGTTGCAGGGCAGCCCGCGCCCCTTCGCGGTAATAGCCGAAAATATCAATGTCGGCAGCAGTTTTGAGCATCATCTTTTGTTCTTCGCCCAGCCGCTCAATCAACTTGACCTGGTCACGATAGCGGGCCGCCTGTTCAAAGCGCAGGTCTTCCGCAGCTTTTTCCATCCGTTCGCGCAGGCTGGCCGCCAAGTCCTGGTTTTTTCCTTCGAAAAACAATTTCACGTCTTTGACGGCTTCGACATATTGGGGTTTGGTGCAGAGGTCTTTCACACAAGGTCCCAGACAGCGCTTGATGTGGTATTCCAGGCAGGGCCGCTCCCGTTTGCCGTCAATTTCGATTTCACAGGTCCGCAACTGGAAAAGCTGGTTGATGAGTTTGAGCGTCTGCTGGGCCAGCGAGGCGGGCAGGTAGGGTCCGTGATAGAGCGCTCCGTCGTTGAGCACACGCCGGGTTTTCAGCACCCGTGGAAACGGTTCGTTAAGCGTGAGCTTGAGGTGCGGATACTGTTTGTCATCCTTGAGCATCACGTTATAGCGCGGTTTATGCGCCTTAATCAGATTGCTTTCCAGAATCAGCGCCTCAACCTCGGTATCCGTAACGATGTATTCGAAATCCGTGATTTTCGAGACCAGTTCCAGCGTTTTGGGGTCATGCCGGCGCGATTGCTGAAAGTAGGTCCGGACCCGGTTGCGCAGATTTTTGGCTTTGCCGACGTAAATGATTTTGCCCGCCGCGTTTTTGTGCAGATAACAGCCGGGACTGTCGGGCAGGGTGGCCAGTTTATCTTCAAGTTTCATAGGCTCAGGCGAATGGAAAATCCCAAAAATATTGCGGGTGTCTGGCAAAACCTACAACCAACTGCAGTCTGCCGACAACCCGGAAAGCTGAAAGCCAGCCTTGACCCACACCTGCTTCTGCTGAATGATGGCAACGTGACCTTGAGACTTTTACACTAAAAGAAGGCATCTTCCATTTGCAATTTGCCATTGCCCATTTGCGATTCGCCATTTGAAAACACAGTGGGTTGTTTGTGAGACTTTTTCAGCCTGGCTGGTTTCGGTAATACACAATCAACCAGCGGCAGTCCTACAATTGGCAAATGGGCAATGGCAAATCGCAAATGAGAAAGTCTGTTCCTAAAGTAGATGAGAAAAAATATGAAACAACTCTTTACAATCCCCCAGATTCGCATGGCGCTGGCGCTGATTTTTTGCGTGCTGCTTGGTTCAGTTTCGGTTCCTCCGGCGGTCCGCGCCGACAAGGAAATCCGCCCTGTTGATGTTGTGATTGCCTGCCTCGACGCTTTTTTCAAAAATGACGAACAACGGATTCGGGCCTCACTGACGGATAACGCCCAAACGGTGCTCGCCAGCCTGGCCACCACTGACGCTGCGGCTTATGACGACATCCGCAAAGCCCTGGCGGTCGGCAACCCGCTTTCCAAAATTGCGGAAAACAACGTTCGGATGGAAGTTGTGACTGCTGCTACAGGCGAGCGGAAAGGCTTGTTGCAGGCTGGCAATAAGATTCTGGGAACCGTGAATTTCGCTGAAACGACCGAAGAAAATCTGTCGTTGGTGGAAGTACGGCTGACCCAGACCGAAGACGCCGCCCCGCTTTTGTATCAGGTGGTTTTAGTCCGCAACCGGAAGAAAAAAGACAAACCCTGGCAAATCTCGGCGCTCTATCAGGTCGCTCAAGGCGGACGCACGGACGATTACTTCAAGGAAGACAACCTGACGGCGGTTCGTGTCAGTAACAATGAAAAAGGAATCGTTGAAGCGCTCCGGAATCTGGCCAGTTCCGAAGCCCGGTTTGCGATTGGCATGGGCAAAGGAAAATACGGAACCCTGTCTGAACTTCGCCGGGCCGGGGAAATCGGAACCGACATCGAAAGCGGCAAAGTCAAAGGCTACGTTATTGAAATAATTGTCAATAACTCTGACAAACCGCCTTCATTCTCAATTTTTGCCACCCCGGCCCAATATGGCAAAACGGGTCGGCGCTCTTTTGTGATTGATGAAAGCACCACCGTTCACGGTAACGACCGGCGCGGAGACCGTGCCACGGCCAATGACCCGGAAATTCCGGCAGCGGATGAGGCGGAAGGAAATAATTAAAATCAGTCTTGGGAGTCTTGGGGGTCTTGGGGGTCTTGGGGGTCAGAATCAAATGACAAGAAAGAATCCTGGTACTGTCTACTTGTCACCAGTTACTGTCCTTGACTCCCAAGCCTCCCAAGCCTCCCAAGACTCCCAGGACTTGAAAGTTTGTATGTCCAAGCAGTCGCAGCTTCTTCACGGATTTATTTACAGCACGCCGGGGGTCAAGGAATTTGAAGCCGGAACCGAAACCTATTGGTCGCGGCGTGGTTGGGACACGGCCCTGGCGGTGTCCTTTGGGCTGCATCTGGCGATTGGCGGCTGGGTCGTCTACCGCCGTTATGTGGCTCCGCTCGAAGCCTTTACCGTAATTGAAAAAAATACCCAGATTCAATGGGTTGCGCTGGATGACCCACGGTTTAAGCCGCTCAAAAATCCCGGCAACCTGTTTGCCGTTCCGAAAAAAGTGCTGCCGCTCGAGGACCTCAAGAAACTGATGGAGGAAACCGAGAAAAAACGGCAGGCGGAACGCGAAAAAGCCCGCAAAATCAAAGAGAAACAAAAAGACGGTGCCGACCAAAAGGATGAGCAGGTGGCAGATAAACCGGAAACCCGCACTGAACCTGCCCCGGCTGCCGGTCCACCAAAATTTGGAGTCATCAATTCGGCTCCGATTAAGCAAATCGTCGGGCAAATGTATGAAAAATACAAAGCCGGTGATTTGAAAGTGGAAAATGCCGAATTTTCCATCACGCTCATGTTTCACGTTCTCAAAGACGGCTCGGTGGAAGACATCAAAATCGTCAAATCCTCCAATTCAAAGGAGATTGATGAAGCCGCCTTTAATGTGGCGCGGGCCATCGGCGAATCCAGAGCGCTGGCTCCGCTATCCTCACTGACTTCGATGTCCATCATGCTGGAAAACACGGTGTCGTTTTCCCGCCTGCGAATTACCGGTTTTGCCCCGGCGGAGGACGAAGCCGCCCGACTGGCCTCCACGTTTAACGCAGTCATCGTCATTGCCCAAATGGCCCAAAAAGAACGCCAGCCCGATGTGGCGGAACTGCTGCGGAACCTGGAAATCAAGGCCGACGGGAAACGGCTCAGCGGTAATATTTCCCTGACCCGGAGTCAGGCTAATTCCCTCATGCGCAAAGGATTCGGGCAAAAAACAAGTTGAATCCAAACTTGGAACCACTTCAAAAATTGGTCGTGTGAGTAAAAGTTTTCGGGAAAGTGATGGGGTTTTCCTCTTGTTTCCGACTTTAACAGCACAGGGAATCCTGCAACGACAACTTTTTGAATTTTTGAGGTGATATGAGCAAAGCACGATTGTTACGAGCTTTATCGCGGGTGGTAACCGGTTTTACCATTCTCTACATTTCTTCGTTTATGATCTGTAGTGGCTGGGTTTGGTACCAACGGGGCGCGGTCAATCGGTCCTGGGCCCAAACAGAGCTTCCATTGGAAAATTTTTCCCACCGGTTTCCCCCCACCAAACCCAATCAAACCGCCCTTCAGCTTCAGGAAATAGGCAAGCGCTTTGACCTGATGTTTATCCGCACTCAAACGCAGCAAGACCGAAATCTGATCGAATCCATGCTTCGCACCACCAGATTGGTTGGTGACTATGTGCAATCCCAGGTGCAAAAAAACAGCTCGGAACTGGATCCCTTGCCTCCAGCCTTGCAGCAGTTTATGGCAAGTCACCAAGCTGATCTACAGGCACTCAAGCACGTGTTGGAAGCCAACCCGGCTCCGGTCTGGGAAATGGACCTGGCGCTGGCGGAACAAGCCGAAACACCCAATCTGTTGGCATGTCGCGGGTTGGCCAGTCTGTTGGCGGTGGATATTCTCGAAAACACCCGTCAAGGCAAACACCAGGAAGCATTGAGGAGCTTTGAACTCAGTTGGAAAGCCAATGAATCGCTCCGAAACCGTCCGGAACTGATTTCCCAACTGATAGCGGTCGCAGTTGATAATTTGAATCTGGATATTTTGGCCCGGATGGAACAGGTTCCAGTTGAATGGCAGCAGCGGATTGCCGCCCACAACTATCACACATCCATTGCTGTGGCGATTGAAGCGGAAACCTGGATGCTCTATGAACGTACCAAATCGGGTGAAATCGTTTTACGAGGGACTGAAGCTGAGACTCCCACCAACAAACTCTTCCGCTCAACGGTCGTGGCGCTGACAGAACCTTATGTGAAAACCCTGATGCTCAACGCTGTGGAAGCTCAGTGTCGAACCTTGGCGGTGGCCCGGAACCGGGGCAATTACTGGTTTGATTGGAAAGGAACTGTCTCTCATTCCCGGAATCCGGTTTCAAATCTGTATGCTGTAAATGGTGCCAGTGCCTGGCGCACCATGAACCGGCACCTGATGCAGGTCGAAAAAACACAAAAAATCCTGTCCATCAAAGCTCAGGCACTGGACGGTTATTTCCCGAAGATGATTTCCGGAATAGAATCCTCAGCCAATCCAAACGGGAAGTGGAATTATGAGGTGGCACCGGACGGCACGGCAAAACTTTCCTTCAGTCAGGAAGTGGAGTTTCTTCCCTTGAAGTTCACCTTCAAACCGCGAACGTGAGAATTTGAGCTATGTTGCGAAAAATGTTGAATTTGGTGTGTCTTTCATTGCTCTGTGTACCTTCGGTGCTGGCCCAAAGCGGGCGGGGTCGTCCGGCTGACCCGCCTCCCCCTCCACCAAAATCAACCCCCAAACCTGCAACCGGGACTGAAAGAACGCCTCCGCCTGGCACCCCTGCATCCGGCAAAATTCCGCCGGGTGCAGCCTTGGTGGAACAAGGTCAGGCTGGTTTGACGACCCGTTACGTGCTGAAAAACGGCCTGACCCTCCTCATCAGTGAGGAACACAGCACGCCGCTGGTCACGGTGATGGCCTTGGTCAAAGCCGGAACAGTGGACGAACCGGAAACCGCGCGCGGCACCGCACGGGTGACGGCAGAGGCATTGACTCGTGGCACAACCATCCGTCCGGGAGAGCTGTGGGCTCGCCAGACTGCGGCGGCAGGAGGCTTGCCTCGGACGGAGGTTGACGCCACCAGCACCCGTTTTTTTCTCACCGGACCGGTTTCCGGAACGACTGCCTTGATTGAACTGGTTGCCGATGCCCTTCAGCATCCGGCATTTTCCGAAGAAGCCATTAAAAAAGCGATGGCGGCGTCCCAGCGTACGATTGCCGCCCAAAGCGAAGCGGCTGAAACGTTCAGCGCCTCCCGCTGGCTCTCCGTGGCCTATCCGCAACATCCGCTGGGCCGCCCGGAAGCAACTCCGGAACAACTGGCGGTCCTGAAACGCGAAGCCATCACCCAATTTCATACCAGCCGGTATACGCCAGCCAATACTGTGATTTGCCTGACTGGAGACATGATTGGCCCGGTGGTTTTGAAGGCATTGCAACAGCAGTTTGGCGGTTGGGGGGGGGCCGCAACCACGGCCAAACTGCCGGAATTTGAGCAAAAAGCCTTGCAGTATCAGGAAGAGCGCGGTGCCACCACCGCCTCCTGGGTTCATCTGGGCTATACCGTGCCGGTTGCCACAGCCGAAGAAGCAGTGGTGTGGGATGTCCTGCGGGCCGTGCTGGGACTGGGCCGGGGAGCCCGCCTAGTGCAGAACCTGCGCGATGCACGGGGTATTGTTTCCGATATTCGGGCACAGTACACGGCACGGCGCAATCTGGCTCAGTTTGTGATTGGCATCCGGGCTTTGCCGGAATCCATTGACCGGGCTGAAGCCCTGTCCATCGAAATTGTCGAGCACCTGCGCCGTGAACGGCTCTCCGAAGGCGAATTGCAACGGGCCAAATCCCTGCTTGAAAAAGCCTTTATCACGGAAGCGGAAACCACCGAAGGTCAAGCCCGGGTGCTGGCCCGGACGGAAACGGCTGCCGGATTCAAAGCCTGGAGCACCTACCTCAGCCGCCTTCGGCAAGTCACCCCCGAACAAATTCAGACTCTGGCCGCCAAATATCTGGTTGTGTCCAAATTATCAGTTCACGAATACCAATCACCCAGTGCCCCACCGCGCACTTTCACCCCGGAAAAATATGCTGAAACCGTAGGGCTGTTGGTTCCACTGACCACCCAGCTTGAAATCCCTTCCGATGCGGTCCGCGATGCCAAACAGTCTTTCCCGGTGTTAAAGCATGGAGCCATCCGCGAAGTGCAGCAGGACGTGGGCAAGTTCATTGTCATGGCCCAACCGGAACCGGTCAAAGACTATTCAACCCTGCGGGGGCCAAAAGCTTTTGTCCGGGCTGACCCAACCCGCCCCCTGCTGACAGTGGGACTTTATTTCCAGGGCGGCAGCACGGTTGAAGATGAAACCACCAGCGGCATCACTGAACTGATGTTGCGCACCATGTTGCGCGGTACAGCCAAACAGCCGGGCGATACGCTGGCTGCCGAGATGGAACAATTGGGCGGAGAAATCCGGGTGGTGAATGAGGCTGATTTCTTTGGCCTGGAACTCGAAATTCTCTCCCGCAACGGTGAAGACGGACTGCGCCGGTTGATTGATATGCTGGAAAACCCGGCTTTTGACAAAGATGCCGTCAAACGGGAACGTGACCGCCTCTTGGCCGACCAACTGGCCGCCCGTGATGCCGGAGCCGAACAGTCTTTCGAGTTGGCAGCCAAAAGCCTTTTTCCGCAGCATACCTATGGACTCCCTAAACTGGGGTTGGCCGCCGGAATTGCCAAACTGACCGAAACCGACCTCCAAAAATGGCATGAACGAACCGTCAAACGTCAATTTCCCCTGGCTGTGATTGTGGGTGACACCGAAGGCTCCGCCCTGGTCAGCCGGGTCCTGTCAAATGGGTTCGTGCGCAATGAAACCGACCGGGCCATCAAAGTGCGGGCGGCAGACCCGGCAACCCAACCGGCGGAACTGTCAGGCACCACCGCCCGCCCGCTCAGCTATGTGACCTGGATGTGGACGGCTCCCGCCGGACGCAACGCAACGCCGCCTGAATGGCGGGCGCTGGCAGAGGTGCTGACCACCCGGCTGGCCCAGACGGCTGAGGGCACGGCGACGGGGCCGACCTTCTTTGAAGGCCGGTACCAACCCCGGTTGCAGTTCAGCATTTTTTCCATTTCAGTTGGGGGCACGGCAGGCGACGAAGCCCGGTTGAAAACCCTGCTTGAAACCTCCGTTAAAAGCCTGGAACAAAAACCGATGGATGAAGAGGAATGGCGTGGGGCCTGTCGGCGAGCCGCAACTTATACTGCCGGTGACATCGAGTCGTTTCAGGGACGGATGCGCACTTATGCCAGGTATGCATTTTTGGGCTTGCCGGCAGCACAAGTTGAACAAAACATTGATGATACCTTACGGATTGGCAGGGACGCCGGAAACGGAGCACTTCCGTCCATCGTTCGCTCCCCTTCCGGACGCGGCGTGGTCCGGAGCACCACCAAGTAAAAATCCCGGTCACCTGCAAAAACAGAAAAGGGACGCAATCTGCGTCCCTTTTCTGTTTGAAGTGTTGGCTCCTCAGGTAGGACTCGAACCTACAACCCTTCGGTTAACAGCCGAATGCTCTGCCATTGAGCTACTGAGGAATAAAATTGGGTTTGGGGTGATGCTTCGCCCGAAACGAACCGCGAATATAGGCAACCACTTCGGTTTTGTCAATATACTTTTTTTGGAAACCTTGGCACAATCCGCAAAATTTTTCCTTGAGGACTCACCATGTACACATCGCTGAAACCCGAAAATCACAACCATTCGCACGCACCGAACCGCTTCGCCGTCCTGCCGACGCCGGTCCGGCTGGAAGCCTTGCCTGAACTGACCGGCAAGGGTGTCACGATTGCCTTTCTTGATTCGGGATTTTATCCACACCCGGACCTGACCATGCCGCAAAGCCGGATTCGGGCATTTGTGGATATTGCCGACCCGGCAGCCACGCTCGACCCGGACAAAGAACCGGAAGGGCTTGCCTGGCACGGCACCCAAACCTCGGTCAGTGCTGCGGGAAACGGATATTACGGAGATGGAACCTATCGGGGAATTGCTTCAAATGCGGATGTCGTTCTGGTCAAAGTCAGTGAGAAGGGCCGGATTACCGAGCCCAACATCGAACGCGGCCTGCGCTGGGTAATTGAAAACCGCGAGAAATACAACATCCGCATCGTCAATATCTCGCTGGGTGGTGATGCAGATGTCTCTTACAAGGAAAACATTGTGGATTTGGCTGCCGAAGAAGCGGTCAAACTGGGCCTGGTCATTGTGGTTGCCGCCGGCAATTCCGGGGATTCACCGGACCATTTCACGGTACCGCCGGCCAATGCCCCGTCCGTCATTACCGTAGGCGGCTATGACGACAAAAACCGGTTCCGCAACCGGCGGCTTGATTTGTACCATTCCAACTACGGCCAGACCGTGGATGGCATTGTCAAACCGGAAATTGTGGCTCCGGCAATTTGGGTGGCGGCTCCGATTTTGCCCAACACCCCGCTCTACAAAAAGGCTGAAACCCTGGCCGAGCTTGATTCCTCGCCCGACTTCATTTTGAAAGACCTTGTACGCGAACGTGCCAAGGAAGCGGAATTGCCTGCCACCCTCCATCAGAAACCGATTCCGGAAATCCGGGCGGCGATTGACGCCCAACTGAAAGCCAACAAATTGACTTCAGCACATTACCAGCACGTGGACGGCACGTCGTTTGCGGCTCCGATTGTCTGTTCCGTCATTGCCCAAATGCTCGAAGCCAATCCCAAACTGACACCGGGAGCCATCAAGCATATTCTGATTTCAACAGCGGACCGAATTCCAGGTAAATCAGTGATTCGGCAGGGTTACGGAGTTATCAACGTCCAGCGGGCGGTGAATGTGGCCAAACAGGCGCAGTATACGATTGGCGATGATTTCTTCCTGCCGCCCCGCGTTGAAGAGGACAAACTGATTTTCTTCTTTCACGACAAACTGGCCAAAACGGTGCATCTGGCCGGGGATTTCAACCAGTGGAATGCCACTGCCACGCCCTTTGCCTTTACCGAAACAGGGGTTTGGAAAGCCGAAATTGATGTCCCGCCTTCAGGAAAACACCGCTACAAAATTGTGCTGGACGGAAACCGCTGGCTGGAAGACCCCAGCAACGGATTGAAAGAGACGGATGGCTACGGCGGGTTTAATTCGGTACTTAATTTTTCATAGGGTTCAGGGTTCAGGGTTCAGGGTCTATTTTGGTCCACATAAGGATGGACTTGTGGCTTGCTTTTGCTTTGAAGGGAGACAATTTTGAGGCTTTGTTCCGTTCTTTGGGAAACCATCGAGGAACATTCCAGGGAAAAGAAAACCATGGGACAACGGGCAAATCTGGTGATTGTCCAGCAGCACAATTGGCACCTTTACTATGACCACTGGTGTGCCAACCGCCTTGATATCGAGCTTTTCTGGGGACCCCGGCTGGCCCGGAAATTTATCGAACAGCGCAAACCCTTACCCAATCACCAAGACTGGCTGGATGAAGTCTGGTGCGAAGGGGCGGTCGTGCTCGATGAAGATAGAAAAATACTGCTCTGGTATGGCGGTGAAGACATCAAGTACGACATTCCCTTGCGCCGGGCCTTTCTCAATTTGATGAAAAATCAATGGCCTGATTGGTCAATCCGCTGGGCAACCGGAGGAATTGTTGAAATTGGGGCCTATGTGGGAATTCCGGAAGAACTTTTTTTAGTGAAATCAACCAGTCAAAGCGGGTTCATGATCTTGACCGAGTTTCCCGACGATAATGACACCCTGGTCACCATCCAACAGCAAGGCAGGTGCTTGGCGGGACAAATCTATGGTTCCGAAGAGGCCCTTGGACTCGGACCTTCACAACTCCCCATTCTTCAGGAGGCAGCCCGCGAGCCAATGCTGGTATGGTTTGGAGAAATGCCTGTTGGGGGCCTCCATGTCGAGGTGGAAACCCGAACCCTGCATTATTGGCGGGCACTTCCGGCGGAGGCCCTTGAGGAACGAGTTCAACGGGGATGGAGTGGATGGAAAACGGTATGGTTGAAAGATGATTTTGAGGAGCATTTGCGCTTGGCTTCCATGGTCATTCAGCTTCCACACCGGGATTTCACTGACTTGCAACGGCAGGTACTGGGTAGTCTGCGGGCAAGATGCACACATGAGGCTGTCAACCCGGTCCGTGAAATTGCAGCAAGGTATGAATCGGCTGAGATCAATCCATTAACGGATGTAAACCGCTCATCCGTGGGTTCAGAGATTGAAAAACTCCGCTTGCTTGAGGCCCTGGAATGTAAGATTCAGGCTCCCTGAAAGTACGAGCCTGAATCCAATCCACAAGACTACAGAAAGCCCCTGAACCCCGAACCCTATTTTGCAATCACCAGGGTGTAGTTCGCTGAAGTGCTGAAAGCGCCGCTGTAGCCTTCAACTTCGGCAAAGTACGTGTTTGTTCCCGAACTGGTGTTGGTAAAGGTAATGGATTCGCTGATGCCCTTCCCGTTGTTGGTGGAACGGGCTTCGACATATCCGCTGGTGCTCAACAAATAAAGGTCATAATCCCTGGTGGAAGGAACCGTCAGGTTAATGGTGACCGATTGTCCGGCGGCCAAGGTGAATTTGAAGTAATCCCGGTCGGTTGAGGAACCAACCTGCCCGGTGATGGTCAACGGGAACGCGGCATTTGTCACATCCTGCGGGGCACTGCGCGAGTTGTTTGATTCAATCTCGGTGATGCTGGAGCCGGTTCCACCACCGCCGCCGGTTCCGCCGGTGCTGCTGGTCAAAGCATGGGTCACAGTATTGAGATACGTCGCCCGCGAACCGGATTCAGCCAACACATGCACCGTCGCATTGGTGAACGCCGCTGCTTTGAGGGTGCCGCCGGTGGTTGCATAATTTGATGTGAACGGCGACAACCCTTTGTAATTTGAGGTTTTGCAATCAATCACAAGCGTGGCCAGGGTTCCCCCAAAACTCACCACATTGGCACTGTCTGAAGCACGGCTGACGGTTGCGCCCGAATAAACCAGAAAGCCAAGATTGGACGGAAAATCATACAGCGCCCGATAGATGGTTTCCTGTTTGTCGAGCCGGTTGGTGCTGTTTCCGGCATCGGTAAAGCCGATGGCGTTGCGAATGAAAGTTGAAGCCGAAGTGATGGCAATCGAGTAATCCGTCGGGTAGTAGGTGGCCACCTTTTCAAATTTGGTTTTATCGGTTTCCGTTGCTCCTGCAATCGTCAAAGCACCGGCATTGGCAGTCGTGCCCTCCGCATAGGTCACGGTTGTGACTCCGGCAGGCAATGGAGAGGTCACCGGCGTGCGGGTTGTCAGATTGTACTTCCAGCCATGTGTCAGCCGGTCGAGTGTCAGCCCGCTGTAAAAAAGCGGTTTTCCCGCATCCCGCACCAACTTGGTGGTGGCATTTTCTTTGATGAAGTCCACCGAACCATTGCCAATCACTTCGGCAATTCCACTTTGGATCCAGAGGCCGGTTTTTTGCTCGATTCCAATCGCATACAGGTTGTGGTTGTTAAAATCCTGGATGGCTTTGCCCAGAATGCCAAGCATCCGGCCCATGCGGGCACGCTGTGTGTAATGCGTATCAATCACGACTCCGGGCACGAAGGACAGAAAATCCGTGTGAATGCCGGACGTTCCCGGTACACTCGCATCATCCAGCATGGTCGTTTTGGCGTCCGCCAGCACGTCAGCGGAAATCATGTCTTTGCCACCGCTGAAACAATACTGCGCCTGACTCATGGCTCCGGCACTGGTGCCACCAATGGCCCCGTTGCGATTGGTGACGGTCCGGATGTTCTGCTCCAACAAAGTGCCGTTCCACAGGTCATAGTACGTTCCCTGGTCGCCGCCCTTGATAAACACCACGTCGCAGCCAGCCACTCCGCCCACGACTGAAGCCGAGTTGGCGTCGTTGGCGGACCGAACAAAATAATTGGCAGCCTGCACGTTGACGCCCAACGTGGTTCCAATCCACTGAAAGTAATTTGGCAACCAGGCGTCGTCGGCTGGCATTCCCGGCGCATCTGCCGTCAAAATGGCGACTTTGATAATACCATCGCCGTTGGTGTCACCATTTTGGATAAGCTTGCGATAGAGCAGATAGGACCACGAGGTTTGGTCACCCTGGTCGCCTTCCGCTCCGCCACCAGCCACCACCACGGTGCCCTGAGCAAAAATCGTGCTTGAAACGGAGAACAACATTCCCAACAAAACGCTACAGAAAACTGTGAGCTTTTTCATGACACACCTGTCCCAAGGGGAAACGCCTGCCTGCGAAGAATCCCCGCAACTGGCTTGGATTTGGCGAGACTGGAGCGCACTGCCGGAACGTTCCGGCTACGCGAAAAGCGATGTAATGTGGATCAAGCAGAGGGATTATTTATTACAGAATGATTATTTTTCGTAATGAACATTACAAAATTACGAGATTTCTCAACCGCTGTCAAGGCGGAAAAATGAGAACATGTGCCATTTCCGGTTTGCCATTTGCGACTGAAAATAAAATCAGGATGGGTTCCCTATGAATTTGGAACAGGCCCGGAAGCTGCTTACATTTTTCCTTGAATCAGAACCGGCGGCCCAAGCCTTCACCCTCCTGGAACGCCGCCCCAGACCAACTCTTTTTCGCTGGGTTCTCAGGCAATTGCGCCCTGAAGCCAACCGCTTTGAAAGCCATTTCCCGGAGCCGACCAGGCAACAACGTCTGTTACAGGCACTCACGAATCGAATACTGGAATCTCCTTCCGGTATTCTGGTGGACTGGCGGGCCACCATTGATGAAGCAATTGAAGCAGTTTCTTTGGCGGTCCGTCATTACGGCGTTGAAATCACGGCCTACCCGTTGCCGGATGTGGTTCGCACGGACTGGAGTTTTCTGGACGTAACAGTGAAATCCGCCGGAGTGACAGAATCTTTGAAAGTACGATTTTCGCCCAAGGAGGCTTTCAGCTCAAAGGGTTCATTAGATGGGGTTTTACGACAAATCGAAGTCGCCGCCCGGCACCAAATCAGGTTCTTTGCCCTGACGCTCCAAGTCGGGTCAGACAGCTTTGGGTACGCGGTTCTCAAACCTGAACAGTGGAAACAGGTTCAGGAATTGTTGGGAAAGGAATTTGATGAAGTGTTTCTGGCTCTAATGCCACCCAACCGTGAGTGAGGTTTTCGCACCGCTGACAGGTGTTTGTTTCGGAGTCAAACTGGTCCGCCTGATGGCAGATTTCACAACGTCTGGCCGGGGTTTCGGTGCGGATGTGCATTTACGCCTTCGGGTCGGCACCGGCTTGAATCTCAGTCAATGCCCGTTCATACAAATCATGGAGATGGAGTTCCGTGGTCCAACGTTCCAGGTAATCGTAATCAAGAAACACGGCTTCCGTTTTGAGCAGGCCCAAAATATCGCGCCATTGCCGTTCGGAAACCTCATTGCCCTTGCGGTACCACTCAAGTTTGGCAATTACCATATCTTCCGCCGTCACAAACGAAACGGCCAGGACGGTTCCTTCATGTTCAATGGGAACAACTGTCATCCGATGCTGGGCCTGTTGGTCATAGGGTCTTGATTTCAGCGGAAAGAGGTCAATTTTAAAGACAGTCTCGGAATGAAGGGCATTGAGACAGGTTTCACGCTCGATGGCTTTTTTCAGGCTGTCCGCAAAAATCACATATTCGTTTTGGATTTCCGCCACGAATACCTCTACCGTTTCGGATTTCAAATCCAATACCACATCGGCATCATTGGTGGCACGCGGTTCTCCAAATAACGAGCTTGCCAATGAACCGCCAACCCGGTAACGAATCCCAAATTTTTCACAGGCTCGAACGATAGGAAAAAGTGCGACTGGCAATTCAACAGTATTCATGGCGGTAGTTGGCGGTGGAAACGGTGAAATACTGTCTCCGTAGACCCGACGGAGCAACTCATGGTTGATTTGCAGGCTATCCCAGTCAGGATGGTGTAGCTCAATACCATAGCGGGCCAGGGAGCGAACTGAGCGAGTAAGGCGGGCAATTTGGGTAAACTTCCGTTCCAAAGGCATTTGTGCCCATAACTTTCGTTGCAAACCTGCCATTTCCGGCGCGGTATCAGTTACTCCAAACACAATGCCTTCCCCTGAGTGCGTTTCCATCCATCATTTTCCCACAAAATCAGGATGCTTCATAAGCTTTGCGCAGCCATCCAATGAGTTCGCCATCCACCTCATCCTGGCTTGAAACCCGAACGCGGTGACTGACCATGGCATTGAAACTGCCGGAGGGTTCAAGTCTTGGGGTTGATTCCATGCCTTTGCAGTTGATACCGACATCCACCCTGGTCGCGGTGGTTGGCTGAATCAGACCAAACTGTTTTTTGCGCCGCAAACTCACGTACCCCTTTTTCGGAGCAAACTCAACATCATCCCCAAAACCTTTGATAGCGGTTGCCAACGCATCGTAAATCGGACGAAGGGCAGCCTTATTGCCGGTATATTGAGCGGCAATCGGGTCGTCTTCGTCGGCTACCGATGGGGCGGCTGTGGCTTCAAGTGCTTTCAAAGTAACCAGATTGGCATAGCCGTGAGTCAATCCATATTCGGTTTTGAGTTGCGTGAGCAGCTCTTTATGTTTGGTTTTTCCTGTGGTGCGGGCAATCTCAACCCACTGCTCAAGGGTTTTGCCGGTTTTCACAGCCAGATTTTGAATCATGGTTTTGATTGCGTCATCAACTGTACTCATGCGTCTTTCACGCTCCTTTGAATTGGTATCAACATGATTTCCAACTTCAGTCAACAGTCACTTCCCGTTGTTCCAGACGATTCTCTCAATTTCACCAAGTGCAACATCCCGCGCCTGTTTGCCGGCAATGGTTCCGGCATTTGAAAGCACGACGACAACCGTGCCGTCGCCATACACCCGCATCAGACCATTGTGCCCAAAATCCTCTGAACCGGCAGTCCATAGCACATCTTTTCCGTCAGCGGTTTTGCTGCGGAACCAGCCATACCCGTGCATCCCTCGTGAGGTTTGAAAATAAGGGGCAAAGAGTTTTTCCCGACCGGCCGGTTTGAGAATTTTGCCTTCAAACAACGCCTGTTGCCACAAATAAAGATCGTGAGCAGTTGAATACATTCCAGTCGCGCCACGAAACCCCCAGTTTGGCATCGCAACGTCTTTTCCAATTTTTTTCAAAACCTCGGCAATGCGAGGTTGTTTGGGGGCTGGCAGCCTGCCCCAAAAGCCGGTTTCCGACATGTTCAACGGCGTCAAAAAATTCTCCTGCAGAAACGATTCATACGATGTGCCGGAGGCAATTTCGACAACTGCGGCCAACAGTGAATAGTTGTCATTGCTATAGGTAAATTTTTCTCCGGGACGGTGAACAAGTGGGTTTTTGAGCATCATCTGAATGGCTTTTTCACGTTGCGTGATGCCATCAGCCGCATAATTTTGAGCCAAGCCGGAAGAATGTGAAAGCAGGTGGTGCAGGGTCAGTTCCGCTTTGTCTGAAGGGACGTTTTTCAAATATTTGGTGAGCGGGTCCGAAACCGACAGTTTTCCCTGCTCTTCCAGTTTGAGGATTGCGGTTGCCGTCAATTGCTTGGTCATTGAGGCAATGTAAAATTTGGTATGGTTCTGGATGGCAGTCTTTTTGTGTACATCGGCAAATCCACAACTCTTTTCAAAGATGTGATTGCCTTGCGCAATCAAAACAACACCTGAAAATCCCTGCTCGGCGGCGAGTTTTTGCAAAGATTCAACCAGACCGGTTTCCCACTTTGGAACGTCCTGCCGGAGGTGCCCGGCCAGGGGCATCGTTGTCAGGACAAACAACAAAACAATTGCCAGGGCCTGCCGCATACAGTCCAACTCCTTCTTCAAATCAATTCAGGATGGAAAACTCAGGGAATCACCACCCGCAGGGCACCCCGCAGCGCCCGGATTTCCGACGGTGTGTTTTCCAGATATTCACCATCGCCAAAGAGTTCCATCGGCTCGTCGGAATCAAGTTCCACCTTTTGCGACCGGAACATGACCACATTCGGATTGGAGACATGCCCTCCGCGAAAAACCTGGGGAAAGGTTTTGATTAAATCCCAGTTGCTCATCCGGCGCACGATGCAGACATCAAGCAAGCCATCAGACGGGTCGGCCCCTGGGACAATCCGCATGCCGCCGCCATACTGCATGGTGTTTCCCACCACGGCAAACATCACTTCGTCTTCAAAGACCCCTCCGTCGTGGGTCAGTTTCAGCCGCTTGGGCTGGTAGGTTAAGAGCGTTCCAAAAATTGCATAGGTGTAAATCAAAGGCCCCCGCAGCCAGAATTTTCTTTGGTTGGCCCGTTTCAGCACCGCCGTGTCAAAGCCGACACTGCCAATGCAGGCATAGACGCAGCCTCCGGTATCCGCCAAGTCAATTTCCTGGATTCGGCCACGTCCCAGCATGGCGCAGGTTTGTTCAACCTCCCAGGGAATGCCCAGCGTGCGGGCAAAATCATTGCCGGTGCCAAGTGGTAAAATCCCCAGAGCCGTGCGCGAACCGCGCAATCCGTTGATGGCATGATGGATGGTTCCGTCACCACCGCAGACAATCACCATATCAAGCCCGGCACGGGCTCCCTCCTCTGCCATCTGCCGGATGTGCTCTGAACTGCGGCTGAGTTCAATTCGATTGGATAAGCCGTTCCGGGTCAGCAAATCAGGTAGTACCGACAGATATTTGCGGGTTTTGCCATGCCCGGCAGTCGGATTCAGAATGGTGAGGGTGTTCATTCAGGGTTTCGGGGTTTCGGGGTTCAGGGTTTCTGGGCAGCAGGACTCTTGATACAACAATTTTCCGCTTTCCGCCATTGGACAATCAGGAATTCGCTGTGGACAATGAAAAACAACCTGAACCCTGAACTCTGAACCCCCTGAACCCTGAATGCTTCCGCCTCCCATCACACCCATCGAAGAAATCATTGACACCTATCACGGCAATCAGATTGCCGACCCTTACCGCTGGCTGGAAGACGGCAAAACAGAACGGGTCCGTTCCTGGACTGCCGCCCAGAATGCCTATTCGCGGGCCTATCTGGATGCGTTGCCCGGACGGGAGTTCCTCCGGGAATTTGTGACGGGGATTGCCCGGCTGGGAGCCGTGGCACCTCCGGCAGTCCGGCCTGACAGACTGTTTTACACCCGCCGCACGGACCTGGAAAATCAGGCAGTGCTGGTCTGTCGTGACCGCACAAGCGGAACGGAAACGATTTTGGTTGACCCCAATCAAAACCGCAGCGATGGAACCGTGACGCTCGACTGGTGGGTGCCGTCGCCTGACGGAACCAAAGTCGTCTTTGGCCTTTCGAGCAACGGCAGCGAAATGAGCACTCTTGCGGTGCTGGAAGTAGCCACGGGAACCTTGCTCCCGGACGCAATTCCTTTCACCCGCTACGCCTCAATGGCCTGGCTGCCGGATGGAAGCGGTTTTTACTATACCCGTTATCCCAAACCCGGCAGTGTCCCGCCCGGACAGGAACATTACAACCGGCGTCTGTTCTTTCATCAACTGGGGTCTGACCCTGAAACCGACCCGCTGGTTTTCGGAGCAGACCGCAAGCCGGAAGAATATCTGGATGCTCATTTGTCTCCCGATGGCCGGTTTTTACTTGTGACGGCTTCGCGGACCTTTGACATTCAGGATGTCTACATTTGCGACCGGACCCGAAATGAAGGATTTTTTCCCCTGGTGGAAAATCTGGACGCTTCCTTCAGCGGGG
Source organism: Blastocatellia bacterium (assembly GCA_019695185.1). Classification (GTDB taxonomy): domain Bacteria; phylum Acidobacteriota; class Blastocatellia; order Chloracidobacteriales; family Chloracidobacteriaceae; genus JAIBAN01. The sequence goes on along the minus strand of JAIBAN010000019.1, from coordinate 48,223 downwards.
AAATCATCGGCACCACGCTCTATCTGCGGACCAACTGGCAGGCACCATTCTACCGGGTCATGGCAGTGGACCTGGAACGCCCCCGCGAACCCTGGCGCGAATTGATTCCCCAAGGCCATTGCCTGCTTGAAGCAAGTGGCGTGGTGGGCGGCAAACTGGTCTGCCGGTTTCTGGAACAGGCACACTCCAAAATCAGGATTTTTGACCTGAATGGCCAATTCGAACGGGAGCTTGAACTGCCTGGCCTCGGAACGGTTTCCGTGATGAGCGGTGAATGGAATGACCCGGACCTGTTTTTCAGCTTCACCTCATTCATCACACCAATGATGGTCCGGCAGGAAAATCTGGCCAGCGGGGAAAGCCGTCTGTTTGCCGGAATCCAGGCTCCGGCGCTTGATGCCAGCCGCTATGACATCAAGCAGGTCCGCTATCCGAGCAAGGATGGTACCTGGGTGACAATGTTTCTGGTTCATCGCAAGGGATTACAACCGGACGGCACCAATCCGACGATTCTGACCGGCTACGGCGGTTTCAATATCAGCCGGACACCGGAATTTCTGGGTTCCTACCTGGCCCTGCTGGACGCCGGCTTTATCTATGCGTTGCCGAACCTGCGCGGCGGCGGCGAATATGGCGAAAGCTGGCACGAAGCCGGTATGAAACAACGGAAGCAGAACGTTTTTGATGATTTCATCAGTGCGGCGGAGCATTTAATCCAAACCGGATACACGACTCCGGAAAAACTGGCTATCAACGGCGGGAGCAACGGCGGGTTGCTGGTCGGAGCAGTGTTGACCCAGCGCCCGGACCTCTTTCGGGCGGTGGTCTGTCAGGTGCCGCTCCTCGACATGCTCCGCTATCACCTCTTTTTGATTGCCCGAACCTGGATTCCCGAATACGGCTGCGCCGACGAACCGGCTGATTTTAGCTGGCTGCGGGCCTATTCACCGTATCATCAGGTCAAGCCGGGAACTGTGTATCCAGCGGTTTTGTTGATGACGGCTGAATCCGACACACGGGTGGACCCGCTCCACGCCCGCAAAATGGCGGCGCTCCTGCAAGCCGCCCAGGTTGGGCCGCACCCGATTTTACTCCGGCTGGAAGCCCAGGCCGGGCACGGTGTGGGCAAACCAACCGCCAAACGGATTGAAGAAGCGGTGGATTTTTTGAGCTTTATCTGTGCGGAACTCAACCAAGGACTGAGGACTGAGGACTGAGGACTGAGGAAGAATCAACAGCTTTCCGGGATGTAGTAAAACTTCATTTTCAACTGGCCAAATTATTCTGACTCGGTCCTCAGTCCTCAGTCCTCAGTCCTAAAAAATGCTTTCCCGTTCTTCCAGCCCTCGGTCAATCAGTTCGCGGATGGACTTTTTGACGACATCCACCTTGCGTTGAATCACCTCGTCCCGGTCATCAGCCGCCCCCCGAAAATGGAGCGGTTTGCCGAAATAGATGTGATATTTGGTTGGATACGGAATCACGCCCAGGGCACCCAACCAGGGGAAGGTCGGGGTGATGGGGAAATAGGGCAATCCCAACATTTTGGCCAGAGGTTTGAAGTCAACAAAGCTGGGGGCTTGCTCTTCGCCGCCGATGACACCAATGGGTACAATTGGCGTATTGGTGGCAATTGCCAGTCGCATAAAACCAAGCCCGAATTTCATCAATTTGTATCGGTCCCGCCAGACTTTGCCAGAACCCCGGATGCCTTCGGGGAAAACCAGAATGGCTTCGCCTTTTTGGAGCAATCGTTCACAGTTGAGGGGGTCGCCAACAATGCTGCCGTGCCGGGCAACGAATTTTCCCACCACCGGCATGGACGTAAACCAGCGTTCAACCATGGCTCTGGTGATGCGCGGCGGACTTGATTCGAGCAGCATCGCCACACTAATCATCACGCCGTCAATCGGTATCTGGCCGCTATGGTTGGCAATCAGAAGCACCCGCCCGCTGGGAACATTTTCGATACCGGTGACCTGGACCCGCCAATAATATTTGTAGAGCCATTTGAAGACCGTGTACCCGTAGCGTGCCGTCAACGGATTCAAGCCCCAAGGGTCAAAGCCATACTCGTTGAGAAAGGTCGGCACTTCACGCACCCGCTTGTCCACTTCTTCGTCCACAAACGGGTCGAAAATGGCGGAAGCCCAACTTTTCGTGAACGTGCGGGGTAAAGCCGAACGACTGGCTTTTTTGGCTGCCAGACGCTGGCTGGCCGTTTTATGTTTGGGAACCACCTGGGCTTCGACAATAGGGGCTTCGACCTGTAACAAAATCGAATCCGCTGCCGGTGGCGGAACCACTGTCAACATGGACGATTCTCCGGTGCCAACGGCGGAAACCGGGACAATCCGGCTCCGGACACGGGTTTTGGTGGGCTTTTTCGCAGGCAGCGGCAGCATCTGGTCAGGTGTCAGTGGGGTTACTTTTTCGATTTTTGGTTCAGTTCCCGGCTTGCGTTGTCGAGCCATAGTTCCTCGAAGTTCGAATTGAGAATTGAGAATTGAGAATTGAGAATTGAGAATTGAGAATTGCTTCAACCAAGGTTCTCAATCAGAAAAATGATTGTACTGACCTATACTTCTCTTTTTCAACTGAGAACCACTTTCTTAATTCTCAATTCCGGAGTTCTCAATCCTCAATTACTGCTGCGGCTCATCCGTATCAACCAGCCCCATCCGCTTGCCATCAGTGGCCAGCCAGTCACGCTTCAGCTTGATAAAGACGTCATGGTTTTTCTGGAGTGCATCCCCTGGCAGGTCAGGAGCCTGTAACAGCACCTCCTGCTCGCGCAACAGGTCGAGTGTACGAGCACATAAAACACCGGCAGAACGACTGATGGGAGGAGTCTGCCGGAGTTCTCTCTGGGCCTCCTGATTGAGTTGAAGAATCCGGGGAAGCGCCTCTTTGTCAGGTTTATGGAGTGTCTGGTTCAACAGTTTATAGACAGCCTCAGCCTGATTGAAGGCAACCAGAAACTCTCCGGTCGGGCCTTCCCAATAACTCCCCCACATGCCCGGAACCAGAGTCACCAGCCCTGTGACAATATGCATCGGTCTGGTCGGAAGGCGCGGTCCATCGTATCGGATGATGCCCATCACAACCGGCACCAGCAGGACCAACGCACACACCACCTGAATCGCCCGCCACAGTGTTTTTTCCCCTTTTTCACCAATCCGTTGAAAAGGAATCACCCAGACGGCGGCGACTCCCAGCAGAAACCCTCCGGCGTGACCGGAAACATCCGCCACTGAAACCATGAAATTCAGGACCACGTTCAAAACGATGATAAAAAAGACTCTGGACTGAATATGCCGCCGGAGCAGTTCCGGAATCTCACCCCTGTAACGCAGCACGAATCCCGCAAAAACCCCAATCATGCCCACCAGCGCCCCGGAACATCCGGCACTGACTCCCGGAGTAAACAAAAAACTGGCGACAATGGCCCCGACTCCGGTCAGAACATAAATTACAAAAAAACGAGCCGGTCCGTACAAAACTTCCAATTGGGGACCAATGCCCCAGAGTGCATAGTTGTTGATGGCCAAGTGAAGCAATCCGATATGTAAAAAAATCGGAGTGACCAGCCGCCACCATTCACCGCTTTGAATCAAGGTGGTTTCTTTCGCCCCGAACCCAAGCAAAACCGCCGGGTCCGTGGCTCCCCCCGCCACCGCCATTAAAATAAAGACCCCAATGTTGACCCAGAAAAAAACATAACTGTAGAAGGCTTTCCGTTCGCGCAGCACATCCACAAACCGGGCAGCCTTGATTTCTTCAATGGCTTCGGGAGTCCAGGCCCCGCATTCCAGGCAGCGGGGAATATCGGAAGGGGTTAGCATTCCGCAGGCATGACAAACTCGCGGAGGTGCAGGGCGGTCATCAGTGAAGGGTGGTTCGCGGTCGGTGGTCATTCAGAAGTCTTGGGAGTCATGGGAGTCTTGGGAGTTTTGAGAGTCTTGGGGGTCCTGGGAGTCAGGAGCAGGAAACAGTAACAGCTAAACAGTGGCAGGATTTTTTCTTGTCACCTGTCACTTGTCACTTGGCTTTGACTCCCAAGCCTCCCAAGACTGTTTTTTAGAGTGCTTCAATCATGATGGCAATGCCCTGCCCGCCACCGATACAGGCACTGGCAATGCCGAGTTTCGCCCCGCGCCGCCGCAATTCGTGCATGAGGGTGAGGACCAGTCGGGTGCCGCTGGCTCCCAACGGATGACCGAGGGCAATTGCGCCCCCATTGACATTGGTTTTGGAACGGTCCAGCCCCAGCACTTTTTCAACCGCCAGATATTGGGCGGCAAATGCTTCGTTGACCTCGACCAAATCAATTTCGGCCAGTGTCTTGCCGGTTTTGGCCAGCAGTTTTTCAATGGCGGGGACCGGGCCGATGCCCATGACATCGGGCTCAACCCCGGCGACACTCCAGCCGATAATCCGGGCCAGGGGCTTGGCATCCTGGGCTTTGACATAGCTTTCACCGGCCAGCACCAGGGCGGCTCCGCCATCCACGATTCCGGAAGCATTACCGGCGGTCACCATGCCGTCCTTGCCAAATGCCGGGCGCAATTTGGCCAGTCCGGCCAGCGTTGTGTCAGCCCGCATGTGGTCATCCTGCGAAAAAAGCTGGACGCCTCCGCGTACTTTGAGTTCGACCGGTGCGATTTCCTCCTGCAACCGGTTGGCTGCATAAGCAGCAGTGGCCCGTTGCTGGCTTTCAAGGGCAAACGTATCCTGTTCCTCACGGGAAATTTCATGCCGCCGAGCCAGATTTTCGGCAGTTTGCGCCATATACAAACCGCAAAAACCATCGTGGAGGGACGACATCAGGAGGTCTTCGAGGTTGCCTTCGCCGAGCCGGAAGCCTGACCGCGCCCCGCGAATCACATGCGGAGCCTGCGACATGGATTCCATGCCACCGGCCAGCACGGTTTCCGCTTCCTCCAATTGAATCAACTGGGAACCGCTGATGATGGATTGAATTCCGGAACCGCACAGCCGATTGACGGTCAAAGCCGGACGGTCAACCGGAATCCCGGCTTTCAACGCCACGTGCCGTGCGCCATAGAGCGCACCTTTCGATGTTTGCAGCGCATTTCCATACACCACATGGTCAATCCGGTCTGCCGGAACACCGGACCGTTCCAGTGCTGCCTTGGCAGCCAGCGACCCCAGGTCGCTGTCAGTCAAATCCTTGAAAGCGCCGTTGTACTCCGCCATCGGAGTCCGTGCGCCGCCTAAAATGAATACGTCTTTCATACAAATGTCCTTTTGTCCTTTGGTTGATTGGCGGTTTAATCCACTAAATACTTGGCCTTCGCCTTATACTGACGGTCCACTTCTTCCAAAAACCATTCATAGTTGGCCATGGGTGGCACAGCCAGTTTTTGCATGAGCGGAACCGCAATCCGGGCAGCCGTCAGAGGCCGGGTTTGGGCTGGCAATTCCGCCCGGCGAATCAAAAAGGTTTCAACGGCTGTGATTTCATCGTTGGTCAACTGTCGCACATCCAGCCGCAGGGATGATTGAGCGTTGGCAGTGCGGGTGCGGATTTCATGGTCATGATGTTCCAACACTTCAAAAAGCGTGGGAGCTTCCGAAGCCCGTTCCTTGACCACCACCGTTCCCGCCACGTAATCACCAAGGCGGCGTGATTCGTTGCTCAGCACCATGGTCACCACCCCGACGGCGTACGCCGACGGCAGTAAATCAATCACCCGCAACACGTTGCGCACAAAGGCTTCAAAGAAACTGATGGCCCGCCCGTCATCCCGGATAACCCGCAGTTTCATCCAGCGTTTGCCGGGAGTCTGGCCGCTCCAGAGCGTTTCAAACACCGTGAAGTATCCAATCACAAACAAAATCAAGCCTGCAACCAAAGTTACCCAGATGGCAAACACCCATTTGCTGTAGCTGCCGGTGAAACTCTTGACCAAATCACTGATGAAATAGAGCAGTACCGAAGCCACAATCAGCCCGGCAAGCTGGAGCAAATGGTCAATCAAAGCAGCCAGAAAGCGCGTGCCGACACTGGCCAGCGCAAACCGCAACTGGACGTGTTCGGGGGTTTCAATTATCAGTTCGTTATCAAGCTGCATGGTTTTGAGTTCCGCCTTCAGGCAGCGGTTTTGAGTTCCGCCTTCAGGCGGCAGTTTTGAGTTCCGCCTTCAGGCGGCCTCTTTTTCTTCCAGCAGCCTCAAGGCTGCTCTCTAAACCGTTGCCTGAAAGAGGAACTCAAAACTGTTAATCATGGGGTTTCAGCGAGCGGGCGACCAAACCCAAACCGCCGGCCAGTAAAACAAACATCATCAAGGTGTTAAACAGGCTGGTCGAAGCAAAATAAATGTTCAGGTTCATAATGATGCCGGCCAGAATGATGACGGCACCGGCAAATGTGAGCAATTTTCCCAACACTGAGCGCCCGTTGAAAAAAAGCATGCCGATGCCAAAGAGCAAGGGGAGCAAGGTCAGGCCAAAAGTGTATTGGCCAAACATGTTCCAGTAGCCACTGGTGACATGAACCTGTTGGGTAATGAGATAACCTCCCGCCACAGTCATTCCAAGCCCAACAAAAAACTCGACCACGCCGCCGGAGGTGCCACCCGCGCCGCGCCGTTTTTTGAGCGCACGCTCCCGCGTTTCGCGGTCATCGCTGAGGACCTGTTCCAATGGCGAGCTTTCAAGGTTTTCGAAATCCTCGGCCTGGCGGCGGCGTTCGCGTTCTTTTGAACCAAACATGACTCCCTCATTTCAGGACTGAGGACTGAGGATTGAGGACTGAGAAAGTTTTCGAACCGCATTCCCTGAACAGGCTGTCTTGCGTTTCGAACTCAGTCCTCAGTCCTCAGCCCTCGGTCCTTCTTCCATACCTTCCGTATTCCACCGAAAGACAGCGGTCCATTACAACCTGCAACCCGGCGGCGGCGGCCCGTTCGGCAGCCGGAAGATTGACAACGCCAAGCTGCATCCACACCGCGCGTGCCTGCTTGGCAATGGCTTCTTCGACAATTTCGGGAACTTCCTCCGAACGGCGAAAAATGTTGACTAAATCAACCGGTCCGGGAATCGCCGCCAAATTCGGATAGCATTTCAGCCCCAAAACCTCGTCCACCGTCGGATTAACCGGAATGATTTCATAGCCGCAGTCCAGCATCTGCGCACTCACGCCATAGCTGGGACGAAACCGGTTCGGCGAAAGCCCAACCACTGCAATCCGCTTGGACTCGCGCAGGATGGAGCGAATGACTTCCGGGTTTTGAAACGTTGAAAAAACCATATTTTTTCAGGACTGAGGACTGAGGACTGAGGACTGAGAATTCTTTGTTTTGGCTGCTGCCAGTTTGATTTCCCAAATATCTTCCCGTCTTCCACTCGGTCCTCAGTCCTCAGTCCTTAGTTTGCTTCCCCATCCAGACTGCGCCACAGGTACCAACTGGCAATGGTTGCATAGGGCGACCACTTGGCTCCAATTTCAAGCACATCCTTGGGCTTGGGGAGTGTTTCCAGGTTGTAGTGAAGCTGAATCGCTTTTTGAATTCCCAGGTCGAGTTCCGGCAGGACATCCAGCCGTCCCAGTCGGAACATCATGAAAATTTGGGCGGTCCAACGGCCAATCCCTTTGATTTTAACCAGTTCCCCAATAATCGCCGGATCCTCAAGTTCGTGCAAGGTATCAATCGCCACGGTACCCAAATGAGCTTTTTCCGCCAAATCGCGCAAGTAGGTCAGTTTTTGACGGGAGACACCAACGGCCCGAAAGTCCTCATCCGGAGCAGCCATGACTTCTGCGGGCAAAGGGTTGCGTCCGCCGAATCGCTCCTTCAATCGGTTATGAATGGTTGTTGCGGCTTTCCCGGAAAGTTGTTGAAAAAGAATGGCACGCACCAGCATGTCATAATGGGTTCCCGCCTGGTCGGGGTTGTAGGTGCAGGGACCACACTGAGTAATGATTCGGTCCATCACCGGGTCCACTTTTTTCAAGTGTTTGAGGGCTTTTTGATACATACGAAACGGCTTGGGAGTCTTGGGAGTTTTGGGAGTTCCTTTATCCAGAAACTCAAAACGAACAACTCAAAACTCACCTTTTTTCAGAATGTGGGCTGTTTCAGCCTGGGCGAGCAGATGTGGAAGGTCTGCCGGACGCAACAACCGGGACGTGTCCCGCCGGGCGTCCACAATGCACAAAAAGCCAAAGGGCTCGGTTCCTTCATTTGTCAATCGGTGCGGCTGGTTCGAACCAATGTAGGCCAAATCCAGAAAACCAAGTGTTCGAACCTGGTCGCCCAACAACACCTGACCGGTTCCGCGCAAGCCAATCACGGCATGGGCATGTCCGTGATATTCGAGCGACGACCAGCCACCCGGTCCGATTTCAAAGTAACGAACCTCAAAGCCGATGGACTCATTTCGCCCACCAAACAGGGTTTGCCGCAGGATTCCGCAAAATCCGGCTTCCTGTCCGGGAGTCGGCTTGTACTCTGTGACCGAAACCCCTTCCCAGCGAAAGTTCTCCGTGGCAGAGGCAAAAAAACAGGGTTCGGCATCAGGCTGGATGCCATCAGGGGCAGGTACGGGTTGCGACACGAAAACACTTCCTCACATTCGTCTGAAGTACGTTGTTGGATGTCTCGTGTTAAACCACTTTGTAGGGGGAAATGCAAATTGAGAATTGAGAATTGAGAATTGAGAATTGAGACGGTTCTTTTTCCTTAATAATAAAGTTTGCCAATTTCAATCAATCAAACCAACTTGATTTGGATTTCAAACTCTCAATTCTCAATTCTCAATTCTCAATTAGGAACCTGCATCAATAAAAACATCCACCTGTTGGCCGACATAAACCGGAAAAGCTGGAGGGGAAAACCGGTACACAACCTGCAAGACGCGCACGTCCACCCGTTCGGTATTGTCACCCGTCAGGCTCTTTTTTGGCAGGATATAAGGGTCAATCCGGACAAACTCCAATTGGATTTTCTTGGTTGGGTCACCTTTCAACTGAGCTTCAGCCTTGCTGCCGGGCTGGACCCGCGAAGCGTTGATTTCATCAATATCGGCTCTGATTTGGAGGAAATTCGTTTCACCAAACAGAATCGGCGGCGTTTGCGGTTGGGAGGAAACATATTCACCCAGGCGGATGTTGACTTGCAGCACCCGCCCGTCCTGCGGGGCGTGAATCGTCAACCGATCCAAGATTACGGAAAGTTCATTGCGTTGGGCAACCAGTACTTTTTTGTCGGCTTCGGCTTGCAGGAGGCGGGCCTGGGCGCTCCGCATCTGGGCCTGGGTTTGCAAAAGCTGGGCCTCAGCTTGGCTGACCCTCGCTTTGGCATTATCTCGGGCGGCGACACTTGAAGCCATGGTTCGATTGGGAATGTCCCCAGCCTGCGCCAGTTTTTCATTACGGTCCAGAATCTGCTGGGCATCGGCGAGCGAGGCTTTCAAAGCATCAATATTGGCTTTGGCGCTGGCTTCGGCAGCCTGCTGATTGAGAATCTCTGTTTGGGCTGTGGCAATGGCGGCGGCGGCCCGTTCCAGATTGGCCTCTGCCGTGGCCAGCTTTGCCCGTTGCTCGCGGTCGTCAATCTGATAGAGCTTGGCTCCTTTGGTGACGACATCATTTTCTTTGACGAAAATCTGGGTGACCTGCCCTGGAATCGGAGGAGCAACATTGATATTGCGGCCAGCGGCTTCGATGATGCCGGCTCCGGCAATGGTTTTGAGGTATGTGTTTTGCGCCGGAGGATTCAACGGCGGAGCCGCCGCTGGTTTTTTTGCCGATACCATCACCCAGTAAATTGCAAAAGCAATACCAATCAATGGCAACAAAATACTGACAAGTTTCCGCATAGGTCCTCATTCAGGGTTCAGGGTTCAGGGTTCAGGGTTCAGGGTTCAGGGTTCAGGGTCCAGGGTTCAGGGTCCAGGGTCCAGGGTTTTCGAACATCAGGAAATTTGAAGTTCTGGATGGGTTTTAATTGTCAATTGTCAATTCTCAATTCTCAATTAAAAAGACCCTGAACCCCTGCCTCTAGTTTGTATGCACTGACAAAATCCGCCCGTCGAGCATTTCGGCAATCCGGTCACCGTAAGAAAAAATCCGGTTGTCGTGGGTCACCACCACCAGCGCCCGGTTTTCCGAAAGAGCAATGGAACGAAACATTTCCATGATGTGCTTGCCCGTCTCGCCATCAAGACTGGCCGTCGGTTCGTCACAAATAATGAGCCGGGGTTCGGCCACCAAAGCACGGGCAATTGCCACCCGCTGCTGCTGCCCGCCGGAAAGTTGGGTGGGCAAAAACTCTGAGCGGTCCCCCAGCCCAACCAGTTCGAGGTACCGGCGGGCCTGCTTGAGAGATTCCTGATAAGGCCGTTTGGCAATCAGCAGCGGAATGGCCACATTTTCCGCCGCCGTCAAGGTTGGTACCAAGTTAAACTGTTGGAAAATAAAGCCAATGTAATCCCGCCGAAAATCGGTTTTCTTTGCCTGGCGGAGGTTGTCAACCCGAATTCCGAACACGTCAATTTCCCCATCGTCAATATCCAGAATCCCGGCCAGCACGCTTAAAAGAGTGGTTTTCCCACACCCGGAAGGCCCCACCAGCAAGAGCAGTTCACCACATTTGACCTCCAGGTCCACATCCTTTAACACATGAACCCGTGTGTCTCCCAACCCAAAGCTCTTATTGACTTTTGACAAAATAGCGGCGTTTCCATTGCCATTTCCGGTTGCCGCCTGAAGACTGGTTGATGCCATACCACTCCTGAATTTTGCGTTGTGGGTTTTAAGTTTTGAGTTTCAATCGAAAGGAATCTGTGCCTGCTTCAACTTTAGTTTTCAGACAGGAAAGGCAGTTGTGCCCTGCCCTTTTCCAAAAACGCAAAACTGTTTTCATCCCCTGAACACGACTGCCGGTTCAAGTCGCAACACCCGTTGGATACTGACCAGACTGGATAGCAGGCAGATAAACATGGTCACTCCAAAACTGATGATGAGCAGTTGGTAAGGTGTATAAAAAGCCAACCTTCCATTCCGTCCCAGCCAACCGATAAACGTTGCCGCGCCAGCCCCAATTCCATATCCAATCAGCCCGACGGTCACACTTTGCAGAATAATCATCCCGACCAGCGTCCGGCTGCGGGTGCCCATTGCTTTGAGCGCGCCGAAATACCGTTCATTCTGGAGCGCAAAGGCATAAAAGGTCTGTCCTGCAATGGCCATTCCGACCACAAACACCAGTGTCAGGGATATGCCAATGTTGATGGGAATCCCGGTGTTTTTCATGTAGTAGCCAATTGTCAGCCATTGCATGCCTTCCTGGGAAAAAGCTCCCAGCCCGGTGGTCTTGCGGATGTTTTGCAGTGCCTGCTCAACCGGGACCCCATCCTGCGGGGCGGCCAGAATGAAATTAAGCTGCTTGCGCTGGCGGGGGGCGTACAAAATCGCCCGGTCGTAGGTGGTGAACACATAAGGGTTGGACAAAAAATCACGGGGAACATCCGCAATCCCAACCACCCGTGCCAACCGGTCATTCAGTTCAAAAGTGTCACCGATTTTCGGAAACTGGCCGTTGATTCCCAAGCGGTCCGACTCGGCTTTACCCAAAATCACAGCATCAGGTGCATTGAGTGCCGCCGGGTCACCTTCGAGCATCACCGATGGGCGTCCAATCAATGACGAGTTGTCCAATCCAAACAACCGCACGGTCTGGAACTTGCCATCCTTGAGGCGCACCTGAACCTGCCGGATAAACAGCGGAACCGCCCACTTGACGCCCGGCACGCTCCGGACCCGGCCCAACTCCGTGTCAATCATGGGTTTGGAGTCGTCAATGGATTGCAGATTCGGGTCACACACCCAAATCGGCGCACCCACGGCTTCAACAGGCTTGGCTGTCCGAACCATCAGCCCGCAAAAAACCGACCCCTGTTGAACGAACAACAAAACCACAAAAGACAGCCCGCTCACCAACGTGATGTACTTGGCGCGGTCGCCAATCAACATTTTCAGTCCGATACGAAACATATCCGCTCCAGTCTTGGGAGTCTGGGGAGTCCAAGGAGTCTGGGGAGTCTGGGGAGTCAAAACCAAATCCCAAGTGGCAGGCATAAGAAAAACACCTATCACTGTGACGTGTCATTGGCTACCGTCCAAGACTCCCTAGACTCCCTGGACTCCCTAGACTCCCTAGACTTCTTAACGAGAAAGCGCTGCCAGTGAAAACGCCGCGATATGAACGGAAATCTGGTCGAGCATTTCCGAAGTCATCTTTTCGCGTTTCATCAGGCGCAAAATGACTGGTTGGGTCAGGCGATAATGCAGGCACTGACCAACAATGCTGAGGGCATAAAAAGGAACTTCCGTTTCGGGGTCCAAATCAGGTCGGGCCTGTGCCACCAACTGCTTGAGAATATTGCTTTTCGGCTCGATGAATTCGTCAATCACCGCATCCAGGGCGGGTGTCGGGTCGCTCATTTCACGAGCCATCAGCCGCATGTGCCGGTCCGATTCGTCCGAAACAAAAAGCGATTTCATAAATTCTTCAATATACAGCCGGAGCGCCGTGTGGGCGGCTTCGACCGTCCCTGTTGCCTGTGCCTCCTGAGCCAAGGCGTCAAAACGAGGCATGACCTCGCGGGAAGCCCGAAACGCCTGCCGCAAGGTTTCCAGGTACAGGTTTTCCTTGCTGCCAAAGTAATAATTGATGGCCGCCACATTGACCTGAGCTTCACGGGCCAAATCACGAATGCTGGTGGCAGCCGGGCCATGCTGGGCAAACAATTTTTCTGCGGCGGTCAACAACCGGGTGCGGACATCCGCCTGTGTCATCAATTCGGGTTCGGGGGGAGAAAATGTCGCCTTCATAAAATTAAAACAAGTGATTGAAACAAGTGTTTAAATTGATTCCGCTAGTAAAAACCAATTCCGTATTTTGGTCAACCGGAGATTCCGTTGGAGGGAAAACTTGACAAGCTGGCGAAAAACGCACACAAACAAATCCAAACGACGCCCAGCCATACAGAGGAGAGGAAAATGCCGCATCACTTGCCCGAAGCGTTGGTTACGGACCGCTTCCTGGGCTGCATTCTCGGAGAAGCCGTCGGTGACGCACTTGGTTTGCCGTTTGAGGGATGCGAACCCGAACGCATCACGGAAATGTTCCCGACCCCGGAGACATTAAGCCTTCATCACTTTCCGATTCGGAATTTTCGTTTGGGGCAATACAGCGACGACACGCAAATGATGCGCTGCGTGCTTGACTCTTTGGTGGCACACCGCGAACTGAACCTGGATGACGTTTCCCACCGACTGGTCAAATTGTGGGAAACCGATGTCATAGGGGCCGGTGACGCCTGTTCGATTGCCGTCGCCAATCTGCGCCGGGGCGTTTCCTGGCAGGACTCAGGGGCACCTAAAGGACAGGCTGGCAACGGCAGCACCATGCGAACCGCACCGCTGGGCCTCTGGTATGCCGATGAAGTGCCAACCCTGGTCGAAAAAACCAAACAGCTCAGTCTGATGACCCACAAAGACGAACGCTCCACCGCCGGAGCCATCGTCGTCTCGCTGGCGGTGACTCATCTGCTGGCGCATGACCCTAAAAAACGATTCAACCCCAAGGCGTTGGTGGACCTTGTGGTGCCTTACGTACAGGAATTGAACCCGCACTTCGCCGAAGAAATCGCCCATTTCCCGAAACGCCTGAAAGAACCACACGGGCAGGCCCTGCGCGAAATCCGTCGTGCCGGACAATCCACCGACAAACACACGCCCTGGCCGGGTATCAGCGGATATGTGCTTCCGACGATTTTGGCCGTGCTTGATGCCTTTGGCCGCTCGCCCAAAGACTTTCGCCAAAGCCTGTGGTGCATTTTGTCCTACGGCGGCGATGTGGACACCACCGGAGCGCTGACCGGCGTCCTGAGCGGAACCTTCAATGGGCTTTCCGCCATTCCCTACGAATGGGTGCGCCAGGTTCATGACAACAATCAGTTTGGTTACGATTATCTGGTTCGGCAGGCCAAGGAGCTTTTCCAACTGAAAAACTCAAAATGAAGCAAGCAATCCTGGGAAGTTTTGGTCTTTTGAATAATTGTTCATCTTCAATCTGAACCTATTGGAGTGCGGCAGCTTGTTGCCGCCACCTGACCAATGGCATCAAAAAACTGAATTCAGCGACAAGTCGCCGAAAAACAAAGCGGTGACAAGTCCCCGCACTCCAAACTTCCATTCCCGTCCTCAATGCCGCCGCCGGACTTTGACCTCAGTCCTCAGTCCTCAGTCCTTGTAAAAGATTGCCATTCCTTCAACCTTTCTGATATAGAGTGGACACGTCACCCCAGGCAACCCGGCGGGTTGCGCCCGTTTCGTATTCCGAAAGCCTAACAATCGCACTCAACCACTTACGAAATTCAAAAACCGAGGAGAAGCTATGAATAGACGCCTTTTCAAAATCCTGTTACTGGCCGTGTTCGTCACGTTTGCCGGACAAGCCTGTGCCACCAAGAAGTATGTTCGCAAAACCCTCGATGAGCGGATTGCCCCGCTTGAAGGCCGGACTGCGGAACTGGAACAATCCGTTCAACGCAACACTTCCGCCATTAAAGAAGTGGATGAACGCCTTTCCCGCCGGATTGACACCGTAACGGTCGAAGTTGACAAAGCCAAATCAATGGCGACCGAAGCCGACCGGAAAGCGGTGGCGGCTGACAACCGGGCCAAGGAAGTTGGCAACGATTTAGGCCGGACCAAAGGTGAAATTGACAATTGGGTCGTTGCCAAAACAACCGTTGTTTACTTTGACACCAATCGCTACAAGCTTCGTGATGAAGCCAAGGCCGAACTTGACGCGATTGCCACGATGGCGAAAAGCAAAAAATCCTACCGGATTGAAATCGCCGGCTTTGCTGACCGGCGGGGCGGCGAGCGCCACAACGTCGAACTGACGGAAAACCGCGCCCGCGAAGTGCGCCGCTATCTGTTTAACGTCCACAAACTTGACCCGTGGAAGATGCAAATCCTCGATGCCGGAAAAATTGACGATGGCGCAAAGGGCAAAGATGCGCTCCAACAGAACCGGCGCGTTGACGTGCGCGTGCTGGAAAATGCCGTGGTCAAAAACACCGGCACCAACGGCTAAACAATATAAGGACTGAGGACTGAGGACTGAGGACTGGGCTTTCACAACCGAAAACGGACATCGCGTCTTTTCCGGTTCAGGAAACTCAGGTTTCAGTCCTTCATCCTTTCAGGTCCTTGATTTCAAACTCGGCCTTCCGTTCTGAAAAGCTCGCAATCCTTGAAACCCTACGACGTTGTTGGAATTGGCCTCAATGCAGTTGATACCTTGATTGTGGTGGACCGCTATCCGGCGTTCAACACCAAGGTGCCCCTCCGTCGCCACGTCCGTTCTGCCGGAGGGCAAATTGCCACGGCCATGACGGCTTTGGCCCGTCTGGGAAAACAGGTGGCCTATGTGGGCAAGGTCGGTGATGATGAAACCGGTTTGTTCCAACGGCAGTCGCTTGAACGCGAAGCACTGGCCCGCCTTGATTTGCGCGTGGCAACCGGGGCCGAAACCCAAACCGCCTATATTGTTATTGAAGCGGAATCCGGTGAACGGACCATTATCTGGCATCACGACCCGCAACTGGATTTTACCCCGGAGGAAATTCCGCCCGACCTGATTCGGGCCGGAAAACTGCTGCACCTGGATGGACAAAGCACGGCAGCCGCCATTCGGGCCGCCGAAATTGCCCGCGCCAACTCGATTCCGGTCTGTCTTGACATTGATGAACTGTATCCGGGCGCGGAAGGCTTGCTCCCGCTGGTGGATTACCTGACAGCTTCGACTGATTTTCCGGCTTCAGTCACCGGCATTCACGACCCGGAGCAGGCTTTGCAGGAACTTGCGCGGCAGTTCGGCTCCAAAATTGTGACCATGACCCTTGGTGTGGAAGGCTCGCTTGCGCTCTGCGACGGGAAGTTTTATTACACACCGGCATTTTCAGTTCCTTGTGCGGATACCACCGGAGCCGGTGACGCCTTTCGCGGCGGGTTTCTCTTCGGGTTGCTCGAAGGGTTTCCGCTGGAAAAAACCATGCAGATTGCCAATGCGGTGGCGGCTTTGAAATGCCGTCAATTGGGTGCCCGCACGGCCTTGCCAACCTGGGCCGAAGTTGAAGCACTCTTGAATTGAGAATTGAGAATTCAGGCAAAGCATTCTGATTGCTCAAGGTTCAAGCCCCGAAACCCGAATTCACAAAGAGGATTCATTCATGAAAAAGGTGTCCAGATTTTTTCTCAGTGTGTTTTTTCTTTTGGTGGCCGTTTCCGCTCATTTGGCCAATACAGCCTGTCTTGCGCCTCGTGTCCGCAACCAACCTGCACCGCCTCCGGCTCCGGTTGAAGATAAAAAACCAAACCCATTGGCCGAACCCCGCGAAAAGCATTTGGGAAACATCAAACAGTTGACCTTTGGCGGAGAAAACGCCGAAGCCTATTTTTCTTTTGACGGAAAAAAACTGATTTTCCAAACGACTCGGGAGGGTTCCGCCTGCGACCAGATTTTCACCATGAACGTGGATGGCTCGGAGCAAAAGCTGGTCAGTACCGGTCAAGGGCGCTGTACCTGTTCCTACTATTTGAAAGATGGCCGGAATATCATCTTTTCCTCCACGCATTTGGGCGGCAAGGACTGTCCGGCACGACCGGATTTTTCCAAAGGCTACGTCTGGGCGCTCTATCCCGATTATGACATTTTCACCGCCAAAAGCGATGGCAGCGGGTTGAAACGCCTGACCACGGAAAATGCCTACGATGCCGAAGCGACCGTCTCCCCGGATGGCAAAAAGATCATTTTCACCTCAGACCGGACCGGCGACCTGGAGCTTTTTTCCATGGATGTGGATGGGAAAAACGTCAAGCAACTGACCAACACACCGGGGTACGACGGCGGAGCGTTTTATTCGCCTGACAATAAAATGATTGTCTATCGCGCCAGTCATCCCAAAGACGAAACAACCCTCAAAGATTATCAAAACCTGCTCAAACAGCATTTGATTCGTCCGACCTCGCTTGAAATCATGGTGATGAATGCCGACGGCTCCAACCAGCGGCAAATCACCAACAACGGCAAGGCCAACTTTGCGCCGTTTTTTCTGCCGAACGGCAAACAAATCATCTTTTCTTCCAATATGGATGACCCCAAAGGCCGGAATTTCGACCTGTATGTGATTAACCTGGACGGAACGGGTTTGGAACGTGTCACCTACAACGAGACGTTTGATGGATTTCCGATGTTTTCCCCGGATGGCAAAAAGCTCGTTTTTGCTTCCAACCGCAACGGCAAAGCCCAAGGGGAAACCAATATTTTTATCGCCGATTGGCTGAACTAAAAAACCAGGACTGAGGACTGAGGACTGAGGACTAAGTAAAATAAAGCAGCGACAGCGACGAATTTTATGTCTGGTTTGTTTTGACTCAGTCCTCAGTCCTCAGTCCTTAGTCCTTCTGAAAAAAAGTATGTCCAAAACATTTTTCGCCATGACCGCCGTGGGCAAAGACCGCCCCGGTATTGTTGCCGCCGTGACCCGTGTTCTGTTTGAGCTTGGGTGCAATATCGAAGACTCCAGTCACACCATTCTGGGTGGAGAATTTGCCATTATTCTCCTGCTTACAGCTCCCGATGGCGTGACCCGCGACCGCCTGGAAACCAGTTTGCGCGAGGCCGGGAGCCCGCTCGGATTGACTGTCAATCTGTGCGCCATTTCCGAAACGGAATTGACCCGGACCAAAGACAACCGGCATACCCTGCCGTTTCTGATTTCGGTTTACGGGTCGGACCATCCGGGCATTGTCTATCGCATCACCCGCCATCTGGCCGAAAAAGATGTCAACATCACGGATATGAACACCAAGGTCATCCGCAAAAACGAAACGACGACCTATGTCATGATGCTGGAAATTGAAATTCCGTCAGAAGTCAACCCTTCCCATTTGACCCTGGAACTTGAGGCCATTGGGAAAGACCTGGGTGTGCAGGTAGGAGTCCGACCAATGGAGGTTGCGGAACTGTAATGGCCACCCTCGAAGTGTTGACCCTGCCTGACCCCCGTCTGAAGCTGGTTTCCACTCCCATCACCGACATCACTGCTGAAATTGACCGTTTTGTGCAGGATTTCACCGAAACCATGCAATCCTTTCGCGGCTGTGTCGGCCTGGCGGCCCCGCAGGTTGATTTTCCTTTCCGGATTGTTGCCGTGGACGTTTCCGTGGGCCGCAAACCGCACCCCAATCACGGACTGATGGTCATGCTCAACCCGGTGGTGACGGCTTGTGAAGGCTCGGAATCCATGCGCGAAGGCTGTCTGAGTGTTCCTGATTTCACCGGCAACGTGCGCCGTCCGACCAATATTTCCTTGACCTATCTCGACCCCACTGGAAAAGAATGTCACCTGGACACCGAGGGTTTTGAAGCCCGCGCCATCCTTCACGAAATTGACCATTTGGACGGGTTGCTCTTTCTTGACCGGGTTTCATCGCTCAAGGATGATGTCTTTCGCCGGAAAAATTATCTCTAACCGGTTGGGAGGTTTCAGTTTCTTATGTCAACCAACCCGCACTACGTGTATTACCCGGAAAGCGATGGGCGGCCCATGGCGGATAACACCAAACAATTTCAGTGGATTGTCACCATCAAGGAAGGAATTGACGCCTTGCTGGAAAAGGATTTTGTGGCTGGTGACCTGCTTTGGTATCCGGTCCAGGGAAACACCCGATTGTGTCAGGCTCCGGATGTGCTTGTGGCAGTAGGCCGTCCGAAAGGGCATCGCGGTTCCTACAAACAATGGGAGGAAGACAATTGCGCGCCTCAGGTTGTCTTTGAGGTATTGTCACCAGGAAATACGGTCATTGAAATGCTGAAAAAATTTCAGTTCTATAACCGGCACGGTGTGGAGGAATATTACATCTACGACCCTGACCAAAATGAACTGTTCGGATGGGTGCGCCTGCGTGAAGACCTCACCGAAATCAATGATTTGCAAGGGTGGGTCAGTCCCCGGCTGGGCATCCGGTTTGAGAAAAATGAAACCACCCTTGAAATCTATCGCCCGGACGGACGGAAATTTGAGTCCTTTCAGGAGCTTGAAAAACGGGCCGAGGCCGAACACCAGCGGGCTGAGGCCGAACACCAACGAGCTGAGGCCGAACACCAGCGGGCCGAACGGCTGGCGGAAAAACTGCGTGCCTTGGGTGTTGACCTGGACCAAGTCTGATGGAGTTCCCGTTGAAATCGTTTTGTTCTCGCTCATATTGGCGAAGCCTGAGTTTGCTGGGCCTGAGTCTGGTTTTCTGGACGGGTGCCTGTAGTCCACCGCCTCCGCCGCCGCCGCCGCCTCCGCCGCCTCCCGGCATGATTCTCATTTCCAAGGGAACGTTTCAAATGGGCAGCGCCGAGGGCGGGGCCGAGGAACTTCCCCTTCATGAAGTTTCAGTGGATGCTTTTTATCTGGACCAGATGGAAGTCACCAACCGGCAGTATCACCAGTTTGTCGAGGCCACCGGTTACCACAGCGAAGGCCGCTGGGAACGGTTTGCCACGGCTGGACGCGAAGGGCATCCGGTGGTTTCGGTCACCTGGACGGATGCCCAAAACTACGCCGCCTGGGCCGGAAAACGGCTTCCGACCGAAGCGGAATGGGAATATGCCGCCCGGTCCGGACGCCCCGATGCCGTCTATGCGACCGATGGAGACGGTAAAAACGCCACGGATACAACCGCTAATTTCGGCACGTTTGACATTCCGCCTAAAACTGAACCGCTGGAAGGCATTCAAACCAAACCGATTACTTCGTATCCGGCCAATCCGTGGGGACTCTATGACATGGCTGGCAATGTGGCCGAATGGTGTGCGGATTGGTATGACCCTTATTACTACAAGGTCAGCCCCAGGGAAAACCCGACTGGACCTACTTTTGGACGGGGACGGGTGTTGCGGGGCGGGTCCTGGAACGACCAGAAAAACTACCTTCGCATTTCGCATCGGGTTGGAATGCCACCCGGCAGCATCGCCTTTGTGATTGGATTCCGATGTGCTTCGGACGTACCGCGTCCTCCCCAACCGAAATCCTGGTGGAAGTCATTGTTTTAAGATTCCCAAAATCTAACGACGCGGCGGACGGAGTTGAATCTTGCGACCATGCCTGACGGTTACCAGCCCGTGCCCATGGAAATAATTGTTTCGCCGGGTGTCAAACTTGAACTGGTCGTGACCGCCTACAAAAACCACCCGCCCCACCAACAATGCCATTAAGTGATGAAAATGGCGGGCTTCCCAGCGCATGACCCGGTTGATGGTAATCCGGGCCACCACCCGCGAAGCCTGCTCCCGTTGATTTTTCTGTAATTCACTGCGTACAAACTCGACCTTGAACAACTCCGAAACATAATGCGCCTTGCTGACATGGAGCGAAAAATTCTGCCGGTTGGCACCGTCAACCCGTTGCTGGACCATAAAGCAATCGGCATCCGACAGACAAATCACCATCTTGGCCCGGCGCGGCAGTGAAGTCCGTTTGACGTTCAGTTTTGACATCCGGCTCATTTCATCTTTGGCCACCAGCAACCGTCCCATTTGTGAAACCGACAGGTCCAGCCGAATCCGCCCGTCAGCCGCCTCATATTTGCCAAAGCGCAACCGGGGCCATTCAAGTTTGGCCAAAATAAGATCATTTTGCCGAAACAGAAAAACCGGATTCTTGCGGCCAACCCGCTCAACCACAATTTCTCCGGCGACCCAATCGTGAAATTCCGGGCGTTCGCCCATCATGCTCAGTGCAAACCGACTGTGTTTGTTGTCCATAAGCTTATGTTTCGGTTCGGTTTCTACAATCCGACATATTTTGCATACAGGCTGCGGGCAGTGGTGAAATCATCGGTTCCTTTGATAATCGCCCGCGCATCGGGAAAAATCGTCATTTCATAGCTGTCTATCTGAAACCGGATCAAAAACGGGTTGCCGGAGACAGTCCCAAGCGAACCCAGCCGCTCTTTGATTTCCTTCAAATTCAATTTGGCTTTCCCTTGTTGGGCGGGAGAAATCTGAACCGCATTCCGCCCGCACAAAGTCGAAGTCATCTGTTGGGAAGCGGCGGCCAGAAACTCGAAATTTCGTTGCACGCAGCAAGGACAATTCCCTGCCTCGCGGACACCTTTTAATTTAATGGATTGGTGAGAGTTCTCCCACAAATCAACCTGCATCAGCGTTCCCCGCAGTTTTTCGCGTTGCCCGGTCAACAGTTTCAATGCTTCCGTGACCTGAGCGGCAACAATTGTGGCAATTGCCGGCAGAATGATGCCGGCGGTGTCACAAGTGGGCGAGGTTCCCGGTGCAGGAGCGTCTGCAAACAAACAGCGCAGGCACGGAGTTTCCCCCGGAAGAACCGTCATGGTCAACCCAAAAGCCCCCACGGCTGCCCCATAAATCCAGGGGCGATGGTGCTTTACACAGGCATCATTGATCACGTAGCGGGTTTCAAAATTGTCGGTTCCATCCAAAACCACATCAACATCCGCAATCAGGTCTTCGATGTTGGCCGCCCGGACATCGGCAACAATTGGCTCCACCTGAATATCGGAATTGATACGGGACACATGCGCAGCAGCGGCGGCGGCTTTGGGCAATTGTTCGGCGGCATCGGATTCGTCAAACAGAACCTGCCGCTGCAAATTGGAATATTCGATGAAATCGCGGTCCACCACCCGGAGAAAACCGACCCCGGCCCGTGCCAGCATTTCAACCTGCAAACATCCCAGCGCGCCACAGCCAATGATGGCCACCCGTGCGGCTTGCAATCGCTCCTGCCCGGTGCGCCCGATGCCGGAAAATAAAATGTGACGGGAATAGCGGTCCATGAAAAGTTCTGAGTTCCGCCTTCAGGCGGCAGTTCTGAGTTCCGCCTTCAGGCGGCGGTTCTGAGTTCCGCCTTCAGGCGGCAGCTTGGGATTCCGATTCTTCATTACAACTGTTTTCAATCGTTTAAAATGAACAACCTGAAGGTTGCTGCAAACCGCCGCCTGAAGGCGGAACTCAAAACATTTTTAGACAGTGCCTGCCAGCATGCCTTGAACCGCCAGCACCTGTTCAATCACGTAATCAACCTGTTCATCCGTCATTTTGGGATAGAGCGGCAGGGTAATGGTTGAGTCGCCAATCCGCTCGGCCACGGGGAAACTGCCCCGTTCAAAACCAAACTGTTCCCGGTAGAACGAAAGCAGATGCACCGCCCGGTAATTGACCGCCACTCCGATTTCGCGCTGTTGCAGTTCGTGCAGAAACCGGTCACGCAGTGCGGGCTCCACCCACAGGGTAAACAAATGACGGGCACTCTTGGCATTGGAGGCTACCCGTGGGAAATCGAGTCCGGGCACCCCAGCAAACCCGGCTTCGTAACGACGGCAGATGGCTTCGCGACGTTGCCAGTAGGTTTCCAGCCGTTTCAACTGGTTGACCAGCAAGGCTGCCTGGAGGTTGTTCATGTTGTACTTCCAGCCCAAAAACTCCATGTCCCAATGCTGGTACCGCCCAACGTAACGGTCTGCGGCTGATTTGCTCATTCCATGAAGGGAAAGCTTCCGCAGCTTTTCCGCCAGTTCATCATCATTGGCACTGATGGCACCGCCTTCACCGCAGGTCAGGTTTTTGGTGGCATAAAAACTGTAACAGGCCACATCCCCCAGATTTCCCGGTTTCACCCCGTCCCGCTCGGCTTCGATACAATGAGCGGCATCTTCAATGATTTTCAGCCCATGCTTGTCGGCCACAGCCCGCAAGCGCCGCATATCACACATTTCCCCATACAGGTGGACAGGCATGATGGCTTTGGTGCGAGGTGTGATAGCGGCCTCAAGCCGGTCCGGGTCCAAATTTCCGCTCGTTGGTTCCACATCCACAAAAACCGGGGTTGCACCGGCATGGAGCACCGAATTGGGCGTGGCGATAAACGTCATGGGAGTTGTGATGACTTCATCACCGGCACCAATCTCAAGTGCCAAAAGTCCCAAATGCAATGCCGCCGTGCAGCTCATCAACCCGATGGTGCGGCGGTTTCCCAAAGCTGCGGAAAATTTCCGCTCAAAGTCGTAAACCACCTCACCGGTGGTCAGAAAAATCGAGTCAGCCGTTTCCAGCAACAGTGCTTTGTCTTCGGTTTCCAGGCTGTGCCGGTAAAATTCAACTTTCATTGCAATAGTCTGTACCTTGAGGTGCTATTTCGTTTCCGGTTTGGCTGTTTCAGTCGGCTTGTAGCGTTGTCCGCCGTTATTGGCCAGTTGAATGCCCGCCGGGTCAGCAAAATAGGAAAACCGTCCGGTTTTGTTGTACTCGTCCGGAACGGCAAAAATCACAAACTTCGAACGGTCTTTGGATAACTCAACCTCCACTGTATATCCGTATAACCGACCGGACATCAGTTCTTCCTTGAGATACCCTTGATTCACCAATTCCGGCAAGGTCAGATACACACCCTGGTTCTGAGTGGCATAGCTTTGCTCAACCAAAAGCAGGGTGCTCAACAGGCTGGCAATCTGGCCTTCATTGTTCTGCATGGCTCCAATGATGCCGGCACTTTCGAGGAAGAAATAATTGACCCCGTGAGCAGCCACCAATTGCTGGGTTTCAGTATCACCAATCAACCAGCGGCCATTTACCAAAATCAAATCAATGGGCATTTTATCGCTGCCCTGGGATGCAGTTCCGGTTTCCGCCCGAATCACTCCTCCGGCACTGTTTTTGTTGTCAGAATTTGATTCGACCTGAACTTTCGGCTTTGAGTTTGTGGCTGTTTTGGATTGTTCCTGTGACCCGGCAACCACGGTTTCCATCCTGGTCTCGGTTTTGACAATCCCCATCGGCTGATTTTTATCAGTGACCGTAGTCACAATTTCGGATTTTTTTTCCGGAGGCGGAACTTTGACATAGACCGTGGCATTGGAACCCGTGATGTTTTCACCGCCCAACTCAATTGTCTCCGGAATGGCCGCCGCCATGGCCTGAAAATCCGGCTCCAGGTGCTTCATCAGTTCCGGAGTCAGTTTTTCCACTGCCGGTGAAAAAACGCTCAATTGAAATGCTTCCTTGTACTTTTTTTCCCGGAGCAGGGAGTAAAACTGGCGCACTGTTTCCGAGGGACTCAACCGTTTGGGTTGTTGCGCCGGAACGGTGGTTCCAGCCAGGGAAAAAACAAGTGAAAAAATGGATACCGTGAGCAGCCAGCGCTTGCTCCTGGTGATACGTGCTTCCATATGAAACCTCAATTTCAGGTCCGGGTTTCAGGGTAAAACTGAAACGCAAAACGATTTTCCCTGGCTGTTACTCGTTTTGTTGGTGAATGGTGAATGGTAAATGGTGAAAAACAGGCATTATGGCCATTTTCCATTTACCATTTACCATTCTTATCTATTAGGGCCGAATCCGATAGAGCATGCGCGGAAAAGGAATGGTTTCGCGGACGTGTTCAATTCCACAAATCCACGTCACACAACGTTCGATGCCCATGCCAAAACCGGCATGGGGCACCGTACCATATTTGCGTAAATCCAGATACCAATCGAATGCTGATTCCGGCAGGTTATGCTCGGCAATCCGTTCGCGGAGTTTTTCCAGCGACATCATGCGCTGACCGCCCCCAATGATTTCGCCATACCCTTCGGGTGCCAGCACGTCCACGCCCAAAGCCAGTTCGGGTCGCTCGGCATCCGGCTCCATATAAAACGCCTTGACCTGCGCCGGATAGCGGTGAACCATCACCGGACAGTCAAAATGTTCCGAAATATAGGTTTCATCCGGCGCACCCAAATCGCCGCCCCATTCGAATTTATGTTCGAGTTTGCCTTCGGCAAATCCCTGATGGAGCATTTTGACCGCATCATCATAATGAAGCCGGGGAAACGGGGCTTTGATGGCTTCCAGTTTTGTGATGTCGCGCTCCAGAAAGGCAAGCTCCTCGCGCCGGTTTTCCAGCACCCGTTGGACAATAAAGCTGAGAAAATTTTCCGCCAGCTCCATGGTGTCTTCCAGTGTGGCATAGGCAACTTCCGGCTCCACCATCCAGAACTCGGTCAGGTGCCGTCGGGTTTTGGACTTTTCTGCCCGAAAGGTCGGGCCAAAGCAGTAGGTCCGGCCAAAGGCAGCCGCCGTGGCCTCGTTATAAAGCTGGCCGGATTGGGTCAAATAGGCTTTTTCGTCGTCAAAGTAGTCAACTTCAAAAAGCGTCGTGGTGCCTTCGCAGGCCGCCGGGGTGAAAATTGGCGTATCACACAGTATAAACCCGTTTGAGTCAAAGAAATCACGCACCGCCCGAATGATTTCATGCCGCACCCGCAAAATGGCATGCTGCCGCCGCGAGCGCAGCCACAAATGGCGGTGGTCCATCAAAAACTCGATGCCATGGTCTTTGGGAGTAATTGGATACGGTTCCGCCACAGCCACCAGTTCGATGGCAGCTATGTCGAGTTCAAACACACCTGGGCGTTTGGGATGCTCACGGGGAATGCCGGTGACAATAATGGATGATTCCTGGGTCAGCTTTTCAGCCGTTTCCCAAACTGTTTCCGGCACAGCTTTTTTGGAAAGGACGCCTTGAATAATGCCGGAACCGTCGCGGATTTCCAAAAACATCAGTTTTCCGCTGGAACGGGCATTGTAGAGCCATCCTTTGATGACAATCTCCTGCCCGGCTTGACGGGCAACATCAGCAATGTAAGTTTGTTTCATGGCAGTAAAAGAAGCTTTCAGCCGTCAGCTTTCAGCTTTCAGCTTTATGAGTCAGTGAGTTGTGAGCTAAGTTTCAAGCAACGCAACGGCACTTCAACCGTCCCCGGAAAAGCTGCTGGCTGAAAGCTGATTGCTGAAAGCTTGAAGGAAACCTGAGAGATACCATGCCTGACCGATTTGAGCCAATAGCAAACGACGCACGGCACATTTTGACTGAACGACTGCGCGACATTCTGGAAACGCTGGGCATGACCCGCACGGTGGACGAGCATTTTACCCGGACCCCGGAAAATGTGGCTGATTTTTGGTTGGAATTTTTCGAGCCGTTCCTGACAAACCACCCGGTTCCGGTGATTTCCACCTTTCCAGCGCGGGAACTGGCCGGACAAATGGTTCTGGTCAGAAACCTTTCCTATCACTCCCTCTGTGCCCATCACCTGACCCCGTTCTTTGGAATGGCCCACGTGGCTTACATTCCGGCTGAAACCGGAATCGGAATTGGCGCTCCGGCCAAACTGATGGAGCATTTTGCCCGCCGCCCGCAACTGCAGGAACGGCTCGCCGCCCAGGTGGCAGATGCTTTGGTGGCGGCCTGTCAGCCCCAGGGAGTGGCAGTTTTGTTGACTGCCCGCCAGATGTGTATGGAAATGCGCGGGGAACGCTCGGAAGGAATCGTGGAGTGTTTGGTGACGCGCGGCTGTTTTGCCGAACCTCAATGGCGTGAATTGTTTCTGGAACGACTCAAATCCTGAACCTGCGCTCGGTTCCTAGTCCTTGGGTTTAGGCAACCGGACATGGACTTCGACTTGTACCATCTGCGCCGAGCGGCGTTTGGCTGACTCTTTGTCACTAGCGGTTTTTTTGGCTTTACCCGCCGCCGGCACGTTTTCCCGTTCGTTGCGGGCCGGAGGTTGGTCCTGTTCTTTCGGAGTCCGGATTTTTGTAACCTGCTTGCGAACCACGCTTCCCAGCCGCCCCACCCGTGCCAGATATGCGTCAATCTGGTCAGCGGGAACAACTGCCTTCAAAATCAGGATTTTTTCGTTGACATCGCCGGTTGAAATGGTGGTGCCGCCGTTTTCCTTCGTGACATCGGGAAACTGTTTGCGGAACGATTCCAGGTTGGCTGAGGTCATTTCCAGCTTCACCGAGCTTAAATCACTAGCCTCGACGCCATCCAGCAGGAGGGTATTTCCGGCTGGCCGTTGCCCGTTAATGGCAGTGCTCGGTTTCGCCGGTGGAAGTGTGTGCGTTTGAGCACTTTTTTCTTTGCCTGTGCCTGGGTCGGTCTTGGCCAACAATTCGGGTTTGGTATCTTTGCTGCCCGCCACGGATTCACTGACAACCAGCCCGTCAGCCGGTTTTCTGTACTCGCCGCGCCGCAGTTCCTGGTCGCGGTGGTCGGCGTCCGGGCGTCCGGGCTCGTCGCCTTTTTTTTTCAGGTCACCGACGGCACTTCCTCCCGGAGCGGCAACGGCAGGAGCAGCTTGCCCAAGTGCTTTGGAGGCAGGAGCACCACTTGCAGCTTCATCACGAGGCGGGGCGGGCGGGGCCGCAGCCAAATCAGCTTTTTCCTCGCTTACCGTTGCCGGGCGTGGTTGCTGCGGTCCATTCTGAGCATCTGAACTCGAATATTGGACATTTCCTTTGTCATCCGCAGCAAATGAATCGTTATCCGGGCGGGTGGCGGTGGTTGGAGCAGGGTTGGCTACCGGAGAGCTGGCCGGAGGAACCGGGGTTGATTCAGCCGGTTGCACCACTCCATCAGATTGCACATTCCGTTCCGGCTTTGAAACGGCTGCCGGTGGTGCGGAAGCCATCTGGAGGTCCCGTCGGGGGTTCAGATTCAAAGCTGTCCAGGTGATGCCCAGCACGGCACAAACCCCTAATACTGAAGCAAATACCGGAGATTTCACGGGTTGCGGAAGCAGCTTCCAGAACGACTGCCACCAACCTTTCCAAACCGGCGGGGTGCCGGTTGCCCGTGTCAGGATTTCCTGAGCAGTTGGGAGATTCTGCGGTGCCGGAACCTCCCATTCCACATGTTCAAACAGAGCATTGGCTTCCCGAAATTCAGCCAGGATGGCACGAGCCTCTTCCGACGCTTCGAGAAATGTCTCGATTTCACGCCGACGTGCAACCGGCAGTGTCCCTTCGACAAACGCCTCCACGTCTTCGCAAAATGCCTCAAATTGTCGTTCCAGTTCGGTGCCCATACATCTTTTTAAGAACTGAGGACTGAGGACTGAGGACTGAGGACTGAGTGACAGAACCTCAATCATAAAATGGCCTCACATCAAAGGATGGAGAGCGTTACGCTCTTGTTTCTCAATCTTCAGCCCTCAGTCCTCATTACTTTTTCCAGTCGTTTCTTGAGTTCCAGTTTGCCGCGAAAAATCCGGGATTTCACGGTTCCCACCGCAATTCCCAGAATGTCGGCAATTTCCTCATATTTCAAATCTTCGTACTCTTTGAGCAGAATTGCATCCCGGAACTCCGGGTCAATTTTCTGCAAAGCCTCCCGGACCAGCCGCGCACGTTCCCGCAGTTCATAATTCTCCGCCGGAGAATCAGAACTTACGGCCTCACGCGGGGGCGGCCCGTCTTCCGGGTCGGTGTCTTTTTCAGCCACCATGACCTTGTGCTCGCTCCGGCGCAATTCACTGACAGCCCGGTTAAACGCAATCCGATAGAGATAGGTTTTGACCGATGCCTCTTCGCGCCATTCGTCCGCATGCTGCACCACGGCCACAAAAACTTCCTGCGTGATGTCTTCAGCACGGGCGATATTACCCAGTTTGCGCGCCAGAAACCGGTACAGTGGCAACCGATACCGATTATAAAGGGTCGCAAACGCGGCTTCATCACCACGTTGAAACTCACGTAAGAGTTCTTCGTCCGTTTTGCTCATCTAGTCGTGTGAGAGTGAAAAAGGTTCCAACGGATTTGAAAGGACTGAGAATTGAGGGCTGAGGGTTGAGGGCTTCATGCAAATCACTTTGCATGAGGTTTCAGCCACAAATAAAAACTCAGTCCTCAGTCCTCAGTCCTTACACAATAGTCTGCCCCATCACCACCTGATTTCCGCCCGCCCGCTGGGACTGAAACAAAGCCAATTCGACTGCAGCCACAATGGCAGCACAGGAAGTGCGGTTTTGGGGAACCGTGGAAGCCATCCCCAGACTGATCGTGATGATGCCGCGCGGGGACCGGGAATTCGGAATGGCCAGGTTTTCAACCGCCGCCTTCATTTTTTCAGCCACGATGCGGGCACCTTCCACTGGTGTTTCCGGCAACAACACCATCAACTGGTCACCACTGTAGTAGCCAATCAAGTCACCGGGCCGTTTGAGTTCATCCTGGAGCAGGGCAGCCACTTTTTTCAGGCATTCATCACCATTTTCATGGCCATTTGCCTCACGATAGGTCTTGAAATAGTCAAGGTCCACCATCAATAGCGAAAGCGACTGTACGCTTCGGGCGGCCCTGCGCCACTCGCGCTCCAGAAACTTATCGAAAAAGCTGCGGTTGGAAACGCCAAACAAGGCCAGTTGCACCTCAATCGGGGTTTCTCCGGCCAGATTGACTTCAGGTTGAACGGGTTCAACGTGCCATTCCACCGGGTTAAACGAGGGAGCAGCCACTGGTGGCGGTGGTGGTGGAGCCTGAAGCGGAGCGTTTTTCAGCCCCGGATTGAGTTCATAGGCTTCCGCCCGAATCCTGGCGGCTTTGTCAAACTGCCCTTGGGCATCATACAAGCCAGCCAGCTCCAGACTTTGCAGCCCGGCTTTGTCAGTCATACCGGCACTCAGGTAGAACTGCTTGAGTTTGAGACGGGCTTCGACATATTCCGGATTCTGGGCCACCATTTCTTCCAGCAGCCGAATCCGGGCAAACTGGATTTCAGGGTCCTTGTCGGCCATCTGGTCCAGCACTTCGGTGCTGTACTCATAACTGATTTCCTCACCTGGGGCAGGTGGTTGAGGTACGGTGGTGGCACTCCCGGCGGCTTCAAACGGATTCCCACTCGCCGGAGCCAGGAAAGGATTGACAAATTTGCCTGTGGACGATGTAACCGTGCTTTGCCATTGGGCCAGCGCACTTTGAGTGGTTTCAAAACCAGGGGTAAAAGCTCCTGCCGCCGGGGCGTTTTGGTCCTGTGGCTGCGGCTCAAGATTTTCCAACTGCTCTTTGTGAGTGGTGGCTTCCGGTTCAATCGCCACTAGTTGCTTGAGGGCATATCCGGCTTCAGCATGTAATCCTTGCTTTAACGAAGCCTCGACAATCATATTCAGGGTTGAAACAAGATTGCGTTTTTCTTTGACCCGTGAGTAAACGTTGGCCAGTAATTTGAGGGTTGGCAGGTGATGCGGGTCGCTTTTGAGAATATTTTTTAAGAGCGCGGTGACTTTTTTCTTCTGATTTTGCTCAATCAACGGTTCCGCACAGCGTTCAATCAATACTACCGCCCGATCAAACTGGCTCGTGTCAATATAGGCTTTGGCCACTTCCAGCAGGCTTTCCAAACGGGTGGAGTCGAGGCTGACCAGATGCGTAAAGGTGGCTTCGGCAAGGTCCAGCATGCGGGCGTTAAGGTAAGTCCGCCCCAACAGCAGGACCAAATCCGTATCGTCCGGAGTTTTCTTCATCAAAAAATCAAGCATACCCAAGGCCGTTTTGATTTCACCTTGATGAATCAACGCTTCAACCAATGCCTTGAGCGCCGGCTTCGACTGCTGATTGATGGAAAGTGCTTTTTGAAATGCCTGAATGCTTTCAGTATCCCGCCCTTTACGGGAAAACTCCCGTCCGGCATCCATGTAATACTCAAACGCCTCATTCATCAGCCCTTCCTGATGATACTCGGCGGCGATTTCAAATTTGAGCGTTGCGTTTTCCGGGTCAATCAACGCCAGGCGTTCCATGGTGCGCAGAGCCTGCCGGGGCTGCCCGTTGCTTCGATACATGTTGGCAACTGACTGATAGATGGCCTTGGCATCCACCATCAGTTTCTGTTTGGCATACAAATCAGCCAGTGTCAGACAAACTTCCGTATTGGCTGAGTCCAGTTTGAGAATTTTTTTATAGACGGCAATGGCCGTATTGGTTTGGCCCGAATCCCGGTAGGATTCAGCCACTCGCAAAAAATTCAAAGTGGCTTCGTCCGTGCGGCCAACCCTGGCACAAAGATCACCAAGTGTGTTCAAAACGGTTAAGTCATACGGGTCGGCATAGGCAATCTTGCGATATTCCTCGATAGCTGCCGGAATTTTGTTGCTGGAAACGTACTTCTCGGCCAATTTGAGCGATTTTTCTTTATCGAAAGCCATAGGGCGGTCGCGCTCCTTTGGAAACGTGCATGAGAAAAACTGGTTGGCGGTAGGTGAGTAAAAGGATGTGACAGTCCACGCTAATATAGCCGGCAGCGGAAGTCAATCATGCGGTAAAACCAAGGTGAGGCAAGACTTGCAGGAATTGAGAATTGAGAATTGAGAATTGAGAATTGAGAATCCACATCTGGATTTTTTGATTGAGGTGAAACTTGTGAACCGAGAAAACCTCTGCACGGCATACCGGTTTTCTCAATTCTCAATTCTCAATTCTCAATTCATTCCTGGTGGTCCCCAGACACACCGCAGTTTTCCCCACAGCGTAGGCCGGGTTTTCATGGCTTCAAACATTTCCATCCAGGCATGCAGATTGGCCCACAATGGGTTGAAACTGTTGAGCGGCTTGATAATCCCGTAGCGCGGCTTCTCGGTTTCCGGCACATAGGAACCAAACAAACGGTCCCAGATAATCAGGATGCCGCCATAATTGCGGTCCAGATACGGTTCGTTGACGCCATGATGGACCCGGTGGTGGCTTGGGGTATTGAGAATGTTTTCCCACCAGCCCAGGGACTTGATAAACTGGGTGTGAATCCAAAACTGATACAGCAGATTGAATCCATGAGCCGCAACGATCATCCAGGGCTCAAAGCCGAGCAGCGCCATCGGGGCGTAAAAGAGCCAATTGGCAATGCCGCCAAACCAGCTCTGGCGGACCGCCACACTCAGATTGTAATGGTCGCTGGAATGATGAACCACATGGAAATTCCAAAACAACCGGCTTTCATGACTGATGCGGTGAAACCAGTAATAAAAAAAGTCATCGCAGAGCATGACCGCCACCCAGGTCCACCAGGTGTTGGTTGGCATCCGGAGTGGCGTCAGGTCATGGAGCTTGTGATAAGCCCAAAGCTGTAAGGGGGCCCACAGGAATCCCCACAAAACACTGCCAAACCCCAGAGCAATATTGGTTATGGCATCTTTGCGGGAATATTCACCGGCACGTTGCCAGTGGTCATACCAGGCTTCGAGCGCAATCAGCCCGGCAAAGGCGGGCATGGCCCAGGTGGTTGGGTCGGCCATATTTTATAAAACCTCTTTATGGCAAAAATGGTTCAGAATGAGTTTGGATGAATGACTGTTCATTTTCACATAGAATCGTCATCCTGCAAAGTCTCATTCTCAGCCCATCGCCCGGCTTTGCGGGCTTGCCCTGTCACGGCCAAGGCGTGTAGGTTTGTGCAACGAGGTACTTTTTATGAAACGACGTGGTTTTGACGATTTCGGCGGCTTGCGGGGAACTCCGATTCCCATTTTTGGCGGACGGATTGATAATGGAGTCAAGCTGCTGATGGTTCTTTCAGTTGCGGTTTTCATTGGGGCCACCATCGCGTTTAACCTCCGGATTGACCTGATTGGCTGGCTCGCCATGACCCCCACAACCATTTTGAAAGGTTGGGTTTGGCAATTTTTGACCGCGTCGCTGATGTATACCAACCCGCTTTCGTTGGTCTTTGGCATGTTGTTGTTGTATTCGGTCGGAACATCGCTTGAAGGGACCTGGGGCACCAGGAAATTTTTGACCTTGTATTTTGCCCTGGGGGCTGTCACCCATGCTTTGGCCTTTCTGGCAGCCTTTGCCTTCCAAAAACTGGGTTTTGGCGAAGGGATTTCCACGGCTGAAACTGTGGTGTTTGGCACGTTGCTAGGGGCTTTCTGCTCCCTGCTGTGGAACACAACCATCATGTTTTTTCTCTTTCCCATGCTGGGAAGAACCATGTTTTTAGGATTTTTGTGTCTTGATATTTTGTTTATTCTTTGGCACCAAACCGGAGCAGCCAGTACCTTATGCGGTCTCTTGGTCGGTCATTTCTTTGTGCGGGGCCTCAATTTCCGCTGGTATCGCAACCTGGAAGCCAATCTCAAAGAACGACTGCGGGTCTGGCGTATCAAACGCAAATATAAAAACTTCAAAGTAGTGGATTCGGAAATGAAGGAACTTTGGGATGATTTGGAAGACCGCATGAACCGCGACGACAAAAATAAATACATCCATTAGAAATGCAAATTGGCACGAATCTCATTTGGTGAATGGTCAATCGTAAATGGAAAATGGTGCAACCGCTGAGGTTCTCACCCTTCATCATTCACCCTTCACCATTCACCATTCATCATTTGGAGCAGCATGAATGAAAAGAATCCTGGTTGCTGATGACGATTCATCCACCCGTTTTTTGATTCAAACGGTCCTGAAAAAACATTTTGACGTGACAATGGCCGTGGATGGCACGCAGGCAGTGAGTTTTCTGCATTCCCGCTCGGATTGGGATTGTGTGGTGCTTGATATCATGATGCCGAATATGGACGGGGTGGAAGTCTTGAATGTGATTAAATCAACTCCCAGTCTGTGCCACATTCCAGTCATTATGTTGACCGGCAGTCAGGACGTGCGGGCTCAGGCAATGGCCATGCAGGGCGGAGCTGTGACCTACTTTCGCAAACCGTTTTCACCAACCCAACTGGTTGCCATTATTGCGGCTACTGCCAAAAGTTAATCTCTGAATACCCAAGTTCCCCATTTTTGGAAAAGGACTTACCAACACATGACGTTACGAGACAAATATGAAGCGGTCATTGGACTGGAAATCCATGCCCAAATGAAAACCGCCACCAAGATTTTTTGCGGATGCTCGACCAAATTTGATTCCGAGCCCAATGCCAATACCTGCCCGGTTTGCCTGGGTTTGCCTGGCGCACTGCCTGTCCTCAATCGCGGCGTGGTGGAAAAAGCCGCCTGGGCCGCCCATGCGCTGAACCTGCACATTCAACCGGTTTCGATTTTTTCACGCAAGAATTACTTCTATCCGGATTTGCCCAAGGGTTACCAGATTTCCCAATTTGACCGTCCTTTTTCCCTGAGCGGATGGGTGGAAATTCCAACCAGCGAGCGCGACGAGCATGGCCATCCGACCGAATGGAAACTCAAGAAATTCCGCATCCAGCGGATGCACATTGAAGAAGATGCCGGTAAAAGCCTTCACGAAGGGTTTGCCGACACCGCTCAACATTCCTACGTCAACCTCAATCGGAGCGGGGTTCCTTTGTGCGAAATTGTGAGCGAGGCCGATTTCCGCAGCAGTTGGGAAGCCTACGATTACGTTCAGTATCTGCGCAAAGCGTTGATGTGGGTTGACGCCTGTGACGGTAACATGGAGGAAGGCAGCCTCCGCTGCGATGCCAACGTCTCGGTCCGGCTCCGGGGGGCAACCGAATTCGGCACCCGCACGGAAACCAAAAACCTCAATTCATTCAAGTTCATTCAACGGGCGATTGATTACGAAATTGACCGGCAGATTGAGGTGCTTGAAAGCAATAGCCGGGTCGTGCAGGAAACACGGCTTTGGAACGAAAAGGAAGGGCGCACCTTTGTCATGCGCAGCAAAGAGGATGCCCATGATTACCGGTATTTTCCTGAACCGGACCTGCCACCGCTCTATTTTGATTTCGGCAAATTCACCGGACTCAAAGAAGCCATGGAACGGACCGAGTTGCCCGAATCCCGCCGCCGCCGGTTGCTGGAAACCTATGGGCTTTCCTTTGACGATGCAGCGCTGTTGACCAGTGGTCGGGAAATGGGTGACTTCTACGAAGAAACCGTGCAAGCCTCAGGCAACGCCCGCGCCGCCGCCAACTGGATTTCCAGTGAACTGCTGGCCCGTGTCAAGGCCGAGGAAATTGCAACGTCCCCGGTTTCACCGGCAGCTCTGGGTGAAATGATCAAACTCATTGATGATGGCACCATCAGCGGTAAGATGGCGAAAGAAGTGTTTGACCAGATGTTTAAAACCGGCAAATCCGCCGGGGAACTGGTCAAGGAAATGGGCGGCGGACAAATTTCCGACACGACGCAACTGGAAGCCTTTGCCGATGAAATCATTGCCGCCAATCCGAAACAGGCAACTGATTATCGGGCCGGGAAAGTGGCGTTGCTCGGGTTTTTTGTGGGTCAGATGATGAAGGCCACCAAAGGCAAAGGAAATCCGCAACTGGTCAATGAAATCCTGAAGCAGAAACTTGGCTAAAATGTGTCGTTCCGAAGAAGCACGGAGCGGCAGCCTCCGCTGCTTTTCCGGTTGATGGTCTGCCCGCTTATGACAGTTCCTTCCATTCAGGTTGTTCAAGGGGATTTGTTGAACCAGCCGGTGGAGGCCATCGTCAACGCCTGGAACCGGAACCTGATTCCCTGGTGGCTGCTCGTACCCCAGGGAGTTTCCGGAGCCATCAAAAAGCGGGCAGGGTACCAGCCTTTTCAGGAACTCGCCCGATTCGGCCCGATTCCACTCGGACAGGCGGTCCTGACCTCTGCCGGAACCCTTCCCTTTCGCGGAATCATCCATGTCGCCGGAATCAATCTGCTCTGGCGGGCTTCCGAAACATCCATCCGGGATTCAGTTCGAAATGCCATGGGGATTGTGGCGGAAGCCGGTTTTACCTCGGTAGCCTTCCCGCTCATTGGTTCCGGTTCAGGCGGGTTCAGCCCGCAACAGGCCAAGGCTCTGATGCAGGCTGAACTGGAAGCGATAGCGGCTCCTGCTCGCGTCCTGGTGGTTGAATACCGGCCCCAGTCAGGCTGACGACGAGTGCCGGAACCTTTATTCGTATGTGGCAGCAGCCCGTACCACTTTGCCCTCTTCATTGAAAAAGAAAGCTTCGGCTGCTTTGCCCCGTGGTCCTTCGTAGTGAAGAATAATACTATCTGCCCCCAGATAGATACCCATCAATTCAAAGTGCAGATGCGGCACCAATTCCAGGGCTTTTTTCCAGTAACATCGAATGGCGTCCTTTCCCTTGAGCACCCCTGTCGGTTCCTCAGTCAGCACGGCAATCCGGGGCGACGACATAACGAAATCGTCACTGTAATGGGACAGGATGCGCTCAAGGTCATGGCCATTCCAGGCGGCAATCCACTCCTGGGCAAACTGTTCTGCAAAACCCCTGGTCAGCATGGTTTCCATTATCCTTTGGCAGCGGCTTTTTCGACAAAGGCAATTCGGGCTTGTTGATAGTTGAGCACAACCCGAAATGGCTTTAGAAAGCGAACTCCGATATTTCCAGCCAGATAGCGATTTGAAAAAGCTCCTGTTTTGGCCAGGGAAAACTCCACCGTCGGTTTTTCGAACCGGTGACCGGCAATTTCAAACCATTCGATTTGGCCGCTGCGCACTTGAATTGTCCCTCCGACGCCGCCGGAACGGGCTTCTTTCGTCTCCCGTTGTTCCAGGAGCTTCAGTTTTTCCACGGTTTCCGTGTGAAAGGTCAAAGCGTTCCCTGCCCCGATGTCAATTTTGAACAGTTCTTTACGGTTTCCTTCAAAACTGCATGCCACCACCGGATGACGCTCTTCCAATTCCAGCGGCTGCCAGGCATCTTTTTCAAGTTTGTACGTGCCAGGGGCGTGCAGCGCCACGGCTGGCGGCTCAAACTCAACTTCCACAACCGCCCGGCTGAAAAGGTCATATCCGCAAATCCCCCCCAACTGTACGCCGAGCGCGGTTCCAATGCCGTCAAGGTCGAGGTCCAGAAAAACCAGATTTGAAATGGTGACAGGTCCGAGGGAAAAGGAATTGCCCCGTCGCAATGCTGAAGGAACAATGCCTCCGACTCCAACTGCACCGATTTTTCCGATTGGAGGCATTTTCAGTTTTTCCGCCGCCGATTTGTTGATACACATCGCCCCGGCCCCGGAATCAAGAATAAACCATCCGACATCCTCGCCGTTGACCTTCGGATGAACGAGCAAATGCCCGCTCCGGGCCCGTTTGGTTTCAAGTGCAGCCGGAATGGAAGGATCAAAAGTCGAGTCCTGCGGCAGCCTGGTGATGGGGGCAAAGGGATTGGCTTTACCACCTGAAAAACGGGAAACCGTTTTGATTTGAAAGGAAACAGTTGAGCCAGGGCTGGTTTGCACCATCTTTTGGGGCACCCGAAAACCGAGAAACGCCCCATAGTTGCTCAGTTCCAACTTTCGGTGCCCGCTTGTCCCAAGACTGATCATGGTTTGCGGCAGCCAGGTGGAACGATCCAGGGTTACTTTCGATTCAAACAATCCCTGGGTCAGTTTCAAATTGAGCACCACTTTCTGGTCAGTGGTTTCCTCTGGGACCAAGGTGACCGTAAAAGGGCTTTTTTCCAACGCCCATAAACCGGTTTGGAGCCAGATTTCAGTTTGGGCCGCCTCGGATTCTTCAAATCCAATCAATCGGGGCATTCCTGACCAATCAACTGTCCAAGCCTGTTTCCCGTCAAATCCCGATATGGTTCCGAGTGGGCCCGTAATGGTTTGGACAAAATGCCCTTGCGGCGTCACGATTAAGGAATAGTCCGCATCTGTTTCCAGAAACCTCCCTGCTCCGCGCAACTCCACTCCTTTGTTTTGCTTTTGAAAACTGTTTACTCCCATTGCCTCCCGGACATTGCGTAACACCTGGGTGACCGTCAGGGTTGTCTGGGTTTGAGCGACAGGTGCCGTTTGCCGGGAACTGGTCCCCCAAGCCGCATAAGCCGGTACCTGATGCAGCCCGGCCCCAAACAGAACGACAAGGCTGGCTGTTCCAACCAGCCGGGCCAATCTTGAAAATGGTTTCGTCATCGGGTTTTCTCCTTAAATTTCGGTTGCAGTGAGCGGATGGCAGGTTTGGCTGCAAATTGGAAACGCTCTTTAAGCAGTTCATAGCCTTCTGCTGCTAATACTTTGAGTTTTTGGAACTCAACCAATCGTTTTTGGAGGATTTCAACCGGAATCCCCCGTTGAATGTCTCTGGTCAAACCGTCGAGAATCAGTTCCGAGGCCACTGCGCTGTGGTAAACCCACGACAGATATGGGCTTCCGCTCCAGATTGCCTGATGGACCCCTCTGCCGTCCTCAGTCAAAAAAGCCAACAGGCATTCACGACCGTCCACCACCAGATTGACCCATTGGCCGGGCCAACGGGCGCGGGTTGTCTGGTACGAAGGGTTCAAAAAGACATGGGCATCAGGTAAATCAGTCGGGGCATAAACTTTGAGGGCAACAGTCACCTGTCGTTCCAGCAGTCGTTCAAGGTCAGGCAGGATGGTTGCCAAAGGTTCCGGAAAAACATCAAGCAGAGCGACATTGTGACACCCTTCCAACATCAAGCGGCACCGTTCAAAAACCTGCGCTGCGGTTTTGAGCTGGTACACCCGATCATCACTGCCTGGGCTGCGCAATTCGGCCAATGCTTCGGTGATTTTAAGTTTTTGCTCTTGAAACCGGCGTTCAATCCGGCCCAACAATTCCTCTGGCGGAACGGCCCGACAAAGACGGCTATCCCCCTCGTCAAGTAAAACCGCGCCCTTGTTAGCCAGTGATTCAATGGCTTTGTAGGTATTGGCCACTGGTTTGCCCAGAGCTTGGGCGACGCGATAACCTGTGACAGGCGACTCTTCCAGCAAAAACAGATAGATTCCGGCTTCGAGCTTGGAAAAACCAAGGTCTTCCAGAATGTGGAGGCAATCTTCTCGGCTCATAGGTGAGTGGATGTGAATGTTTTCAAAATTAGTATTTTCCGATACTACTAATATTGAAAAAAGTTTCAACCTCACCCGTGTTTTCCAAAGGAAACGCAAAACCAAGAATTTTCAGAGGAAGAAAAGGACGAAAGTCAGGACTTGTTCTTTTCACCAGAGCCGGAATCCAGTCGGTCCAGTTCAGCAGGCCGCTTGATGATCATGGTTTGGGTGGCAATGGCCTGAGGTTTGGTTTCAGGAGGTGTAATCGTCCGGTAGGGTTGGTCATTATGCGGGGTGCAATACTGATCGACTGCCTGGACAAAGGCCAGACGGAATTCCAAAGCTGACTGGAACCGTTGAACAGGGTCTTTGGCCAGTGCTTTGAGCACTACATTTTCAATTCCTGGGGGGAGATTGGGTCGCCGGGCGCGGAGAGGAGGCGGTTCGGTTGAAATATGACGAGCCATGACGGCAACGGTCGGACCGTCGAAAGGTGTTTGCCCCACCAGCATTTTGTAAAGCATCACCCCCAGGCTGTAGATGTCACTTTGAAAAGTTACATCCCGCCCATGACATTGTTCCGGACTCATGTATTCAGGGGTCCCAACCACGATGCCTTCGCCCGACACCTCACTTCCCCAGGAAGAGGTGGCACTCCAGCCCGGTTTGGCAATGCCGAAATCAAGAACCTTGACCCATTCAAAAAATACAGTTGGATTGTCAGGTGAGGTCCGAAGCTGTAAAAAAACATTTCCCGGTTTGACATCCCGATGAATGATTCCGGCGGAATGGGCAGCCTGCAAGGCTTCACAAACTGGAGAAAAAATCTCGACTACGCGGTTGATGGGTAACTGACCTTCCTGCCGCAGAAGTTCAGAAAGGGCTTTTCCCTCAAGAAACTCCATCACAAAAAAGAGCATGCCATCAGTGGTGTCCCCCATTTCAAAAATTTTGACAATATGGGGATGACTGATCAAAAAAGCAGCCTGAATTTCCCGATAAAACCGGAGCCGTTGTTCCCGTTCGGAAGCTGAATTGCGCCCGACATTGAGGATTTTGATGGCAACATCCTCGCCCCCCTCAAGTTGGCGCGCACGAAACACGGATGCGGTTTTACCCGTGCTCACACATGAGAGGATTTCGTAGCGTTCGCTTAAAACACGCCCAATCATTTGATCTGGAGGAATCGGCCCACGACGTTGGTTGGAGTTGGACGAAGCCATACAATGTCCGAGGATGGGGGCAGGAAGTGAATTCCAAGAAAGCCTTTTTCGTTTATACCCGTAAACCTTTCCGAGAAGCAAATAACTTCCCTCAAAATAAACCGGAATGTCAAAAATTGATGAAACCAGCCCCGTCAGCCTTACCCACGTTGCAAAAATTCCACCTTCGCAAAGAAAAAAATTGACGCTGCGGAGGTGGTTTGCTAATATCGCCGTTCCTTAAAACGGGCGGTTAGTCTCAGTTGGTAGAGCGCTCGCTTCACACGCGAGAGGTCACAGGTTCAAGTCCTGTACCGCCCATCGGAAATTTTTCAAGCCGGGAACGTTCAATGAGAACGTTCCCGGCTTTTTCGCTTGGCTGTAAAAAGGGGCGCTGGAGGATTCTCACCTTACTGACAGGGCAGGACTTGCCGAAAACGTCATAAATCAGTAGGATGCCGCTCTCACTTCCTCCTTCATGGGCCTTTAGCTCAACGGTCAGAGCAGCGGACTCATAATCCGTTGGTTGTAGGTTCGAATCCTACAAGGCCCACCTTTTCTTTTAATCGTTTAT
The DNA here is from genome assembly GCA_019695185.1 of Blastocatellia bacterium. Lineage (GTDB taxonomy): Bacteria > Acidobacteriota > Blastocatellia > Chloracidobacteriales > Chloracidobacteriaceae > JAIBAN01. Next base: position 7,815 of record JAIBAN010000019.1, on the reverse strand, counting down.
TGTGCTCGCCCCCAATCCGGCCCCAGATGACAGGCAGCAGTATTTGCCTCCAGGCAAATCTACCACCTTGACAACACGGCGGTCAGTGGATTCATTATTTCGCATAAACCTCCCCCCAGTCTTCAAGCCTTGCTCAGGCTAACTTCCTTGAACATCTCAATTGCCAGACTGCGTTGCCGGGCATGGTCAACCATGGGTGCGGGATAATCGGTTCCAATCCGGCACCGGAAAGGCTTTTGGTATTCAGAAGGCAGTTCCCAGGGCTGGTGAATCCATTTTTCCGGAACGGCTTTCAATTCCGGCACAAAACGTTTGACATACACTCCCTGCGGGTCAAATTTCTGCCCCTGTGAAATCGGATTGAAGACGCGGAAATATGGCTGGGCGTCGGTCCCGGTGGAGGCCGCCCATTGCCAGCCACCGTTGTTGGCAGCCAGATTGCCATCCAGCAGGTGCCGCATGAAATGCTGTTCACCCCACTGCCAGTTCAGCAACAAATCCTTCACCAAAAACGAGGCGGTAATCATCCGTACCCGGTTGTGCATCCAGCCGGTCTCCTGCAATTGGCGCATTCCGGCATCAATAATGGGAAATCCGGTTTGTCCGTGGCACCAGCGTTCGAAATGTTCGCGGTTGTCGCTCCAGACCAGCCGGTCATAAACCGGCTTGAACGCTCCTTGTTCGACATGCGGAAAGTGATACAAAATCTGCATGTAGAAATCGCGCCAGACCAATTCTGAAATCCAGGTTTCGACTGATGCCCGCCCGGCAGTGTCCAAGGAAGCCTCCTGTAAAAGCCGGTTGGCCCGGTGAAAAGCTGCCCGCACTGAAAGACAACCAAAATGTAGATAAGGCGACAGTTGCGAAGTTCCAGGCACGGCAGGCAGGTCCCGTCCCTCGCCGTAACGCCTCAACCTGTCGGCCACAAACCCATCGAGCAAAATCCCGGCCTGGGTTTCGCCCCCTGCCGGAATCGTCCGTGCAGTTGCCCTGACCTGGAAATATTCCGATGTTGGAATATCTTCCGTTCGAATTCCTGCTGGTGTCACAATCTGTTCCGGAGCCGGTTTCGCGGGCGCAACCGAATAACTGAGAGCTGTCCGTTTGTAAGGTGTGAAGACGGTATAAGGCTGCCTGCCCTGAGTCAGCACATGGCGCGGGTCGTGCAGCATGGCATCCTGGAAACTGCGGACTTCACAACCCAGGCTCTGAAGCCGGGCGGTCAGGCGGCGGCCTTGTTCCCGCAGGGCCGGGTCCACAATTCGATTGACAAAAAGCCCTACGGCTCCGGTTTCCGTCACCAGTCGGTCCAGTTCTTCTTCCGGATTGCCCAGGCGGACGACCAGAAAGCTGCCGTTGGCCCGCAACGACAGGTCCAGTTCTCGCAAGGAATCCAACAGAAAAGCCAGTCGGTTGGTGCTGTTCCAGTTGCGTTGTGGTTGGGCAGGGTCAAAGATAAAAACCGGGATGACAAATTCAGCTTGTTGACAGGCCGCAAACAGTGCCTGGTTGTCAGTCAGGCGCAAATCGCGGCGAAACCAATGAATAATGGTTCTGGGCATGAATTCCCTAAATAAAAAAAGGAGTTGATTTACAATCGAAAAATGGGGGAGGAATATTCTTTCGTTGATTCAACATTTTTTCAATCGGTTTTTCCTTTCTACACTCTGTTCTTGAACGAGAGACTGTGATAGGCAAAATGAAACTTGCCCAAGGTCCCTTTCGTTCTCAAGGTTTCACTCATCCAATCCACTGTATGACAATTCAAATCAATGAACCCGGAGCCTTTTGCCAAAGGTGGTAAAACATGATCCAACCCGGTTTGGTTATTCGCCGCTTGCCGGTTTTGGGTCCGGCTCGCCCAAGCAACCTTCAACCCTTGACTCTGAAAAGAGAGAACCCTACTTATGAGTGATCCACAGTCTCCGCTGACGCCTGAATATGGCCTGCCAACCCCGCCGCAATTTACGATGAAGCCTGGAGCCGAAGAACCACCGCGCCTCAGTACCATCCAACGTATTACCACAGTTTTTCTGTCACCTGGCGAAGTGTTCCAGGATGTCAATCGCAAAGCCAGTCCGCTGATACCGCTCCTGCTGATTGGCGCACTGGCACTTTCTGCCGGACTTTTATTCGGGTTTCTGATTAAAACTGACCCACGGGACATTGCTCGTGCCGCTGTGGAGAAACAGTTCGAACGGCAAGGAAAACGGATGAGCGACCTGTCGGAAGCCGAGCGCCAGGCAGTGGAACAGAATCTTTCGGTCTCAGTCTCAATTCAAAAGGCGGCCCCTTACATCGGTGCCGTCTTTGGACCCGTAGCCGTCACGTTTCTGGCCGGTATCTTCTTTCTGGGAACCTTGCTGGTGCGCGGACAGACCACTTTTCCCAAAATTCTGTCAGTGACAGCCTACAGCAGTTTTGCCACCGGATTGGTCCAATACCTCCTCACGGCAGTCGTTGTGGTCATCAAACCCCCGGAGATTGACGCCATCCTGGAACAAAACCTGACCATGAGCAATTTGGGGTTGCTTGCCCCCAAAGATGCCCCCGTTTGGATTTCGGTGCTCTTGAAACAGTTTGATTTCTTTACCATCTGGTATCTGGTTTTGATAACCATTGGCTTGGCAGCCGTGTGCTACAAAAAACGTCCCGGACAAATGGCCATTATTCCATTTGGGCTCTGGTTTTTGTGGGTTCTGGTACGGGTTGCGTTCTCATTGATTCTCAAAGCCTAAATCATCATTTTTTGAGTTTTGAGTTTTGCGTTCAAATGGCTGTTCAAACAGGCTTTGCACTCAAAACTCAAAACGCAAAACTATCCAAAGTTTTACACCGGTCGAATATCCGTTAATTCCCCCCGAAACGTTTTTATCAAAGCCTGGACGGTTGGGTCGTTTTCGGCCTGACGCCGGAGGGCCGCCTTTTGCACTTCGGATTCGGTAATCGCAGCCATCCGCCCTCCCTCAAGTCTTCCCAACTTGGGGCGCACTTTCAAACTTCGCCCGGTCATACGGCGCACTGCTTCCTGAATGAAAACCAGATTGGTTGGTTGTGAAAGCTGTTTGTACAGTTCGGTTGCGCCGGGAGGCAGTATCAATACGACATCAGAGCCTTCCATTTCGGCCTGCTCCACTTTTTCCACCGCCGCCAAAAGCAGCATCTTCCGGCTGTTTTCCAGCTCATCTTTAAGGCAACCCAACAAGGTTGCCAATCCACTGGAAGTGTCAAGATTGAGCTTTTCGCCTGCCGGGGTGGTTGGTGCCGGAGCTTCCTTCACAACCGACAAAGCCGGGCGCTGTGCTGGAGCCGGTTTTGGTGGAGGAGTAGCCTGAACAAAAGAGGGTGGTTCGTCATCCAGGTCATCCGGTGGCTCCGGCGGCAGCTCTGACTCATCCATCCAGGGCGGAATTTCATCCGCCATCAATTTCGCTTTTGACTTTTCCGGTGATGAAGGGCTGGGGACTGACGGGCGCGCCGGTTCCAGCGGTTGCAGGCTCGGTTTGGGAATGATCCGGTCAAGCGGCAACCGTTCCTTAACTTCAGTCGTTTCAGCCGGTTTCATTGGTGCAGGAGGAATTGTCGGCGGTGGCGGAGCTACTTCGGCCCTGGCCGGCGGTGGACTCATGCGGCTCCCGCCAGGGCGCGGCGCAGGGCCGCCGGGAGCCGATGCAGGCCCGGTCCGAGGCAACGTGGGTGTTCCAGGCGACCCGCCGGGACCGGAGGGTGTATTTCCGGCCAGTTTTTCGAGTCGTTCCAACAAGGTTTCCAACCCCTTGAGCCGCGCCAGTTGGGTCAGCTTGACGAGGCCGAATTCAAGCTGGAAACGCGGTTCGTTTGAAAACCGGAGGTGTTGTTCAACCTCCGTCAGGAGTGAGAAAAACCGGACCAAATCCTCGCTCGAAAAATATCCAGCCTGGTCTTTCAACTGCTTGAGTTCACTTTCCGCCACGGGAAGGAGTTCCGGGTCCGGCCCAACTGTTTTGAGCATGAGCAGGTTGCGCAGATAAGTCATCAACTCATGGAGGAACTGGCGCAGGTCATACCCGGTGCGAACCAGTTCGTCCACCAGCAGCAGCATCCGCTTTCCGTCCTGTCCAGCCAGAGCATCGGTCACCTGGGCCAGAAACTGGGGTCCGATGAGCCCCAGGGAATTTTGGACATCGGCCAGTTCAATCCGGTTCCCGGTGAAGGCAATGACCTGGTCAAAAGCCGATTGGGCGTCACGCATGCTGCCCCGCCCGGCATAGGCAATCTGCACCAACGCATCCCGTGAAACCGTAACCTTTTCTTCGTTGGCAATCAGTCGCAGCCGTTCGGCAATTTTATCCGTGCCGATGGTCCGGAACTCAAACTGCTGGCACCGGGAAAGAATCGTTTCCGGCAGCTTATGCAGTTCGGTTGTGGCCATAATGAAAACCACATGCGCGGGCGGTTCCTCCAGCGTTTTGAGCAGCGCGTTAAACGCACTTGCCGACAGCATGTGGATTTCGTCAATGATGAAAATCTTGTAACGGTCGCGGGCCGGGCGATTGGCCACGGTGTTGATGATGACATCCCGGATGTTATCCACACCGGTATGGGAGGCAGCGTCTATTTCGAGCACGTCAATCGAGCGGCCTTCCCTCACTTCCTGACACGAAGGGCAATCGCCGCAAGGATTTGCCGTTGGCCCCTGCACGCAGTTGAGCGCCTTGGCGACCAACCGGGCGGTTGTGGTCTTGCCTACGCCACGTGGTCCGGCAAACAAAAAGGCGTGATGCAACCGCTTGGTTTCAATGGCATTCCGGAGCGTGCGGGTGATGGATTCCTGTCCGGTAACTTCTTCAAAAGTCTGCGGACGCCATTTGCGGGCGATGACTTGGTAGGGCATAGAGTTTAACTTGAGTATGCGAATCAAGGGTTGAAATTTGCTCTCCGGAAAGGTGGAATGAGGTTAAGACCACCAAATTTCACGTTCCGGAGAGCCCGTATGGACTGGGAAACCCAATTGATTCAGATTTACCTGTGCCTTGATGAAGCATATGAACCCTATCTGGCGGCTGATTGTCAACGGTTAAGTCCCAACCAACAGCCGCTGGCCTTTACCGATGTGGAAGCCATGACGCTCTATCTCTTTGGCCACTTGAAAGAAAAACGGACTGTGCAAGCCATTTATGATTATGCCGTGGACCATTTACGAGCCTGGTTCCCCCGGCTGCCGTCCTATCAGGCGTTCGCCCAGCGGCTGAATTTTCTGGCCGGGGCCTTTGTCCGGCTGACCGAGCGACTGCACACCAAACTGCCGCCCGTGAACGCCACGCCGCTCATTCGGGTGCTTGACTCGCTGCCGATTGTGCTGGCCAACGCAGCCCGCAGCGGGCGCGCCCGGATCGCCCCGGACCTGGCGGCCAAAGGGTACTGTGCCGCCAAAAAGATGTATGATTACGGCGTCAAACTCCATATCGTCGCCACCCGGCGGGCGGGCCAATTGCCCTTGCCCGAAGTCCTCCTGCTCACGCCCGCCAATGAATTTGACTTGACCTGCTTGCGCCAGTTGGACCTTTCGGTTCGCACCGGCTATCTCATCGGGGACAAAGCTTACCAGGATGCCTCCTTGCAAAACCAACTCACACAATCCCATGCTTTGACGGTCCTGACTCCGGTCAAAAAACGCAAGGGCCAAACCGAACTGGGCTTATTTGAGGAATTATATTCAACTTCCATGAGTCAATTGCGCCAACCGATTGAATCGCTGGGGAACTGGCTGGGGGTCCACACTGACATTCAGCACGCCTCCCATGTCCGTTCTCAAAAGGGTTTACTCGTTCATGTGTTTGGTCGGTTGGCTTTGGCTCTCATGCTTTTCATCTTTCATTTTTAACCCTTGATTCGCATTTGAGTATTATCCTGTATTCCGGTCTTGCCCTAGCCCAAAGGGTATAAATTTCAGCGTTGAACCGGTTCAACTTGGGCGAGTTCCCGGTATTCATAAAGTTCCAAAATATCCAAGCGACTGTAGCAACCTTTCTTCAAGCGTCCAGCAAGCGTAGGAGAAATCTCGATGACTCTTCTTGCTGAAAGACTGCGCCGCTTCAGGTATTCAATCAGAATCGGCAAATATCTATCAAAAGGAAGGAAATACAAGCAAATAATGAATGCATTATAGTGAAACTGCCAGCCAAAAACAGTCACTTGACCAAAATGAAATCCCAACAGAGCCAACCCCAAAAATGGACGTAACCGGGGAAACAATAAGCCTAAAATGGCCATAGATTCAAAACACAACGTTGCAGCCTGCAACGCTTTGGCAAACCAGCGATAGGATAAAATCAGGTGGGTCCAGGTAGAGTCAGGGTTTCCCCAGATTGAGACCCAAAGCTGGAGTGAGACCCCGTTGGCCCATGCCAAACCGCTATGCGTCAACTTCATACAGCCGGAAAATGAATAAAAAAGGCCAACGTAATAGACTCCTAAAAAACCAGCCCAGGAAGGATAACAAGATGTCTTCCAAAAGGTACCGATTTGCAGGCTTTGGCGAATTTGATTGCGATAAAAGTGATACCACAACGCACAAATCCAGAGCGCCATATTGCTGACATGAATAGTGTGGTCCACTGAAGACCGGGTTTCCTGATAGATGGAAGCCAACCCGGTGAAGGCCAAAACAGTTGCCCAACTCGACCAGGGAATCCCAATCTGGGCAATCCAAAGTACAACCCCAACCCCAAAAAGTATTTTGAAACTTAGAAACAGCCAAGGCTGACAAATGACCTCAAACGGCAGAATAAATGACAGGCACGACGCCGGTCCGGCCCTTTCACCCGTTACATAAAACACGCGCATATTGAATAAGATCTGAATGCAGCAGCCCAACGTGACCCAGACACTAAACTGCCCAAAGTATGGGCGGTGAAGATTCCCCAGTCGATTGAGATATACCTGCCAGAATTTATTTCCCATAATGAGCACTCACAGGATTCATAATCTTCCATCGGCGAATTTGAGTAATCCCAACCCGATTGGCGTCAACAGGTCCAAAAACCTGTTGCTCAATCACCACAAACGGAATTTCTGGATACTGCCGAAGAAATCTTTCAACTTGTTGTCGGACGACTGGTTCATCTGCCACCTGACCAAACTCATCAATGGTTGAGACTGGACGAATCCCGATGCCTACGTGAACCGGATTCCCCCAATAGTTTCGATGAACACCAAATGCAATCGGGGGTAGTTGTGTCCCGTCCGGTGCCAGAACAATATAGGCACAGTACTTTTGGGGTGAAATCATGAACATTGGGGCAATTGAAAATGGATAGAGGTCCCAATAGATCACAGGAGTAATGAGATTAAGCAGGCAAAACCCCAGAACCACGCCAAGTTCGATTTTCCCACGGGTTGTGCCTATCCAGCCAGGATCGCTTATTTGAGCACTGTCTGTCCTTCCATCAGACATGGCTTTGTCGGATTTATCGCTAGAGACTTGCAGTAATCCCATATGAGTCGTGGGGGGGGAGCGTCAGCTTCTCAATTGGAGTGAGAAGCTGAATACACCAAATGAAGGCTGCAAGTAAAGCAGCAAATAAAGCAATGGGGATGCTTGCGCTCCAGTCCCGGTGGGAACTTTGGTTGATTGGCCAAAAATGAAAAACTCCTGTAAAGTAAGAGCCACCGGAGGGTTAGCCTTCCTTTCCGCTGGAACCTCTGCCCAGCAATTCTCGGTTTAGTCTTCATGATCCGCGGCTCTCCGCCAGCGATGAAAATGGATTATACTGGGGGCGGTCAACTGGCCCAAAGGTCGTTTTTTTCTTGGTGTTCAACCCGCGGTTTAGTCGG
>JAIBAN010000018.1 GCA_019695185.1 Blastocatellia bacterium | reverse complement strand
TGGATAATTGACAATGGGCAATTGACAATGAAAGCCCCATCCAGAGCTTCAAATCTGCTGATATTCGAAAACCCTGGACCCTGGACCCTGGACCCTGAACCCTGAACCCTGAACCCTGAACCCTGGCTTCTATGTTCTCCCACCCCTTGGCATTTCTGGCTTTGGCAAGTATTCCGGCATTGGTGGCGATTTACTATCTTCGCAACCGGTTTCGCACGGTTCCCGTGTCCTCCCTGATGTTTTGGCAGGACATCCGCCCGCCCCAGGAAGGAGGCCGGGTTTTTCGCCGGTTGCCGCTGCCCCTGCTTTTTTTTCTGGAAGCATTGGCTTTGCTGGCCCTGGTCACAGCGGCAGCGGCTCCGCACCTGCTTTCGACGGATGCGGCCCGCCCGCTTGTCATTGTGCTGGATGATTCCTTTTCAATGCTGGCCGGAGAAAACAATTCTCCGCGCCACCAGGGAGTGGAAGCAGTCATTGCCGAAGCCTCCCATTCAGCCCACAGCAGCGTGACCCTGGTTCTGGCAGGAGAAAAACCGCAGGTCCTCGGTCAAACCGCCACCAAAACCGACCTTGCCGGATTGCTTGCCAAGTGGAATTGCAAGGCCCCCACCGCCAACCTGGAAGAAGCCGTTTCTTTTGCCTTTGGACTTTCCGACCAGCATCCACGGGTGCTGGTGGTGACTGACCATGCTCCGGCCACCCAACTTGACAATGGAGCGGCCTCAGTTGAGTGGCGGGCGTTTGGCCTCCCCAAGCCGAATGCCGCTTTTGTCAACGCCAATTGGAGCGGTAACAAAGTCCTGCTTGAAATCGCCAACCTGTCCGATTCGCACAACACGACCACCTTTGAAACGGAAGTTTCCGGCCCTGGCAGCCGAAAGGAAACCGCTTCCCTTTCGCTCGGCCCGCGAGAAATCAAACGGGTTGTCCTGGCGTTACCCGCCGAAGCCACCGGCTTTCGGGCTGAACTGGGGGAAGATGCGCTGGCCCTTGATAATCGGGTCACGTTGCTGCCCCCGCCCCGAAAACCGGTGCGGACAGAAATCAGGGTTTCCAACGAAATCCTGAAAAAAGCCCTCGAACAAGCCCTTGAAGCCGCACAAACAGCGGTGCTTACGAGCGGTAATCCCGACCTGCTGATTTGTGACAATGCCACCGAACAACCGGGGAATGGTAAATCCTGGGTCCTTCGCATCGTCTCGACTGGCGCAGGCCAAAGTTTTATCGGCCCGTTTGTCATGAATAAAACCCATCCCCTGTGTGACGGCCTGAATCTGGGCGGTGTCGTTTGGAATGCCGCCGCCGACAATGGCGGCCTCGCCGGAGGCGGCTTGCCGCTCCTCACACTGGGCGATACCAAATTGATGGCGGATTCGGAAAAACTGTCCGGGACGCACGACATCCTGATGCGCTATAACGTCGCCGGGTCCAACCTGCTGATTTCACCAAACTGGCCGATTTTGTTGGAAAACCTGTTGGCCTGGCGAAGCCGCACGCTGGCGGGCCTGGAGCAAACCAACCTTCGGTTGGGCGGGCAAACCATGCTTTCAGTGGCTCCGGAAACCAAAACCGTCCGCCTTGAAACACCGGCGAAACAGGTCCAAACCCTTTCAGTTACCAAAACCACATTGCTCTTTCAGGGGACGGATGTGGGCATTTTTTCCTTTCTGGCAGAACCGGCCAGCTCAGGAGCGGCGTTTCGGTGTTCGGTCAACGCCCTGGCCGCTGGTGAATCGGACTTAACCACATGCAGTTCGGGAACCTCCGGCAATTGGCTGAATCAAAAAACAGCCAGCACCGACTATAAGGATATGTCCTGGGTTTTTCTTTTGATTGCGGTTTTGGCATTGGGAGTCCATCTTGGTTTGGCAACCGGCTCCATTAAAAGATTTTCAACCACAGAGGTAAATTGACAGGTATAAAACAGAAGGTTGGGGGGCTGGGCTGGTACCTCAAAATTTCGATATTCAAACCCCAAACCCAACTTCTGATTTCCGGTACCCGAATCAAAATGGGATATTCTTATACGTTTTACGGACGCTTTGAATTTGACCAACCGCTTTCGGAGGAAACCATCCGCCGGATTTTGGAATTGCAACAGGACCGGGTTTTACCCCGACTCAAGCTGTCTTATCATGTGGACCTCCGGCCCCGCTCGGAATGTTGTTGGGTCCTGACTCAGGACCTCAAGGGGTTGGAATGGGATGGAACTCCGCAATGGCGTCAATTTCGGGAATGGATGGAATGGATGCTTGAAAATATCTTTCACCCAGCCGGTATCAAGGTCGGCGGGCAGGTCCGTTTCATCAGCGACCATCCTGATGACCAAGGCTGGATTGTGGCGGAAGGAACAGCCATCCGCATCACTCACCAAAAGACCGAAGGACCATCAACCGCCTGAAAACCTATGACTTTTTTGAACCCAATCTGGCTGTTACTGGCGCTGCCAATGGCTTTGGCCCTTTACTGGTGGCGGTTTTCCTCACGCTGGCTGCGGGTTTTGCGGATTGCCATGGCGCTGCTGGTTCTGTTCTCACTGGCTGGCTTGTGCCTCAAATTTCCGGGTCGGACCGGCACGGTGGTGGTGGTCACCGACCGCAGCCTTTCGATGCCCGCTGATGCCGATACCTCCCACCGGGCCATCATTGACCGGATTCAAAAGGAAATGGGCAGCGAAGAACGGCTCGCAGTGGTTTCTTTTGGGGAACGTTCCCATATCGAACATGCCCCCCAAGCCGCCCGCTTCCCTGGTTTTACCAATGTGGTCCAGCCGGATGCCTCAAACCTTTCCGCCGGAATTGAAAAAGCACTGGCTTTGATTCCCAGTGATGGGCCGGGCAAAATCGTCATTGTTTCGGATGGCCGCTGGACCGGTCCCGAACCCTCCTCCATTGCGGCACAAGCCGCCACGCGGGGCATCACACTGGATTATGCGATGCTGGAGCGGCCCGCCACCAACGACATTGCCGTTTCCCAGCTTGAGGCTCCGGTCAAAGTGACACCGGGCGAATCGTTTATGCTCTCGGCCTGGGTCCAGATGCCTACGGAACAGCCGGTTACCTATCGGGTGTTGCGCGGGCAGGAAGTGATTGCAGAAGGAACCCAGACCTTTCCGGCTGGGGTCAGCCGGTTGACCTTTCGTGACACGGGCATTGAACCCGGCACCCAGAGCTATCGGATTGAAGTCAAAGGCACAAACCCGGACCCGATTCCCGAAAACAACACCGCCCGGTTGCTGGTTGGGGTCGAAGGCAACCGCCCCCTCCTTTGTGTTTCACAGGATGCGCAGGCTGGATTTGCCCGCCTGTTGGCCGCCAGTGGCGTCAGTGTCAAACCGGTGCAGGTCCAAAACGTGAACTGGACCATCGAGGAGCTTTCCAAATATTCAGCCGTTATTCTGGAAAATGTGCCCGCCGACAAAATCGGGCAGGCCGGTATGGAAACCCTGGCTGCCTGGGTGAAGGAAACCGGTGCAGGGCTGATGATGACCGGGGGCAAAAACAGCTACGGCCCCGGCGGTTATTTTCGCTCCCCGATTGAGCCGATTTTGCCGGTTTCGATGGAATTGAAAAGCGAACACCGCAAACTGGCGCTGGCCATTGTAGTCACGATGGACCGTTCCGGCAGTATGGCCGCTCCGGCTGGCGGTGGCAAAGTCAAGATGGATTTGGCCAATCTGGCTGCCGCCCAGGTTTTGGACCTGCTCTCGCCGATGGATGAATTCGGCTGCATTGCGGTGGACAGCCAGGCCCATACGGTTGCCGATTTGTCCCAAGTGAATAATAAAGAAGCGGAGCGCTCCAAAATCCTGCGAGTGGAATCGGGCGGCGGCGGTATTTTTATTTATGAGGCGCTTCAGGCTTCGGCGGAAATGCTGCTCAAGGCCAAATCCGGAACCAAACATATCATTCTCTTTGCGGATGCGGCTGACTCGGAAGAACCGGGCAAATACAAGGAACTGCTGGAGCAATGCCAAAAGTCGAATATCACGGTCAGCGTGATTGGCCTGGGGAAACCAACGGATGTGGATGCGGAACTGCTCCGCGATGTCGCCAAGCGAGGCGGAGGGCAATGCTTTTTCACCGAAAACGCGGAAGAATTGCCCCGGCTTTTTGCCCAGGACACCTTTGTGGTGGCCCGCAATACCTTTTTGGACCAACTGACCGAAATCAAATTCACCGGCGGGATGACTTCCCTGACCGGAAAACAGTTTGCCGGCCCGGTCAAAATGGGGGGCTATAATCTGTGCTACACCCGGCCAACCGCCAACCTTGCAGCCCTCACGGTAGACGAATATAACGCGCCGGTGGTGGCCGCATGGCAGGCCGGAGTGGGCAGGGTGCTGACCTATGCCGGAGAGGCCAACGGGGCCTATACCGGACCGGTTGCCAATTGGAACGAAGCCGGGGCCTTTTTTTCGAGTCTGGCCCGCTGGACGGCTGGAACCACTGATACCTTGCCGGAAAACATGCTGTTGACCCAGGAGGTTGCCAACGGCACCAACACCATCCGCCTCAACCTGGACCCGGAAAAAGACCTGCCTCCGTTTCGTGACCCGCCCACCGTCACAACCCTGCACGGCACGCCCGGACAACCGCCCCAAGTCGAAAAAACCACGCTTCGGTGGACTTCGGCTGATGCCCTGAGTGTGGATGTCAATGTGAAGGGCACCGAAACCTCGCTCACTTCGGTTGATATTCCGGGCTTTGGAGCGGTATCGCTGACCCCTGTGTTACTTCCTTATTCGCCGGAATACAAACCCAGAGCCGCCGCCGACGGGCTGTTTGAACTGCAACGACTGGCCCAGGCCACGGGTGGCAAGGAACGGCTGGATGTGTCCGGCATCTGGAAGGAATTCCCCCGCCGTCCGCGTTATGTGGAACTGAAAACCTGGATGCTGCTTGCAGCCGTGCTTTTATTGCTGGCTGAAGTGCTGGAGCGCCGGACTTTGATGCTGTCCGACACGGTAAAACGGTGGAAATTGCCTCAAATTCCGACACTTCCCGCTTTGGCAGGGAAACCGGCCCCGCCTGCCGGAAAACCGGTGGCACCCGTTGGGACTGCCAAACCGGCGGTCCCGGTTCCGGCGGCCACCACAGGCAGTGCCTCCAGGCCCACTGAAGCACCTGCACCACCCAGAAAAGAAAAACCCCAGGAAGGCATGGTTGGTGCCTTGCGCAAAGCACGGGAACAAGCCCGCAAGCGGACTGAGGACTGAAAACCAAAGCAGCACGACTTGTTGTCAAACCGAGAATGGCAGGGCTTTTTGTTCTTCTCCAAAAAATTGGAAATCCATCCTTTTTTTCCAATCCTGAAACTGGCACAAAGAATCTCCAATTATCTCTAAACCGTTTATTTTGATTGTTTTTTGCTGAACCTCCAGGCTGTGGCGTGAAAATTGCCTCCTGCTGGTTGAGCCGAATTTCCGCATCAAGTTCAAGAATTCAAAACACCTTTGGCCATCCAGGGGCAGGAAGGTTGTTGCCTTTTGGCGGCAGCGAACAGGGAGTTTCAGCGAGGTAAACCCTATGCGTCTACGATTTTGGCTTGCTCTGATTTTGGTTTTGCTGGTTGTTTTTTCTCTCAAAAATCAGCAGGTCCAGGCCCGCCCTGAATTGATTGTTGATAAATCAGCTCTTTCCATTTCCATCAAAGCGCAGGGTTGTTTCCTTGAAGTTCCGCTGACCAATCCGGGAACTGAACCTGTGAATGTCAGGGGGTTGGTGGAAATCCTTACCCCGGACAACCAGATTGTTGAAACCAAAGAGGTTTCCTGGGTCTTGGAACCGGGAACCCGGTCGTATTCAGTCGAGTTGAAAGCCTTGGCGTCCTTGAAAGGGGAGGACCTGACCCGTGCCTGTTGGTGGCGGTTGCGGTACCGTTTTGATGTGCAAAGCAAGGCTCCAGTCCCGTCTGCGCCTCAAGAAGGGATTCGGTCACTTTCTGAAATGACGCCCCAACTCTTTCAGTTAAGAATTTTACAGCCCCAAAAAGTGATTCCGGGCAACGACTTTGTGATTTCGGTCCTGGCCGAACATCCCATTACACATAAACCAGTCCCTGGTGTTCAAATCTCAGCCAATCTTCTGATGCACTTGCAAACAACCGAAAAGACCCAGAGCAAGTCGGAATTCACTGACCCAAACGGCGTGGCCCAGCTTCAACTTTCGGCACCCAATGGAATGCCGGACCAGGTTTACCAGCTTTCAATCAAAGGCCAGCTTGGCCCGCTCGAATTGGAAAAAACCCAATCACTCGATACTGATGTGGAGGCAAGGATCACGATTTGGACTGACAAGCTGCTCTATCAACCCGGCCAAACGGTCCATATGCGGGTATTGGTGCGGGATGCAGCCGGTATTCCACTCAAAAATGAAAAGATTCATGTGGCCGTCAAGGATCCGGAAGACACGGTTGTCACCCAGGCTGAACTCACAACGTCCCGCTTTGGCATCGCCCACCTGGATTGGAAAACGTTGGAAACCACTCTCTTGGGGGATTACCACCTGGAAGTCGATCATTCCCTCTCATTTCGCCAGAAAATCTGGGGCACCTCGGTCACAATCAGCCGTTATGAACTGCCCCAGTTTCGGGTCGGGGTCAAACTGGACCGCCCTTTCGTGCTTCCAGGGCAATCCGTCACCGCCACAGTGCAGGCTGATTATCTCTTTGGCAAACCGGTTCCGGGTGCAACGGTCAAACTCTTTCGGGAAACCGCCCGAACATGGAATTACAAAACCCAAAAATGGGACTACGACCGATTTGACCCACAGCAAGCCAAGTCCGACGAACAAGGGCAAGTCAGTTTTACCTTGAATCTGGCGGAAGCCTGGCGGTCGCTCCCACCTGATTCTGAGCAACGCTATCAGGACCTGACGTTCTGTGCGGACTGCACCGACCCGGTTTCTGGGAAAACCGAGACGGGCCGGTTTACCGTGCGGCTTTCCCGACAGCCGATTCACGTTTATTTTCACCAGGCAGGAACCGACCTCAGGTTTCCGTTCAGGTTTTTTATGACCACCTGTTATGCCGATGGCACTCCGGTTTCCTGTCCAGTGGAGATTCAAATCAAGCCTGCTGAAAAATCCTTGCAGAAACCCATCCACAAAACCGTCACGACCAATCAACTGGGGGTGCAAAAAGTGGAAATCGAGCCCCTGAACCGGTTGGCCCTGCCCGACAGCTCCTGGGAAATGACGTTGACGGCCAGGGATGGGAAAGGAAACCAGGGGAACATTCGTTCTACGCTTAACCAGGGTTCCGAAACTGAAATCCTGATTGACACGGACCAATACCTCTATCGAGCCGGTGACCCCATCTCGCTCCGGTTTGAAGTTCCCGCCACCTGTCCACCGCAGAGCCCGGTTATCGTACAGGCGCACAGTCAGGGAAAAATCGTGTATTCGGGAACGGTTCAGATGGTGAACCGCAAAGGGATGTTGTCATTGCCCTGGAACCGGAATTTCGAAGGATTCGTCCGGATTCAGGCAGGGACGACGGTCACCGACCCTGTTTTCCATAACCGAACCTACTTTCAGGGAGGCCAGACGGTCATCTTTCCGGTGCCTCCTCTTTTGAATGTATCGGTGGACAGGAGCCAACCTGTCTACCGACCAGGGGAGGAAGCCAAGGTTCAGGTCAAGGTAAGCCACACTTCCGGTGGGTCGGTGGAAAGCGCCTTGGGAATTTCCGTGGTGGACAAAGCTGTGGCTGAACGGTTGCGGGTCAGTCGCACAACTACTCAACCGGAAACAGAAGGGCAGTCTGCCACCACAGCAATCCCCAGCTATTCCAATATCAGCCTGGAAGAACTGACGGGGTTATATGCCGCACAGAAGTTTCCGACGGAATTGAATTGCGTGGCCGGACTGCTTTTAACCAATGAACCACCGGTCGGAATGGAGGAAAATGAAATTGGACGGATCACTGAAGAAGCCTGGGATGTGTTTTCCCCAGAGGTACGGAAAACCCTGGTCAACCTGACCACCTGTCTCGACAAGGTGTACCAACAGGCCCAGGTTTATCCAACCTCCCAGGCCAGCCTCGAAAGAATCCTGGCCCAAGGCGGGTTGGATTACCGAAATATCCTTGACCCTTGGGGCAATCCATTTCAGGCTGCTTTTTTTACGGAGAAGGAGCGGCAAGGTGTTGCCTTTTCCACTGCCGGGCCTGACCAGCAATTTGGAACCGGTGACGATTTCGTTGCCACCCGACTTGTCTGGATTTATTTTCGGCCAATTGGCAACCTGATGGACCGGGCCATTTATGAATATCATGCCCGGACCGGAAAATTCTTAAGATCCACCCTTGCTTTGAAACAGGCACTGTTGCAACAGGGGATTGACTTTGCCGCCCAGCGTGACCCTTTTGGAAATCCCTTCCGACTTGAATGCGCGATTCACAAAACCAGTTATGTTGTGAATGTTTTCTCCCCTGGTGACCCCCAAAAGGCCGAGGGGGAACAATTGGTTTGGTCCTCCCGGATTGATTATTTCAAGGACACCGAACGTTTGATTGCCCAGGCATTGGATTTGTTTTTTGCAGAAACAGGGAGGGTTCCCGCCACCGAGGCGGATTTTGCCAGAGCCTTGAAATTCAAGGGGATTGATTGGAATAGGATCAAAGACCCCTGGGGAAATCCTTATGAGGTTCAGTTCTCAAAGTCCTATCCATTGCTTAACCGGCCCGGCCAGGAAGGAAAAGGCCCTCGCTCAATTGAGGTTCAACATTTGCTGTATTTGACCGTTATGAGCCGGGGTGAAAAGGCTGGCCCTCAACATCCGGCAGATGACTTTGAAGTGGCCAAATTTTCCCATCCGGTTACCTCCAGCCGGTTTTCATTGAATCTCAGGCCCATAACTTCGGTTGAAACCCTCCACCGGTTCAGCCGGTTTCACCTCACGGGAGCCACCATTTCCGGAACCGTTCGTGACGCAACCGGGGCTTCCATTGCAGGGGCGGAAGTGACAATTATTCATACGGCCACCCAACAACAGAAATCCACCACTACCGATGCAACCGGAGAGTTTTTGGTAACCGACCTTGAGGCAGGCGAATATTCCATCAAAATCGAATCCGTTGGTTTTAGCCCTTTGAAAATGATTGGCATTTGGCTGCCCTCGGCCAACCTGTTTGAGGCCAGTTTTACCCTGAATGCTGGGGGAGGCAATGAAATTGTCGAAGTCACGGCCAGCAATTTGGCACTGAACACCACAACCAGTTCGGCGTCCTTGGCGTCCACGGTCACCAGTGATTCGGTGGTAACGAAACAGCCTTCGGCTCAGGCAGTTTCCTTTACCACGCCCAAAGTCCGTGACTATTTTCCTGAAACCGCATTTTGGGAGCCGGAACTGGTCACCGGGACTGATGGCCGAACCCAATTCGGTTTTAAAATCCCGGATTCGCTCACCACCTGGAGCATGTTGGTCACAGCCATTACCGAGGATGGCAAAATCGGGTCCAGCACCACCGAATTTCGTTCATTTCAACCATTTTTTGTTGACCATGAACCGCCCCCAACCCTGACCGTGGGTGACCGGATTTCGCTCCCCGTAGCCGTTCGTAATTACACTCCCACCGACCAATCAGTGCGATTGCAGATGAAACCGGAGGATTGGTTTTCACAGGAGGAACCGCTGCCTGGTTCGGTTTTGGTACCAGCCAATGGCGTGACCAAAGCGGTGGTCAACCTCCAGGCCAGGCATTCTGTGAGAGGCGGAAAAAACCGGGTTTCAGCAATTTCCGAAACGGACCAGGATGCAGTTGAGAAGCCGGTCACGGTCCATCCCGACGGTGCCGAGCAGGTGGCCACTGCTGGCACCTTACTTTCAGATTCCGGGCGTCTGGAACTGAATATTCCGGCAGCCTGTCTGCCCGGTACCATTCAAGGGCATTTGAAAATCTACCCTAACCTGCTGGCTCATGTGATTGAAGGGATAGAGGGCATCATCCAACGCCCCTACGGGTGCGGTGAACAAACCATTTCCTCGACATATCCCAATCTGTTGGTTCTGAAATACCTGAAAAAAACCGGACAGAAATCTGCGGTTTCAGGCAAAGCGGAACGCTTTCTGGTTGAGGGGTACCAAAGACTGTTGACCTATCGCACTGCCAGCGGAGGATTTTCCTACTGGACCGGCGGCGCACCCAATTTGGCGTTGAGCGCGTATGCCCTGCGTTTCCTCCTGGAGGCGAAAGACTTCACCTCAATTGACCTGCACGTCGTGCAAGCTCTGGAAAACTGGCTGGTCAGCCAACAATCCTCCAAGGGGGCCTGGGGAACTGAGAAGGAAACAGCCTATGTGACCGCAGTGCTGGCCAGAGGGGATACCTCACCGCATGCTGTTAAAAAAGGATTGGACTATTTGACTCAATCCCTGTCCACCACTTCGGACCCTTACCAATTGGCATGTCTGGTTTTGGCCGGACAGTCCATTGGCCAAAAGGAAACGGTGACCGTTGCAGTTTCCAAACTGAGGAGCCTGACCCGAACGACCCTCAAGGGGAAATGTTGGCCGGCTTCGGCTTCAACCCCGTTTTATGGCTGGGGACTCGCCGGTGACCTGGAAACCACGGCTTTGGTGCTCCGGGCACTGCAAAACCAACCGGGGGCAGAATCCATGATCTTCGATGGATTGCACTTTCTCATTAAAAATAAAGACCTCTATGGGGTTTGGCACTCAACCCAGGCCACCATCAATGTGTTGGACACACTGTTGGATTCCCGTCTTGTCCAAACGGACCAGGAACCTGCTACAAAACTGGAATTCCGCGTGAATGGAAAACCCGTTCCCCTGCCTGGAGGGAGTCAACAGGAGCAGGTTTCCGGCCCTGTCATGCTGGATGTCTCCCAGTATCTAAAGGCCGGGAACAATGTCGTGGAAGTGACGGATGGGGGAGGGAAAGCTGTCACCTCCGTCCAGGTTGTCTCCCGCTTTTATGTGCCCTGGACCGAACTTCCCGAAACCTCACCGGGTCATCCTGTGCTCAAGGTCGCTTTTGACACTACCACCAGCGAGCCGTTTCAACCTATCACCTGCAAGGTGGAAGTCAACCAAGAGCCTGGTCGAGGCATGTTGCTAGCCGAAATCGGGTTGCCACCGGGAAACCAGATTGACCGGGAATCGGTACAAAACCTTCTGGCTGAAAGAACCGCCGGAATACAAATGATTGATATTTTACCTGACCGGCTCCGGTTGTATCTTTGGCCCAATCAGTCGCAAGTGAATTTTGCATTCCGCTTTTGGGGACGGTATGGAATCCAGGCCCAAAATGCGCCTTCCCAGCTTTACGACTATTACAATCCGGCTGCCAGTTCCATCGTCAAACCGATTGAATTTACCATCCGTTGAAAATTGTGAAACCGGCTGGAGCCAAGACTGGTGACGGAACAGCACCTTCAAACCTGATATACCAAAGATCCGTGCAGCTTGAAAACATGGCTTTGGGATGCCGTTCCGAAAGATATTCACCGTTGTATTGAATCGCGTAAAACAATTTGGAAAATTGTCAAAAAATTTGGCGCGCCTTTTGGGGCGCGCCATGATTGATAAAAAACTCAGTCCTCAGTCCTGACTTTAGGCTTTGGTGAGTTCCAGCAGCAGTTCGTTCAGCCGGTGAACAAACCCGGCAGGGTCCTCCAACTGGCCGCCTTCGCTCAGTAACGCCTGGTCAAACAGAATGTGGGTCCAATCGGCAAAGCGCTCGGATTCCACTTCGCGGTGGAGTTTCTGGATAATCGGATGGGACGTGTTGATTTCCAGAATCGGAGTGACCCCGGCTACCTTCTGCCCACTGGCTTTCAGCAGCCGTTCCAAATGGGCACTCATGTCGTGGTCATCAGAAACGAGACAGGCCGGAGAGGTCGTCAAACGTCCAGTGACCCGGACCTCCTTGACCTTTTCGCCCAGCGTGGACTTGATTTTGTCAAGCACCGGCTTGAAATCATCCGCCGCTTTTTCGAGTTTCTGTTTTTCTTCCTCATTCTCGATTTTGCCCAGGTCCAGTGCGCCTTTGGTGACCGACTGAAGCTGTTTCCCTTCATATTCCAGCAGAGAAGAGACAAACCATTCGTCCACCCGGTCGCTGAGGAGCAGCACCTCGACGCCGTTTTTGCGGAAGACTTCCAGGTGCGGGCTGTTTTTGGCCGCTGCGTGGCTGTCTGCCGTAATGTAGAAAATCTTGTCCTGTCCTTCCTTCATCCGCGAAATGTAATCATCCAGCGCAACAGTCTGTTCCTCAGAATCGGTATGGGTGCTGGCAAACCGGCAAAGCTTGCCGATTTTCTTCTGGTTGCCAAAATCCTCGCCCACGCCTTCTTTCAGGACTTTGCCAAATTCCTTCCAGAAATCGGCATATTTGGCAGTGTCCTTGGTGGCAAGGTCTTCGAGTAGGCCCAGCACTTTCTTGACCGAATTCGAACGGATGGATTCGAGGATTTTGTTCTGCTGGAGGATTTCGCGCGACACGTTGAGCGGCAGGTCATTTGAGTCAATCACGCCACGCACGAACCGCAGATAACGGGGCAGCAGTTCCGTGGCGTCCTCCATGATGAAAACCCGGCGGACATAGAGTTTGACGCCGCTCTTGCGGTCACGGTCCCACAAATCAAACGGGGCACGGGAGGGCACATAAAGCAGAATCGTGAATTCCTGCCGCCCTTCAACCCTGGTGTGAATATAGGTCAGCGGGTCGGTGAAGTCGTGGGCCACGTGTTTGTAAAACTCTTTGTACTCTTCGTCGGAAATTTCGGCTTTGCTGCGAGTCCAAAGGGCCGAGGCTTTGTTCACTGTTTCGTCATCGGCGTTTTCCGTTTCGGACTGCATGACAATTGGCAGCGAAATGTGGTCCGAGTATTTGCGAACAATCGAACGCAGCCGGAATCCATTCAAAAATTCGCTTTCGTCATCTTTGAGGTGTAAAATGACATCCGTTCCACGCGTCGGTTTTTCGATGGTTTCCAGGGTATATTCGCCCTGACCGGTGGATTCCCAACGGACGGCCTGGCTGGCAGGTTCGCCAGCCCGGCGCGTCACCAATGTGACCTTGTCGGCCACAATGAAAGCGGAATAAAAACCGACTCCGAATTGACCAATCAGATTGGAATCCTTGGCCTGGTCACCGGTCAGTGATTCCAAAAACTGGCGGGTGCCCGATTTGGCAATGGTGCCAATGTTGGCCGTGACTTCCTCACGGGACATCCCAATGCCATTGTCGGAAACGGTGATGGTTTTGGCGTCCTTGTCGAACGAGATACGAATCTTGAGTTCGCTGTCTCCCTCAAAAAGGTCGTTGTTTGAAAGCGCCAGGAACCGCAGTTTGTCGGCGGCGTCCGAAGCGTTGGAAATCAGTTCACGGAGAAAAATCTCCTTGTTGCTGTAAAGAAAATGTGTGATGAGATTCAGTAATTGACTTACTTCAGTCTGAAAGGTCAACACTTCCTTTTGGCTGTCCATGTCAATTGTGACACTCATAGGTTTCACACTCCTTGTTCTACTTTGTCAGTTGTGGGTTTTGAATTGAACCCGCCATCATAAGAAAAAATATGTCATCTGAAAAGTTCTCAATCCAGATTGCCCCATCTATCCGCGCCGCACTTGAGGCCGGAAAACCCGTTGTCGCCTTGGAAAGCACAGTGGTGGCCCACGGTCTGCCCTATCCCCAAAACCTGGAAGTTGCCCACCAGATTGAGGCCGAAGTGCTCGAACAGGGAGCCATTCCGGCCACAATTGGCGTTGTCGAGGGTGTGCCCACCATCGGGTTGACCGAGGAACAATTGACCATTTTTGCCAAAGGCGACCATGTGTTGAAATTGTCGCGCCGCGATATTGCCTTTGCTGTTACGAAAAAAAGAAACGGTGCCACCACGGTCGCGGCCACCATGGCCTTGGCCTCTCTGGCTGGAATTCAGGTTTTTGCCACCGGAGGCATTGGCGGCGTCCATTTGGGTGCCCATGAAAACTGGGACATCAGCGCCGATTTGCTCGAACTGTCGCGGACCTCGGTCCTGGTGGTCTGTGCCGGGGCAAAAGCCATCCTCGATTTACCGGCCACACTGGAACAGCTTGAAACCGAAGGGGTTCCGGTGATTGGCTACGGCTGCACCGAATTTCCCGCTTTTTACACCCCCAGAAGCGGGTTGTCCCTGACTTCACGGGTGGAAACTCCACAGGAAGCCGCCATGTTCTGGCAGGCCCACAAGGAATTTGGCGGCGGTGGCGGAGCGATTTTGGCAGTCCCGCCTCCGGCATCCTCAGCCATCAACGGCGATAAATTGAACGAGGCGATTGGGACTGCTTTGATACAGGCGGAAGAAATGGGCGTCAAAGGGCAGGCAGTAACCCCGTTCCTGCTCCGGAAGGTTTCCGAACTGACCGAGGGAGCCAGCCTGAAAGTCAATATTGCCCTGCTCCTGCAAAACGCCAAAGTCGCGGCACAGGTCGCCAGGGCCCTTCAATAAAAGAGAAATTCAGGATTTTGGTCCCAGACTGTTGGGTTCAATTCCAAACCATTCCGGGGCAAGTTTGTCAAACTGCATCCGCTCCAGGTCAACCAGCCGTTCAAAAGGAACCAGCGACATGCTTTTCAGACGGTTGAAGGTTTCACTGGCATAGCGGTGGGCATAGGTTTCTTTGTCCCGGCGTGGTTTCGAATCATACTTTTCAGTCAGATATTTCTGTTCCTGTTCGTCATCGGTTTCGGTCAAGGGTTTGTATAGATGTTCCACCCGGTCCACCAAATGACCAATTTCATGCAGAAATGACCGGAAAAGCTGGGTTTGGCGAATGGAATCAAGGGTTAGGTGGAGTGTAAACCCTCGCTTGTCTTCCTCCACCCGATGACCATCGTCACAAAGGCGTTGGAACTCTGCCGCATCTTCAGGGTCTAGGGACCGGCTCCATCTCAAGGAGCGATGTTGATTTTGGGCATCCAGAAAAATAGCGGTCCCTAACCTTCCTTCCAACTCAACAAAATAGGCTATTCTACCCCAAACTGGTTTGAGCAGGTCTTCCTTCTGTTTGGGTTGCCGGAAAACCACAAAGTCGAGCAAATTCCAATCGTCCGGTTCGACGTTTTGCAACACCCACATGACATCTTCAATGGTACAGGAATGTAAATAACCGGAATGAGTCGGTTCCACAAAAAAGAGGATGGTCTTTTTTCCAAGGCTCCGTTCCACAATTACAGGATTTTCCAACCGCTCATAATAAACCTTGTCATCCGAAAGGCGGCTGGCAATCCGGAGCCGGTTGTCCTGGCCGTGTCCCTGTTTGGCTGTTCCAATATTGCGGTTGCGGCGGATTGGGTTGCGGGTTTGATTCATATTATGCTGAGGGGACGGAACTTATCAGGTCTTGCAGGCAAAAGACCTCAGTTTCCACGGTGTGCAAAGCCTGGATGGCATGGGTCACGGCCAAAGCTCCCAAGACTGTGGTGACACACAAAATATCGTGTTGAATCGCCGCGCAGCGAATCGTCATGTCATCAGCGTAGGATTGCTTGTCCTCCGGAGTAATCACAATCAGGTCAATTTCCCGCCGCTGAATTTGGGCCAGGATGCCCCGCTCGCCCTGACTGATTTTATAGCCAAGTTCCACCGGCAGCCCGGCGGCTTCCATAAATTCCTGGGTTCCACGGGTGGCCAGTAACCGGAATCCAAGGTCCAGCAGGCGGCGGGCGACCTCCACAGCTTCCGGTTTGTCGGTGTCACTCACACTGAAATACACGGTTCCGGTTCGGGGAACACGGGCGTTGGCCCCTTGGAGCGCTTTCAAATAGGCGACTCCAAAGGTATGGCCAACGCCCATCACTTCGCCCGTGGAGCGCATTTCCGGTCCCAGGAGGGGGTCCACGCCGGGAAACTTGATGAAGGGAAACACCGGGGTTTTGATACAGAACCGGTCCACCGGCAGTTCGGCAGGCAGGCCGAATTCCCGCAGTTTCCGCCCTGCCATCAACAACGAGGCAATTTTGGCAACCGGTACACCCGTCGCTTTGCTGACAAACGGCACCGTGCGCGAAGCTCGCGGATTGACTTCCAGCACGTACACTGTTTCGTTTTTGACGGCAAACTGAATGTTCATCAGCCCGACAACTTTCAAAGCCAGGGCCAATTGGCGGGTGTAGCGCCGCATGGTTTCAACCTGGGCCGCCTGAATCGTAAACGTGGGCAGGACCGAGGAACTGTCACCGGAATGCACTCCGGCTTCCTCGATGTGTTCCTGGATTCCGGCAATGCACACTTCTTCGCCGTCGGAGAGCGCGTCCACATCCACCTCGACCGCCGATTCCAGAAAACGGTCAATCAAAATCGGATGTTGGGGCGAGACAAAGACCGCTTCGGCCACGTAATGCGCCAGGTCGGCTTCGTCATAAACCACGGTCATGGCCCTGCCGCCCAAAACATAGCTGGGACGCACCAGCACGGGAAAGCCGATTTCAGCCGCCACCTGACAGGCAGCCTCCACTGTGGTCGCGGTTCCGTTGGGTGGTTGGGGAATACCGAGTTCCACCAGCAATTGCCCGAACCGTTTCCGGTCCTCCGCCAAATCAATGGAATCAGGCGAAGTCCCGATGATGGGAACACCCGCAGCCAGCAGGCGGTGAGCCAGATTAAGCGGCGTTTGACCGCCGAACTGCACAATCACACCTTCAGGTTTTTCAAGCTCGACGATGTGCATCACATCTTCAAAAGTAATCGGCTCGAAATACAACCGCGAGGAAGTGTCATAGTCAGTCGAAACCGTCTCCGGGTTACAGTTGACCATGATGGTTTCAAACCCGGCTTCCTTGAGCGCAAACGAAGCATGGCAACAGCAATAATCAAACTCAATGCCCTGCCCGATTCGGTTGGGACCGCTGCCCAAAATCATGATTTTGCGGTTGGTGGTGGGTTCCGCCTCGCATTCGGTTTCATAGGTTGAATACAGATACGGCGTAAAAGATTCGAACTCAGCCGCACAAGTGTCAATCCGTTTGAAAACGGGGCGAATGCCGGATGACTTCCGGCGAAGGTACACTTCATCCTGCGAACACCCCAGCGCGTTGGCCAGCCGCCGGTCCGAAAGCCCGAATTCCTTGGTGAGCCGCAGCAGGGTATCGGAAATGGTGGTGGGTGAAAGCAGATGCAGTGAGGATTGAACCGCCATGATTTCGCGCAACTGCTCGAAAAACCACGGGTCAATGCCTGTCAGGGCGTGCAATTGGTCGTTGGTCCAGTTACGGATAATGGCCAGTTGCAAAAAGCGCACCCGGTCCGGATTGGGTGTTTCCAGATGCCAGCGCAGCGTTTCATCGTCGCAATGTTCAACCTGGTCAAGATTGGCGGCTTCCAGCGAACGAAGGGCCTTCATGACGGCTTCCTTGAAGGTTCGCCCGATGGCCATGGCTTCGCCGACCGATTGCATTTGGGTGCCCAGGACCGGTTTTGAGATTTTGAATTTTTCAAAGGCCCATTTGGGAATTTTGGCGACCACGTAATCCAGCGCCGGTTCGAAACAGGCTGGTGTCTTGCGGGTGATGTCGTTGGGGATTTCATCCAGCCGGTAGCCAACCGCAAGTTTGGCGGCAATTTTGGCAATCGGAAATCCGGTCGCCTTTGAGGCCAGCGCGGAGGACCGCGAAACCCTCGGATTCATTTCAATGACCCGCAGTTCCCCGGTTTTCGGGCTGACTGCGAACTGAATGTTGGAACCGCCGGTTTCCACCCCAACCCGCCGGATAATGAGCTGGGCAGCATTGCGCATGGCTTGGTATTCGGCATCGGTCAGGGTCTGGGCCGGAGCCACCGTGATGGAATCGCCGGTATGCACCCCCATCGGGTCGAAATTTTCAATCGAACAGATAATCACAATATTGTCAGCGCCATCGCGCATGACTTCAAGCTCATATTCCTTCCAACCCAAAATGGATTCCTCAACCACCACCTGACCAATCGGGCTGAGGGCCAGACCACGGGAGACAATCGTCAGAAACTCTTCATCGGTTCGGGCGATGCCGCCACCGCTGCCGCCCAGGGTAAAACTGGGCCGGATGATGGCCGGAAAACCAGTTTGAGCCAGGGCTTCCCTGGCCTCTGCAACGGTTTGAACGAAAAACGCCTGGGGCATTTCCAACCCGATTTCATCCATTGCCTGTTTGAAGGAAGCCCGGTTTTCCGCCAGTTGAATGGCCGGAATCTGGGCACCAATCAGTTCCACCCGGAAGCGTTCCAAAATTCCCTGCTCGTGCAGTTGAATCGCCAGATTGAGTGCCGTCTGCCCGCCGACTGTGGGGAGCAAGGCATCCGGACGTTCGGCTTCAATGACTTTGGTGAGGGTTTCGACCGTCAGGGGTTCGATATAGGTCCGGTCAGCAGTTTCCGGGTCGGTCATGATGGTGGCCGGGTTTGAATTCACCAGAACCACCTGAAACCCTTCCGCCCGCAACGCTTTGCAGGCCTGGGTTCCTGAGTAATCAAATTCACAGGCTTGTCCAATGACAATCGGGCCGGAGCCGATGATGAGTATTTTTTTGAGGTCAAGACGTTTGGGCATTCAGGGTGTTTGGTTGATGATTGGAATTAGGTGACAGGGCTTGTACCAAACACTGGCCTGATTGAAAAGTTTTTGTTCCTGGAAATTAATCGGTGCTGTTTTCTTTTTCACCGCAGAGGCGCTGAGAAGGCGCTGAGGATGCGCAGAGAAAGACAAAGAAAACCTCTGCAAAGACTCTGCGAAAACTCAGCGCCTCTGCGGTGAAAAAAGAAAAGCACCTGCATCAGCAGGAATAACGGCTTGCAGGTTGCCTCAGAAACCGAAACTCAACTGATTCTTTTGATACAGGAAACGGTGTCAAACACCTCTTCAGGATGGTGGGCGCACAAGGCTTCAATTGAACTGTAACCCCAGGAGACAGCCCCAAACGGAACCTCTGCTTTGCGGGCGGCTTCGAGGTCGGTCACCTGGTCTCCAATATAAATGGCTTCATGGCTTGGAATTCCGGTTTTTTTGAGCACCTTCCGAATAACGGCCCGTTTGCCGAAAATGGACATGCCACATTCAAAATGGGAGAACAGTCGGGTGTTTTCCGGACCTAAAATCCGGGTCACATTGTCACGGGCGTTTGAAGAAACGACAGCCACGGTCAAACCGGCCTGGACCAAATGCAGCAGCACCTCGTCCACTTTGTCAAATAATGAAACACGGTCGGCGTTCTGTTTCATCAGGGAGATAAAACTCTTTGCCACGAGCGGGAGTTTCCAGGCGGGCATTCCCACATACTCCATCATCTGTTTGGCGTTATAGTGCCGGAAGGTCGGCACCAGATGCGGTTCGATGGATTTGAAATGGTGCCGTTCAGCCAGTTGGTTGAAAACCGAGACAAAAAAAGGGAAGGAATCGGCCAGCGTTCCATCAAAGTCAAAAATCACCAAGCGGTATTTCATAATCTGTTTGTCGCGTCAGCAAAATGTGAGGCGATTCGTTCCGCAAGTTCATCAAAGGAAAGACCTGAAAAACTCCCAGCATCTTGGTAAACCACTTCGCTCTCCGGGTCGGGTGGCAGCTCAAGGGAAAGGAAAAAAGGCCTCCCACATGGCCCCCGGTGCTGATATACGCCAGAACCTGGGAATTATTGGGAGCGGCCAGACCAATCGCCCACAAATCAGCGTCCCAATAATCCTGCACTTGGAAGAAATCAGCACCAAGTTTCATGGTAAGACGTTGGACAACATCCTGCACCGATTCATCTTTGTTGAGTTCCAAATATCCCACTCATGTTTCACCTGTTTTCTTTGAGGTCGAAGGTCATCTGAAGTCACCAAACTCCAAAACCGGAATGCCACACTCATACTCTTGAAGCCATCATCTGTCCACTTCCAGTTGGATGGAAGCCTGGATGCTCCCAAACGGATTTCCAAGGCGGAACATCCCGGTTTTTCATCTTTCACCACAGAGACACAGAGGCAGCACAGAGTTTTTTCGGACTTTCTCTGTGAATTCTCTGTGTCCTCTGTGTCTCTGTGGTGAAAAAATTACAAATCCAGCTTTCCCCAAGTCGTAAACTATAGTTGACAGAGAAGCCAAGATAGCGTACAACCGTCCGCTATAGCGCACAACTGTCCGCTATCTTGACATATTCCGAACAGACTAACCCAACATAGACGTTTCCTATGGGCATTTCCAGCAAACCAATGACAGTAACAGGTGAAATGGGCGGCAGTTTGACCGAC
The DNA here is from genome assembly GCA_019695185.1 of Blastocatellia bacterium. Taxonomy (GTDB): domain Bacteria; phylum Acidobacteriota; class Blastocatellia; order Chloracidobacteriales; family Chloracidobacteriaceae; genus JAIBAN01. The sequence goes on along the minus strand of JAIBAN010000018.1, from coordinate 72,231 downwards.
ACCGATGTTGCACAGCAAATTGGGAACACCCCATTGATAAAACTGAAAAATTTGGCCCGTTCCCTGCCTTCCGGCGTGTTGGTGCTCGGCAAAGCCGAATTTATGAACCCCAGCGGTTCAGTCAAGGACCGGGCGGCTTTGGCCATGATTCGGCATGGGGAAAAAACCGGTCGGTTGGCTTCCGGAAAAACGATTTTGGAGGCGACCAGCGGAAACACCGGGATTGCCCTCGCCATGCTCGGCGCAGCCCGTGGCTACCAGGTCACGATTTGCCTGCCGAAAAATGCCAGCCGCGAACGTAAAAACATGTTGCGGGCCTATGGTGCCACCCTGGTCGAAACCGACCCGCTGCAATCCTCTGACGGAGCGCAAATCAAAGCCCGCGAACTCTTTGAGGCAGAACCGGAACGCTATTTTTATCCGGACCAATATAACAACGAAGAAAACTGGCGGGCCCATTACAACGGAACCGCGCTGGAAATCTGGCGGCAAACCGAAGGCCGGGTCACGCATTTTGTGGCCGGAATTGGAACTTCCGGAACCTTTATCGGCACCTCCCGTCGCCTCAAGGAACTCAACCCGCAGGTTCGCTGTCTGGCAGTGCATCCTGATTCACCGTTTCACGCGCTGGAAGGGCTCAAGCATCTGGAGACAGCCTTGGTCCCCGGCATTTACGACCCGACAGTAGCCGACGAACATCTGGAAATCGCCTCGGAAGACGCCCAGGATTTTGCCCGCCGGTTGGCCCGCGAAGAAGGATTGTTTGTGGGAACCAGTGCCGGAGCCAACGTCGGAGTTGCCCTGCGGTTTGCTCAAAACCTGCCCGCCGGTTCGGTTGTGGTCACGATTTTGTGTGATTCAGGGGCGCGCTACCTGAGTGAAGAATACTTCGCTTTAAGTAATGAGGACTGAGGACTGAGGGAAGAGAAGAACTGAGGAGTGAAGCTCGGGTTTGTGTTGTTAGTAAAATCGAATACTCAGTCCTCAGTCCTCAGTCCTTCTACCAAGGGAGTCTTGGGAGTTGCACTTGTTTGAATCGAAATTGTCCGAGCTCGGACAATGCAAGGTAAAACCAATTAAAAGAAGGTTTTAGATCGGATTTAATGACAATGTTGGAAATCACCCCTGAACAAATCAAAAGCATCCGCAGCCACGGTGAGCAGGACTATCCGCACGAATGTTGTGGCCTCCTGATTGGCACTTTTGATGCGGATGGCCGCAAGGTTTCACACGAAATCTATCCGATTTCAAACGCCCGCGAAGAAGAAGCCAAACGAAACCGGTTTCTGATTCGGCCCGAAGAACTGCTGCGAGGCGAGCGGTATGCCAGCAGCAAAGGTTTGGATGTGATTGGGTTTTACCATTCGCATCCCGACCACCCGGCAGTACCCTCCGGATACGATTTGGACCATGCCTGGCCGACTTATTCCTACATTATTGTTTCGGTTCGGGATGGTCGGGCGGCAGATGTGCTTTCCTGGGAAATGGAAACCGACCGGTCCCGCTTTAATCCTGAATTGCTCGTTCAGTTATCACCAGAATTGGCAGGAGTTTAATTTCACATGGCAGTCACAGTCTATATTCCAACCGCCTTGCGGCAATACGCCGGTGGCAACAATCAATTGCAATTTGAAGCGGCGACGGTGGGCGAAGCGCTTGACCGATTGACCTCCACGCATGGGGATTTGCGCAAGCACCTGTATGCGGATGCCACCAAATTGCGGAATTTTGTGAATGTGTTCCTCAATGAGGATGATATTCGTCACTCAGGCGGACTGGCCACGCCGGTCAAAGAAGGCGACACCATTTCCATCGTTCCGGCCATTGCCGGTGGAACTTCGGTGGCCGAAGCTCCCATTCCGGCCAAAGGTGAAGAACTGCCGACGCTTTCCAACGAAGAAATTTCACGATACAGCCGCCACCTCATCCTGCCCGAAGTTGGGCTGGAGGGCCAGCGACGCCTGAAAGCCGCCCGCGTGCTGATGATTGGCACCGGGGGCCTGGGCGCGCCGCTCGGATTGTATCTGGCGGCAGCCGGTGTCGGTCATTTGGGGGTGGTTGATTTTGACGTGGTGGATGCTTCAAACCTGCAACGGCAGGTCATTCACGGCACCAAGGACGTGGGGCGACCGAAAATTGCTTCGGCCCGTGACCGGTTGCTCGACATCAATCCGCACATTGAAGTAACACCCTACGAATTGCGCCTGACGGCTCAAAACGCCCTCGACATCATCAAGGATTACGATGTCGTCGTGGATGGAACCGATAATTTCCCGACCCGCTATCTGGTCAACGATGCCTGCGTTTTGCTGAACAAGCCGAATGTTTACGGCTCGATTTTCCGGTTTGAAGGTCAGGCGAGTGTGTTTTGGGCAGAAAAAGGAGCCTGCTACCGGTGTCTCTATCCCGAACCGCCGCCGCCAGGGCTGGTGCCTTCCTGTGCCGAAGGCGGTGTTTTGGGCGTTCTGCCGGGCATTGTTGGTTCCATCCAGGCCAATGAGGTTATCAAGGTCATCCTGGGCGGAGGTGATTTGCTCGTCAACCGGTTGCTCCTGTTTGATGCCTGGAAGATGCGCTTCCGCGAAATGAAACTGCGGAAAGACCCGAACTGCCCGATTTGCGGCGAACATGCGACCATTAAGGAATTGATTGATTACGAGCAGTTCTGCGGGTTGAAACCTCCGGCCAACGCACCGGCTCCGGTTGCGGACGAGTTGGAGGAAATCACGGCGGTCGAACTGAAAGCCCGAATTGATGCGGGGGAAAACCTGCAAATCATTGACGTGCGTGAACCGCATGAATACGACATCGCACGGTTACCCTACACAAAACTGATTCCATTGGGACAGGTGGTCAACCGCCAAAATGAAATCAACCCAACTCAAACCACCGTGGTTCATTGCAAAATGGGCGGGCGCAGCGCCAAGGCCATCAAGGAACTGCGGGCAGCCGGGTTTACCGGACGGTTAATCAACCTCAAGGGCGGCATTACCGCCTGGTCAACCGATGTGGACCCCAGCGTTCCCAAATACTAAAGCCTGGCAATTGAAAAACTTTTCCCATCCCCCAGTTTCGCTACGCTGCACTGGGGGTTACAATCTTTCACCTGCTGCGCAGGTTGAAAACCGGGTCTGGACTTTCTTCGGAAAGCATCTCCTGACGAGGTTATGTGTTGCCATTCCTAAAGCCTGCGAAGCAGGTGACAGAATGTAGCCTCCGGTGGAGCGCAGCGAAACCGGGGGAAAACCGGGGAAAACCGGGGAAAACCGGGGAAAACCGGGGGAAACCGGGGGAAACAGCGAAAACCCGAAATTTGATTGAAAGGCGGACCTGTTGGTCCGCCTTTTGTTTTTTGCCACGGTTGGTGGTTGCGAAATTGGCAGGTTGTGGCACGAGGGAGTTTGGGAGTACAGTTACAACATAACAACATTCAAAACAAAACCATAAACTCCAAGTAACATGTCACCTTTGGGCCAAACCTGGCCCAGAGGCTCATTTGACCTGTAGCCCCCATTCCAAAAATCCCTGCAAGTTTCTTCTCGTGAGGTGTTGTATGCCCAAACGGTATCAACCACAACTGGCTGTTTTCTGTTTGATTGGCATGGTCCTGGCCTTCAACTCCTGTTCCCGACCCCATGTCACCAAAACCGTTCCAGCGCCACCGGTTCAAAAACCTGCACCACCTGAGGCCGCCCCTCCCGACCTTTCCCTGGGAAAGTCAATTACTCATGAGCTGAAAAGTGGAGAGAACCACAGCTATCGGTTGGCTTTGAAAGCTCAGGATTATCTGTCGCTGGCGGTCGTTCAAACCAACATTGCAGTTGTGGTCAAACTCGTCGGACCGGATGAAAAACAACTGGCCGAAATCAACGTTGATTTTGAGCAGGTTCCCGAATCATTGGACTTTGTGGCTCAAGCGGCTGGAACGTACCAACTGTTGGTTGCACCCGGCAACAACGTCATCCAAACCGGACGCTATGAAATCAAAGTGGATGCGCTCCGACCGGCTACGGTGGAAGATCAAACCAAAGCGGAAGTGAATCAACTGCTGGATGAAGCCGCCAAACTCCAGCAGGCCGGCCAGTATCAAAAAGCTCTTCCGGTGAACGAAAAAGCTGTGAAACTGGCAGAGCAAAACCTGGGGGCAGAACACCCGACCAGAGTTGATGCCGACACCGGTCTGGCTATGTCGTTTTATTACCTGGGAAAACATGACCAGGCGGAGCAGCTTTTTGTTCGAGCCCTGGCGATGGTTGAGAAAACCCAGGGCCCGGACAGCCACAAAATCGCCTCCCTGCTCAACAGTCTGGCATTGGTGTATTACGGTAAAGGGGATTTTGGGCGGGCTGAATCCCGTTGGGTCCGGGCGCGGGCAATCTATGAGAAAGCACTCGGCCCGGAACACCTGCTCACTGCTCATGTTTTGAGCAGCCTGGCCGAGTTGTATCGGGTCACAGGGGACTATGCACGGGCCGAACCGCTTTTTATCAAGGCACTGGGTATCAGGGAAAAATGGCTCGGCCCGGAACACATGGAGGTTGCAAAATTACTTGGCAATCTGGCCCGGTTGTACGATGCCAAAGCGGACTATGTAAGGGCCGAGCCAATCCATCAACGGGTCCTTTCAATCTTTGAAAAGAGCTTGGGACCGGAACACACCTATACAGGCATTGCAGTGGGTAACCTGGCGAATTTTTACAATTCCCAAGGTGATTTCCAACGGGCTGGACCGTTGTATGAGCGGCAGCTTTCAATCTTCGAGAAAGCGTTGGGGCCGGAACACTCATATACAGCCACAGCCCTCCACAATCTGGCGCATCTTTACCGTTCTCAAAATGACTACGTCCGGGCTGAACCCCTCTTTGCCCGTGGGTTGGCAATTTATGAGAAGACGCTGGGGCCGGAACACCCGTACACAGCCACTTCACTCAGCTATCTGGCCTATGTGTATCGAAAGCAAAACGACTATGCGCGGGCCGAGCCACACTATCTGCGAGCCTTGGCAATCCAGGAAAAAATGTTGGGCTCGGAACATCCGGATACGGCCCGAACGCTCCTCAGTCTGGCCGCGCTCTATTACGAGAAGGGCGAGTACGCCAAAGCGGTCACCTTTCAAATCAAGGGTAATGACACACGGGAACGGGAGTTGGTGCGGAATCTGGCGTCAGGCTCTGAAGAGCAAAAGCTGTTGTATTTGAAAAAAAATGCGGAGGAACTGGACCGTACCCTGTCGCTCCAGGTCCAAGGGGCTCCGGACGATACGGCAGCCCGGCGGATGGCGCTGGAAGTGATTCTTCGCCGCAAAGGACGGGCACTGGATGCCATGACGAATGCCATTGCAGTCCTGCGCAGTCGGAAGGAACCCGAAACCCAAAAACTGTTGGATGATCATGCTGGCATCAATGCGAAACTTTCAAACCTGATCCTCAAAGGCCCCGGCCAAAAGAAACCGGAAGAACATCAAGCTCAAATCAGGGACTTGGAATCCCAAAAAAACCAGCTTGAAAACACCATCAGTGCCCGGAGCGCCGAGTTTCGCGTTCAGACCGCACCGATTGCCTTGGATGGCATCCAAAAAGCCATCCCGCCAAACGCCGCTCTGGTTGAATATGCAGCCTTTCGACCACTCGAAGTCAAAACCGGAAAGTTTGGCAAACCCCATTATATTGTTTTTGTTTTGAAACCGGGGCTGGGAGAAAAGGAAAAAGGGAAAAGGAAAAAGGAAAAAGGAATTACCAAAGATTCCCAAGACTCCCAAGACTCCCAAGACTCCCATCTTCTGTGGGCCGATTTAGGAGAAGCAGAACCAATTGAACAAGCCGTGGCTGGGTTGCGGACTGTCCTGCGGGATCGAAAAAGCGACTTTCGGCTGAGTGTCAAAGCCAAGGCGCGCGCCGTGGACCAACTGGTTATGCAGCCGGTTCGCAAACTGCTGGGGTCAACCCAACGACTGTTGCTCTCACCGGATGGGGTTTTGAACCTGATTCCGTTTGATGCGCTGATTGATGAACAAGGGCGTTTCCTGGTGCAGCGATATGAAATTTCCTACCTGACCAGTGGGCGGGACCTGTTGCGGCTACAGAACGGGATTCAAAGCCAGACCAAGCCGGCGGTGTTGGGGGACCCTGACTATGGAGGAGGGCTGGGACCTCAGGTCTTTGGTCAAAGTTTGAAACCCCTGGTCCGCCTGCCGGGTACCTCGCAGGAAGCCCTTTTCATTCAATCCGCCTTTCCCCAGGCCGAGGTTGAGCTGAAATCCGAAGCTACCGAACAAAAACTGAAATCCATTCATCGCCCCTTACTGCTTCATATCGCCACGCATGGGTGTTTTCTCCAGGATGCCGGGTTGGGTCCGCAAGGAGCAAAAGGCCGTAATCTGGAGCTGGTGGAAGAAAAAAATTCCCTGGATCCCAAATCATTGAAAACCGCCAATCCTTTGACCAAATCCATGCTTTTTTTTGCGGGTGCGAACCTGGGCAAAAGCGGTGAGGATGATGGCGTTCTGACGGCTTTGGAAGCCGCCGGGCTGGATTTGTGGGGCACCAAACTGGTGGTGCTGTCGGCCTGTGACACCGGCCTGGGTGAAGTTCAAAACGGCGAGGGCGTTTATGGAATGCGGCGCGCCCTGGTGTTGGCCGGTTCGGAAACACAAATGATGAGCCTGTGGCCGGTTTCAGACCAAGCCACCAGGGATTTGATGGTTGAATACTACCGCCGGCTGAAAGCCGGGGAAGGTCGCAGCACCGCCCTGCGGCGGATTCGCCTGGAATTTTTGACCCATCCCAAACGAAAGCATCCGTACTATTGGGCTGGTTTCATACAGTCCGGCGAATGGGGAAACCTTGATGGAAAGCGTTGACAGGCGTGAAGCTGTATCCTCACGAGGTCGAACGAGTCTGGACACAACAGGCGCTGCCCAAACCCGACAAAACCATTCCGTGACAAAATGAGAACCGGAACTCAACCTTCCGAACTGGAGTCTTTCGCCCTGGCAAGGTAATAATCCGGTCTGTTTTCTGACCGTTTGTGGCACCATTCGACCGCTCGCAGCAAATTCTTGGCAATAATTTCACTTTGGAAGTAGGGTCATTTGTGGGAAACCTGATTCGTGCTGTCATTGTTGATGATGAACGCATGGCTCGCAAAATGTTGCGGATGCTCCTTCTCAATCACCCGGAGGTTGAAATTGTCGGAGAAGCCCAAAACGCCGCCCAAGCCTTGCAACTGATACACGAACATCGCCCGGAGGTCGTTTTTCTTGACATCCAGATGCCGGGAGCATCCGGATTTGATTTGCTGGCACGGATTGAAGTTCCGGTGCAGGTGGTTTTTGTCACAGCCTTTGACGAATTTGCCCTCCGGGCGTTTACCGTCAATGCCCTGCATTATTTGCTCAAGCCCGTGGACCCCGGCCAGTTGGCCGAAGCCGTAAAACGGATTCAACAATCCCAGGCGGCAACGGACAGCCAGGAACCGCTCCAGGTGGAGGGGAACGACCTGCGGTTACGGGCGGATGATTCGCTGTTGGTGACGTTGGGAACCCAGCACAAACTTGTCAAAGTGAACACCATTTTGATGATTTCGGCCTGTCGGGATTATTCAACCGTTAAAACCACCCAGGGCTGGGAGGTTCTGGTCCGTAAAAGCATGTCGGCCTGGGAGGAATGTCTGGCGGATTTGCGGTTTGCCCGGATTCATCGCTCAACGATTGTCAACCTCGATTTTGTGGACCGGATTGAAAAGCTCGACAACGGGAATTTTCAGCTTTTTATGCAGACGGAACCCCAACCGCTGGACATCAGCCGCCGACAGGCAGCCCAATTCCGGACCAAACTCCGCTGAGAAAAGGGGGGTGAATGGCATTTTTTCTCTCCTGCTTCCCAGCCTGGAAAAACCGAATTTCCATCTTCCGGAAAAGGCAGGTTTTTTGTTCTCAATTCCTGGCCCTCAGTCCTCAGTCCTCAGTCCTCAGTCCTGTTTTTTGGGTTTGCTTCTGTCTTTTTTTTATAGTGACACCCGTGTGGGGAAACCCTTCCACCGTTTCAATCCAGCCCCTGTTTTTTTCCGCCTCAACCGATGTGGCCGACACCGGACGCCCGGCCTTACGGATTTTCACCGACAAAGACGGGCTGCCGCAAAACGCCATCACCGCCCTTGAATTTGACCGAAAGGGGTACCTCTGGGCAGGAACCAAAGACGGTCCGGTTTGTTATAACGGCAAAACCTGGAAAGTCGTCAACCTCCCCATTCGCAATACGTCAAACCAGATTTCGGTCATTCGGGCCACCTCAGACGGGGGCTTGTGGTTTGGCACTGCCGGAGGCGGTCTAGCCCTGCTCAAAAACGGAAACTGGTCTGTGTTTAGCGAACAGTCCGGCCTGCCCAGCAATTTCATCAGTGCGGTGGTGGAATCGCATGTTCCAAATGGCAACGGGGCCTTGTGGGTGGGAACAGAAAAAGGCTTGGTTCGCTGGAGGCAAGGCACCTGGGAAATTCTTGGCCGAAATCAGGGCTTTGAGGCGCTCAATATCAAATGCCTGGCCGAAACCGCGGCGGAAACCGGGAATCCTGTGTTGTGGGTAGGAACCGACGGCCCCGGCCTGATACGGATTGAAAACAACCAGTGGACCATTTTCAACAGTACCAATTCAGGGTTGACCAACTCCAATGTACGCAGCCTGTTGGCCAGCGTTTCGCCTGCCGGGAAACCGGTGCTCTGGGTCGGAACCAACGAAGAACTGTGCCGGTTGGCCGACGGTTCCTGGAGCCGGGTGACACTTGAAAACGGTTTTTCCCCGAAATTCATTTTTTCCCTGTTGGAAACGGCAACTCCGGCAGGCGAGCGGATTTTGTGGGTGGGTCACAACCAGGGCCTGCTTCGGTTGAGCATTGAAGACACCCGCAGCGGACCCGAACCATTCCGGGTTGCTCAGGGCAAATGGGCCAATTTTGACAAGTCGGTTGGTTTGGCCTATGGCGTGTGGTGTCTGGCCGTGGAAAGAGCGACCCAAACGTTGTGGATTGGTCTTTCGGGAGCAGGTTTGGCCCGCTGGAAACCTGGCGGCTGGGTCAGTTTCACCACCGAAAAAGGGTTGGTGGGCAATCCTACCTATAGCATTTTAGAACTGCCTGAAGTTGACGGCGCTTCAGCCATGCTGGTGGGTGGTGCCGTCCTGTTGGACCCGCTCAACCGGAAAGGCGGCAATCCAACGCTCTGGGCGCTTTCCGGCACCACCGAACCCGCCGGTTGTTTTGTTTCCCGGTTTGCGGCTGGTCACTGGACGCGTTACCGGATTCCGGTTTTGGCCACTGCGTTGACTCAGGCGTTTTTTACCGACCACCAAACAGGCGACATTTGGCTTGGAACCGGAGACGGAACCGCCCGTTTTCACCAGGGACGTTGGATTCCGGTCACCAACCGCCAAACCACCTGCGTAGGGGGCGGGCATTTGCCCGATGGCAGCCCTGTCATTTGGCTGGGCCACAACGACGGTTTTTCTTATTTCCAGAATGAGTCTCTGACTTCGGTTGCCCTGCCCGGCGGAGAACAGATTGGGCGGGTTCGTTGTGTGCTTGAAACGTTCGACTCCGCTGGCCGGTTTTGCCTCTGGGTTGGAACTGAAAATGGACTGTACCGGCAGGAAGCCGGGCGCTGGGAAAAACTGACGACCAATCAAGGATTGGTGGGAAACCGCATCATGTGCCTCAAGCAAACGGTTTCTCCCGAAGGTAAAACCCTGCTTTGGGTCGGCACCGGTTCCGGCCTCTGCTGGGCGAACCTTGCACCCGGCAGCTTGTCACGACTGAACTGGCACAACCTGACGGATGCAACCGTTCCCGCCCTGCCCAACAACACCGTCTATCGCATTGAGGAAGATGCCCGCCAGCGCCTGTACCTGAGCACCAACAAAGGTGTGGCCCGTTTGACACCAGGGAATTCAGGTGCAGAAACCCCGTCCGGGTTCGCAGTGGAAACCTTTACCACTGAGGATGGCCTGCCCAGCAACGAATGCAATACGGGAGCCTCAATGGTGGACAGTCAAGGCCGGATTTGGGTCGGAACCATTGGCGGGGCGGCTCTGTTTGACCCTGCCACTGAGCCGCCGACTCCGACTCCGGCTCCGGCCCTCTTTGAAAAGGCTGGAGTGGAAAGTGGTTCCCCGGCGGAGTTCCAACCTCTCCGGACGGATGGCCAGACCTCGGTTTTAGGCCATAACCAGAACCACGTGGTTTTTGAATTCAGCCTGTTGCGGTTTTTTCGGGAAACCGAAACCCGATTTCGCACCCAACTGGTTGGACTGGAAACGGCTCCCACACAGTGGACCACCGAAACGGCACGCGAATTTGCCGCATTACCCAGCGGAACCTACTGTTTTCAGGTCTGGGCCAGGGATTATGCCGGAACGGTTTCCGGCCCGATTCAGGTTACTTTTGAGGTGCGCCCGGCTCCGTGGCTGGCATGGTGGGCCTATGTTGGTTATGTCATCACACTGGGCGGCATCGGCGGCTTTGCCGGCTACCGCGTGCGAGTCCGGCGGTTGATGGCCCGCCAGAAAATTCTGAGCGAACAGGTCGCCCGCCAAACCAAAAGTCTGGTTGAAGAGAAAGAACGGACTTTGCAGGCGCTGGCCGAAATCCAATCCCTGAACCGGCAGTTGGAGATGGCCAACCGCCAGGAACGGGAAAAAGCCCTGCAAGCGGTGACCTCAGCCCAGCAGGCCCAGTTGCAGATGCTACGCTATCAAATCAATCCGCATTTTCTGTTTAATGTGCTGACTACGGTGTGGGGCATGGTGGACGAAGACCCCGAACGAACCCGCCAGATGGTGGCCAAGCTCTCCAAATTCCTCCGGTATTCGCTCAACACCGCCACCAGCAAGGAAGTGTCTCTCAAAGAGGAAGTTGAAGCGGTGCAAAACTACCTCGACATTCAGAAAATCCGGTTTGAAGACCAGATTGAAGTCACGTTTGACATTGCTCCGGAGGCACTCAACCAAAAGCTGCCGCCGTTTTTGCTTCAGCCCTTGGTGGAAAATGCCGTCAAATATGGGATGCAAACCAGTGACATGCCGCTCCAGGTCATGCTTTCGGTCCGGGTTGGCCGGAAGCGGCTGTGGCTGCGGGTGGTCAATTCGGGCTGCTGGGTGGATGTAACCGACCATGCCAAACGGGCGGATTCAACCAATATTGGTCTCAACAACATCCGCGAACGACTGACCCAGACCTTTGGCAAAGGTGGAGATTTACGCTTTTTCCGGCGCAACCAGCAGGTTTGGGCGCGGATTCGAATCCGCTTGTAAGTATATAGCACCGCAGGGGGGTGAAACGATTGCCAAGTGGGAGCGCAGCAAAACCCCTGGACGATAAGAGTTTCAGCCATTTCCTGCGCTCCGGCAGGAGCGCCAAAAGCCCTGAAAGGGCGCATTCTGGTAGCCAGGGTGTGGAGCGGAGCGGAACCCCTGGAATAGTTCGCCAAAGAAAGCCCCGCGCCCTGGAGGGGCGCAGTATCAAAACAAATCAGGTAATGCGCCCCTCCAGGGCGTGGTGGTTAGGGTATTATTACCCAGGGGTTCCGCTGCGCTCCACACCCTGGCTACCATATCACGCCCCTGCGGGGCTGAAACCTCACTGGAGCAAGACAGGTCCGGTTTTCTTTCTCAGTCCTCAGTCCTCAGTCCTCAGTCCTGCGAAAGGTGACCGTTCGTCGCAGGTTTTGACCGTTCGCAGCATATTTTTTGCCTTCCCTGAAAAACCTCATACGATTTCCCGACCAAGGCACTATTGGTGCCGTCTCCGTCACCCATTCCAATCCAAATTGACTGCCCTGTTCGGCCATTGGAGAAAATCGTATGCGTACCGTTCTTTTCCGGATAGTTGTGATTTTAAGCCTGCTCGGTGGAAGTCTGTGGAGCGTCCATCAGTTGCGGCAACCAGCCTCTTTGAGAGGTCAGAAAACCGGCACCTCGACTGCAATAAACCTTCGGCCTCAGTCCTCAGTCTTCGGTCCCTCGGTTTCTGCGCTCAATTTGCAGAAACCGCAAGTTGAGGAAGCTCCCAAGGGATTGCAGAAATTGGAATGGAAAGGAATCCGGGACGCCTACGAATCCGGACGCCGCAAGGTGTTTGCCAGCGGGAAAAAATTATGGATGGCCCGCAGCCACAGCCAGCAGTACCTGACGGAGTTTGACGGGCGCGGATTTCACCTCAAAGCCGATGGTCAAAGCTGGAACTGGGGGCTGGAACTGACGAGCTACGGAATGGCCGGGAAGGAACAGCGGTTGACAGGGAAGCAGCCCCAAGTGGTGACCGTAGGCGAGCGCATCACCTACGAGTGGAATGAAAACCTCAACGAATGGTTTGTCAATCAGGCCAATGGGCTGGAGCAAGGTTGGACCATCAAACAACCTCTTACCGGTTCCGGGCCGGAAAATACCCGGCTGCGGTTGAATCTGGCCATTCGCGGAGGACTCCGGCTGGTTCCGGGACAGGACGGCCAAGGGGTTGGGTTTCAGAAACCGGACGGTGGAATGGTTCTCAATTACGGCGGGTTGAAAGCCTGGGACAAGACCGGAAAACCGCTGCCCGCCTGTTTTGAAGCAACTTCCCCGGATGAGCGGGTTCTGGCAGTGGCTGTGGAAACCGCCGGAGCCGAGTTCCCCATCACGGTGGACCCGATTGTGCAAGAGGCATACATCAAGGCGTCCAATACCGATGGCGGCGACCGGTTTGCTGGAGCCTTGGCCATTTCAGGCGACACGGTGGTGGTGGGGGCATCCAGGGAAGCCAGTAACGCGACCGGGGTCAACGGCAATCAGGCGGACAACTCGCTCAGTAATGCCGGTGCCGCTTATGTTTTCGTGCGAAACGGTACCACCTGGAGCCAGCAGGCGTACCTCAAGGCGTCCAATACCAGGACGGCGGCGCTGTTTGGGACTGCGGTCGCCATTTCCGGAGATACGGTGGTCATTGGGTCAGTTGGCGAGTCAAGTGCTGCCACCGGGGTCAACGGCAATCAGGTGGATACTTCGGCTGCTGGTGCGGGTGCCGTCTATGTGTTTGTCCGGAGCGGCACCACCTGGAGCCAGCAGGCGTACCTCAAGGCGTCCAATACCGGAATGGGCGACAATTTTGGCGATGGTTTGGCAATTTCAGGTGATACGGTCGTAGTGGGGGCGACCGGAGAGGATAGTAACGCGACCGGGGTCAACGGCAACCAGGCGAACAATTCCCTGAGCGCCGCCGGTGCCGCCTATGTCTTTGTCCGGAGCGGCACCACCTGGAGCCAGCAGGCCTATCTCAAAGCGTCCAATACCGACGGGCAGGACAATTTTGGAGGGAGGTTGGCAATTTCGGGTGATACGGTCGTGGCGGGGGCGAACGGGGAAGACAGTAACGCGACCGGAGTCAACGGCAACCAGGCGGATAACTCGGCAGCCAGTGCCGGCGCTGCCTATGTTTTCGTGCGAAATGGCACCGCCTGGAGCCAGCAGGCATACCTCAAGGCGTCCAATCCCGATGTGCTTGACCGGTTCAGCGGGTCCCTGGGCCTTTCGGGAGACACGCTGGTGGTGGGTGCGGTGGGGGAAAGCAGCAATGCCACTGGAGCCAATGGCAATCAGGCCGACAACTCGGCGCTCAATGCCGGGGCCGCTTATGTCTTTGTAAGAAATGGAACTGTCTGGACACAACAGGCATACCTCAAGGCGTCCAATACCGAGGGAAGCGATAGCTTTGGTATTTCAGTGGCAGCGGCAGGCGATATGGTCCTGGTTGGGGCAACCGGAGAAAACAGCAACGCCACCGGCGTCAATGGAAATCAGGCCGACAACTCGGTTTCGGGTGCGGGTGCCGCTTATCTTTTTGTCCGCAGCGGCACCACCTGGAGCCAGCGGGCGTACCTCAAAGCGTCAAATACGGATGCTTCTGATTCGTTTGGCACCCAGGTGGCGCTTTCGGGCGACACGATGGTGATTGGGGCAACCGGAGAGAGTAGCAACGCCACCGGTATCAATGGGAATCAGGCCGATAATTCCGCCGGTCAGTCAGGTGCGGTCTATATCCTGCGGGATTTGCCCAACTCAGTGGTTTCGCTCAATCGGGACCAGTCAGCCACGGTTTGCAGCGGAACCACAGTCAGTTGGACCGTGACCTTTGGCGACCCGACAGCAGGTCTGAGTCAGGCAAATTTTACTCTGGTCAGTTCCGGACTGACCGGAGCCAGCATCACCAACGTGACCGGCAGCGGCACCATCTGGACCGTCTCTGCGGTCACGGGCAGCGGGAGCGGCACCTTGGGGCTGAATATGACCAGCCCGGCAGGGGCCACCCCGACCGTGACCGGCTTGCCGTTTACCGGACAAACCTACTCGGTCAACAGCACGCCTTCCATTACGGCTGCGGCACCGGTCACCCGGTCACAAGGGGGCAGTCTGCTGATTTCCACGATTGCCACCGTTGCGGATGTGGAAACGCCCGCCGCAAATCTGGTGGTGACCGTCACGAGCGTACCGGCGGGGATTTCCGTCACCTCCATCACCAACACCAACGGCCAGATTGAGGCCGCGATTACCGCCGGTTGCACGGCGGGAACCGGACCCAATCTGGTGGGTTTGCAGGTGTCGGATGGGCTTTGCCAGAACATCCAGGCTAGTCTGACGGTGAATGTGACGGCCAACACGCCGCCAGGACTGAGCTACAATGCGGCCTCTGTGACGCTGGGCAGCGGGCGGACGATTACCCCTGCCACCGGGCCGACGGAGAACGGTTCCATTGCCAGCCTCGCGGTGCAAAGCCAGGGAACCTACACCGGAACCGTTTCGGTCAATGGCACCACGGGAGCCGTGACGTTTGCCAATGCCGCTCCGGTGGGGGTTCATACCATCATAATTCGGGCCACGGACAACTGTGGAGCCTCGACCGATGCCAGTTTTTCCGTAACCGTGGGCGTGCCCAACCATACGGTGACGCAGTTTTATCCGGTGGCCTCAACCAGCGGGAAAACCATCACCATCAGCGGCACCGGATTTGTGCCGGGCAGTACCCAGGTCTTTTTCGGGGAAGGACGATTGATTTCCGCCACTGTGACGGCGGCGACGGCAAATTCCATTAGCGTGACGGTACCGCCTTCCACCAACGGAACTGGCAATATCAACGGCTATCTGACGGTGCGGGTGGATGGATTTGACGTAACGACGGAAAATCTGCCCTCCAATTCCCCAGACCCATCCAGCCCGGCAGCGGTTTTTCCTGAATTCATTCTCTGGGGCGATGTCAACCGGGATGGTGTTTTTGCAACCAATGATGTGACACTGGCACGGGCATTTCTGCTCTTCCTGGCTACACCAACAACCCGGCAAACACTTTCGGTTGATGTGGTTCCAGCGAACCCGAACGGGAGCCGGGGCAACGGGCAATTGACCTCAACTGATTTTTCACTCCTGCGGGCCGTCAGTTTCGGACAAGCCACTTTTTAAGGACTGCAGACTCAGAATTCTTGCAAGCCTGAGTGAATCTTCAGGTCCAACTCAGTCCACACATGGGTTTGGGCATTTATTCCCTCCAGCTTTCAAGGAAAAATAATCCTGATTAGCACCTTTATCAGAAGTAAAGATCAGTAAATCCGGAATTTTCAACTGGGAAACCTCAGGCAACGTTCAGGAATCGGTAAACCGGGAAAGCCTTGTGTTTTTTTTCGGAACGGGAACAATAACAACGCTTTCCCGCCAAACCTTTGACCGTTCCAAACAATAATTTCCTGTGATTTTGAGGAGGAATCCCTATGACCAAGTTTCTGTTTGCACGGAAACAATTCTGGGCTGTGGCTGTGGCAGCCCTTTTTGTTTTTGGTTTGCTGCCCAATCTGAATGAACCGGCTTTTGGCCAACGGGACCGGTATGACCGGGACCAACGGGACCGGCGTGATGACCGGGGGCAGCGTGACCGGTATGACCGGCGCGACGACCGGGGCCGTTATGATAACACTGATGACCAAGTGATTTATCTGGCGTATCGAGGCCAAAACTCCGAACGGATTTATGTTTCTTCCTGGAACGGTGACCGCTGGACCATTGGCGAACCCGTGCCGAATGCGGAAAGTGATGTCGCACCTGGTTTTTGCCGGGACCGGGACCGTTTGTATCTGGCTTATAAAGGACGCCGCACCAATCGGGTTTTCTTTCGAACCTACGACTATGGGCAATGGTCCCGCGAAGAGCCGGTGGGGGATGCCCAATCGAGTGATTCCCCCAGTCTGGCCTTTTACAACGGGGACTTGTACATCGCTTACAAAGGAGTCAGCAGCAGCAATATTTACGCCCGCCGATTGGAAGGGCGCTCCTGGTCACGCGAGTATCAGGTGCCGAATTCGGAATCAGCCACGGCACCCACTCTGGCAGCCTGTGGGAATGAGCTGTTTGTCGCCTACCGGGGTCGGTCTTCGGCACGGTTGAACCTGCGCAGTTGGGACGGGCGGTCCTGGTCTTCCGAAAGCCGTTTACCGGACGCACGCTCTGCCGCATCCCCGTCCATTGGGTGTTTTCAACGGGATTTTTATATTTCCTACCGGGGTGAAAACAGCAAAAAACTCTATTGGATGAAATGGGACGGCGGTCGCTGGACGGAGGAACGGACCATAGGCAGTTCGGAATCTTCGGCTCCGCCCAGCCTGTTCCGGTTGCGGGGCCGGTTGTATGTGGCTTTCAAAGGCGGTTCATCCAACAACATTTATGTGCGCAGCTTTGATGGCTCAAAGTGGGGTGATGAACGCAAAGTACCGGAAATCAAAACGGTTGACACTCCCGTTGGGGGATAACCACAGGCCAACTGCAAGTTATAACCAGGGTCCAGGGTTCAGGGTTCAGGGTCTTTTGAAGGCAGAAGGCAGAAGGCAAAAGGAAGAACTGAAACATGGGTTCCCCTTTTCGGTTTTCCATTTCTGACTTCTGACTTCTGATTTTCTTAACCCTGAACCCTGAACCCTGGACCCTGGACCCTAAACCCAACCTTTCAATTGAGTTTCCAGACATGCAGGCTGTAGGAGTTGGAATCGCCCGAAACCACATACTTCCCATTTGGTGTGCCACTGGTTGCAAATCCAAAATCAGATTCCCCGCCACTCATGCGGCAGGTTGGCTTACCCGTTTTCAAATCAACCAAAAGTTGGATACAGCTTTGGCTCCCGCTGGCTGGCCGACAACTGGCCAGCAAGGTTTTTCCATCCTGTTGCAGTTGCCCCGAAACCACTTCCCATCCCTCAAACGAAACCTGCCCCACCGGTTTTCCGGTTCTGAAATCCCAAGTCCGAAGTGACCCGTCAAGACTGGAGGTCACCACCGTATTTGAGTGTGGCGAGTAACCGACGCTGGTCACAATGTCGCTATGACCAACCAATCGTTGGACCAGGGCATTTTGCTCCAGGTTCCAGACTTTGACATCAAAATCCGTTTGTTCCCCTCCTCCAAAGACCAGAAACTGTCCATTGGAGGTAAATGTCAGAGAGGCCACTGTCTCCGCCTGAGCCTGAAACCGGCTGACAAGTTTGGCTTTGGGAATATTCCACAGGGAAATCATCCCGTTGTGACTTCCAACCGCAAGGGTGTTGCCGGTTCCATCCAGGGCCAAGCTGGTAATCAGACTGGGAGTCCCCTCCAGGCAGGCCACTTCCTTTCCGGTTTCAAGTTCCCAAATCCGGATGGTGCGGTCATAACTGCCGGAAATGAGCAATTTGGTTTGAGGCACAAAAAGCAGGCTTGAAACCCAGTTTGAATGACCGGAAAAAGTCCTGATCTGTTTCCCCGAAGCCAAATCCCAAAGCTTGACCAGGGAGTCTTCTCCTCCGGTCGCAACCAGGGTACTGTCCGGGGAAATTGCCACGGAGCGCACATGGTCATTGTGCGCCTCCAAACGAAGGACTTCCTTTTTGACGGGAATACTGCTTTTGGCAAAGGAAACCGGTTCCTTGGCCTGCGCCTGAAATGACCATCCAAGTGAGGTGGTGAGAAAGAAGAGGGCAAACAGGAATCGGGGAGCCATAGTTTTTTCCTTGTGGGTTCGGCTTGTTTTTTTGGATTTGGGCGGTTTCCGAATATGAAAAAGCCTCCTGAAATGTTTCAGGAGGCTGATTCGTAAAACAGAGCCGGCGATTTACCATTTCCCAGTGGTCGGCTGCAACCCCTTGCTTACAAATTCATGGTTTTGCAGCTTCCGTTGACGGCAAACGGTAAATGCCGGTTGAATTATACGAACTGCTCGGCTTCGGTCGAACCGCACATGGCCGTGGTGCTCGACATGCCGTTCGAAACGATTTCGGACACCAGGTCAAAGTAACCGGTCCCAACTTCACGCTGGTGCTTGGTGGCCGTATATCCAAGTGCTTCACTGGCAAATTCAGCCTGTTGCAGTTCCGAATAGGCCGCCATGCCGCGTTGTTTGTAGGCTTGGGCCAGAGTAAACATGCCATAGTTCAGGGCGTGGAAACCGGCCAGAGTGACAAATTGGAATTTGTAGCCCATGGCCCCCAGTTCCCGCTGGAACTTGGCAATCGTCGTCGAATCGAGCTTCGCCGCCCAGTTGAACGAAGGCGAACAGTTGTAGGCCAACATTTTGTTGGGGAACTCGCTCCGAATGGCATCAGCAAACAACTTGGCTTGATTGAGGTCCGGGGTCGAGGTTTCACACCAAATCAGGTCGGCATACGGGGCATAGGCCAGCCCACGGGCAATGGCGGTTTTCAGACCACCATGAATGCGATAGAACCCTTCCGGGGTCCGCTCGCCGGTTAAAAATTCATGGTCACGCGGGTCAATATCGCTCGTCAGCAACTGTGCGCTGTCGGCATCCGTGCGCGCCACCAAAACGGTCGGCACATCCAGCACGTCAGCCGCCAAACGGGCAGCAACCAGGGTACGGATAAACTGGCTGGTCGGAACCAGCACTTTGCCACCCAGGTGACCGCATTTCTTTTCAGAAGCCAGTTGGTCTTCAAAGTGAACCCCTGCGGCACCCGCCTCAATCATGGATTTCATCAATTCATAGGCATGGAGCGGTCCGCCAAAACCAGCTTCGGCATCGGCCACAATCGGGGCCAGCCAATAGGTGTCGTGCTTCCCTTCGGAATTGCTGATTTGGTCGGCGCGCAGCAGGGTTTGGTTAATTCGGCGCACGACAGCAGGGACGCTGTTTGACGGATACAGACTCTGGTCGGGATACATTTGACCGGACAAATTCGCATCGGCTGCCACTTGCCAGCCGCTCAGGTAAATGGCCTTGAGGCCGGCTTTGACCTGTTGCATGGCCTGGTTGCCGGTGAGGGCACCCAGAGCAGGAACGAAATCATCCGTGTGCAGCAGCTTCCACAGCCGTTTGGCTCCCATTTCGGCCAATGAATATTTAATGTCTACCGTATTGCGCAGCCGCAGCACATCTTCAGGAGTATAAGGGCGAACCACATCATCCCACCGCGAGTCGGTGTTCCAGTCATCGAGCATTTGATACACGCTGGTCATTTTGGAAAAGTCCTTTCTTGAAAGCTGTCAATTATTGTCTAGGCCAAATCCGAAGTGGTCGCCAGGAAGTCCTGAAAGGTTTCCTGTAAAAACAGCCGTTCGGCGTCGCGTCTGGCCTGCGAGAACTCTTTCAGTGTGTTCTCGATTTTTTCTTTGGGCAGCCCGTTCATTTCTTCCTGAATTTCGTTCGTGATACGGGCAAATTCTTCGTCAAAAATCTGTGTGGCAAGTTCCGGTGTCACCACGGAACCATCATCCAGCGTGACCCGGTGGCGGAGCCATTGCCAGGTTTGGGCTCTGGAAATCTCAAGGGTGGCCAGGTCTTCCATCAGATTGTCCCAGGCCACACACCCGATATCCTGTTGCCAGCCCTGGAGGTAGGCAATTCCGACCCGGATATTCTTGCGCAGTCCGGCCAGGGTTTTCGGCCCGGTGGCCTGTGGCAGGAGGTCCGGATATTTGTCAAATTCGGGCAGCAGGGCATCCAACTGGTTGTCGCGGGTAAAGGCCGACATCGCCACTCCGATAAAGTAGGGATGCGAAACCCAACAACCATCGTGCCCCATCCCGGCTTCCAATTCCTTGTCTTCGCGCACTTTGTTGGTTTGCTCGCGGCGCAGTTCGGCGGTTTTTCCCGGTGTGAACGCAGCCATGCCGCCCATGGCAAAGGCACCACGCGAATGACAGATTTTAATCAGCCGGAGGGCGTAATTTTTCATCCAGGGACGATTGAGCCCAATGCTCGCCCGGTCTGCCAGTATCCGGTCCGGATGATTTTTCAATACCTTGATGTCACTAAAAATTTTGTCCCAGCGTCCCACGTTCAATCCGGCAGCGTGTTCACGGATTTCATACAGAATTTCTTCCATCTGAAAAGCGGCGGGCAGGGTTTCAATCAAAAACGTGGCCCGGATGGTTCCCACCGGGAGCCCCAACTCCTGTTGCACCAGCGTAAACAATTGGTTCCACCAGCGGGCTTCCAGGTAATGTTCGCATTTGGGCACATAGTATTTGGGGGTTTTTCCCTGGGCCAGCAGGATTTTGGCGCTGTGGGCCATGCTCAACACGAAATCAAACAGGCCGCCGGCCACCGGTTCGCCGTCAATCACCACATTGGCTTCATCCAAATGCAACCCGCGCACCCGCACCATCACCACCGGCATGTCGTTCGGGTCGAGGGCATAGACTTTTTCGGGTTGATTTCCGACAGCCGGTTGGACCAAGCTGAGGGTTCCAGCAGCAGCCCCAATCAAATTGTGAAGTCCCTGGATGACGTTTTCCCAGGAAGGCTTCATGGAGTCTTCAAAATCGAGCATGGCGGTGTCGGCGCGGTCGCCTTCCCCGTTCCGGCTCAACATATTGATGACCATTTTAGTGCTGTTAATGGGACCGGTGATTTCGACCCGGCGTTTTTTCAAATCGGCGGGAATTGGGGCCACCTGCCACGTACCCGTTACTGCTTCCGAATCGGCTGGCAAAAAAGCTGGCAATTCCCCGGCGTCATAGCGGGCTTGGCGTTCCTGCCGGGCCGCGAGCAGGGTTTTTCTTTGAGGAGCCAGTTCACGATGAATTTTGGCCAGCAATCCAACCCATTCCGAGGTCAGGAGGCTTTGTGCCTGGGGTGTCCAGGCCGGTTCGTGGATGCCCACACCAGAAGCCAACACAATCATTTTCATGTGTTCGGGTTCAGTTACGCAGATGGTTCCGGTTTCCATAGGAAATCCTCACAAAAAGATACGGAGGAATTAGTTAAATCGGTTGGTGTGATTCAGATGGCTAATGTATAATATTTGCGAAACAAAGTTGTCAAGCGAAATTTCGCTAAATAAAAAATTCCACAAAGAGCGAAAAACACTGAAGGAAACATGGTGCAATGGAACTCAATACAGAAAATCTGAGCTTTCTTTTTGGCGTCAAACTGAAAACATTTCGACAGGAAAGGGGCTTTTCCCTCAAGGACTTGGCGGAACGCACCGGGCTGTCCATCTCCTACTTGAGCGAAATTGAAAAAGGAAAGAAATACCCAAAACCGGAAAAAATCGTGCAGTTGGCTGAAACCCTTGATGTTTCCTTTGACGAAATGGTCTCGATGAAAGTGGGAGAGACGCTGAACCCGCTCAAGGACCTGTTGGACTCTGAATTTATCCAGGAGTTCCCTTTCCACATGTTTGGCATTCAGCCCAAGGAACTCCTCCATCTGATGGTTGACAATCCGGACAAAGCACGGGCCTTGGTCAAAACGTTCCTGGAAATCAGCCGGGTGTACGATGTGCGGGTGGAGCATTTCCTTTTTGCCGTGCTGCGGTCGCTGCAACAGTTGAACGGAAATTATTTTGACGAGTTGGAACAGGCCGCCTTGACCTTTCGCCAACACAACGAATTCAACCCCAAAGCTCCGGTGACCGCTGAACAATTGCAACATTTGCTGGAACGCAGCTACGGCTATCAGGTGGACGACCAGAAACTGACCTCCCTGCCCGAATTGGAGGGACTGCGCTCGGTCTGGTTTGCCGGTCCCAAACCAAGTCTGCTGATTAACGGGCGGTTGCTTGATTCCCAAAAAGCCTTCGTGCTCGGACGGGAACTGGGGTATTGCTATTTGAAACTGACGGAGCGTCCGGCCACCTCGTCCTGGGTCAAGGTGGAATCGTTTGAACAGGTGCTGAATGCTTTCAAGGCATCTTATTTCGCCGGTGCGATTTTGATGGAGCAAAATCAGGTCCGGACCGAGATGGAAGCGTTTTTCAAAGGAAAGAAGTGGGACTCCACCCGCTTTCTGGCAATGTTGCAGCGCTTCAACGTCACACCGGAAATGTTTTTCTACCGTTTAACCGAGTTGTTGCCCCAGTTTTACAACTTTCAGGAACTGTACTTCCTTCGGTTCAATCATCGGCACACCGAACCGCATACCTTCAGGTTGACCAAAATACTGAATTTGACCGAGCTTCCGATTCCCCACGACAAGGGTTTTGGTGAATCCTATTGCCGGCGCTGGTCGGGCATTCAGTCCTTGAGAAATCCAATTCATCCCGCCAGTGAACAACCTGAACAATTAACAGCCGTCGCCCAACGAGTTCATTTCCTGGATAAAAAGCAGGATTTCTTTGTAATTACCGTCGCCCGGTCACTGGTACTTTCACCGAATACGGTTTCCAGCGTTTCTCTGGGGATTCGCATCACCGACCAATTTCGAGAGTTGGTCCGGTTTGCCGATGACCCGAAACTTCCGTTGACAACCGTCAATTTGACCTGTGAACGGTGCCCGCTGCCATCAGAGGACTGTCATGACCGTTCGGCTCCGGCCTTTATTTACCAGAAATTCGAACAACTCCGCCGGCGAGGTGAGGTATTGGAACAACTTGGGCGGGAGTATCGGAAGAAATAGGGTTCAGGGTTCAGGGTCCAGGGTTCAGGGTCCAGGGTTTTTGAATACCGGAAAATCCAGGTTTTGAACCGGCTTACAATTCTCATTCCGCCACCCTGGGTTCGGGTTTCATTACTGCCTTCTGCCTTTTGCTTTCAGAAGCCCCTGAACCCTGAACCCTGAACCCTGAACCCTGAACCCTGGACCCTGGACCCAAAAATCAGTATCCCCCTGGCGAGGGCTTATAATCCCAGTTCTTAAACTCGGCGCGGAGGACTCCGGTGGCAAAAGTGCCGTCATCCATCAGTTCGAACCAGCGGTAGCCCGGCCCGATTTCGTCAATGGCAAATTTGATGGTGTGGGGTTTGAACTGAAAACAGGTGGAAGGTGAGCTGATAAAAGTGACATCTTTACGAACCTGCCGGAATTCCTGATGAACGTGCCCACAAAGGGAAATCCGGACCTGGGGATGGCGGTCCAGCACGGAAAAATAGTCAGTCGCATTGAGCAGGCCAATTTCCCCCATCCATTCGTTGTGGGTGGGCAGTGGATTATGGTGGGTACAAACCAGCGCATGGTGGTGGGGAAAGGCTGCCAAGGTTTCATCCAATCGGGCCAACTCCGCCGGTTCGAGTTTTCCTTCAACCTGACCGGGAATCGAGGTGTCGAGCAGAATCACATTCCAGTTGCCGCATTGAAAGGAATGAAACGATTGCATGGGACCTCCGGGAAGGTGCTCCAGCATAACGCTCATATCATCGTGGTTTCCGGCCAGCCAATAAACCTGCAAATCGGATTTGCCAACATTTTGGGAAAAGGTTTGAAATTGCTCCCGGACCCGTCCATAAGCCGTGGGCGTATGGTCCTGGGTTAAATCCCCGGTGGCCAACACGACATCCGGAATCCAGGGATGTTTTTGGGCCAGTTCCAAAACCGATTGAAACGATTGCAAGGTGTTCATCCCCAACAATCTGCCGTCTTCACGGGCCAAAAGGTGGGTGTCGGTAAATTGCAGAATTCTGACACGGTCCGGTTGGTCCGGACGGGGGTTCCTGCTATCGTGCGAAATCATTTCGGCCTCTCCTGGAAGTAGGGAAAAATTTCAACTGCCAAAACGAAAAATCCAGCACTTGCCATACTAACCAAGTGGCCGATTTTGGTCAAAAAAACAAAGGAGATTTCAGCGTGGCTTACGATAACATTTTGCTCGACATCAACGAAGGGGTGGCCCGGCTGACCCTCAATCGTCCTGATTCACTCAATTCCATCAATAAACACATCGGAGAAGAGTTGGTTGAGGCTCTGACACAGTTGCGCAACGATGAGGCCGTGCGCGTGATCGTCCTCACCGGAGCGGGAAGGGCGTTTTCCTCCGGCGGCGATATTAAAGGGATGCTTAAATCAGCCAGTCAAAGTTCAGCCGACCTGGTTACCCAACTGATTGGCACCTTAAATGGCGTAACCACCATGTTGGGTGAAATGCCCAAACCGGTGGTGGCTGCCATCAATGGACCCTGTGCCGGAATCGCCTTCAACTTCGCCTTGGCCTGTGATATCCGGGTGGCCGCCAAAAGCTCCACTTTCACTCAGGCATTTATCAATATCGGCTTGATTCCGGATGGTGGCGGCACCTATCTGTTGCCACGGGTGGTGGGCTGGAGCCGGGCCACGGAAATGATATTGACCGGTCGTATCATCCAGACCGATGAAGCCTTGCAGGTGGGGATTGTTCATCAGGTGGTGGAAGATGCCGAGTTTGCCAGTACGGTTGAAGGATTGGCCCGCCGTTTGGCCAAAGCTCCGACCGGTGCCATGGGTTATGCCAAGCAATTGCTCAAAGCCAGCTACACCAACACACTTGAAGCCCAACTCCAGCTTGAACTGGAAACTCAGATGAAACTTGGCGGCTCGCACGATTTCCTCGAAGGCATTGCCGCCTTTGTCGAAAAACGGAAACCGAATTTCACCGGCAAGTAAAAGCATTTGCGATTTGCCATTTGCCATTTGGAATTGCCTGAAATTGCGCTCGTCGTTTTGTTCAATCAAACTGAGCGCTTTTTCTGGCAAATTGCAAATTGCAAATCGCAAATCGCAAATGGTGTTACCTGGTTTTTACTTCAAACACCCGGTCCAGGGACCGAATCTCCTTCCGGTCGTAGGTATTGATTTCCACTTCCTTGCAGGTAACCAACCCGATTACCTGCTTTCCGTCGGCTTCCTGAAGTTTGACTTTCTCAATCCGAACCAGGGAACCATTGTAAAAGGTGGTCCCTTCCTGGACCACCAGCATTCCAGGGGCTTTGGACATTTTCACCAATACGGCAATCCCCTTGGGTGTTTGGACCAATCCGGACACTTTCTCGATTTCACTGACTAGAAACTTTTCAGCTTCTGCTGGTCCTGATTGGCCGGCATCACGGGCGGTTTTCCGTTTTTTGCGCCAATCGGCTTCGCGTTGAATAAAATCAGGGTATCCCAAAGGGGTAAATTCGGGCTTGGTTTTGCGCTCTTCCTCAGACCGCCGAAATGGGTCTTTTTCAACTGCGCGAAAATGTGGTTGTTCAGGTGTCTGGGCACCAAGCAACAATGGAAAGACAAAGACCGAAAGAAAAAAAACTGCCACTGTCACAAGCTGAAAACGTTTCATAGGGAATTCCTCCACGAACAAAATTGGTTTGTTGGGCGCTCAGTGGCAGAATTCGGAAAGTATTTCGCGTTTTTTTGAATTGTTTTCAATTGGTGCAGGCTCGCACCAAACAAGCCAATTTCATTGTACCCGGCCCCTTTAACCAAAGGTTGATTCTCTTGCATGGCAGTCAAGCCAACTTTTGAACTTTCGCAGGAAGTGTTTGACCAGTTTCTGTTCTGGCTCCATCCAGACCGGGAGCAGGCCGGGATTGTGTTTGAACAACTACGGGGAAGGCTGCGGAAACTGTTGTTGTTACAGGGTTGCCCCGGCGCGGAGGAAGTGGCCGATGAAACGCTGTTCCGGGTGGCCCGGAGACTGGCTGAAGGTGTCCGGATTGAGTCGGAAAATCCGTTCACCTACATCCAGGGAGTGGCCCGGAACGTGCTCCGGGAATATTGGAAAAGCCAGGAACGCAACGTCGAGGGGCTGGCCGACCGACCAATTTTTCAACCGCCGGCCACCAATCCAATCCAGGAAATTGAGAAAATCGAGGAACAACAGACCAAGGAAAGACGACTGGAATGCCTGGAAACCTGTTTACAAAAACTTTCGCCTGAATCACGGGAGTTGTTCATTACTTATCACCAGGGAGCCCTCCGGGAACGGATTGCCACCCGTGAAAAGCTGGCGGCAGACCTGGGAATCCCCATGAGTTCCCTGCGGTTGCGCATTCACCGGATTCGGGAAAAGCTTGAAACTTGCATCAATGGGTGCCTTACTGTACGCAATATTGCTGAACGGCGGAAATAACCTATGCCGGAAACCAACCATTCCCTCGAAGCCCAATTAACTGCCTATCTGAAAGGGGAACTTCCCACAGCCGAACGGGATGCACTGGAGGCCCGTTTGTTGGAGGATGCGGAACTTTTCGCCCTGCTGGAATCCCTGGAGGAGGACCTGCTGGACCAGTTTGCCGGAGGTGAGTTGACACCTGCCCTACAAAACCAGTTACGGCAACGGGTGCGCATGGACCCGGCCTTGGAACGAAAACTGGCCGTTTCGGAGGCCCTGCACGCCTATTTTGAAACTTCGCGGCAAGCATCCCCCAATCCTGTGGTGACCGGGCTGGCAAACTCCCAACCACCGCTTCGAACCCGTTTGACCCGTTGGTTTTTTTCGCGCCAGCCCCGTTTGCGTTTGGCCCTGACGGTCCTGGCTGCCGGAATATTGGTTTTTGTTATCAGTGGTTCCACACTGGTTTTGGGTTCCCGTTGGTTTTACACCACCTTCCACCTCAACGGAACCAGGGAAACCCCGGCCCCGGTTCCGGAAAAAGCGGTTCTTGCCAAACCTGCCAAACCTTCAACCAACCGGAACCAAACAACCGACCCGTTTCTGGAGCTTCCTTTTCCAGAACCCACCGAACGGGCAGAACCACCGGGAGCCAAAGGGCTGCCACCCGCAGACGACCCTTTTTCCAATACGCATGGATTTTCCCCCGCCCAAAACCAGCCTGCTGATGCAACTCCGCCTCCCCGGACCAGCCGGATTCAGCAGTGGAAAGCCAAGCGCCCCCTCAAAGAGTTTCCCGGCCCGGCCTTGCCTGAAACCAGTGAACCCTACTTGATTGACGAAGTACGCGTCATCGGTATGTTTGAAAAATCCGATGGATTGCAGGCCCTGGTTACCCTCAAGGAAGGAAAAGCCAAATTCTTCCTGAAAGTCGGCAGTCGGTTTTGGAACGGTTCTGTCCTGCGGATTGAGAAAACGCCTAACAGTCACCTGGACGAAAATGAAATGCAGGGAATGGTAGTGTGTGAGGAATGGACGAACGGAAAAAAAGGGGTCCGCTATTTGCCCTATGTCATCAAAAAATAGGGTTCAGGGTTCAGGGTTCAGGGTTCAGGGTTTTCGAAGACCAGAAAAAGAAAGGGTTTTGAACTGATTGTAATTGCCCATTGTCCATTCAAAAGACCCCAGACCCTGAACCCTGAACCCTGGACCCTGGACCCTATTTTCCCTATTCCCGATTTCCGTTCTTGGTGACCTGGCAGCCAGGGTCAATCGCCCAGGCACCCTTGCGATTATTGCTTAAATCACAATTTTCCACATTGGCCGAGCCACCCTCGCCAACTTTAATGCCCTGGAGCCGATTGGCATTGATTTTACAGTTTTTGATGGTTGGTGAGGCTCCCTTGGTAATCACAATCCCGGCAAATTGATTGCCTTTGATTTCACAATCCTCAATGGTGGCTTTGGAGCGGTCCCACATGCCGATGCCGCTTGAACTTCCGTCAAAAATCAGGCACCGCCGCAAAGTTGGATTGGTTCCCGGCCCTTGGATGGCCACGCAAGCCTGCGAATCCGATGAAATGGTGCATTGGTCGAGCAAGAGTTGCCCCTTGGCTAAAAAGACTGTGAACGCCTGCCGGCGGCTGGAACCGGCGGCTCCATCCAGGGTGACCCCCCGGATTTCGGCCTTTTCGGTTGCCATTTCCAAAACGGCCCCACTGTGGTTGGTAATCACAATGTCATCCCGATTTCCCTCGCCCTGGATGGTCACCTGCTTGTTCAGAACCAGATTTTCCTCATAGGTACCGGGTTTAATGACAATCACCGCACCGGGCTGGGCCTGGGCCAACGCTTCGTTGATGGAGCGGAATTGACCGGAACCATCCTTGGCCACCACGGTTTTCGGGCCGGTTGTGGCAACTGGAGGGGATGGGGATGGGCTCGTGGAAGTGGGGGCCGGATTGGGTTCAACTGGTTTGGGGGCTGGGGGTAATGTTTTGGCTACCACTGGAGGTTGTTTGGCAACGGCGGGGGCCGGACGGGTCGAACGCCACCATAAAAACCCGGCCACACCACCCACAACCAATAAAATCAAGGCCACGGGAAGGAGTAGAAAGCCAAGCCGGCGCGGTTGTGGTTCAGCGTAGGTGGAAAAAGCCGAACCGGCCCCGAAACCTGGCACAGATGGAGGTCCTTCCTGAGCTGGTACCGGCTGAGTGGGTTCCACGACCGGGGTTTTCACTGTTTCACTGGATTTTGGCAGATGACCAGTCAGTGTATGTAATGGCTCAGTCGAAGCAGTCAAGGAACTGGTTCCTGGTAAAAGATTTTCGGTTCCCCCTTCCGGTAAATGTTCGGTTGTCCCATGCAACGGTTCCGTTCCAGCAGACAAAGCCTCAGTGCCAGTGGCGAGCGGTTCTGTCACGACCGCCCGCACCAAGGGCACGGTAGTGGACTGAACCGGAACCTTGGCCGTGATTTCGGCTTCTACCTCGACGACTTTTTCAAAAGGCAACACTGCCGCACTGGAAAAAGGTTCCGTAATATGTGGCTTGGCGGCTGGGTCCGGAGCAGTTTCCCGCACCGGGGCCAGAGCCGGGATATCCGCCATTTTCGGGCTCGTGGTTTTGTCTTCAGTCGTTTGGAGCCCCCAAAAGCATTTCAGCAACTCAGCCCGCATTTCCGCCGCCGTGGGAAAAAAATTCCCCATTTCAACTGAAAGGGCTTTTTCCAGAAATTCATGGAGCGACTGCGGCACCACCATCGGCAAAGGGTCTGGAATCTGAGTGGCAATTGCCCAGCGGACTTCTTCGGGTTCGGTATGCGGGAACGGCAGCCTTCCGGCCAGCATTTGATATAACAACACGGCTGCCGCCCAAAGGTCGGCCTTGCGGGTAAAGCGCCCTCTGAGTGCTTCAGGTGAGGCATACCACAGGTGCGGTAATTTCAGGGTGCTCACATCCGGCTTCAGCACATGCACAATTCCATAATCCGTCAACCGGGGCACCAGCCCGTCCAGGAGGACATTCGATGGTTTTAGGTCGGCGTGCAAAATCCCGTTGGTATGCAGATGTTCCAGCCCTTTCAGGATGTCGGAAACAATCTGAACCGCCGTTTTAATGGATGGGGATTTCCCGTGATTGATTTTAAGCCAGCGTTCCAAAGTGGTGGCCGGAGTCGCTTCCAGAACCACAATGATTTTTGCATCAACCGCCGTGACTTCGGCAATCGGAAGGATGTTGGGGTGAATTCCCAAATCAAGCCAGTATTTGGCTTCGAGCAGCAAGGCTTCCTCGGACTGTTTGGAAACCGGAATTATCTTGACCATGCAATCGGCCATGGTGTTGTCTTTGCGGGCCACCCAGGTTTCCCCCAGGGTTCCGTTACCGATTTCCTTGATTAACCCGAATGGGCCGATTTTTTTCTGCAACAGGGTCATGGGTGTCATTGAGAACTTCTCCTCACAATGCAATTTCGCTTTGATTGCAACCAATGCAACCACCAGCGCTTGTGGCAAAGTCCCCCCTAGTTCGAAAGAGTGTTATCTTGAAGTTACAGGCGCGGTTGAGTTAGTCTTGATGCTTGTTCCTGATTCCTATCAAATGGCATATCTCTTGGCAATTTTCAACGAATTCTGATGATTTTCTTGCGACAACCCCGTCTTCCCGCTCTTTTTGTGCTTGTTGTTTTATATACAGGCTGTTGGGCAGCAGTCCCTTGTTCTGCCCAGGAAAAACCCAAACCGGCTGAACCACCAGCAATTGAAGCACCCCTCACACCTCCTCAATCCGCCAGCGAAACCTCGGGCGATTATAATATTGGGCCAGGCGATGTGCTTGATATTCGTATCATTAAGCAGGCGGACCTCAGTGGAAAATTTCGGGTCAATGCAACTGGAAATGTAACCATTCCACTGCTGGGCCAGGTTCAGGCAGCCGGTCTGACGGAACCGCAACTGGCCGAGTTGCTGCGGACGAGCTTTCAGAAGTACATTCGGGAACCACAGGTGTATGTGGCTGTGGCCGAATATGCAGCTCAGGCCGTGACTGTGATAGGAGCCATTGCGAAACCGGGGAAATATCCGGTCCGAGCCAATACCCGTTTGCTCGATGTGCTGCTGGCTGCGGGAGGAATGTCCCCTGTTGCCGGTGACAAGCTGCTGCTGATTCGCAATCCTCAACCCGATTCCAAAACCGGCAGCGGAAATGAAACTCAACCCGAAGGCGAGCCCCAGATTGAATCCATCAATATTCGGGAACTGTTCAACGGACAAATCGGGTTAAATCGCAGCCTCCAGCCGGGTGACATCCTGAGTGTGCCGGAAGCTGCCGTGGTCTATGTAATTGGTCAGGTCAACAAACCCGGCTCCATTCAAATCAAATCATCCATTACCTTTACTCAGGCTGTGTATCAGGCTGGTGGGGTGACGGCCCTGGCTGCCAAATCCAAAGCCTCGCTCCTGCGGGTGTCACCGAACAAGCCGGGGATGGACGAAATCCGGTTCAATCTGGCCGATATCGAAAAGAAAAAAGTGGAAGACCCCATTCTGCAACCTGGCGACGTGGTTTATTTGCGTGATTCCGAACCCCGCAATGTGGGCATCAATTTTTATCGCGCCTTTATCACCGGAATTGCCGCCTCGCTCGGGTTTATTGTCATTGGAAGGTAAGTTGTCATGGTTCAGAAGTCTGCCAAAACCAAACCGGTCAAAAATGATTTTGAAGCCCAGGAACTCAAAAAACGGGTTGGTGACAATGTGGAGCGACTGCGCAAACGACGCGGCTTGAGCCTTGAACGGCTGGCGGTCCTGTCCGGCGTCAGCCGGACCATGCTCAGTCAGATTGAATCCGGGGAAAGCGCTCCGACCATTGCGCTGCTCTGGAAAATCTCACAGGGGTTGGAAGCACGGTTTGCCGATTTGCTGGGCGAGGAACAAACCTCTGACATCTGGATACAGCGGTCGGCACAGGCCAAAGTGCTCCGCTCCTCTGACGGAAGTTTTGAAAGCCGGGCCTTGTTTCCGTTTGACACTCACCGCCGGGCTGAATTTTATGAACTCCGGCTCGCTGCCGGCCATATGGAACAGGCCGAACCCCATGCCCCCGGAACCTTTGAAAATCTGATTGTCCAGTCTGGCAAGTTAACCCTGACCGTAGGCAGCGCACCACCGGTTGAATTGGGCACCGGAGACACCGTGTATTTTCGGGCCGATGTGGCCCATGCCTATCAGAATCCAGGAAAAAAGGAAACGGTCATGTTTTTGGTGATGACCTACGGCGAGCCGCCGGAGCAAATCGTCAAGTAACCCTCACCTGCCATCGGCAGAAAATCCACAATTGATTGATAAGGAGTGAACGGTGAATACCCAAACCTTCACTCCTTCACTCCTTCATTTTCCTGTCCCAAAGCAATATTTTCGCAATATTTTCGTTTTACCTTGCTGCCAGCCCCGTTCGGCCTCGAATTCCCTGTCAATGTTTGGGACAAAACACTCCGATACCAGCTTTGGACTATTTAAACCCCGCTTGCGACGAACCGGCCTGCTGTGTGAAGACTATGGATTCACCTGCCATTTCTGGATTTCCCGAATCAGCCTATTTCCTGTCGGAAGAGACACCCCTGTCTTCCCGCCGACAGCGGGTTTGCCCTGTTTGCTGCCAAGCCAAGCCCAAGCCTGAATTTGAAAAAAAATCCCTCACTTTTGTCCAATGCCAGGGTTGTGGAATGGTGTTTTCCCAACGGCTTCCGGAAAAAGTTGGTTTTTCCTCTCCGGATACCAGAAATACACCTCTTCGTTCCAGTCAATCGGGTGCGAATCTCCTTGAGTCTGCCCCGCCTGGCTTTCAAACGGAACTGCAGGTACTTCCCCGCCCCCACCAGGGACTTCTCTTGGATGTGGGTTATCCCCAAAGCGGGTTTGTGCAAGCTGCCCGCCAAGCGGGATTCACCGTCACGGGCATTGAGACTGCCGCCTCCAACCTGACGCAACCAAAGGCTGGAGGACCGCCTGCCCAATCGGGTGATTTCACTTCAGGAATGTTTCCACCTGACCATTTTGATGTGATTACCATGTGGGAAATCCTGGAGCAGGTTCCATTTCCTGACCTCTTTCTGGAAGAAGCCTTTCGGATTTTGAAACCCGGCGGGATTTTGGCTGTCAGTGTGCCCAATTATGAAAGCCTGAACATCCGGGTTCTGGGTCCCAAGTCCCGCTTTCTTGGCTGCCCTCACATCAATTGTTTTTCGGAAACATCATTAGGGATTTTTCTGGAGGTCCATGGATTCGAAGTAAAAACCACCCAGACCAAGGGCCTCAACCTTCAGGGCATGTGGCACGACCTGCGAAGTCAAACCGAATCCCAGCCGCCTCATGATCCGGCTTCACCAGCCTCCCATACCCAGCCGGCGGTTTTTCCTTTCAACCTGTTTCACCAGGGAATGGACCGGCTGTTGGGATTGCTGGGCCTGGGGGAACGGCTCCTGATGAGCGGCACCAAACATAAGTTGTGACTGCTTGCACAAATTGTCCGAGCTCGGACAATGCAGGGTAAACATTTTCTTTACAACTATTTACCTGCAACTGCGTGCAACTTTGGAAAGACTCTGCGGCGGTAGCACCAAAACAGCAGTAACCAGTGGCTCTGCCTGTGAACCACAGTCAAAACAGTTACTGAAAACTTTTGGATCACATTGGGAATTGTTACAATTTGACAATATTTTTGTGTTTAGATGAGCAAGAATCGGTTTTGCCCCCGCACCAAAGCCGATTTTCAATTTCCAGAATTGCCTGTAACTGATTCCCTCATTTTATGAACTGCTCCCGGATTTGGCGTTTTTGGAACGCCTGTGTTGTGATTGGATGGCTGTGCCTCGGCCAGCATCTGGTTTTTCCTGCCCTTTCATTGTTTGCCCAAAAGAAAGAACAACCTGATGCCCCGATTGTGCTTGAAGTCAAGAAACCAGTGGAACAGCCATTGGTTCCTGGTCAGAAATCCGTTTTTGGATTTAAGGCCAAAGCAGGTTTCTATCTGGAGATTACAGTGGCGCAAAGCGGAATTGATGTTGTCGCCAGCTTGATTGGACCGGATGGCAAAACCTTGGTGACGCAGGATGTATTTCACGATGCCTACAACACTGAGCTGCTCGCCTCTATCGCCCCCAAAAGTGGCATGTATCGGGTGGAAGTTGCTCCGGCAGGTCACCCCATACGAGAGGGGAAATTTGCAATCAAATTGACGGAACTGAGACAGGCGGTTCCCACCGACGCTCCCGCCATTTTGCTGGCAGCCAAAACAGATCGGGTTTCTGAATTGTGGCAGGAAAGAAAACTGGCTGAAGCTTTGGCTTTACAAAAACAAATCACAGCCGCCAGCGAGCAGCAACTGCCGGTGGGGCATCCGACGCGGACCTCCAGCCTGAACAATTTGGGTGTGCTCCTGATGGAGTCAGGCCAACCCAAAGAAGCTGAATCAATCTTGCAAAACGCCCTGGCTATGACGGAAAAAAGCCTGGGGCCGGACCATCCTGAAACCCTCACCCAATTGCAAAACCTGGGGAATCTGTACAAATCCCTGGGGAAATACCCTGAAGCCGAGTCCTGCCTGCGGCGGGCATTGGCGCTGAGTGAGAAAATTCGGGGTCCCGAAGACCTGGAGACCGCCGACTGTTTGAACTTTTTGGCGATACTGCTGGTCAGAACCAGAAACCTGGGCACTGCCGAACCCATGTTCCAACGGGCACTGGCCATCAGGAACAAGTGGTTGGGCTCCACCCATGCCAAAGTCGGTGAAACCCTCAATAACATCGGATTCCTCTGGCGGGAAAAAGGGGATTACAAACAAGCTGTGGACTATTTGCAACGCGCCCTCGCGGTGCGCGAACAGGCGCTCGGAATAAACCATTCGGCAGTGGCGGAAACCCTCCGCAACCTGGCTCAGGTGGAATTGGCACTTGAGCATCGGGCCGCAGCCGAACAGTTTTACCAGCGAGCCCTGAAAATTTATGAACTGTATCCTGACCTGGAAGTGGATATTGCTGCGGTCCTGAATGACCTGGCCGTGCTCTATAAAAATGCCGGCAACTATGTCCAGGCGGAACCCAATTTCCAACGGGCCCTGGCTCTGGAAGAAAAACTATACGGCGCTGAACATCCTGAAACCATTCAGACGCTATCCAATTTTGCAACCCTCTACAGTGCCAAAGGCGATTATCAACAGGCTGAATCCATGTTCCTCAAGGTCCTGGCCATTCGGGAAGGAGTCTTCGGTCCGGAAAACCCGTTTGTTGCCGATACGCTGAACAGTCTGGGGCTGCTCTATGACCGGGCCGGCAATTACCCTGCTGCTGAAAAAGCTTACCAGCGGGCATTGGCCATTCGGGAGAAAGCTTTGGGCCCGGACCACCCCGACACCAGCCAGTCGGTCAACAATGTGGGCACTCTCTATTTTGCCATTGGCAAGTATCCCCAGGCAGAACTTTTTTTTCTGCGCGCACTGGCCATCCGGGAAAAAGCATTTGGCAAAATCCACAACCGAACTGCCACCACCCTCAACAATTTGGGAACCTTTTACGAATCCAGAGCCGAATATGACAAAGCGGAGAAATATTTCCGCCAAGCCCTGGAAATCCGGCGGCAAATCCTCCCCCCGACGCATCCGGACCTGAGCACCAGTCTGGTCAATTTGGGAATGGTCTCCAAAGGCAAAGGGGATGCAGAGACGGCCCTGCCGCTTTTG
The DNA here is from genome assembly GCA_019695185.1 of Blastocatellia bacterium. GTDB lineage: Bacteria > Acidobacteriota > Blastocatellia > Chloracidobacteriales > Chloracidobacteriaceae > JAIBAN01. The sequence goes on along the minus strand of JAIBAN010000018.1, from coordinate 37,209 downwards.
GAGCAGGCGCTGGCCATTCGGGAAAAAGCGCTGGGACCGAACCATGCGGATGTGGGGTTTAATCTGTTCAACCTGGGCAGTGTGTATGAATTGAAAGGTGACCTGCTCCAGGCCGAAACCTGTTACCAAAAAGCGCTGGCCATCCAGGAAAAGGCGTTAGGCCCCAATCATTCCAACGTAGCGCTTACCTTGGGAAATCTGGCCTCCCTCTATCGCAGACAAAGAAAACCTGACGTGGCGGAACCTTTGCAGCGGCGTGCCCTGGAAATTGACGAAAAAGTATTGGGTCAGGAACATCGGGTGGTGGCGACTGATTTGAACAATCTGGCCTGGATTTACTGGAACAAAGGGGACAATGTGCAGGCTCTGGCCCATTTTCAACGGGCTCAGGAAATTATCGTCAAAGCCCTGGGTCCCACTCACCCGCTGGTGGCAACCACCTTGAGCAATCTGGCTGGTGTCCGGCAAGCCGCCAACCAACCGGCGCAGGCCGTGGCAGCCCTGGCGCAGGCCAATGACATCATTGAACAGGACCTGAATCAAAATTTGCTTTCCGGCTCCGAAAACCAAAAAACGCTCTATTTGAAACGGACCGCCTCCCGCACCGACCAGACCATTTCCCTGCATCTGCTGGCTGCCCCGCAGGACCGTGCCGCCCAGGAAGCCGCCCTGACCGTCCTTCTCCGCCGCAAAGGCCGGGCGCTGGATGCCATGACCAACGCCCTGGAGGCACTCCGGCGCAATCAAAACCCGGAAGTCCAAAAGTTGCTCAATGAGTACGCCACAGTGGCCGGGCAAATTTCGGCGCTCACCCTGCGGGGACCTGGAAACAAAAATCCCCAGCAACACGAAGCCCTGCTCAATGAGTTGAAAACCAACAAGGAACAACTGGAAATGGACATCAGCCGCCGCAGCGTTGAATTCCGGACCCAGACCACTCCTATCACCCTGGCTGAGGTGCAAAAATGGATTCCGGCTGGGGCCGTGCTGGTGGAATATGCCGTTTATCAACCCTTTGACGCGCAACACCAACAGTTTGGCGAACCACACCTGGCGGCCTATCTGTTGAATGCTGCCGGGGACATCCGGTTTGCCGCCCTGGGTCCGGTCAAGCCGCTTGAACCAGTGGTGGCGGAATTCCGCCAGGCCATCCGCAACCCGGCCAACAAACAGGCCAAGACCCTGGGCCGGAAACTGGAGCGGGCCGTCTTTGAACCCGTGCGGAAATTGCTTGGCGCAAGCACCAGAGTGCTCCTTTCACCGGACGGCAGCCTGAACCTGATTCCTTTTGACGCGCTGGTGGATGAACGCGGACGGTTTCTTGTCCAATCCTATGAGTTTTCCTACCTGACCAGCGGGCGCGACCTGCTCCGGTTGCAAAACGGCAGTCACAGCACCAACCCGCCGCTGGCTCTGGCCAATCCCGATTATGCCGCCGGCCAGGGGCCCAAGCTGTTGGGGAAACAATTCCAGCCGTTGGCCCGACTGTCTGGCACCGCCGCCGAGGCAGCCGCCTTGAAAACCCTGTTTCCAGCCCTTAACACCTATGAGGAAACCCGCGCCACGGAAACCGCGCTGACCCAAACCCGCCGCCCTGAATTCCTGCATATCGGCACCCACGGCTATTTTTTTCCCGATGTTGAAATGGATTCCGCTTCCGGAAACAGCAGCCAGCGCCTGTTGTTACGTGATGACACGCCAGTCAACCTGGACAAAATCCGGCAGGAAAATCCGCTCCTGCGTTCCTATCTCTTCTTTGCCGGAGCCAATCATGAAGCCAGCGTTGGCGATGCCGACGGCATTTTGACCGCCCTGGAAGCCGCCTCGCTCGACCTGTGGGGCACCAAACTGGTGGTGCTTTCCGCCTGCGATACCGGGCTGGGGGATGTCAAAAACGGCGAAGGTGTCTATGGCCTCCGGCGGGCTTTTGTGCTGGCCGGTTCCGAAAGTCAACTGGTCAGCCTCTGGCCGGTTTCGGATGCAGGCACCAGGGATTTGATGGTGGATTTCTACGGCCAACTCAAAAACGGGGCGGGCCGTTCCGCCGCCCTCCGGCAGATTCGGTTGAATTTTCTGAAAAACCCCAAGCGGGCCCATCCCTACTTCTGGGCCAGTTTTATCCTGTCAGGCGAATGGGGCAATCTGGCTGGAAAACGTTAAGACCTCCACGGAGAGAACCGAACAGAAATAATCGTTCCTTTGTGAAATATTGTGACGGGCAAATTGATTTGAAGCGCTGTCCCTGACAACCCACGGGATGGCTGGTCCTTCCGGGTTAACCAACCTGACACCCAAACCGTTGGATTTTCGGTCAGCAGTCTGTTACTTCCCAGAGGATAGTGCTTCATGAAAATCGATTTCGTGGTGTTCTGGTTCCTTGCTCTGGTTTTCCTGAGAGGAACTGGTGTTTTCGCTCAGGTTCCACCAGTCAATCCACTTGCTTCCATTCAACAATCACAACCAGTGAATGCCGTGGTCGGCGACATCAGCTTCCATGCCCGGTTTGGCGTCTTACCCCATTCCAAAACCGATGAAAACCTCCGCATCAAAACGCATTTGGCCTACATTGAAGGCATATTGCGCCAAAAAACACCTGCCGGATTGTCTCCCCAACAACTGACCCAACGGCAAGTCAATCTGGACCATTTGCACGCCTATTGGCAACGGGGCGTTTTCCCCCATGTGTTTGAACCTTCAACCAACCGTCGCCCTTGCTTTATTGACCGGGAGGGAAATCTTTGTGCCGTCGGCCATTTGATTGCCGCCACGGCTGGACGGGAACTGGCTGAAGCCGTCAACACCCGCTATCAGTACGCGCTGTTAGGCGACATGCACCTGCCTGAACTGGACCAATGGGTGGCACAATCCGGGCTTTCCCCTCTGGAACTGGCCATGATTCAGCCTCAATATGGCCCCCGCCATTTATTCCCACAATCGCCTTTTGACCAAGCCGTGTTTGCAGGGGACCTGCGAACCGTCAAAAACCATCTGGCAACCGGAGCCAAAATCAACCAACCAGATGCCCGCAATGGATTTACCCCCCTCTTTTGGGCTGTGTTGGGCAATCGGGTGGAGATGGTGCAGTTTTTGCTCTCCAGCGGGGTTCCGGCAGAGCAAGTCGCACGGGCCGGGGCCACGGATGAAAAATCGGAAGACGACCAAATTACACCATTGATGCTGGCGCTGGAAAAAGGAAATATCACGATTGTCCAAGCTTTGCTGAAGGCAGGTGCCAACGCGATTGCAGTTGGACCAGTTGAACAAACCCCGCTGTTCTTTGCGGTCGAATCCGAAAACCGGGATGCCAGACCAGCCCTGGTTGAACTCCTGCTCAATCACAAGGCAGATGTCAATCACAAGGGCTGGGCAGGAGAAACTCCCTTACACAGAGCAATGTATCGAAGCTCTCCCCAGGTCATCCGGCTTTTGTTGAAAGCCGGGGCAAACCCAAATGCCCAAAGCACGTCAGGCTGGACCCCAATAATGGGTGCGGTCCTGGGTGACCGGGATTTGGGTTCGGTGAAAGCACTGACGGAAGCCGGAGTCAATCTGGAACTGACAAACAGTGATGGAGATACGGTCCTTCTGTTATTGGCTCGTGACTGTGGTTTATGTGAGTCAATTCCTCTGCTGGAACAGTTGTTGGCTGCGGGAGCCAAAGTCAATGCCCAGGACCGTTCCGGCCAAACCCCTCTGATGATTGTGTCTCAAAGGCGGGATATCCATGATTTGGAATTCCTGCAAAAATTGCTGGCGGCTCATGCTGATGTCAATCTGGCCGACAAAAAGGGGTTTACGGCTTTGATGTATGCTGCTTCACTTGGAGGCAACCACAATGACCGGCTGGAAATTTTCACAACCCTGCTCACAGCAGGAGCCAACGTTGATGTCCTGGATTATTCAGGTTGGAAGAATCTGGTTCTAACCGGGCGACATCCGAATGAAAAGGAGTTTGAAAAGCTCCTGCCTAAACTTCCTGAAAATGAAAAGGCCTTGTTCCTGGAGCAGCGGCGGAAAGCTGATAAGGAAGAGGCGTTGCTGTTTGAACTTTTGCAAAAAGCCGGAGTGCATCCTTAAACCTCGTTTCATTTCATTTTTTCGTTTCAATGAGTTGAAATCACTGTTTTCCGAATCCGCCTGGAGAAAAAAGCCCCAGCAGCAACCCTTCAGTTGTGCTACCGTTGGGATTGCAGCCAGTCAGGTTCATGTGCGCTTTTGAATTTGCCGTTTTTCCCCTTTATTCACTTGAAACAAAATGACTTGGGTGAATTGTCCGAGCTCGGACAATTTGCGTGGCAATCCTCAAACAGGCGCAAATGGCACTTCGCACCTGAATTGTCCGAGCTCGGACAATTCAAGCCAATCCCTTGAAAATCAGTTGGATACAACGTTTTTTCGTGATTTCCTCAAAGGAGTGTTTCAGCATGAAGTTTACCGAAGAACATCGTCAATTCCGGAGTGCCATGCGCCGGTTTGTGGACAACGAAATCAATCCTCATGTTGAAAAATGGGAACAGGAGGAAAATTTTCCCGCCCATGAACTGATTAAAAAGATGGGCGACCTGGGGTTCCTCGGTGTCAACTACCCGGAAGAATACGGCGGCTTGGGACTTGATTTCTGGTACAACCTGATTCGGGCCGAAGAGTTGGGCCGGGTCAACTGTGCCGGGGTTCCGATGGGGTTGACCGTCCACACCGACATGTGTACGCCGGCACTTGCTGATTTTGGCTCCCACGACCTGAAAAAAGCTTTTCTGGAGCCTTCGCTGCGGGGTGACATGCTCGGGGCCATTGGTGTGACCGAACCTGATGCCGGTTCGGATGTGGCGTCCATCCGTACCAAAGCCGAAGCCGACGGCGACCATTATGTGATTTCCGGAACCAAGCTCTATATCACCAACGGAACGCAGGCCGACTGGGTTTGCACGCTGGTGCGGACCTCACCTGGAACCGGGTTTGAGGGTATGTCCCTGATTATGGTTCCCACCGATGCCCCCGGTTTCTCGGTCAGCCGAAAACTGAAGAAAATGGGAAATCATTCCAGTGATACCGCCGAGCTATCCTATGACAAGGTGCGGGTGCCGAAATGGTATCGCATTGGGGCTGAAGGACAGGGCTTCATGTTGCAAATGCAGCAATTTCAAAAAGAACGTCTGATTGCGGCGATTTTATGTTATTCCGGGGCGCACAAAGTTGTCCGGATGACGGTTGAGTACCTCAAGCAACGGAAGACGTTTGGCAAGCCCTTGATTGACAACCAATGGATTCAGTTCAAGCTGGCCGAATGCCTGACGGAAATCGAACTGCTGAAACAGCTTTGTTACCACTGCACCCGCAAGCTGGTGGCTGGCGAGGACATGACGCGCGAAGCCTCAATGGCCAAACTCAAGGCTGGCCATCTTACCCGGCAGGTGGCGGATGTCTGTATGCAGTTTCATGGCGGGATAGGCTACATGGAAGAATATCCGATGGCCCGCTATTACCGCGACGCCCGGTTGCTGCCGATTGGCGGCGGGGCGGATGAAGTCATGCTCGGCATCATTGCCAAATTCGAAGGGCTGTTTTCAGAAAAAAAACGTTCTCTCTAAACCGGTCCCCCCCAAGATTTGGAACACTTTGGAAAATTTTTATCACCACAGAGACACAGAGGGCACAGAGGACGCACAGAGAAACGCAAAGAAAAACTCTGTGTCCTCTGTGTCTCTGTGGTGATTGCCTTGAAACCAAAGGATTGTTGGCAGATCAATTGTCCGAGCTCGGACAATTCACATAAGTGATTTATTTTCAATCAGTAGGATGGGAAAAACCATCAAATTAAAAAAGTGGCTGTCTGAACCAATCCCGGACGGAAGCCCCCTTCCCCACTACAAACCGGGAACTTCTTTTCAAATTTTTGGAAATTCCCAGCCATCTCTTTTTCCGGTCATAGCATCCCGAACACTCCGCGCAGCAAAACAATTTACAAATCTGGTGAACCCTATGAAAAAACAAGCATCTGCTTTGTGTGCGGGATTGCTTTGCGTGAGCTTTGCCTGGGGAAACACAGTCAGTGGATTTTCTCAGAACCTCACAACACAAGAACCCGATGCAATTTTGAAAGTCTCCACCTCATTGGTCCAAATTGACGCCGTCGTTGTGGATAAACAGGGGCGGCATGTCACGAATTTGACGGCTGAGGATTTTGAAATTCTGGAAGACAAACAGCCTCAACCAATTTCCAACTTTGCTTACGTCAGCCTGCAACCGGTGGCCGGGACCAATTCCGCCAACTTGCCTTTGGCCAAAACACCCAAAGATGAATATTCACTGGCACCGGCCAGTTCCCTGCCGAGGACGGAAAATATCCGGCGTTCCTATGTGCTGGTGGTGGATGACCTGAACCTGTCGGCGGAAAGCATCCGCCGGGTTCAGTCTGCCTTGAAATCGTTTCTGATTGAACAAATGCAGCCCTTTGACCTGGTGGCTATTCTTCAAACCGGGAAAAGCCAGGGAATTTTACAACAATTCACCAATGACAAACGGAGACTGTTGGGGGCAGTTCAAAACCTGCACTGGAATCCGGCGGGTCGGGGCCGTCTGAGTGGCGCTTCCTGGGGCAGTGACCGGTCCACCTCCCAGGCAACCGGCGGCAAAGGCGGCTTGTTTGATGCGGAACTGGCTGAAAATCTCAATGCCGGTCGAACCGAAAACCTGATTGGAGCTTCCCTTTCCGCACTCCGGCTGGCGGTCAAAGGGTTGGAAAACCTTCCTGGTCGCAAATCCATTCTGTTTCTTTCAGACGGGTTGCCCCAATTGGGAACGGGGAACTCCCGGCTCCATTCATCCTTTGAAAAACTGGTGCAGCAGGCCAACCGTTCCGAAGTGGTGGTCTACCCAATTGAAGCCACGGGTCTCGAAACTGGAGGTTTGACTGGTGCCGACCGGGTTTCTGACACCGGAACCAATCTCAGCACCCTTCAGGGAATTCGGACTTCCGACCGGTTGGACTCCCAACAGGGATTACGCAGTCTGGCCCGTGAAACCGGCGGGGTTGCCTTTTTGAATTCAAACAACCTGAATCATTCATTGGGAAAGGTGTTGGAGGAGCAACGCGGCTATTACCTGCTCGGTTATGTCTTGACCAACCCGGCTGACGGCGACTGGTTGAAAGCCCATCGGCTTGCTGTCCGGGTCAAACGACCGGAACTGACTGTGCGGACCCGCAACGGATTTTATACCAAGCCAGCCGAACCGGAACGCCTCACCGAAACCACCTCGCTCACCCAGATGATTGACTCGATTTTGTCTCCCTTTGCCACCAGTCAGTTACATACCCAGGTGACTTGTGTCCATGGCCTGGGGAAGGAGAACAAGCCGTTTGTGAGGACCTATGTCTGGCTTGACCCGCAGGAACTGAGTTTTTCCCGCCAGGACAACCTCCAGGTCACAACCATCGAAATCCTGACGGCGGCCCTGAGTGAAAATGGTGAAGTGGTGGCCCAAAACCTGAAAAAGCTCAAAATCGGCTTGGCGGATGCAGACTATCAGGCAGCCTGTCAAAAAGGCTTGCTGCAATTTCAAACCCTGCCTTTCAATCTCAACGGGGGCTTTCAGTTTCGGGTGGCGGTCCGGGATGTCGAATCCGGGAAAATCGGTTCGGGCGGGCATTTCCTGGAAATTCAGGATGGGAAAAAACATGCCCTGGTCAGTTCCAGTTTGATTGCTTTTGGGCAAACCCAACCGGGAACCAACAACCCCCAACTGGTGCTGGACCCGCAATCAAGTCCGGCTTTGCGAAAATTCCCTGCCGGTTCCGAAGTGAATTATCAATGTGCGGTTTTTCCCGGCGGCAAGAAACCAAAAAATCCACTGACCACCCTGGAATCCCAGATTCTGGTTTTCAAAGGCGATGAACTGGTGCTCTCCGGCACCCCGAAAGCCCTCTTACCGCTGGGTGAAAAACAGGAACATCTGGTGGCTCAAGGCACCTTTCAACTGAGTTCGAAACAGGCACCGGGGGAATACACCATCCAACTGGTCATTCGGGATAAACAAAAAGGAACAGCCCCTCCGGTTTTTTCCCAATGGACGGATTTTGAAGTAATTCCCTGAATTCCCCGTCTCCATGCCTGCAAGTCACCATAAAGGTTCACGGGAAAGGTAATATTTTGACTCCTTTCCCGTGGACTTTTTTCTTGTTCCATGGTGGAAATTGCTTTTCAAATCACCCTGACCTGGACTACGTGGGAAAGACCTGATTTGATGCTCCTGGCAATGCTCCAGGGTAGCTCAGTGGCTGAGAGCACTCGGCTCGTAACCGAGTGGGCGCTGGTTCAATGCCTGCTTCTGTTGAGCAACAGCCACACCTCATAATTGAATTGTCCGAGCTCGGACAATCCGCACAAACCCTTTCTTTTCAATTGAAAAGAGGAAAAAATTGTAAATTGGGGCTGTTTTTTGGAACTGTCTTGTCCGAGCTCGGACAATACAGTTCAACCACTTTATTTTCACTATTTTACTATCTGTTTAAGTTAAATTCGGAGAGTCTTCTATGGCACCATTGGTTCTTGACCTGACCCGTCTGCTTCCCGGCCCGCTGGCCGGACGAATTCTGGCCCAGATGGGTTTTGACGTGCTCCGCCTGCTGCCACCGGCGGGAGATATGACGGCATTTCTGCAACCGGACCTCTATGAATGGCTGGGAAGCTCCAAACGGACCGAAACCATTGATCTCAAACGGGAGGAAGGAACACGGCGGTTGCGGGAGCTGGTTCCCTCGGCTGCCGTGTTGCTGGAGACCAACCGACCTGGTGTCATGGAAAAACTGGGGGTGGGTCCGCTGGAACTGCTGACTCTCAATCCGGCCCTCACCTATGTCCGGATTGCCGGCTTCCGGGAGGAACCCTGGCGGGAGGCTCCCGGTCATGACCTGACCTATCTGGCTGCCGCCGGGCTCTTGGACCGTTTTTCCGAACAGTGGGGAGGATACCAGTTTGCCGATGCTTCCGGAGGGTTCTGGGGAGCCCTGGCTGCGGTTGAAGGCATGCGCCAAGGAGGCGGGTTTTTTGAAGTGTACCTGAGTGAAACAGCCGGCTCACTGGCATACCCGGCCCTGCCGATGCTGGACGGACGGCTTCCCTGTTATGCGATTTACCCGGCCCAGGAAGGCCAAATCGCGCTGGCCGCCCTGGAACCACATCTCTGGGAAAAATTCTGCAAGGCCGTAAACCGCCCTGAGTGGCTTTTTAAGGCATTTTCCGAGGGGTCAGAGGCCTGGAACACCATGGAGGAGCTTAAAACGCTTTTTAGAAGCAAATCAGGCGCTGAATGGGAAGCCCTGGCACTTGCCCAAGGGCTTCCGCTGCGGGCCGTCAAAACCGCCAGTGATTTTCCGTTTCACGCCCCCTGGCGGAAACATACGTAATCGGCGGGCGCAAAGCCCGATAAATGGTGATGGATTTGGGTTGTTCCCCCAGCGTCAGGGTTGGCTGACCGCCTTTCCAATGAACCGGAATCCGGTCCACCGGGTTGATGTCTTTTTGCTTGAAGGGAAACTGCATGTCCATAACCATCCGCCGATCCACCACCGGTTTGCCGTCCCGTGAAACCAGCACCATGGTTTCACCCTGCCGAGTCGTGGTGCCTGCTTTGTCAGGATGGGCATTGATGACGACCAGCATGGTTTGACGAGGGTCAATGACCCCGTTTTTTTCGGTATACCGAACCAGTGCCAGCACCCCGTCATCGTCCTGACTGGCGTGCGTGTCCGACCACACGACGTTGGTTTTTCCCTCCTGCAAAGCCGGGAATTTCCGGCGTAACGCCAGCAGAGTTGAAAGCATCCGGAAGGTTTTCCCGGCTTCGACTTTTTTCAGATTCTGAACATCTCCGGGTTTACAAAACGTCATGCGACCGGTTTCACTGTCGCCTTTGATAGAACCGGAGGCTTGCAAATCCGCTTCGGAACCGTAGTAAATGCAGGGAATCCCTTCCATGACAGCCAGCAAACCCAACTGGAGCCGGTTGTTTTCCGCACTGATGCCCTGGGCCCGAAACCGATTCAAACCATCGTGGTTTTCCAAAAACGTGACCAGTTTTTCGCGGGCGGTGAGGCCGTCCGGCCCCGGCTCCGGATTGTAAAAGGGTCGGCCCTGGGCGTCTTTGCCTTCGTACATTTCCCGCAGTGTGTTGACGATTTCGGTCGAATCCCCGTAACCATTGTTTTCCACTCGGAGGTAGTTGCGGGCATTGAAACAAAACTGGAAGTTCAGCATGGAATCCAGGCAGGGTCCTGTTTTGCCGTCCTTGCGGTAGGTGGTGCGGCCAATGTCAGCCGGGTTGCCGCTGTAAGTTTCCCCGAAGATGAAAAAGTTCCGGGCTCTTTCCGGCCCGATTTTGGCCCGCAATTTGGAAAACATCGCATCCCAAAACTCGTGATGGACATGCTTGACCGTATCCACCCGCAAGGCGTCAACCCCCAGTTCACGAACGTAGAAGGCATAGATTTCGGCAAATTCCTCGGTCAATTGGTCAAACCTGGGAGCAGTTGGGGCGGTCTCAAAATCCCGCAGGGCAAAAAAATCACAGGTGACTTCCTCACCGTCGGATTTCCCCAGGCTGCCTTCCCGGTACCCTCGGCGGCCATAGGCTTCAAAGGTGCTTAAAATCCCGCTGGTTTTGACCGTTACGGTGTTTCCACGCAACTTGAGGGTGACCGGTCCGGCGGGCTGGGTTTGTTGCAGGTTCCAGGGCTGTATGTCCGCCCAACGAGTGTTTTCATGCCGTCCATTGGGCAAAAAAGGCTGAATCCATTCGCTTTGATTGGCATCGGTAAAATCCTGGTCGAATTTTCCGTTTCCGTTGCTGTCGTAATAAAACACCGGCCCGGCATGGTTGCACACAATGTCCTGAATCACTTTGATGCCTTTTTTGTGGGCCAGTTCAATGAAATCGCGGTAATGCTCCAGCCGCCCTTCCCTGGTATCAGGATAGGTTCCCCCGTTCAGTTTGGTGCGGCTGACCAGATGGGGGTCAATGTCGAGGAAATCCTGCGCCCAATATCCGTGGTAACCGGTTTTGTTTTCAACTTTGGAAAACCATGTGTTTTTGACCGGCGGGGTAATCCACAGCGCCGTGATGCCCAAGCGGTTGAAGTAGCCGGCCTTGAGCGCCAGCTCCAGCCCTCTCAAGTCTCCGCCGTGGTATTTGTTGAGGTCCGTTTGGGTTGCGTCATACAGGTTGGGGTCGCTGCCTGCCGGAATGTTGTTGGCCGGGTCTCCGTCCAGGAAGCGGTCCGTCAGGGCAAAGTAAATGACTTCCTGATTCCACTTCCGGTTTGGCAGAAACGGTTTGGGTTGGTTTTTTCCCCAGGCGGGAATGGTTAACCACACCAGCCCCTGACACAGGAGCCAGATGGTGACCCGGATGGCAGGGGTCCGTTTTCGTTGTTTCATTGTGTTTCCTTTTCCAACGTGGGCTGAGTGGGGGGAGGAGGTGGATTTTTTGGCAGAGCCGGGTTTCAGTCCGCCAGATTTTTCCTGAATGTTTCAAAAGCCCGCACAAATTCGGCAAAACCCTGCTTGGGTCTGTCTTCGGGTTTTCCTTCCAGGCTGTACAAAGCATAGAGCAAAGCTTGCTCAACCTCACTTGGGGCGGGATTCGTTTTCCGGTACCGGACCTCCACCTTAAAGGGCGAGGATTTTCGGTCAAACCGGTGGGAAACCACAAACCTTCCGGTTTTTTTCCGTTCGCCTGCGGGTTGCGGTCCGGCTGGGGTCAGGGTTTGGGTTGCCTTCAATTTTTGCACGGCTTGTGGGCGCAAGGCTTCGGGAATCCGGAGGATTTTCAGGAGGGTGGCTTGCGACACATCCGCCAGTTCCCGGCATTGGGCTAAAAGGTCGTCACCCAGGTTGAGCAATCGCAAACTGTTGGCCAGGGTGCTGCGGTTTTTGCTGATGCGCTGGGCGGCTTTTTCCTGGCTGCCGCAGAGGGTCACCAACTCCCGGTACGCCAGGGTTTCATCCACCGGGTGGAGGTCCTGCCGTTGGATGTTTTCCACCAGAGCCAGCACCAGCATTTCATCGTCCCGCACGTGGCGGACCACCACCGGAACCTCAGTTAAACCGATTTTTCGGGCGGCTGCCCACCGACGGTGCCCTGCCACCAACTGATAGGTTCCACCTGCCTCCATTCGGGCCACCAACGGTTCCAAAATGCCAAACTCCCGGATGCTTTCCGCTAATTCGAGCAGTTCGCGGTCCTGGTACGTGGTTCTCGGTTGAAATGGGTTGGGCGTCAGTTTTTCCGCTGAGACCAAGTGAACCGCTTCACCGGCGGTACTGGCTTTGACCTTGTTGGCTAAGGTGTCGAATTCGTGTTGGCTGCGCGAAGCAAAATTTTTTGCCATAGTTTTTTTACGCTGAAAGCCGGTCAGCCAGGTTCTGGATGTCACGAACCGCCGGGCAATGGGGGGCATGCAGTTTCAATGGCTTGCCTGCATTGCAGGCTTCGGCGACGGCGATATATTCCCGGATGGGATCAAACAACGCGCAATTGAGACTGGCGGTCATCCGTTCGATTTCCGTCAGGCAGTGTTTATGCAGGTTGCGGCTCGGATTGTAGCGCGTTGGTAAAAATCCGGCGATTTTCAGAGTTGGTCTGAAAGGCATCCGCCGCTTGTTGGTTTCGATCAGTTCCTCCTGGATGAGAAACATTCCGGCCACGGCTTTTTCCTCGGTTTGGACGGGGACAATCAATTCGTCTGCCGCAAAGAGCGCCTGAATGCTGATTTCATTGATGTTGGGCGGGCAATCAATGAGGACATAGTCAAATCTGTCACCCAACGACGCCAAAATTGTATACAGCCGGTGCGGTTGTCTTTGTTCGATCAGGCGGCGTTCAAGTTTTATCAATTGCAGATTGGAAATGCCCACTGTCAGTCCGTAGGCCTCGCAGAGCATGTCCGGTGGCGGCTCTTCCCGCGCCGGGTCCGCTTCGGACGCAATGAATTGCCAGATGCTTTGTCGCTCGCTGCGGTGGGGGTTTAAGCCGAGGAATTCTCCCAGCGACCCTTGGGAGTCGGCATCCAGTACCAAAACCCGGTGACCTCTTTCCGCCAGTTCAAATCCGAGGTCTCTGGTGGTCGTCGTTTTCCCAACGCCTCCGGCTTGGTTGCAAATGGCTATGGTTCTTTTCATTTCTGTCCCGTGGTTGGGCCGGTTGGTTTGATCATCATCCACCAACTGGTGATTTGTTCCTTGATGAATCGGGCCGGATTGGCCATTTTCTGGTTATATTTTGGCACCAGTCGGCGCATCAATTCCAGTTCCACATCATCCCGTTCTTCTGCCGTGATGCGGCCACCGTGTTCCCGTTCGATTTCCCGTAAAGTTACCCAGACCGCTGCCCGCAGGCTTTCTTCCGGCGAGCGCTTGCGATTCCTGCCAGCCAGCCGTTGGCCAATCATGGCGGTAAACCAGGCGACCGGGTTTTCAATGGGTTGTTGGCCGTATTGGCCATTGGCCTGGAGGGCAATGTGAACCAAGTCCAGGAGTTCCTCCGTGAGGGTGGCAAAAATGCCCAGTCGTTCTTCGGTGGTCAGTTCCCGACCGAGCTGTTCGTTGAAGATTTGGCTCAGGTAACCGGTCAGCCGCGCAGCCGCGCTTTCTTCTTCCGTAGTATGTCTTACATGTCTTAAGGGGGCTGCATTTGTTGATTCCAAAGAACTTGCGGAATTCAGGTACGGAACATTGTTCCGTACTGTTCCGGGAACATTGTTCCGTACTGTACTGTACTGTTCCGTACTGTTCCCCTGTGGAAAACTTTTTTTGCCCGGCTCATTGAGTTTGCTATCTTTGGCAATCAGGAGCGCCCGTTCGAGGTTGATTTCTTCCGGGATAAAAACCTCATAAATATTTCCCCCCTTCTTGTCAAACTGGGGCTCGTTGATCAAATCCATCCGACGTGCAATCAAACCCGTGTTTTCCAAATAGGTCAGGTGCCGCCACAGCGTTTTTTCCGAAAGACGGGCCAACTTGATGAGGTTGGCTGAACTGAGTTGGACCAGTCTGGTTGGTTCCACAGCTCCCCGTGACCTCTGAAACAGAATGTCATACAAAACCTTGGTCGTGCCCGGAAAGAGTCCCAATGGCACTGCATCCCGTTCCAGCGAATTTGGCCGTTTGTTGTAATCCCGTTGCACCGAAACCGGCTGGAGTGGCTGTACTCTTTTGTTCTCACCCAAAGGGAAGAGTTCTTTCTGGGTGGATGTTCCGTACTGTTCCGTACTGTTCCGTACTGTACCGTAGGTGGCTGAAAGAGCGGAGGGCGATGGCTGGGGAATCGGTGGTTGATAGGTAAAGTGCTGATTTTCAATAGTTTGATTGAAAGAAGGAGTAGGTGGTTGAAGAGTTGGAGGTGTTCCGTACTGTTCTGTACTGTTCCGTACTGTTCCGTACTGTTCCGTAGGTGAATTTGCTAAAATTTCTTCTTGGCTGGGAGGAGCGGGAAGCGTATCAAGACCGGCCACCAAGGGTTCCACCGGCTTCAGATGAGATGCCGGTGGATTGCTTTTATAAAACGCGGCCATGACTTCTTCATCAGGCGTCACATCTTTCAGCCAGGAAGGAGGAGTCAAAACTTTTTTAGGCCCAGAGCTATTGGGAGACGGCGGTTGCTTCCTCATCACGGAAGCCCTCCTTCATTTGTATGAGCGTCTCGGTAACAACCCGGTAATCGTTGGCACTTTTGGCTTTCGGATCGAATTCAAAAATGGATTGGGAGGCTGCGGCTGCTTGTTTCAGTTTGGTGTCGGACCGAATGGAAGGAAGGACCTTCCCAGGGTAGAGCGTTTCAAGGACGCCTAACACCTGGTTGGTAATGTTGGTCCTCTGGTCCACAAAAGTGGGTATAATCCCGGTCAGTTCGGGAATCCGAAAATTATTATAAACGCCTAAAGTATTGACTGATTCCAAAATTGCCCGACACCCGGAGATGGCAAGCTTGTCCATATCCACCGGGATTAAAAGCTCGTCAGCAAACAAAAGGGCGTTTTGGTGCATAAGATTCAGAGCCGGGGCACAATCCAGCAAAACAATATCAAATTCGGCAAGGTGCCCAAGCCTGAGGGAAAGGGTGGTTTCACGGGCGGTCATTCCCACCAACAACGCTTCAGCGGCAGCCAATTTTTTGTCAGAGGGGAGAATATGCACATTGGGCCGCAAGGGAACGACGACTTCCATCACGTTCAAATCCTCGATCAAAACGTGATACAGGGTGGGCTGCCGCTTTTCCAGCCGAATGCCGCAAACTTCGGTCAAATCGCCTTGGGTATCACAGTCAATCATTAAAACCTTGTAACCCTTGTCGGCGAAACAGGCCCCCAAATTCAAAACCGTAGCCGTCTTTCCGACTCCACCCTTGAAATTTTGAACAGAAATCTTCCGAATCCGGGTACGTTCGGTCATTTCAACGCTCCTAGGTGATAATTCGTGGTTGCAACCAATTTTTGCTTGTAAGCCATGATTTGGCGCAAATCGTCCTCGGAAAAGACCCGGTACCCGTTTTGGGCACGTTTTGGCTCAGGAACGTGCCGACCAAGCCAATTTTTCAAAGTTTTGCGGGTAATGCCGACAATCTCGACAATTTCATTCATTTTGTATTGCATAGTGGAAAAAGGAACGGAAAAGGGAAAAAATTGCCCTGGACGATATGTTGAGGAGATTTTACCGAAAAAATCAAAAAAATCAAAAAAAACAGGTGAAGTGAGTAAAACCTGGGTAGGGTTTTACGAAAAATGGGTATTTTTTGGGTTTTGGTTGTGAAACCCCCACAAAAAAATTATGGTTGCAAAACCAAAAAAATCCTATATTATAATGAACGAGTGTTCGTTTTTTATGCCGAAACTCAGCCCCGAAACCCTCGAGCTCAAAAAAGAACAAATCGAGGAAGTTGCCAAAAAACTCTTTATCCAGCAGGGCTTCCATGCCACGTCCATCAGGTCGATTGCCGAGGATGCCGAAATTTCGCTGGGAAATCTCTATAACTACTTCACGACCAAGGATGAAATCCTGGAAACCATCATTCGGAAATACAACCGAGTGATTGAACACGAACTGGACCAGATTTTTAGCCAGATGTGGGAGCCTTTGGAGTACCAAAGCTTGGTTGAGTTTGGGAAACGGGTCCGGGATTTAGTCAACCAGCATCAGGATTACTGGCTGTTGATGTACATTGATGTTTTGGAATTCAACAACCAGCACTTCCGGAAAATGTTTGACGGGGTTTCAGCCAGGTTGGAAGAAAAATTTGCAGCATATTATGAAAAGCTGCGGGAAACCGGTCGCCTCCGGGAAGGGACCAACCCCAAACTTGGATTTGCCGCCGCTTACATGCAGTTCTTTAACTATTTTCTGGTTGAAAAGCTCTTTGCCGGAAACAGTCACTTGGGCGTTCCAGACGAAATAGCCATCGAGCAGTTGGCCCGCATTTTTCACCAGGGAGTCCTCAAAGACCCCGAACCCCCACGCCAGTGAAAAAAGCGTAGGGTTGTAGACGGAGGATGAAGCATGTTGAAAGGAAGAACATTTCGGGTTCTTGTAACAAGTTTTTGTTTATTGCTCATCACGGTGGGAACGATAACCCAAGGAAGGAGAGTCCGAGCCTCCGCCACCGACCCAACCACCCGCCCAACCCCAATCCAAACGGAATACGACTCCCTGTCCACCGACCTGGAACCACTCACTTACTTGGCCAACAAGGAAAGTGGGGTTCGGACCAATGCTTCAACCACCGGGTTTACTACCCATTTCCGCACCTGGCTCCAGGCCAATGGCTATGGCAGCTACAATTTTGAGCGGGATGATTTAGTGGGGGGAAGTTACGGAGGGAAGGCCAGTTCCGCTGACACGGTGGTCAATCAGCCGGTCATTTTTATCCATGGAAATTCGGATAAAGCCGTCGGGAGCACGGCAGGACAAACCGGTTGGACTGCCTCGATTGATTATTTCCTGGCCCAGGGCTACAAAACCTCAGAGGTTTATGCCACCACCTGGGGGCCAGCGGACCCATTGCTCTCACCTTACCAATACCATTCAAAAACGTACCTGACCAAAATCCGGGCCTTCATCCAGGCGGTCAAAGCCTATACCGGAGCAACCAAAGTGGATGTGGTCTGCCATTCGATGGGGGTCACCCTGGCACGAAAAGCGATTAAAGGCGGTTCGGCCAACGACGCATTGGAAGGCGGGGCCTACAACCTGGGTTCGTCCCTCACCAGTTCAGTGGATACATTTGTGGGGATTGCCGGGGCCAATTGGGGATTGACCTCCTGTTATCAAACCAACGGCTCAACACCAACCTGTGCCGTCACCAATGGTTTATATCCGGGCTATTATTATGGACCGCTGGGGCTTTCAAACATTCTGACGGACATCAATGCCACGTCCCATTATGAAGGAACCTACGTCTATACAATCTGGTCCACTGTGGATGAGGTCGTCGGGTATGGTTCCATTGTCTGGGGGCAATATACCTGTCAGATTCCCGGACAGAATGGTGAAAAACGGTACACTGCCGCCCCGTATGGCCATTTCAATTGCAAAGACCTGACACCTTACTACCAATTGCGGATGGTCAAATACCACTCAACCACGTAAGTCAGAGGACTGAGGACTGAGGACACAATCAGCCCTCAGTCCTCAGCCCTAAAAAAAATATGCCCCACGTGCGAGCCAACGACATTGACCTCTATTATGAAATCCATGGTGAAGGGCCCCCTTTGGTGCTCATCCCCGGATTTAGCGCGGGCCTTTGGATCTGGTACCGCCAAGTGCCTGATTTTGCCAAACACTTTCAGACCATTATTTACAATCCACGCGGGGTGGGAACTTCAGGAATCAATTCAACCCCACATTCCATCAAGTTATATGCAGAAGATGTGGCCGGACTCATAACCGGTTTGGGTTTGTCAAAAGTTCATGTGCTGGGCACTTCGATGGGGGGCTTTATCGCCCAGGAATTGGCATTGCACTTTCCCCAGTTGGTTGAAAAGCTGGTGTTGACCTGTACCGGTTTTGGCGGACCGGGCCATGTCATGCCCAGGCCGGAAACCCTGATGGCGATGGCCAGCCTTTCGGGGTTGAATTCGGAGGAACGTTCCCGTCGGAATCTGCTCCTCGCCTTCACCAAAGAATTTTTGGAAACCGCGCCCAGTGAAGTTGAAACAGTATTGCGTCTGAGAGCCGAAACCCCAATTTCGGAAATGGTGTATCTCAGCCAGCTCCAGGCTGCCGCCACGTTTGACTGTGCCGCACGGGTGGCAGGTATCTTGGCTCCCACCCTGGTAATTTCCGGCGATGAGGATGAAATTGTGCCAACCCAGAATTCCCGCAATCTGGCTGACCGCATCCCCCAGGCGACCCTTGAAATCATGGCCGGCGGTCATGCCTTTTTCATGGAACAGCCGGAAGCGTACAATCAAATAGTCTGTGAGTTTTTACGCAGCTAAACTCCTGCCATTTATCTTACTGAATCGAGAAAAGAAACTATGCCTTTCGTGAAAATCGCAGGGACGGGTTCCTATGTTCCTGAGCGGGTTGTGACCAATGCCGAATTAAGTGAACGTCTGGGTGAAAACATCAATGATTTTGTTGCCAATGTTGTCGGTATCAATGAACGACACGTGTGTGGGGACAATGAAAGCACGGCGGACCTGGCCACCAATGCAGCCTTGCGGGCACTTTCCGCAGCCAAAGTCAAACCGGAAGAAATAGACCTTATCATCCTGGCCACCGACACACCCGAATATTTGTCTCCGGCAACTTCAGTCGTGGTGCAATATCGTCTTGGTGCCGCCAGGGCGGGAACGTTTGATATCAATTGCGCCTGCGCTGGATTTGTCACTGCGCTCGAAACTGCTTCAAAATTCATTCTGGCCGATTCAAATTACCGGAATGTGCTGGTCATCGGTGCCTATGCCATGACCAAGTTTTTGGATTGGAACGATAAAAAAACCTGCACCATTTTTGCTGATGGAGCCGGAGCCGTAGTCCTTCAGGCATCCGCAACCGGCCCTGGAATTCTGGCTTCAAAACTGGTCGCCAATGGCGCATACCATGACCACATGGGGATTTTTGCAGGCGGAACCCATCTGCCAATTACCCATGAGGTCCTGGCGGAAAATAATTTTACAAAGGTGCGGTTTGCCAAGAAATATCCGCCTGAAGTCAATCTTGAGGGGTGGCCATCCATCATTCACGATGTGTTGGCCAAGGCCGGATTGCAAGTGGAAGGGGTGGACTTCTTTCTCTTCACCCAGGTCAATCTCAGCACCATCAAGGAAGTCATGCGCCGGATGGAAATCCCGGCAGAAAAAACCCATACCATTATGGGGAAATGGGGATATACAGGGTCGGCTTGCATTCCCATGGTGTTGGATGATGCCCTGGCCGCAGGAAAAATCAAACCCGGTGACAAAGTGATTTTTTGTGCTTCGGGCGGTGGCTTGAACATGGCCTGCCTGCTGTATCAGTTTTGAATTGTCCGAGCTCGGACAATTCAGTCTAAACGATTGAGAACATTTGCTTAAACCCAAGGAAAACAATGTTATGGACTACCGGAATCTGTATGAACTTTTTCGGGACCGGGTACAGGCCCACCAGGGGAACCCGGTCTTTTTTATCCGTCAGGCCGGAGTTTGGGAGCCCATCACCTGGGAATCATTTGCGGCAGATGTCTATGCGTTTGGGCAGGCATTGTTACGGCATGGGCTGACTCCTGGAAAATCGGTGTGCCTCCTGATGAAAAATGTTCCGCAATGGCCGGTCGGTGATGTGGGCACCATTTTGGCGGGAGGGGTTGGAGTGGGTTTATATCCCACCAATTCGGCTGAACAGTGCCGCTATATCATTGACCATTCCGAAGCCGAGTTTGTGGTGGTTGATACGGCTGGCCAATTGAAAAAAATTCTGTCGGTCAGGCAGGAGTTATTCCGGGTCAAGTCAATTATCTGTTTGGATGAGGCGGCTGCCGAGGCGCACGAGGGGGTTGTATCGTTTACCCGGTTTTTGCAGGATGGAAGGGAATCCGCCGCTGATTTTCATCAGGAACTGATTGCCAAAGCGGAACAAGCCAATCTTGATGATACCGCCATCATGGTTTACACCTCCGGAACCACCGGATTGCCGAAAGGTGCCTGCCTCAGTCACCGATATATTTTGCGGAGTGCGGAATCATTGGAGCAGACCATACCGGTGACCGAATCCGACCGTTCTTTCTCATACCTGCCGTACTGCCACGTGGCGGAGCGGATTTCCGGACTGTACAACCGTCTCAATGCCGCTTCGCCGGCCTATTTTGTTGATGATTTGACCCGGCTGTGGGACTACATGCTCGAAGTCAAACCAACCGTATTTGGCAGCTTGCCCCGCTTTTTGGAAAAAATTCATGCCCGCGTTTTGGCCGATGTGGAAAACCTTCCGGCGGAGGAAAAAGCGGTGTTTAACCAGGTTTTGCAAACGGGTCGCACCATCAGTCTGCTGCGCCAAAACAACGAACCGGTGCCGGAGGACATACAGGCCAGTTATGACCGGTTGGCACCGCCGGTCATCCAAAAGGTGAAAGATTATTTTGGTGGGGAAATCCGCATCACGACTTCAGGCGGAGCCCCTCTGCCCAGGGAAATCGCAGAGTTTTTTGATGCGCTGGGAGTTCCCCTGCTGCAAGCCTACGGCCTGACTGAAAACATCTGTGTGGCTTTTAACCGGCCTGACAAATACCGGTTTGGCACGGTCGGACCGGCTATGCCGGGATGTGCCATTCAAATTGCCGAAGACGGCGAAATTATGGTCCGCAGTGAAATGATGTTTTCCGGCTATTTTAAACAACCGGCTGAAACCGCCGAGGTGCTGCGGGATGGCTGGCTTTATACGGGCGATTTGGGGGAACTGGACGCGGATGGCTTCCTGAAAATCACAGGCCGCAAAAAAGAACTGATTGTCACCTCAACCGGAAAAAAAGTGCCTCCCGCGCTTTTGGAAAACCTTCTCCGGGAACATCACCTGATTAGCCAAGCCATGGCCTATGGCGATAACAAAAGCTACATTACGGCTCTGATAACCCTCAACCAACTGGAAACCGAATCGTTTGCCAAACGCAATGGAATTGCTTTTGAAACTTTTGCGGACCTGACCAAAACCCCTGAAATCAGGTCACTGGTGCAAACCATTGTTACCGGTGTGAACGAACGGGTTTCTTCGACCGAGGCCATTAAAAAGTTTGTCATTCTGGAACACGATTTCACCGTTGAGGCCGACGAAATCACGCCTACCATGAAAGTCAAACGTAAAGTCGTGGCGGAAAAATATCACGAGGTTTTGGAAGGGATGTACGTCTAGCCTGGGGACTGAGGACCGAGGACTGAAGGTCGGTTTGGCAATCCGGGGAGGGGCTGACACGTCGAAAAAGGAGCAATGAGGCGACGTGTCAGGCACACTCCAGAAATTCAACCCTGCTAAAACTCGAAGCTGGTTTGTTCATTGCAGGCCAGGGGCTCCACTTGGGCTGACCGGTTGACCAGTGGTTCGGTTACGGTGCCCCGTGAAAGAAGGACCAGGGATTGTTCAAAGCTCTGTCGTAAATTATTTAATAACAGATTCAGGTCAAACAGCATGGGCCCTTCCTGAATTTGCCGATGCAGAATAATAAACCCGGTCACCATCCGATTCCCAACCTGATATTCATAAGGTATGTGAAGTTGAAACGTTTTCACCGGTTCGGTCCGTTGGGGTGTGTTACGCCAGGTTACCACCAGCCCCTGGTCTGTAAAACGGGAGGTAAAGCACACGTGGTCTTCCAATACCTGGGAGAATGCCGGCGAAAGTTGAATGTCAACACTGATGAAACCAAGCGTCCGGAAACACTCATCCAGCCGATCAAAAAGCTGTCCAAAAGTTCGGACTTCTGCCAAGCCGCTCAAAATTGACTGAATCCGGATGTTATTGATCATCACCGCCCGCTGGACCAGCGACCGCTGGAACAACCGGCCCACTTCACCAAATTCGTGATAGTCCAGGTGTTGGATGGCAATCCAGGCGGAAATTCCAAATACCAACAAAATCAACCCCATCACCCCTTCCGGGGAACTCATCACAAGCAGGCTCACAACCGCAAAAACTGCCGAAGCTCCATACAGAATAATGACGGCTTGGCGTTGAGAAAACCCTTTGGCCAGGAGTTGGTGATGGATGTGCCGTCGGTCTGCGCTAAAGAGTGGCTGGCCTGCCAGAAACCGCCGTAAAACCGAAAGCAGGGTTTCCATGATGGGAAGGCCGAAAGAAACGAGCGGAATCGCAACGGCAATGATGGTGGTCTTTTCCTGAGCCCCGCGAATCGCCAGTGAAGCCAGGGTAAACCCTATGAAAAGGCTGCCGCTATCTCCCATAAAAACGGTGGCAGGGTTGAAGTTGTATTTGAGAAATCCAAGAATCCCGCCTGCCAGGGCGCAAATTACCAATACGACCATCACATTGTTGGTCGCCAACGCCACACAGAGCATCGCCAAGGCAGTGAAGAGCGAAGAGCCAGCCGCCAGACCGTCAATCCCATCAATCAAGTTGAAGGCATTGGTAATACCCACCAGCCACAACACCGTGATGGGCAGGGAAAGCCAGCCCAGGTCAATCAGGTTTCCGGTAAAAGGGTTGGCAATGACTCCGATTTTGGCGGTGAAAAAGTAAAAGCAAATCGCCACCAATATCTGGGCCACAAACTTGACGCTGGCATTCAAGCGGTACAAATCATCTGTCAGCCCCAGCACAAACATGGCCAGGCAGGGTACAAACAGCCGCAACAGGTCCGGAAATTCGTCCCGAAAATTATGCGCCACCTGGCTTTCAATCAAACCGAGCATGGCGAGAGAGCCAAAGAAGGCCAGAAAAATCCCAATCCCGCCCAAACGGGGAATGGACCCCACATGGATTTTTCGATGTTCAGTGGAATCGTCAACCATGCCCCGGCGCATGGCATAGTTTCGGATAACCGGTGTGAGGATAAACGAGGCTACCAATGACGTGAAAAAAACTAATGTATAGGTTCGCATAGGGTTCCCCCTCTCTGGCTGCAAACCCTTTTCTTAATTCATCAGACCAAACCATCTCATAGACACAATGGTAAACCCATTAAGAAAAGGCCGTGATGTCCCTGGACTAAACTGTAGCTGAAAGATACGAGGTGCGCCGCGATACCAGGGCTAGCCGACGGTTCGACAGGCACAAGACCTCCGGTTGGGACATTCCCCTTGATATGTGAAAACCGCAGAATGATTTTTTTCAGGGAGCTTTATGATAATTGAGTGAGTAGGCCACTTGTACCATTGTTAACCCCTTTTCCGCAACCATTTCCCCGACTCCTTGAGAAATTCAAATAATTGATATTGACAGTATGACAGTAATTTTATATTTTACTGTTATGAATGAGATAAACCTTGAGTACAACCTGGAAGAATTGTCTCGGGCTGCCGAGCTGAAACTGGCCGAGTTTGGTATTCGGGAAGGGCAGCGGGATGGGCGGATTTCAGGGGTGCCGGATGCCCGGACCATCCGGTATTACACCACCCTGGGCTTGTTGGATCCACCTCAAACCAGCGGGCGGCAGGCCCGCTATGGCCCCAGGCACTTGCGGCAACTGATTGCCATCAAACTCTTGCAGCAGGCATCGCTGTCGTTGGCTGAAATCCAGACCCGGTTGTATGGACGGACGAACACGGAGCTGGAGGCATTGTTGCAAACGGCTGCCGAACAAAACCGGCGGCAACCGGCAGAACCCGTCTCCGTGGTGTACTGGCAGGAAATTGTGATTGAACCTGGATTGAAAATCATGGCGGAAGCCGGCTGGCACAGTCGGCTGGAACCGCAGCTATTGGAACAACGAATTCGGGCGGCTCTGGCTGCACTACAGGCCCAACCCCAAAACGGCCACAGGAGAAACTGATTATATGACCGCAACTGCACCTCAAATGATTCCCTTGATTGAATCGCTGACCCAGGAACGAAACTGTGGTCTGGGCATTCTGGCCATCATTCACCAGCTCAAGCCACAGCCTTTGCCTTTGGCAGAGGTGGCGCTTTCCGCGAGGGTGGCGGACCGGATTGCCTCGGTTGAAATGACGCAACAGTTCCAAAATCCCTACAGTGAGCATCTGGAGGCGGTCTATACCTTTCCGCTGCCGGGCAGTGCCGTGGTCAATTCCTTTGAATTGCGGGTTGGTGACCGCATCATCCGGGGAAAAGTCAAAGAACGGCGGGAAGCTCGTGAGGAATACCAGGCGGCGGTGGAGGCAGGTCGCCGGGCAGCGTTGCTCGAACAGGAACGGGATGATGTCTTCACCATGCAAATCGGAAACCTGCCACCGGGCGAGACCATTACTGTCCGATTGACCTATTCGGCCCAGCTCCCGTTTTTTGAGGATGGAACGACTGAAATGCGGCTGCCGCTGGTGGTTGCACCCCGCTATGTGCCGGGAAAAGCAACCGGAAAAGAACCGGTGGGAACCGGCATTGCCGAGGATACCGACCTGGTGCCGGATGCCTCCCGCATCTCGCCGCCCCGGCTGGCCAAGGGGTTTGACCCGCAAGTAAATTGCCGGATTTCGGTGGAACTGGTCCGCCTCAACAGTCTGGGGGAACGCGAAGAACTGGCTGATTTGTTTTGTTCCCAACATGCCATCCGCACCGTTTCGAGCCACGGGGCCGTGTTGGTTTCGTTGGCACGGGAGGGGGAGCGGCTGGACCGGGATTTTGTCCTGCGCTGGCGCATGGCCGGAACCGAAGTTCGTTCCCGGTTGCTGGTCCACCGGGATGAGCAGGGAAACCGGATTGGCCTGCTTTCAGTCATCGCTCCGCGTCAGGATGTGTTTCTCGGAACCCCGCGCGACGTGGTGTTTGTGGTGGACCGTTCCGGTTCGATGGAGGGGCTCAAGATGAATTCAGCCGCACGGGCCTGTTCCTGTTTGCTGAACACGTTGGGACCACGGGACCGCTTTGCCATTCTGGCTTTTGATGACCGGATGGAATGGGTGACCCTGCCCCAGGGACGGTCCGGGGATAATTTCTGGCAGGCCGACCAGCTTGGCATTGAGCGGGGCGAAGCCCTGCTGCGAAAAATCAACAGCCGGGGCGGAACCGAACTGGACAAGGCCATGCAAACGGCCATCACTGCTTTTCAGAAAACCCGGCAGCGGTCAGGTCGGATTCCGGTCATTGTATTATTGACAGACGGGCAAATTTCCGATGAATCCAGGGTGTTGAAACGCATTCAGCAGGAAATCGGCGAAGCCCGTGTCTTTACCGTGGGAATTGATACTGCCGTCAATGAAACCTTTTTGCGGCGGCTGGCCACGCTGGGGGGCGGAACCGCCACTTTTGTCGAGCCCGGCACCCAACTTGAAGACGCCTTGCGGTTGGTTGGTCAGGAAATCGGGACTCCTTTGCTGCTGGACCTCAAAGTGACAGAGGAGAACAGCGGTTCCGAGCCCAGTCAACTGGCTCCGGCCCGACTGCCGGACCTTTTTGCGGGGAGAGCCGTCACGGGGTTTTTCCCGGTGAAAAACAAAGGCCGGATACGAATTTCAGGTACCTCTGCCGATGGCCGGGCTTTTTCCGAAATGCTTGAACCACAGGAAGTTGAGGTGCCAGCCCTGGCGCAACTCTGGGCCAAAGCCAGGGTGGTAGACCTGGAAGACCGGTTCCGGACCAACCAGGGCAAAAAAGCGGACGTGCGCAAGGAAATCATTGCGTTGTCAGTGACATACTCAATTCTGACCAAATTCACCGCTTTTGTGGTGGTGGATGAAACCGAGGTGGTCAACCCCGACGGTACGCGCAAACGGGTGGTGCAACCGGTTGCCATGCCTGACTTATGGCAAATGGGAGCTCAGTCAGCCCCCGACCCTGGAACCGGTCTTACCAGAGCTTGTACTTCTGTGGGCGCTCCGCCGCCAGCTCAGGGTGCAAGACTGAGAGGCCAGGGCGTGCCCATGTCGAAAGCGGAAGGGTTCATGCCGGGAGCCCTGCCTCCGCCCCCGCCGTCACCTCCGCCAATGGCTGCTCCGGCGGTCATGCCACCCACAAAAGGTGGTGGATTGATGGACTTCATGGAGGAAGTGGTGGACTCTGTGTCAGGAGCCATCGGCGGCATTTTCCAGCCTTCCGCCGAAAAGGCTGGAAAACCAAGTCGGCCCAAACCCCAGCCGCCGGTTCCGGACATGATGGAAATGGAACGGGAACGTTCTATTCCCAATGCCGCTCCTCCGGTCCGGGCACAGGACTTTGACCACGTGTTTACCGAATTTATGAATGTTTTTGCCAGTGTCAGAACTGAACTCGAAACTGACCGGGTTCCCCGGTGGGAAGAGCTGGAACAAAGCCGAAAACGCTTGCTGGCGGTCCTGGCCCTCTCGGATTTGGGCCTGCAGTTAAGTGGGCTGCAACGGTTCCTGCGAGCGGCAGTGGTGGAAATTCTGGCTGCTTTGCAAACCCCCGGTGTCACGTTCACTGTTTTGGTGGCGGTTTTCGAACGGCACCGGATGGCTTTTGAAGCCCTCCAGTATGAAGTTGCACCGTTTCTTCAAACCAAATCCGGTAAACCACAACAGAGTGATGATTTTTGGGAGTCGTCAATCTAACCTTTTCCCTTGGTTCCACTGAAAAGCAAAACCTCCGGCCAGGAAAGCACCCTGACCGGAGGTTTTGTTGTTTAGGACATCCCGGTTGGAAATGCCCGCCATTGGTTTTTACTTGGTCCGAATGACCGTGAAGGTCGGTCCAACACCGGTGCCGGACGTGCTGCTGGCATTCACTGTTCCAGTGGTGGCACCAGCCGGAACCGTCGCGGTAATTTGGGTTGCCGAGTCAATCGTAAAGCTGGCAGCCACTCCATTGAAGGTGACGGTGTTGACGTTGGTAAAGTTGAAACCGGTCAGGGTGACACTGGTTCCAATTGTGCCGCTGGTTGGACTGAGTGAATTGACCACTGGCGATTTACCGAAAGCCTGGACAAACATGCTGAAGGTGGCGGTGCTGGTTGCCCCGCAGTTGTCGGTAATCGTCACCGTCACAGTAAAGGCCCCGCTATTGGAGGGCAGTGCCGTCACAACCCCTGCCGGAGTGACTGAAATGGTTCCGGCAAACCCAGCGGAAGCTGCCACCGTGACCGAAGCCACGGTCCCGTTGTCAGCCGGAGGCGTAGCCGGTGCAACCGTCGCTGTGGTTCCTGCCGTGACAAACATATTCGGATAGGCTCCCACAGTTGGTGCCGTGTTGGCGGTCACGTTGACCGTCAGATTGGCCGTCGTGGAAAGCCCGCCACTGTCCTGCACCCGCAACACCACGGTGTTGGCACCCAGAGTGGCACTGCAGGCGGCAGTGACCGTGGCGGTGATGGTTCCGTTGGTGTTGGTAATCCCAGTGACCATGATTCCTGTCGGTACGGTCTGAGCTGTCACGGTCAAGGTGCCCGCCGTCTGGTCAACGTCGGAAACCGTGGCAATGGTCGAAACCGTGCCAGTGCTGCCTTGTTGGCGAGAGATGGCAACACCCGGCGTGATGGTTGGGGCCGTGTTGGTTGTAATGGTAAAGGTGGCGGTGCTGGTCGCACCACAATTGTCGGTGGCAGTCACTGTTACGGTGAACGGCCCGCCGGAGTTGGCGTTGGCGACGGTGATGACCCCAGTGGCGGGATTGCCGGTCAACGTTCCCGTAAATCCGGGAGCGGCTGCCGTCAGGCTCACCACACTGCCATTGTCAGTTGGGGCCGCGCTCGGCGTAACCGTGGCACCTCCGCCAACACTCACTCCGGTGGCCGGATAGGTTCCCAGCGTGGGCGGTGTGTTGGCCGTGACGGTAACCGTCAGATTGGTGGTGGTGGTGGCACCATTGCCATCCGTTACCTGAAGCACCACCGTGTTGGCACCCACCGTGGCCGAGCAGGTGGCCGCAACGGTGGCTGTCACGGTTCCGTTCGTGTTGACAATGTTACTGACTGTCAAACCTGCCGGAACGGTTTGGGCGGTGACGGTCAGACTGCCGGCTGGTGTTTCCGCGTCGGTAACTGTGGCAATTGTGGCCCCGGTGGTCGTTCCACCCTGGCTGACCGAAACGCCCTGCGCTGAAATTGCAGGGGATTGGTTGGTTTCAAGGGTGACCACCAACGGATCGTGGTCGGAAACCCGTTCGGGGCGCATGGCGTCACTGCGGTACACTTCCGGGAAGTCGCCGTTGACCCGTCCATGATTGAACCGTACCAGCCGCGACATCAGATTTGAGGTAATCAGGGCATGGTCCAGCACCTGGGCATTTCCATCAAACACAAAGGAATAGCGTTCGTTGGACGGTTCGGTTTCCACCAGATTGACGAGGTCCGGGTTGACCAAATCAGGGCTCGCCGCAACGACCATGTTGGCGGGTGTCGGGGTTCCTTTGATGGTTCCCATCGAATCACCCAGACCGTCGTTGAACTGGAAGGCATTGTAGTCGCCCACCGAAATAATCCGCTCAGTGGGGTCGGCCAATTGCCGGGCCTGAATCAAATTGGCCAGGAATTCAGCCTGGGCGCGACGCTTGGCCCGCACCCGGGTACCAGCAGTGCCGGTTCCATCCGGAGTATCGTCATCCACTCCGTTGAGGGACCGCAGGTGGTTGACAATCACCGTAAAGGCAAAGTTGCCTGCGGTGGGAACCGTTGCCCGCAAAACCAACGGGGGCCGGTCATTCAGGGTTTCAGCCGCACCGTTGTTGGGGTTGATGTAGGTATCGGTTTTGCCGAACTGGGTGACATCCACCACATTAATCCGGCTTGATTTGACCAGGAACCCAACGTCAATCAGGCCCACGTCATTACCTTCGACCAAAAAGGCAGTGTACATCGGGTTCGGCTGGCTGGCTGCCACGGCATCGTTATTGATTTTGGTGGCCAGTGCCTGAAGGGTTTTGAGGTCTTCCATTTCAATGACGCCCACCACATCCGGCGTGCGAATCACATTGCGGATGGCCAGCGAGGCTTTGTTCAGACGATTGTTGAACGCGGTGGTGGTCAGCACCACGTCACCGCCGGCGTCGTCAATGTTGTCGTAAAACCGTTCCAGGTTAAATGAAGCCACGGTCAACTCGGTCGCTCCCGGCACTGGCGTCGGAGTGAAGGTCACATTACCCGTGACCACCGGGGTTGTGGCTGCTTCCGGATAAAAGGTGTAATTCGGGAAACCGCCTGGATCCAACACGCCCACCAGGTTGGTAATGACCGCTCCGGTGGTCACATCCAGGGTGGCTGAGCCCGGCTGACCATCATCAAACCGGATTTTTTCGGGATTTCCGTCAAACTGCGGGACCGGCGGAATGGTCACGCCACCGCCCACTGGGACGCCTTTGGGAAACTCAATCCCGGTTTCCCGGAAGGGCCGCGCCACACCGGTAACCACACCCCAAAAGACGCCGCTGGAGGTGGAGGTGGCGGCAGTTTCGGTTTTGAACCCATCGGTTGGGGCACAGACCGTCAACGAGTTGATGCGCAGGCGCATGCCTTCGAATTTCTCAAGTTGTTCGAACGCACCATTGGGGTTGGTATCCGCCGCTGTGATGGTGGTGGCGGTCGGAATCGCGTTCCCTGTGGAAAGTAACGTGGTGGTCGGTCCGTTGCTGAATTCAGTCAGGGTCGGCCCGTTGGTTGGTGCCGAGGTGCTCCGGAATTCAATCACCATCCCGCTCACCTGGACCAGATTTCCAATCGCTGCTGCTGCCGGAACCGGGTTGCCGGTGAAAACGAAAATGCCTTCCGAGGTATTCGGGTCGCTGTCAATGTTGGCATCCGGATTTTGGATGTAATAGCCGTTGCTCCGCAGCCCTGTCACGACCCCTGTCGTCACTACCATTTGGTTGGCAAATGGCGAGGTGGAGCCAGGGCCTTGAATGGCGTTGATGCTGGTGATGACCACGTCGTCGTTGTTGATGGTGCCAACGCCCTGACCGTCTATCACGGTGGCTCCGGTGACCGAGGTCACATTGACGAAAAACGTTTCATTCGGTTCGGGTGTGGTATCCCCGTTGACCGTCACACTGAACTGGAAACTTGAATTTCCCTGGGCAATCGTCTGACCGTTTAAGGTCTGCCCCATATAGTCATTATTGGCCGTGGTGGCCGTGCCGTCCGCTGTGGCGATGTTGAAGGTGACCCCTCCCACACCTGCCGGGGAGGACAGGTTGACCATAAAATTAAACGTGGTGGTTCCGGCATTTCCTTCGGCCTGGGTCACATCGGTAACGGTCAGACCCGGCATGCCGCCGCCGCCTCCGGCAGTGATACTGATGTCATCCACACCCACCCATTCGTCGCTGCCGACGGCATTGGCGGTAATGACCCGCACTTGCACCAGGGCCTGGTTGTCACAGGCGGGCGGCAGAGTGGCGCTGACCGGTGTAACCAGCGTGGCCAGACTGGGACCGGTGGTGGCGTCAGCCACAAAGCCAGCCGGTACGTTGGTGAAATTTCCGGTATTTCCCACCCGGTACTGCAAGGCCACCGGTTGAATGGCGTTGTCAGCCGAGCCGTCAATATCCCGCAAGTTATAGGCCACATTGATACTCGATTGACCCGTGGTATTCAGATAAAAAATCACATAAGGGGCATCGGCAGTTCCCGAACCTTGCAGGGCAATAGTCGGATTGGCAATCCCGTCAAATTCCCCGACCCCGCCAGCGGTATTGGTATTCGGATTGGCTTGGTTGGCTATCACATCCAGGTCGCTGCCCAGTGCGCTGGTGGTAAGCAATGTTTGCGGGTCAGCACCGGTGGCTGTGGTGATGTCCTGACCTAAAAAGCCTTCAATCCCCGGCACGCCGCTCCAGTTATCATTGGCTGTAATAAGCGTTGTGGTGGTCCAGTTTTGTGTAAAAGGCACGACTTGGGCGGTGCTGTCGGCACGGGCAGTGGTCCATTTCTTTTTGAAATCAAGGCCAAAAAAGACCGAGCCGAGCAGGATGAGTGAAACAAGTGTTCCAACTCCGAGACGTTTCGATAGACTAGGTTTCAAGTGCATATACCCCCTTGTGTTGGCGCGAAGGTTTTTTTGTTGATGGAAAGGCAACGATGCCGCAGCACACAGCACCATCCGCATGAGAAATGGGCCTGAAGGCAAAAAGGCACGGTTCCCGTGATTTGTTGAAGCGTTCAGTGATTAAGGAAGATTCCGTCAGAAGAATTGTTGGGGAAATGTCGCGGTGGTTACCACACCCCTTGCCCGTTCATCCTGAAAAACCGTTTTGACTTGTGAACCGGAAAACTACTCTTCAAGCACTAAAACCTCAAGGCGGAAAACCAAAAAACCAAACTTCAGGCTGAAAAAAAGCTGCTTTCGCGGAACCTTCTTCCTCTGGTTTGCGTCAGTGAGCAACACTGAATCCACCGAAACTAACCAGACCTTGTTACACCAACGAAGCCGGATTGTTACTGCACTTTTGCAGGCCGCAGGCCGGATTGCCTGAATTGTCAGGCAAGCGTTTTCGATTGCTGTGCTATCTGGTATTGTTTCGAAAATTGCAACCTCATCTTGCTGGCCAGCCCCCACCGAAATTATGTCCATCGAATCGCTTGTGAAACAGTTCGAACGTCGCCTGGTGTTGGTTTTCTGGATGCGCACAGCCGTCTGGTATTGTGCTTTATGGTCGTTTGGTCTGGGGGTAGGGGTGATTGCGGCCCGCACCTTTGTGGGAACCGACGCCAAACGGCTGGCATGGGGGATGTTGGGGTTTCTGGGGTTTGTTTTGGCCGCCTGGTTTGATTCCCGCCGCCAGATTCCGGGGCGGCGGGAATTGCTGGCAATCCTTGATAAGGAGAACCAGGCCGGCGGTTTGGTCATGGCTGGCGAAAGCGAACCCGTCGGAGCCTGGAACGGCAAAGCCAGCCGCCTCACCCTGCCGGTCGTGGCATGGGATGGGCGGAAATCCTGGACCAGTCTGGCAGTAGCCGCCATTTTTCTGACCGCTGCTTTTCTCGTCCCGATTCCGGCTGAAACCGTGCGGGCCAACCAAAAGCTGGAAATCGGCAAGGAAGTCGAAAAGCTCGAACAGAAAATAGAAACCCTCAAAGAAGAAGACTTGCTTGACCAGAAGAAAACCGCCTCACTGGTCGAAGCCTTGCAGAAAGTGCAGCAGCAGGCGGAAGGGAAAGACCCGCAAAAAAGTTGGGAGGCTCTTGACCGGATTCAGGAAACAGTCACCAACAATGCCAAACAGGCGGCGGAAAACAGTGTTGCCAAAACCGAGGAGATGGCCAAGGCCCAAACCTTGGCCGAAGGATTGGCTGCTGAAAACAATCAGCTTGACGAGCAGACCATGAATGAGGCAACGCAGGAACTGGCCAAACTGGCCCAACAAATCATGGGCCAATCAGGCAAAGGAGCGGAAGCCCTGAACAAGGAACTGTCCGAAGCCTTAAAGGAAGCCCTGAAATCCGGAAAACTCTCAAAAGAACAACTGGCTGAACTGGCCAAAGCCCTCAAAGGCAGCAAACAGGATATTCTCAAACAGATGGACAAGCTGCAAAAAGCAGGTTTGATTGACCCCAAAACCCTCAAGCAATGTGAAAAGGCCGGACAGTGCAACGGAGCCGGTTTGGCGGCTTTCATCAAGGAGAATAAAGGGAGCGGCTCCGTCGGGGAATTGATGGATGCCTATGGAACGGGCGGAACCTCACGCGGCAGGGGGGATGCGAAGCTCAATTATGGTGACGCATCATCCGAAGAAGGGGCCAAATTCAAGGAAAAAACGCTGTCTTCCGGAGCCGGTTCCGACCTCAAAAACAGCCAGACCATTGCAGTTACCAACAGCGCGCCCCAAATCGAAAAGGGTAACACAGCGCGTCCGGGCGCACTTTCCGGCACCCAGGCTGGAAACGGTTCGGCTTTTCAACAGACCATTCTCCCCAAACATCGGGGAGCCGTGAAACGGTACTTTGAAAGACAATAAAACAAGAGGACTGAGAACAAATCCAGGACTGAGGACTGAGGACTGAGGACTGAGTTTCTGCCGGTTCTTGAATAACACCACTTTGGACATGCGACAGACACATATGGACCGAAACTGTTTCCCGGCTCTGGATTTATCCTCAGTCCTCAGTCCTCAGTCCTCATTACTTTTATTATGAATCTTCCCACACCTGAAGAACTCAAACCGGCAGTGCAACTGGCCAGCCAGGCACTGGAGCAATTGGACAAAATTTTACTGGGCCGAACCGACCTCCACCGGTTGGTTCTGGTCGGCATTTTGAGCCGTGGGCATATTTTGCTGGAGGGCCTTCCGGGGGTGGGAAAAACCGCTCTGGTCAAGGCTTTGGGGCAACTGCTCAGTCTGGAATTCAAGCGGGTTCAGTTTACGCCCGACCTCATGCCGAGCGACATTGTGGGGGCGCATATCCTTCAGGAGAACGAGGCCGGAGGCCGCGATATGGTGTTTCATCCAGGCCCGGTCTTTACCAATATTCTGCTGGCGGACGAAATCAACCGCGCCTCACCGAAAACCCAATCCGCCTTGTTGGAAGCCATGCAGGAACAGTCGGTGACCTTGTTGGGAACCACCCGGATGCTGCCTGACCCGTTTTTTGTGCTGGCTTCGCAGAATCCGATTGAGTTGGAAGGCACCTACCCGTTGCCCGAAGCCCAGCTTGACCGCTTTTTGT
This sequence comes from Blastocatellia bacterium, assembly GCA_019695185.1. Classification (GTDB taxonomy): domain Bacteria; phylum Acidobacteriota; class Blastocatellia; order Chloracidobacteriales; family Chloracidobacteriaceae; genus JAIBAN01. The sequence continues at coordinate 3,513 of JAIBAN010000018.1, read as the reverse complement.
TCAAATTGAATGTCACGAATGTAGATGTTGATGTGCTGGACGGCATTATCTCGACCCGGCGGCGAGGGGCTCCTCCGGTTCCTTCCTGGACCATGAGTGCCGAGAACCTTTCGAGTGTTTTTGCCATGCTGGACCGGATTTTCCTGCCCAAACCGGTGTCCCGTTATATTGCGCGCCTGGTGGCTGCCACGCATCCGTTGCACGACGAATCTCCTGATGACATACGGGCCTATGTGGCCTATGGCGCTTCACCCCGCGCAGCCATTGCCATTGCCGAAAGTGCGCGGGCCGTGGCGCTGCTCGCGGGTCGGCCCACAGTTGGGTTTGAAGATGTGAAAATGGTGGCCGAACCGGTGCTCAACCATCGCATGATTTTGAATTACAAAGCGAAATTTGACCAAATCACGACTTCGGGTTTAATTCGCAATTTGCTTGGGAAACTTGAGGAAACCGGGGTCAAACTGCCCTCGGACGTGAAAATTACCCAGCCTGCCTAGGCTAAAAACAGGACGAAGGACTGAGCCTGTTTTTATTCCCGGCGGGGAACCGCAGTGTCAGAAGGTCTGCCTGATTTTTTCCTGATTCACCATGTCCATTTCTTTTCGATTTGTGCGCAACTGTTTTCTGGGAATCCTGCTGCTGGCCGGCTGGGGGCTGGGGGAGGGCGTTCCGGCTCAGACGGAAGCCAAGCCCGGAATGGCAGTCAAAAAAAACCCTTCGGATTTTACCTTGGTTGGACCGGTTGGGGTAAAAATTGACGCTCCGACGGGGGAAAGTCGGCATGGGTACCTGGAATACCGGGTCACAATTGTCAGTTATGACCCGCAGCGGCATCTGGTCACACTCAATTTTCCCAAGGAAAATGCCCGCTACGGCAGTTTACGGCAGCTTACTCGTTCAATTGTGGTGGAGCCCTTTGGCCAGGTCAGTTTCAGTCTTTTCCAACCAGGATTGAAACTCGACTTTCCCGGTGGTATCGGAGTGCTGATTGACGGGCAGGTACGGGATGAAATGGTGTCCCTTTCAGCCGTGCAGCATGGAGCCGATACCTATTCCTATTCCCGGACCGTGGGGCCGCCGATTTTATTGAGTCGTGGGGCTTCGGTAACAAGTGTTCCTGATTTTGAGGCCGCTGGCCAAAAGTTTTTGACCAATTCGGATGGGAAGGTCAATTTTAATGCCATTCGGGTTCCGGGGCAGGTTTCGGAGTGGTCGGGGAATTGGCTGGGCTATTCGCGCTATGACGCTGTGGTTGTGACGGATGCCGATGTGGAATCCATGCCGGTCCAGGTCAAAGGAGCCTTGCTCCAATATGTTTCCGCCGGGGGGGTACTGATTCATTTTGGCACCCAATCTTTGACGGGATTGGTTCAGGCTACTGGTACATCCGGCAGATTTTCCCTGAAATTTCTTGGGTTTGGGGTCATTGCCCAGACAAACACATCACTCGCTGATCTGGACGAAGCGGAATGGGCCAAACTGGAACGGCTGTGGCTCCAGACCGGAACTCCTTTTACCACCATGAAAAATCCGGGCGACGCCAATCAGGCATTTCCGGTCGTTCCGAAGTTCGGAATCCCCTTGCGAACTTTGTTTTTGGTCATGTTGGTGTTTGTGGTGTTGATTGGGCCGGTCAATATCAGCATTCTGACCCGCAAGAAAATGCGGATATTGCTCCTGGCCACCGTTCCTGCCTTGTCGCTGCTGACATGTTTGCTGGTGGCGACGGTTGCCTTGTTTTCCGAGGGTTTTGCCAGTTTTGGCCGGTGTGAAACCTTGACCATTCTGGATGAACGGACCCATCAGGCGGCAACCATTGGGTGGACGGCCTACTATTCGCCCTTGACCCGCGGCGAAGGACTGCATTTTTCCACTGAAACGGAAGTAACCCCACAGGTTTATGCCGGATATTATTATCGGGACGGGTCGGCCAACCGGACGATTGACTGGACCGAAGACCAGCACCTGGATTCCGGCTGGCTCCAGGCGCGGGTCCCTTCGCATTTTCTGGTGCGTAAAAGTGAGATTCGGCGGGAACGATTGACCATCCAGCCGCAGGCGGATGGAACAGTCTCAATTACCAACGCTTTGGGAGCAGGCATCAAGGAAATCTGGTACGCCCGTTCCGACGGTAAAATTCTGCATGGAAAAAACATCCCGGCAGGAAAACCGGCACCCCTGATTTTTGACAGTCACCCGCCCGCCACCACTTATGACATGATGCACCCGTTGTTTGAAAACGGAGATGCGGCCAAATTCCGCCAGCTTTACACCTGGGATTGGACCGGTTTGGTGTGGAATTGCTCACAGGACCCCGGCAAGGTATTACGCCCCAACACCTATCTGGCCATTCTGGATAACAGTCCGTTTGTGGAGGAAGGGAATCCCAAAATCACCAAGCATAATAACAGTTCGGTGGTCTTTGGCATCGTCGGAGGTGAAGGCCAGTGAAACTTGAAGTCGTTCATCTGAAAAAGCATTTTGAAAATACCAAAGCGGTGGACGATGTGTCCTTTTCCTTTTCCTCCGGGCAAATCGTGGGTTTTGTCGGTCCCAACGGAGCCGGGAAAACCACCACCATGCGCATCATTGCCACTTTGGACGAACCCACCAGTGGGGACGTTTTTCTGGACGGCGTGTCAGTGGTGGAGGAACCGGAAAAAGCCCGTCACCTGGTTGGATATGTGCCGGATGCGCTGCCCGGTCATAGCGACATGTCGGTGCAGGAGTATCTGGATTTTTTTGCCCGTGCCTATGGATTGCGGGGAGCCGCCCGGCGGCAGGTGCTGGAGGAAGTTCAGGAATTTACCAATCTGACCGGTATCCGGGAAAAAATGGTGAATTCTCTTTCCAAGGGGATGAAACAACGAGTGACACTGGCCCGCGCTTTACTGCATGACCCGCCGATTCTGATTATGGACGAACCGGCAGCCGGACTGGACCCGCGCGCCCGGATTGAATTGCGGGAACTGGTGCGGGTTTTGGCCACTCAAGGCAAAGCCATTCTCATCAGCTCGCACATTTTGACCGAGCTGGCGGAAATGTGTAACGGCGCGGTGATTATTGAGCGGGGCCATATTTTGATGGCCGGAAACATGCAGGAACTGATAACCAGCCGGGTTCCCAAACGGACGGTTCTCATCCGACCGTTCGCGGGGCAAGAGGATTTGTACCGTGAACTCCTTCAGTTGCCCAATATTGAAGCCGTCCGGGTGGTTGGCCCCGAAATTGCCGCCGAAGTCAACGGGCCGGAGGACATGTGCTGTGATTTGCTGGTGCATCTGGTGCAACGTGGTTTCCGGATTGTGGAATTCAAACAACAACGCGCCAACCTCGAAGAAATCTTTATGAGCGTGACCAAAGGGGAAGTGCAGTAGGGGTTGGGGGCCAGGGTTCAGGGTCTAGGGTTCAGGGTCTAGGGTTCAGGGTCTAGGGTTTAGGGTCTAGGGTTCAGGGTCCAGGGTCTTTTTAATTGAGAATTGAGAGTTGAGAGTTGAGAGTTGAAAACTAAAC
>JAIBAN010000098.1 GCA_019695185.1 Blastocatellia bacterium | reverse complement strand
GCGCTGTGTTGCGCGAAACCCTTGGAAAGACGGTCTCCTGGGCGATTGAGCGAGCCACCCTGGATAGTTGGCGACCACAAAAGATCAAGGCGCACTTGGGCCTCACTTAATTTTGCAAAAGTTCAGTCATGACTTTAGCGTAGATCAAAACAATTGTTCCTGTGAGTTATTCGGTGCTGTTTCATTTTTTCACTGCAAAGGCGCAGAGTTTTTCCTTGTTTTTCTCAACGCATTTTCAGCGTCTCTTGGGTGAAGAAAGAAAAGCACTGGGCAGCGCACCGATAATTTACAGGTACAACAATTTTTCCTATAGCCAAAAATTTTATGGAGTTCCATTCAACAGACGAGCCGCTCTCAGCGGGGATTACCGAGGCTCAAACATCAGTCGGTTCATCCCCACCACTCCCAGCACTATCAACTCAACCAAATTTTGGACAACCCACTGGATACTGGATTTTGTGGGGAGCATTTCTCATCGGTGCGGTCTTTTATCTTTGTTTTATTGGGAAGAGTGGATTTCGGGTCCAAGGTGAGCTCTATTTCTCACTGTTTGACGACGCCATGGTTTCCATGCGGTATGCCCAAAATCTGGCGACTGGACATGGTTTGGTCTGGAATCCGGGGGAGTATCCGGTTGAGGGCTACACCAATCCACTCTGGACACTCTGGATGTGCTGTCTTCACTGGCTTCCACTCCCCGAAGCAAAAATCTCATTAGGTGTCATGGTGACAGGGATGGGAATTTTGTTTTGGAGCGGGTGGCTGGTTTTTTCAATTGGGAAAAAGTTGACCCCTCACCAAATCTGGGTGCCGGTAACGGCAACCATTCTGACGATGTGGTACTACCCGTTAATTTTTTGGACGTTGCGGGGGATGGAGGTTGGTCTGCTGACTGCACTTTTGCTCTGTGGCGTCAAGCAGGCGATAAACCTTGAAACAAACTGCCATTCCCGTTCTCTGAAGAGGTTGGCAATTGTTATGGGACTTTGTCTGCTGACCCGAACCGATGCCTTGATTCCCTGTAGTTTGCTCATGTTTTTTGCAATAGTTCGAGTGCCTGAAACTTACCGCTTGCAGGTTGCAATATGGTGTGGGGCTGGGCTTGTCGGAACACTCGCCCTCCACACATTTTTTCGTTTTGCATATTACGGGGATTGGCTACCGAATACCTACTATTTGAAAATGACAGGTGTATCTTTGGGTGAACGTCTCAGCCGGGGATGGTTCTGCTTTCAGTCAACTGGTTTTAAACATTTGTATGCCCCAGTAGGAATGTCATTTTTCGCAATTATTCCTGCTTTTCGTCCCATTCGCTCCTTTTTAGTCCTTTTGGCAATACTTTTCACCGCCCAATGCGGGTATTCCGTTTATGTCGGCGGTGATGCATGGGAACTCCCCGATTTCACTAACCGCTATCTGTGCATTGCCATGCCATTGCTTTTCCTGCTTACAGGCGTAGGGATTCAAGGATTTTGGGAGATTATTTCAAAATGGATTCCACCTCGGTTTGCTCCAATCCATGCGACTGTCTGTGGGGTTCTGCTGGTATTGACGCTCAATTTGGCAAACTTTCAAAACTGGCAGAAAAATGGAGGATTTCAGGTTAAAAATGACGGACTAGCTGCCCAAATTGGACTCACGTTACGTAACTGCACACAACCGGAAGCTTCCATTGGGGTGGTCTGGGCAGGTGCCACCCCATATTTTGCCCATCGGCGGGCAATTGACCTTTTAGGTAAGAGTGACCGGGTGATTGCCCATGGTTTACCGAAAGGACGCTTTCTTCCTGGCCATAACAAATGGGATTACAGCTACAGCATAGGTCAACTTCATCCGGATGTGATTGTCCGGTTATGGAATGCAACCGATGCTGATTTCCGTTATCTGCAACTGTTGGGTTACCGGTACCTGGAAAACCACTTATGGGTCAATCCAGCCAGCCCCTATCTGAATCCCTGTATCCACCAATCGTTTACCCTATAGTTTCCTCTGCCAAGTCCGAGGCTTTCCCTGCCTTGGCTGCTTTACAGATTTTCAATCTCGACTGATTCAATCGTTTCCGCGGGAGTGAACCCAAAGACCTGTGAGTAAAAATAGAACTCGCCATCCAAAGCCCGCTTGACGTTTTCCGCTTTGCGAAAGCCATGTTGCTCACCTTCAAAGGGAACATAGGCTACCGGAACGCCTTTGGCCCGCAGTGCCGCCACCATCATTTCCGCCTGATTGGGCGGAACCACCTTGTCTTCCAGGCCCTGGAAAAAAATCACCGGGCAGTTCAATCCGTCCGTGTGGTGAATCGGAGACCGGGCAAGATAGACATCCCGCCGCTCCGGGTACGGTCCAATCAGAAAATCACCGTAGCGGGATTCAAACTTATGGGTGTCATGCACCAGAGCCTCAATATCGCTGACCCCGTAATGACTGGCCCCGGCTTTGAACACATCCCGAAATGTCAGCGTTGCCAAAGTCGTGTAGCCCCCGGCGCTCCCGCCGTCAATCGTCAGCCGATTCCGGTCAACCAATCCTTTTTCAACCAGATACCTGGCTCCGTTGGCACAATCGTCCACATCCACGACGCCCCATTGTTCACGTAACCGTTCCCGATAGGCCCGCCCATAACCGGTACTGCCGCCGTAATCCACATCCAGCACGGCAAAGCCGCGACTGGTCCAATATTGAATGGCCAATCGCAAGACGGTGGTGGTTGCCCCTGTCGGTCCGCCATGGCTTTTCACCAGCAGCGGCGGTTTTTCTCCCTCCAGGGCCGTGAAGTCGTTATTTTTGGGCAGATAAAGAAAAGCGTAAGCCGTCAAACCATTTTCGGTGGGGTACTCAATTGCTTCGGGAACCGCGATAAAGGCAGGGTCAACTTCCAAATCGCTGGAACGGCGCAGCACTTCATATTCGCCGCTGTCGAGGTTGACCCGAATGATGGCGGCCATGACGGTTGGCGAACCAGCCAGACAGACAACCGACCGCCCCAGGACCCGCACATCCGAAAATGAGGTGAACGGCAGGTTGATTTCCTTGAGTTCGCCGGTTTTCAGATTGAGCGTTCCCAGATGGCCGGTCACCGCTTTCCAGGTACAGACACATTCATCCGCCGAGACAAACCCGTAGGTTGACATTCCAAACACCCACATCGGTTCACCAAATTCAGCGTCCAGCGGGCACAGGGAAGTGACGGTTTCTTCCCTCCAGGCATAATGATTCCACCAGCCCGAACGGTCGGAAATGAAATGAAGGGTTCCGTCAGGCGACCATTCCGGCTGGAAAATGGATTCGGTCACGCCTCCGGCCACCAGTTGGGATTCTCCTAACGAGCCATCCGGGTTGATGTCAGCCACCCGGAGTTCGGTTCCATCCCAGGGCATGTTCGGGTGATTCCAGCAAATCCAGGCGAGTTTTGTCCCCTTGGGGCTAAGGCGCGGAAACGCATAAAAATTACAGCCGGAAACCAGCACCTGGCCTTCGTTTTCATTGGCAAGGTCAATTGCGACAATCGTATTGACTGCTTCCTGGTCGGAAACAGAATGGTCTTCCCGCACACAGACAATCCGGTTCCGGTGTGGGTCCATGACTGCATCGGCAAACCGCATCGCGCTTGCCGGAGTGATTGGTTCAGGAGCCTGCCCAAACTGCTGCCGATAGAGCCTTTGGTCGGCAAAGTGCGAAAAATACAGGGTTTCCCCATGAACCAGATATTCTCCGCCGCCATACTCGTGGACTCGTGTCCGGGCGTTGAAAGGGGCTGGGGTGACATCCGCCACGGTTCCATCCGCCGACCGCCGGACCAGCACCGACCGACCGCCCTCCAGCGGACGGCCTTCAATCCAGTAAACATGTTCTCCGGAACAGGCAATCTGCCGCAGACCAACCGTTCCCTGTACGATTAAATCCGACGTAATCGGTGACTTCCAGGAGCCGTAAGGAGCAATGTGTTTTTCCATAACAAAAAAATGAATCCGCGAAGGGCGCGAAGAAACGCGAAGAAAAACAAAAGTCTGTGAGACCTTCGTGTTTCTTCGGGTTCTTCGCGGATGGAATAAAGGCTTAAAAAGTGGAACGCTTGAAGGCAAGCGTCAGGCCGTCACTGATGGGAACCATGCTCAAACTGACCCGCGGGTCGTCCTTGAGTTTTTCATTAAAGGCCCGGATGGCTACTGTATCAGGGTCATTCACGGCAGGGTCAATCACCCGCCCAGCCCAGAGCACATTATCCACGGCAATCAATCCGCCGGGCCGGAGCAAGGTCAGGCATTGCTCGTAATACCGTTCATAATTCACCTTGTCCGCGTCAATAAACGCAAAATCAAAGGTTCCCGCATTGCCTTCCCGCAGGAGGCCGTCCAGCGTTTCGCTGGCAGGTGCCAGCCGGAGGTCAATTTTGTGGGACACGCCGGCTTCCTGCCAGTAGCGCCGCGCCACCGAAGTCCATTCCTCGCTCACATCGCAGGCAACAACTTTTCCATCCGGTGGCAAAGCCAATGCGACAGCCAACGAACTGTAACCGGTAAAAACACCGACCTCGATGGTTTTGACGGCTCCCAGCACCTGAACCAGCAAGGCCATGAACTGTCCCTGTTCGGGCGAAATCTGCATGTTCGAGTGCGGGTGCGAAGCCGTTTCCTCCCGCAAGCGGCGCTGAATCTCTGATTCCCGGAGCGAGACATTCAACAGGTATTCATACAACGAATCGGAAAGCGTAGGTGTACGGGTGGACATGAGCAGTTCATCCTTGGTTGGTAAAAGGTTGTTCAAGCGACAGAACCGAAACTATCAGTTCTCTGCCAGCCCGACTTCGGTGAAAAATGCACGACCAACGGTGAGATTGACTTACGTTGCCAGATTGGCGTGCGCAAACTGCCTCCAGCACCAGAATTAGTACCCTCCACCCGAAGCCTTGCCCACTTCAGGAGGTTTCCCGACACCCTGGACGATTTTGACGCCGACGCTGGCACCGATGCGGGAGGCTCCGGCTTCAATCATCTGCTGGGCTCCGGCCAAATCGCGGACGCCGCCCGACGCCTTGACGCCCATTTCCTCTCCGACAACACGGCGCATAAGAGCCACATCATCGGCGGTGGCACCGCCTTTGCTGAATCCGGTTGAGGTTTTGACAAAATCCGCCCCGGCCACTTTGGATAGCAGACAGGCCGTGACTTTCTCCTCGTCGTTCAAGAGTGCGGTTTCGATGATGACTTTGCAGATGACACCGGATTCGTGGGCGGCTTCGACCACGGCGCGGATGTCGCGTTCCACCAAATCGTGGTTGCCGGATTTCAGCGCGCCGATGTTTACCACCATGTCAACTTCGCGGGCACCGTCAAAAATCGCCCGGCGTGCCTCGTAGGCTTTTACATCCGGAGTATTGGCTCCCAGTGGAAAGCCAATCACAGTGCAAACCGCCACCTGCGTGCAATGCAGGATGTTGTAAGCCGTGCGGACCCAGCCCGGATTGACACACACGGAAGCAAAGCCGTATTCGGCGGCTTCGCGGCAGAGTTTTTCGATTTCCGCCTGGGTGGCTTCGGGTTTAAGCAAGGTGTGGTCAATGTACGCTGCCATTTCCCGCGCATCGGGTGAAAGGTCCGCCCGCAAGCCCAAACGGGCTCCGCCGCAGTCAATGGCGTTGCGCATGTCAGCCGCACAGCAGGTTCCCACTCCATCGTTTTGCAAACGCTGCAAAATTTCATCCGTGATGTGGGCAACCAGTTGTTCCAGATTGAATTGTGAATAGGACATTGTGTGTTGGTTCCTTTCAAAGGCAAGGACTGAGGACTGAGGACTGAGGACTGAGTTTTTCCGAAGAATCAACCAGTCGTCCAAACCATTTGACTTTATTGGTTCTCAGTCCTTATTGCTTACCGAAGGTATTTTTCTTCCACCCGTTTGATTTTCTCCACCCGCAGAAGGTGGCGCTCTTCGCGGATTTGGGTGTGCAGCCAGACATCAACCACTTCGAGGAGGGTTGCCTCCGCCACCATTTTGGCTCCCAAGGTTAAAACATTGGCATCGTTATGTTCGCGGCTGTTGCGGGCCGTGGCCACGTCATAGCACATGGCTGCCCGCACGCCTGGAACTTTGTTGGCGACCATACAGGAGCCAATTCCGGCTCCGTCGAGTAAAATCCCAAGTGGAACGGTTCCGTTGGAAACTGCCACCGCCACCGCATGGGCAATGTCCGGATAATCCACCGGACGCTCGTCAAAGGTACCGAAGTCCTGGGTTTCGATTCCTTGTTCAGCCAGCCGGGTCTTGATTTTCTCTTTCATCGAAAAGCCACCATGGTCGGCTCCAATGGCGATTTTCCGCACCCGTGTATCACCCCGTCGCTTGCGGTGAACGGTCAGTTTGCGTTCCGCCACGATGTCCTGGGCGAGCGGGGTCAACCGGGCAGCCTGGTCAAGCAGGATTTGGGCACCATGTGGAATCCGCCGCAAATCATCTTCCGTGATAATGGTCTTTTCGGTCAGATTGAAGGATTGTTCAGCCATGTTTCACCTGATGAGAGCCAATAAATGGCAAATGGTAAATGGTTAGATTGTTTCACTATGTACCATTTACCATTCACCTTTTACCACCAACTTGATTGAACTATGCTGTTCTTGACTCCCAAGACTCCCAGGACTCCCAGGACTTCCGAAACTAGCATGGTTCCCCGGAGTGGTCGGCCACTGCACCATCCCCGATGATTCTGCCGTGAAACGCCACCAGCTTCTTTCGATGGAAGGTAAAATCAACCCGTCCCAGGTTGATTCCGGCATACCCGACCTGGAAAAGGACCGTCTGCCCACCGCCTGGGCGTTTAATGACATCGGGTTCTTTCATAAAGGTATGGGTGTGACCGCCAACGATAAAATCAATCCCTTCGACCTGTTCCGCCACAGTAATGTCACCCAGGCGGATTTCCCCGGCTTTGGCGTACGGGTCGTTTTTGAAATAGCCTAAATGTGAAAGACCCATCACGAAATGGACATGCTCCACTTCACGCAACTGTTTGACCATTTGGCGGGAGATTTCCACCGGATCACGGTAGGAAACCCCAACGTGATTTTCCTCCAGCACCAGATTTTTGAAATCCACGCCGAGGCCGAAAATTCCCACCCGGATGCTGCCGACGGTTTTGACCACGTAAGGTTTGACAATGCGACGTAAGGACGGAGCTTTGGAAAAATCATAATTGGCCGAAACCAGCGGAAATTTGGCAAACGAAAGGGCCTTGGCCAGTGACTCCACGCCGTTGTCATACTCGTGATTGCCAATTGTCCCTGCATCGTATCCCATCAGGGACATGGCCCGATACTCAACTTCACCCCGGTAATAGTTGAAATAGGGGGTCCCCTGGCAGACATCACCGGCATCCACCAGCAATGTATGCGGATTTTCCCGCCGGACTGCCTTGATAAGCGACATGCGCCGGGCTATGCCGCCCTTTCCCACGTTTGGCCCTGCTGTCAGCGGTTCGATTTGGGAATGCGTGTCATTGGTGTGGAGGACCGTCAGCACGGTCTTTTCCTCTGACGAAATATCGGCCAGTGTCGGTTTTCCCAGCGCCAGCAGGGTGGCAGCACTTAACCCAGTGCGTAAAAATGTGCGTCGGTCCATAATTTTACTAATTGAGAATTGGGAATTGAGAATTGGGAATTGAGAAGCAACTGGAAGTATATGATTTGGTCGCGTTTCAATTTTCGAAACAGCTTGAAGAAAACCGGAAGCTACTCCTGCTTTTCAATTCTCAATTGGTTTTTTCTCGCTTTCATCCACAAACCGTGGTTCGGTTGGAATGACAATGTTTTTCTGTGCCAGGAAATAATGGATGATGGCATCGCGCAAGGTGACATGCAGGCGGGTAAAATTGGTTCCGGCTGAAAAGTTGTACCCGTCACCGCCACTGTACAGATAATCCGACGTCACCACCGTATAGGTTCCCTGCGGGTCAACCGGTTTTCCTTCAATCAACAATTCCAGCACCTGGCCATCCTTAAACCGGATTTTCATGCCGGACACCGGAAACCCGCCACTTTCCTTGTAAGACCGGGCCACATAATCAGCGATTTTTTGCAAATGTTCGCCTTTCAGGTCCACGGTGACCAAACTGTTTTCAAAGGGCATGACCGTAAACACGTCACGGGTCGTGATGTTTCCTGCCGGTAAATCCGCCCGTACTCCGCCAGTATTGGAAATGGCAACGGCCACGTGTTTTTTTGAACGAGCGTTGGCCTCGGCCCGCATGGCGTCGGTTAAAACCAGTCCCATCGAGCCACCTCCCCGACCGCGCCGGATTTCCGCGTTGGAAACGGCTAACACCTTGGCCAGTTTTTGATTGATGGGAGTTCCATAACGACTGACAAACCGTTTGATCAGCGGGTCCTCAGTCACGGTGTCGTCCACCACCCGTTGAGAGGCTTTGATTTCCGGGTCAGGAACCGGAATGGGGGCCGGTTTTGCCCCTTGCTGCTGCGGACCGCCGAAAAATACGCCACTTGAGAGAACCAACCAGAAAAAAAGAAATACCAGACGTCCTGTGTGTTTTTTCATCTTCCGTTTTTATTCTTGGGGTTTAAGGTGCGGGTGTATTCCGACCGGTTGAAAGTGATTGCAAATGTTGCTGTACCGTCATGTTCCCCGGATTGAACTGCAAGGCGGTCCGATACGCTTCAACCGCTTCTTTCGTCATATTTTGGGCCAGATAGATATCACCCAGAAACTCATAGGCACGGTCAAAGGTCGGGTCCAGTGCGAGCACACGTTTCAACTGTTCATACGCTTCGGTATTGCGCCCCTTGAGACTCAAATACTTTCCACGATTGGCAAGCATGGTGACGTAAGCCGGCAAGACTTTCTTGTGGGCTACTTCATCCACAAACACCGTGCCATCCGTCAGCCCGCTCAGATTCAATTCCGGAGCAGGCAAAATGCCTGCGTCCCGGCCTGCGGCTTCGGGTAACAGGCGCATGGTGACCCCGTGCGGCACCCAGGTGAGCCCTTCACCGACACCGGGTTCCATCGGAAACGTCATGGCAGCCGAATGCGTCGGCAGATGGAATTTGACGAAGGCGTTTATCAGCGCAATGAAGTTTTTTTGAATGCTGACATTGTCATACGGCTGGTCGGCTTCAAACAAAGCCAGGTCTTTCAGATAGGCTTCGGCCTCAGCCGCGCAGGCCCGCATCATATCCGGATATTCGCGTTTCAAATAACCTTCGACATACCACGAACGCCGGACCAGGTTGACATCAACCACTGTGGCATCCCGCCTGAAATTTTCTTCATGACGCAGATACAGATAGGGTGAATACAACTGCCAGTCGAGCGTGAGCAGCAACCCGCCCGATTCAACCGAGGCGAGAGCGTTCTCAACATACGCCCGTGCAATCAAATAGCGACTTTTGTTGTTTTCGTGGAAATGTGTTGCGAAATTGACGAGCGGTAAAGCTACAACGAAAAGGCTTGCGAGAACAGTAAAAAATTGTCCGCGCCGTAAAATTTGGTGAAACAAAGACTGTGCCCCGACCCCAATCACCAGCCACAGGGCCAGGTTGGTCGTCAAATAATAGGCATCTTTATCCTCAGCAATTTCATAGTTCACCGAATAGGCCACATCAAACAGAACCACCAGAACCGGCAGAACCAGCAGGTGCCGGTTCTGTTTCCATAAAGTCCAAAACCCGATGGGAAGGAATATCAGCCCAAGCGGAGTAAACTGTCGCCACAACAGTCCGGCAAAGGTTTTCAGTTCACGGCCAATCAGCTCGGAACCACCGGAAAAGAGGTTGACTTGGTATTGTTTGCCGGTGACATGCCACAGAAACCGCTCCAAAGTGGCCGGATTACCCCAGTTCATGACCGGGGCACGAAGGGCGGCCACTGGCAGACAGGCATACACGGTCACAATCGTTGCAACTCCAATCCCAAAGGCAATCACCACCTCACGGCTGCGAAAATATTTCATTCCGGCCTTCCACCAGACAAACACCACAAAGGCTGGAAATGTCAGCACAATCGTGACGTGATGAACGCCCAAGGCGCAGCCATACAACGCCGAGCCCAGCCACAACCAATGGGCACTGGTCCAGGTTCCTGCCTGGGAAGTTTGGCCATACGCCCGATACCACCGCAACATGACCCACCAGACAGCCGCCAGCAAGGCCAGATTGAGGGTATAAACTTCTGCCACCGAACCATAAAACCAAAGTGTCAGGGAAAAAGCGCCAGTGAGCCCGACAGCCACCGGCAAAACCAGGGCGAAAGTCCGGGTCAGCCAGGTTTCAGGCAGGGCAACCAGCTCAGGCAGAGACGTTTTTTCGGCTTTGCGCCCGCTGGCTTTGGCTTTTTTCATTCCCGCCAATGATTCCCTGAGGATTTCGCCCAGCTCAATGGTCATGAGGGTGACCAGGGCCGCCGTGAGGGCAGCAAACACTGCTGACATCAAAGCCACTCGCAGGGCGACACTGCCAACCGGAAGTCTGGCAAAGAAAAACCCCAGCAAAGAATACAGTGGAAATCCTGGCGGATGGGCCACTCCCCACCCGGAACAACTCAGAATCAACTCGCCACTATCCACCAGCGTGACCGTCCGGGCCAAGGTCAGGCCATACCCGGTAAGGGCAACAATAAATGTAATCAGCGGCAAAATTATTTTGTGCTTGTATGACATATGTAAAAACAGTCTAGGGAGTCCAGGGAGTCTAGGGAGTCTAGGGAGTCTAGGGAGTCTAGGGAATCAAACCTCTGACAAGGTGACAGGTTGAAAAGGTGACATAAAATTCTTGACTCCCAAGACTCCCAAGACTCCCAAGACTCCCAAGACTAATCTTTTCTCCCTACCACGGACAAAAGCCGACCAACGGCACCGGTTGCCTGTTCGCAGCGATAGGAGAAAAACAAATCCGTCTGCTTCATCGTGCAGGCATCGGAAACAAAAATCCGTTCGGCGGGGAGCTTCATTTCCAGCAGTTGGCGGACGTTCGCCTCCCGTACATTCAAATGTTGTTTGCGGCTGCCCGATGGGCGGGCAAATAAATCGGAAGCATAGGCAAATTCGGCGTGAAACTGCTCCACCAATTCATCGCCAACCTCATACTTTTCAACGCTGGCACTGGGGCCCAGCGCCGCCGCACAATCTTCAGGCCGGGTGCCATAGGTTTCCCGCAGCTTTTCAAAGGTATGTTCGACAATCCGTTGCAGGGTGCCGCGCCATCCGGCATGGATGGCGGCAAAGGCCCGTGTCCGGGTATCCACAAGCAGCACCGGCTGACAATCTGCGGTAAGCACACCCACCACTAACCCCGATTGGTTGCTGTAGAGTGCATCTCCTTCACGGGGTGGTGTGTCAGGAGCTTCCATTGTTTCGGCCCGATGTGACAGGCGCGAGTGGGTTTGGCGCAGGGTGTGAAGGGGATAGTGCGGCACTCCGAGGGTGTTCAAAAACCGGTGGCGGTTTTCCGTCACATTTTCCCGGCTGTCACCGGCAAAAAATCCCAGATTGAGCGCTGCTTCAGGCAGAGGACTGACTCCTCCCAAACGGGTACTGAACCCGTTGACAAACCCCATTGCTTCCAAAGGACGACAGACAAGTGCTGTGGTTTGGTTCTTTTGACGAAATTCAAAGATGTTCATGGCGGTGTGTGACCCATCCTGCCTTTTGTGACTGCTGTGAAGTGTATCCGGACCCGGTTGCCTGACCTACATTCTTGGTTGGTTTCCCACCATCAAATAACAAACGGTCAGACCGGGAAACAAGCCTGACCGTGCATGGTTTTCCGACGAACGGATTTTACGTTTCGGAACTTCAGGAAAGAGGATATTTAGAGTTGCAGCTTGGCTTCAATGGTGGCCAACTGAAGACGGGCCATTGCCAAATTCGCCTTGGAACGATGCAACGCCAGATAGAAAAACAATCCCCGATTTTTTGCATTCAGCCGAATCAGGTGATAGTGAGTAGTCAGTGTAATCAGAATATCCTCTATGGAATCAGTAATGCCCGTGGCTGCCATCACTTTTTGCTTGGAACGGACCACTTCGGTATTGCCTGCGGCGGCAATATCCAAATTTAAAGTGGGCCCCCCGCCGGCAGTCCCCAGGCACATGCCGGTTTCCCAGTCAACCAGAGCGACACCAATCGCTCCATCAATTTGCATTGCTTCCTGCAATAGTGCATTTACGTTTCCCATAATCGTGCTCCTCAACGGTGAAATAGGGTGAAACTCCCAAGCGGTCTACTTTTGCCGTTCGGAAATTACCAGCGACTGCAATCGTGTCGCTACTTTTAAGCATTGACGTGTTGATTTCAAAAGGTCGGGAAGTCGAACTGAGGCCAGTGTAGGAAAATCCTCACCACAGTGTCAATCCATTCTATCTTTGTTGATTGGGGGCAAAACAAACTCTTTTGGATTTCACCGGCCCTGGCTTGACGGTTCCAATTCACTGACAGGACAATCCCAACCTGCATGACAATGGTTTGAACGGGAACCTGGGGGCTGAAGGTTTTCCTCAGACTTGGTTGTTGAGACATGCCTGACTTTGCACAAGGGCGGAATTGCCCATATTCATCAATTCAATATGTCTGAAAAACCAATTTCCGGGCCGACTGCCCCTTACCAGGGTGCAGACCTTTCGGCTTACACACTCAAACAACGTGCCGTCATTCATCTGGCAACCTTGATGGCCACGCTTTTGCTACGTTGTATCGGAATGACCCTGCGCTGGGACAGGGCAGGGTTCGGAGCTGCCGACCCGGACAATAAACGAGGGGGGGTTCCTGCCGGGAACCGGATTATTTACACCTTCTGGCATAACCGGATTCTGGGGGCGACCCTTTTTTTTCGACAACGGGGAATTGTCGTGATGACGTCACAGAGTTTCGACGGGGAAATTATTGCCCGCGTAATTCAAAACTTCGGCTATGGAGCCGCCCGTGGTTCAGCCAGCAAGGGCAGTATCCAGGCATTGAAAGGTATGGTGCGGTGTGTTCGGGACGGCCATGACGTGGCTTTTACGATTGACGGCCCCAAAGGTCCGGTTTACCAAGCCAAACCGGGAGCCGTCATGCTGGCACGAATGAGCGGTGCTGCCATCCTCCCCATGTGTGTCACGACCAAAAACTTTTGGGAGTTGCGAAGCTGGGACCGTTTCCGGATTCCCAAACCCTTTTCACGGGCCAGGATTGCCTATGGAACTCCAATTTTCGTTTCTCGTGGGGCCGATGAAGTCGAAATGGAAGCCTGGAATGCCGAGCTTCAAGCGGCTTTGGACCGATTACAACAGGAGAGCGAGGAATGGGGGTAAGATTCAGCGGTCAGGGTACTTTTGATTTTCGAGTGCTGATTTGAAATTCGGACTGCCTTCGAGTTTCTGATTTTCAAAAACCCTGAACCCTGAACCCTATTCTTCTTTTTTCTCCGGAACCGTTTTGGCCTTGAAGGCTTCCAAAAGTCCCAAAATCTGGGCGACGAAAGCTGCCAGTGATTGGGCGCTGCCTGCGTCAGCCCCCGAACCAATCGTAATGGTGCGGAGTTCCTGCGGCTGGGGAAGTTGTTCCAGCATCTTTGGAAGTGATTGGATCAGGTCGGCTTGCAAGGCAGCGGGCGATTGCTGGTTGCGGATTTCCGAGCGAGCGCCCTCAAGGGCAACCTCCACCCGTGCCTGCTGGTTGGCAGCTTCCAGTTCCGCCGCCCGGATGGCAAGCTGGGCTTTGGTTTCCGTTTCCTGTGCCGCCAGCTTTTCCTGAAGCCGCAGGCGTTCAAGCGCTGCCGTCTGTTCCAATCGTTCGGTTTCCAGTTTGGCGTTGGCCTGTGTCAAAGCCCGCTGGTTCTCGATTTGGGCTTCTTCCAGTTCGCGTTTGGCTTTCTGTTCCTGCTTGAGCGTGGCATTGCGTTCGAGCATGGTTTGCCGGGCGACTTCCTGTTCTTTTTGGTGGCGGCGGGCCTTTTCACCTTGTTCACGGTCAAAGGTTTCAGCTTCTTTGTGGGCACGGAGTCGGGCCAGTTCGCTTTTGCTTTCCATTTCGGCAATTGAGCGAACTTGCTCCTGTTGAAGTTCCTGCGCTTTGACCACTGATTCGGCTTCAAGTTTGGCGAGTTTGGCAATGCGCGCCCGTTCCGCCCGAAACGGCTCCTGGAGGTTCTCCCAGAGCCGGGTTGAGCTGACCACTGCCTCCTTGATTTGAACCGTCACAATCCGAAGTCCCAGCCCGCTGTCGCTATTGCCTTCGCCTTCGGCCACTTCCCGCAAGCGGGCGGTGAGTTCCTGAATAATCGGCTGTTTATCGGAAAGGATGTCGTCAATCCGCATGGTCGCCACCTTGTCCTTGATGGCGGCTTCGGCCTGTTCCCGCAGTTGCACATTGACAACCCGCATGGGGTCAACTGCATCCGAAAAGTCCAGCTTTTTATACGCAGTCCCAAAATCAGCAATAATCCACTGTACATAGCCCTGGACCAGCAAGCCCTGCAATTCCTTACAGATGCAATGGGCATTGATCAGAATGGTCTGCATGGCGGAAGGGACCACCAGAAACGAATCGCGGAACGGATTGAAACCAAACGACATGCCCAGCCCGATATGGAGCGGGCGGTCATGACCCCGGCGGGTATGGACGACATAGGCGTTGGGCGGCACAATCACCGTTTTCCAGCGCCAAAAACCGGTAATCCGGACATCAAGTGCCGGTCCTACCGATGCAGATGGCCCTTGAAAGGGGATTCCTGCATAACTGTCAGCCGGGCTGGCTGACATGCGCAACATGCCACGCGCGGCTTGTGGTGCCGGGGGAGCCATCATACGCTTGGCTTTCAAATCCACTTCGATTTGTTGTTGTTCGGCTTTAACCTGTTCCAAATAAACATTTTTAACATTCGGCTCTTCCATAGAAACCTTTCCTTGATATGAATGGGGTTGGGTTTCGAACCAAGGTCCGCAGTTGGGTTCGGCAGTACCTTGACCGGTAAGTTGATTGGGGTTCGGAAGTATAAAAGAGAGGTGAGTTTCCTCAGTTCCATAGTAAAGAAGCCAATTTGAAATTATCAATGAACGAGCCGAAAATGGCTATCAAATGATGATGAAGTGCAGCCCCCGCCAATTTTCTCCAAGGAGAGTCTTGTATGAAATTCCATTGGATTTTTCTGACCGTGCTGGCGGTGGCGCTGGGTGTGACTGCCTGTACTGCCCAAACCACCAAAGCTGCGCGGGGACAGGTTGTTTTCCAGCCTGACCAAATCATTGCCAACAATGCGAACCCGGAAGATACCGCCGCCCTGGTTGCCGTTGTCACGAACTCGTGGGAACACTATTTGCGCCTCGATGTTGCAGGCTATACCGGCTTTTTGGCGGCGGATGTAACCCGGATGAGCAAACGCTCGCCCCAGCTTCAACAAGGGGTCGAAGGTGTTGCCGCAGCCCTGCCCAAAGAATGGGAAGCCTTTGAGCGACCGGGCGGTGTGATTGCCGAAAACATGACGATCAAACAGGTGGAACTGACAGTGGACAAAAACCCGGAGGCGATGGTTGCCACTGTGCTGTATTGGGTTTCCGTAACAGGCGGTGCGCGCTGGAGTTACACCGACCAGGGATTGGTTTTCCAATCCCTGGCCAAAATCAACGGGACCTGGAAAATCACCCATCAGATTGAATCCTGGAGTCTCGGTTACAAACTGGGAGCACAGAAACCGGGACCGGAAACCTTCGAATTTGATTATGTCTATCCGGTATCAAATCTGGAACGGGCCGTCAAATTCTATCAGCCACTCCTGGGGGAACCGGAATCTGTGACCGCCGACCGGGCCACCTTTAATCTGAAAGGGCCGCGTTTTATCCTCTCAACCGATGATGTGAACGGGTTGGCCGGAATTGAGCGGGGACTGCCCAACGGGTATGCCATCTTTTTTACCAAGGATGTCGTGGCTGAACGCAACCGTCTCAAAAATCTGGGAACGACGTTTTTGGATGGAACCGCCACCGGTGTCAAATCGCTGGGGGCAGATACGTATGTCATCGGGCAGGACCCGGCAGGGAACATCTTTATTCTTTTACAGCGGCGGTTTACCGGCGCGCCCAATGCCGCCGCACCCCAAATCACCGGGTTTACCGGAAATCAGCCTGCGATTGTCAATGCCGCCAAAGTGGCCCAAGCCTGGCTCTCAACTGATACAGCCACACTTGGCGGGTGGCTGGGTCCCAACACCCGCTGGCTGGATGACACTCGCACACTGGTGCGCGGCATGGAGGTCGGGAAAACTGCGATAGTGCAAGCGCTTCCAACCATTTACTGGGCAAAATACGACCGTTCGGCAAAGGGACTTCAGGCCAATCTGGAGGTTTCCGACTTGCGGGTGCGGACCATCGGAAGCCGAACCATTGTGAGTTATGTGCAAAAGCTGACCGGAATTGGGGCTCACCCCTACCAGGAGCAGGCATTTGTCACGCAGGTTTTTGAAGGTGTTTCCACTCTGGCCCATATGTTCATTGTTGGAACTTCCAGCCGTCAGGCCCCGGTCCTGGAACTTGACTACACGGGTTACCCGGAGACGGATTTGGCTGAGGGCGAAAATTTCTACACAAAGGTAATGAAGCTGGGTGACCCTTACACCGACAGCCAATGGTACGGTTACTGGAGCAATCAGGCTGTTTTTGGAATCTACAAAGCTAAACCGGAACGGGATTCCCTGCCACGTCCGAAACGGGCCAATGGATATGTCAGCTTTTGGGTACGGTCGGCGCAGAGCACCTTTGACTATCTCAAACGGCAAGGCTCGGTATTTCCCATTGTACCGGCCATCAATAGTGTCAGTGGATTGGATGCGGAACCTGGGTACGTTCAGGTTTACGCCACCGACAGCGAAGGAAATGGTCTGATTTTCACTGAATACACTGGAAAACGCCGCTAAGCTTGACCAAAAGAAAAAAGGAAAAAGGATGACCATTTGGGTATCCTTTTTCCTTTTCTCTTTTTCAGCCTGAAGGCTGTACTCCAAACTGCCGCCTGAAGGCGGAACTCAGAACTTTAGAAGGTGGTTTGCCCGAACGAGACCGCCCGGAGGAGTGAAAAGTCAGTTGCCGTCAGATTGCCATCACCCCGGCTGCCGTTGCCATTGGACGGAACCACGTCCACCGCCAACAGTTGCTGGGCGGTCGGTGTTGCCTGCAACAGCGAAAAGGCGCGGGCCAGTGCCACGTCGTTGGTGGCGAAACGGCCATCCCGGTTGGCGTCACCCCACAGAATAAACTCTGGGAAAGTTGCCGTGCCGCTTCCCGGATTGGGGGCGTTGGCCGGAATTCCCTGGGTGGTGATGTCACCTCCGTTGACACGAATCGTCAGGTACCCATTGATATTGGCGATTCCCGTGTCAGAGGCTGGCACTGTGACCGTAATTTGGGTGCTGGTGACATTGGTGACATTGGCCGGAATCAGGTTCACCCCTCCGAAAAAGACCTGGGTATTACCGGGGGCAAAATTGGTGCCGGTAATCACCACGGTTTTTCCGGTTGTGGCTGCAATTGGATAAAACCGGGTCACGGTTGGAGCCTGAGCGGCAAAGTTGTTGCGGTACCAAATGGCCAAATCCCGCAATGCCTGTGGCGGGTTGGTTGGGGGAGGCTGGTGAACCACAATATCGGTGTTGTTGAGGCCGTGGCAATTGACGCAGGAACGCATTTCGCCTGGTGCAAAGGTTACCCAATAACGTTCCCGCACGATCGGGGTGCCGTCAGTTTGTGTCATCTGCCAGGAAAGCGCCCGTTTGGCCGGAACAAAAGCTGCCATACTGCCATCCGCACCGAGTTTGACGCTGCCGGCGGGAGCCCCGGTTACAGCCGGGTTCAACCCGTCATGCATGATTTGAGCGATGGGCCGCCGCCCTCCGTGAAAGTTGGAGTAGCCGCGAATCAAATCACCCTGGAGAAACTGCATAAAATCAATGTCAATGGGCGTTTGCCCTGGTTCGACCGTTTGGGTGTTGGTGCCTTTGATACGGAGGTTGACATCCTGCTGTTTGTCGGCGCGACGGGTCACGTTGCGGCTGACCACCAATGCCAGGTTCTGTTGTTGTAGGAATGCGCGCAACTGGTCAATACAGGCTTGTCCTCCCAGTTCTTCGCTCAGAATCTGGGTTTCGATGGCCGGAAATGAATCCGTGTGTTTGCCCGGGCGGTTGCGGGCAATCACTTCAACTGGATCCAGTTCCCACATCTGACCGGAATAACTGAGTTGTTGATAGCTGTAATTATCCCAATACGTGATGCTCTTGGTAATGCCGTTGGGAATCAGGCGGCTTCCTTTGGTGGCCGGATTTCCTGACTGGATGTTGACCAATCGGAAGTTATAGAGCGAGCTCAGTGGGCCATTGGGCCGCGAATCGGACAACGGCGAATCTGAGTGAACTGCAATCAGCGTGCCGTTGCTGAGAGGGGTTGGATTGCGGAAATGACCCGGATGATTGGGCGGAATGGTGTCTCCGGGCGAATACGCAAAACGGGACTCGATGTCTGTGATGTAATCAAGCTGCATATTGTCCGGATTGACGGCCAAACCGCCGTTCAGCCCCACGATTTGGCCAGCGGCGTGGGTGGCAAATTCCGGCGCTGCAATAAAATAGAAGTAGCCCGGCTGAGTTGGTGATTCTCTGATTTGGAACAGGTTGGCAGCCGTCCGCCGGGTTTCCGAAGCAATGAATTCGGGGAGTCCGTCATGAGCGGAATCAAAATAACTCAGCAACTCATGGCGGCCAACATGGTTCAGGGTTTCCATTCCGGTGCCGTCTTCATTGATTTGCCAGGGAAAGAACTGGTTAAACGTGTGCCGGTGGTAAAAGGGATTGCTCGGCTGAACCCGTGGTTCCGGGAAAATTTCCGTGTTGACTCCGGTATTTTGGGTGCTGGCTTCTGAAAGATAATTAAACGCGCCATAGGTCCCTGCATCGTTTTGCTGGTCGCGTTGGAGGTGATCCCAGCGGATAAAGAGCAGGCGGCCATCCGAGGCAAGGATCGGGGAAAAATCCCCTGAAACGGAATGGTCCAGCAGCTTCAAGTCTGTTCCATCCGGTTTCATGGACCAGATGCCGGTATTGGTTTGGGCAGATTCATACTCATCCAATTGCGGATAGGTTAATTGATCACCGTTGCGAGGGCGGTCAGAGGTAAAAATAATCCGGTCGTCGGTTCCATAAATGGGCGAAACATTGTTGTAATTGGCCAATTGAGGCAGTTTGGTGATTTGGGCGGTTTGGCCTTGGCCCAAACCCGTCACTTCATAGATTTGCCAATAAACCGGAGTCAGGTTGTCCTTGATGGTTCCTCCGATAATCATGGAGAAGAGGGCTTTAGTCCCTGACCAGTGGACACTTGGCTCACGGACGGCAATATGCTGTCCCGGAGCCGGATTGACGCCAAAGCCGGCTTCGGCTGTGAGGTTGCGGAGCGTCCCATCTCCATAGCGAAGGTAGAGGTCGCCGCCACGGGGAGCCGACCCTGTATGCGACTGGTGATTTCCAAAAGTAGAATTGACGGTTGTGAAATCAGCACCAAACGGTGCTTGTGTGACAAACATTATCGTTGGTCCGTTGCCTTGGGAGGCAACCGGGTGGGTCCAACGCGGCAACCCAAGGGTGAGCAGGGCACTGACAAAGAGCATGAAAAATGCTTTTTTGAAAAGGCGTGTTTTCATCATAAATGGACTCCCAATACATGTTTCAAATTCCCAGTGCGGTGGGAAAGGTTTTTTCAGGCTCATCCCTCCGCGACTGGCAGTTGCTACCGATATTCTTGTGGCAGGCTGCCTTGCTGGAGACCAGGGAAAAACTGTCGACTTTGCTTTCAGGTTTGCCCGGATGGGTGAAACAGGGCAGGTGAAAGGCAAAATCCAAAACAAAAATACCAAACCGGACCTCTGTGCAACAGCTACCTAAATAGGTAGGGGGGCAGCACTTTCTGGCAGGCTGAATAAAATTGGATTTTCGCAAGGAGGTGCAACCTGATTCCGCTGGGGTTGAAGGGCCTGGTTCAACTTGATTTGGGGATGAAACAGTGTTTGATGCCAAACAACCTTCAGGGAATTTCTCACTGAAATTACCTGAAAAAAACATCAGGATTTTATATGCGGGAAGTTCTGGCAAGAGTAGCAGGAATTCAGTTTGATACCGTCTTTTTTTTCTGGAATAAGATCAATAACTGCTGAATTTTGTTGAGGGTTGACAGGAACATCGAGCTTCACTCCGAGCCGTGCTCTCCACTTGGCTGTTGGTGGAAACAGGTGCCGGTCAAAAAAGTTCTTTGACCGAAGTTGGATTGAAAGTCCGGTTTTGGCAACCGAAGCTTGACACCGAAGGAAATCCTGAAGATGATAGCGCATCGTGCCAGTACGAGATGAACTCATAAAGCCTTACCCAACCTCGTCAGTCACAATTTTTCCCGTGCCTTTTCGGCACAACCGAAACCATGAGCTAGGTTTAATGCTAAAGACGCCTCAAGTCACTCCTGATTCAAGCGAGGGGATGCTTTGTGGCGTTTGTGTGATTGACGGAAATTTTTGCAATCGTGGCTGATTCACCACGAAGGAGAGATACACAATGCGACCAATCAAACACGCCGAAAAGGTTTTGACCAAGACGTGCGGCGTTCTTTTCGACACGATCCAGTTTTTCAATAAGTATCGCCCATCACCTTCGTTCACCCCGAAGTGGTCTGACAAGCCGATTCCGAAATCCTGGGAAAAAACCAAACCGACCCTCGGCTGGCCGCGCACCACTGATTCACTCTGCCCGAAATGTGTGATTGAAGCACGTGAGCAGATTATCAAAGGTGAGAAAGATTATCGCATTCTGATCAACGAGAAAGTGGGCGAAATCAAGGCACAGATTATTCGCCGTAACAATGAAGTCTGGATGGTGAAGGAATGTCCGATTCACGGCAAATATGAAGACATGATGGCGATTGACGCCGATTTTCTGGCGCACATCGAATCCATGTTTCCAGGCCGCGACATTGATGCCCACAACGACGAAAAGCTGCACAATCACGGCACCAGCACAATCAAACACGGACGCGGTTCAGTGCTCACGATTGACCTGACCAACCGCTGCAACATGATGTGCGACCCCTGCTTTATGGACGCCAACCAGGTTGGGTTTGTGCATGAGTTGAGCCTGGAAGAAATCAAGGAAATGCTCGACAACGCCATCAGCATCAAACCACGTCGTCAGATGTCGGTCCAGTTTTCAGGGGGCGAACCCACGCTCTCGCCATACTTCTTTGAAGCCGTCTCTTATGCGCGCAAGCTGGGCTACAACAGCGTCCAGGCAGCCACCAATGGCATCGAGTTCGCCAAGAGCAAAGAGTTTTGTAAAAAAGCTGCCGAAGCCGGTTTGCGTTATGCCTATCTGCAATTTGACGGAATCGGAAACGATGCCAACAGCCATCGTCAAGTCGGCAACCTGTTTGATGTGAAGCTCCGTGCCATCAACAATATGCATGAGGCCGGAATTGAAATCGTGTTGGTCACGACCCTGGTCAACAACGTCAATAACGATCAGGTTGGTCCGGTGGTTGAGTTTGCTTTGAGCAATCCCAAGAAAATCGCCTTTGTCTCGTTCCAACCGGTGTCTTTCACCGGACGGGATGAAGAGGTCACGGACGAGCGCCGGTTGGCACAACGGTACACACTTTCACATTTGGCCCACGACGTGAAAAAGCAGGTTGGCATCACCGAACCGACTCGTGACTGGTTCCCCATTTCGATTATGGGAACGATTGCGGACTTTGCTGATTTGGCCCACGGCCCGCAAGCTGAGTTTGGGCATCTGAGTTGCGGTTGCCACCCCA
Source organism: Blastocatellia bacterium (assembly GCA_019695185.1). Taxonomy (GTDB): domain Bacteria; phylum Acidobacteriota; class Blastocatellia; order Chloracidobacteriales; family Chloracidobacteriaceae; genus JAIBAN01. The sequence continues at coordinate 2,759 of JAIBAN010000098.1, read as the reverse complement.
ATTGTGGCGTCGGGACGGCTTTGATGATCAATAAGGAAACCAAGGAAATGGCCCCTGTGCCGCAATTCCTGAACGTTCCCCAGTTGCTCAGGGATATGACCAAAATCACTGATGCCGGGCGGAGCAAGTGGTTTTCCAATTTGATGGTCGGGCTGTCGCTCCTCCGCAACTACAACCCCTACACGGCTCCATCCAGCCTGAATCTGATGGACCTGCTCAAGAAATTTGATAAATCCCTTGGTTTGACAGGCCGGAATTACGGCAAGGTGTCAGGCGACCGGACGATGGAAGACATCATCAAACGCCGCCAGGACCCATGGAACTTCCTCTTTATTGCCGGGATGTGGTTCCAGGACTTGTTTAATTACGATTTCCGCCGCACAGAGATGTGCATCATCCCCTATGGCACACAGGAAGGGGAAATTTCCTTCTGTGCCTACAATACCGGGGTGGGTTGGCGGAATATCATCGAAGACATGCACCAAAATGCAACCATCGCCAAATGGTACAAAGAGAATGGGCGACATGAAATCTTCGCCAAAAATGCCAATGTGCCGCTTGAGAGCCTGGATCATGGTTTGATCATCAACGCCGAACATGCAGCCCGGGTGAAAACGGACCGCATGGATCACGTTCCAATGACGGCAGCCGAAGAAAAAGCAATGATGCGCAAACTCTATCAGGAAAAGGTGTTGGGCATTAAGAATGGCGAAACCAAGATGGTTCAGCTCGGTCGCTCCAAAGGCAAGAAGGAGCAGCCGGTAGGTGCCGGGGTTGCTCCCAAGCCGCCTGAGACTGTGTAACCTGTAAAGGTGGGGCGGTCCAAAGCCAGCGCCCCCGGAGTTTCAAGCGGCAGTCATACGACGGTGTGGCTGCCGCTTCCGCTTTTGGAGGATTTTTCGAACGGGGAAGTTCCACAAACAATTCCTGAAATGAACTGATTTCACACCTCAGTCAATCAGGTCCACCGGGCGAAATCACATATCCGGAAATTATTCATTCACACATGAACCGCAATCATTCCAAGGAACCGGCGGTCGCCTTCAGTTGACTGAAGCACGCAGCCGGTGAGGATTGGTGTTTTTTACGGAGCGCTTTTTCATTTATTCCAAGTGAAAAAGCGGATCGAAAACGCAAGGAGACTCAAAAAAGAACTGCAAAATTTTTCATTTGCGATTTCCCATTTGCAATTTGCAATTGGTTCACTGTCGCGGCTGTTTCGGGCAATCCAATGGCAGATCGCCAATGGCAAATCGCAAATAGCAGTGAGTGAGACTCAATCACCAAAGGTTTGAGCGACGGGTGCCACATCATGAGGGCATCCACGTATCGAGCCGGTTCAAGAGAGGACATATGGACGCAAAAACTGTTTTGCAATTTGCTGCTGACGAACAAGTGAAGTTCGTTGACGTTCGATTTACCGATCTTCCCGGATCATGGCAACACCTCACCTTTCCGATCAGTGAATTGTCGGAAAGCAGCTTCGAAAACGGATTTGGCTTTGATGCCTCAAGTTTGCGGGGTTGGGCTGCCATCAATGAAAGTGACATGTTGCTGATTCCAGATCCGTCACGGTTCTGGATTGATCCTTTTTTCGAAGAACAAACCTTGTGCATCGTCGCCGATGTGGTGGATCCGATTACCAAGGAAGGCTATGCGCTCGATCCCCGTTCGGTAGCCAAACGGGCTGAAAGCTATTTGAAATTTACCGGGATTGCCGATATGGCGTACTTCGGTCCGGAAGCCGAGTTTTTCGTGTTTGACAGCGTGCGCTACAAAAACGATCCGAACTGTGCCCTGTATGAATTCGACAGTATCGAAGGAAACTGGAACAGCGGACGAAAGGAAGACAATCTTGGTTTTCGGATTCGCAACAAGGAAGGCTATGTTCCGGTTCCGCCAGTGGATACCCTGCATGATTTGCGGTCGGAAATCGTGTTAAACCTTGAAAGTGTGGGCATTCGTCCGGAATGCCACCATCACGAAGTGGCTTCGGGCGGACAATGCGAAATTGATTTCCGCTATTCGTCGCTGCTGGGGACAGCCGACAACGTACTCCTTTTCAAGTACATTGTCCGCAACACCGCCTATCAGTATGGAAAGGCCGCAACCTTCATGCCCAAACCGATGTTTGGTGACAATGGTTCCGGGATGCACTGTCACCAATCACTGTGGAAGCATGAAAAACCACTCTTTGGCGGCGACGGTTATGCGGCCTTGTCGGAAACCGCGCTCTACTACATTGGCGGGTTGCTCAAGCACGCCCCGGCGTTGGCTGCGTTTGCCGCCCCCACCACCAACAGCTATAAACGGTTGGTGCCGGGCTTTGAAGCTCCGGTTAATCTGGCATATTCAGCCCGCAATCGTTCGGCAGCGATTCGGATTCCGATGTTTTCCAATGATCCTCGGCAGAAACGGATTGAATTCCGCCCGCCGGATCCGAGCTGTAACCCCTATCTCACCTTTGCTGCTTTGCTGCTGGCAGGGCTGGATGGAATTCAGAACAAGATTCATCCGGGGGAACCGCTTGATAAGGATATCTACGATTTGGGACCGGAAGAGCTCAAGAAAGTGGCCAGTCTGCCAGGCTCGCTTGATGAATCATTGGCCGCCCTGGAAAAAGACCATGAATTCCTGCTCAAAGGCGATGTGTTCACCGAAACCCTGATTGAACGGCACATTGACTACAAGCGGAAGAAGGAAATCAGCCCGATGCGGATGCGCCCGCATCCGTTGGAATTTCAAATGTACTTTGACAT
>JAIBAN010000202.1 GCA_019695185.1 Blastocatellia bacterium | reverse complement strand
AATCCCTTTCGGGGCTTTCCCTGGATGATGTCAATGTCCACTATAATTCGGATAAACCGGCGCAGTTGCAGGCCCTGGCCTATACCCAGGGGACGGATATTCATGTTGCGCCCGGCGAAGAAAAAAATCTGGCCCACGAAGCCTGGCACGTCGTCCAGCAAAAGCAGGGGCGGGTGGCACCCACCACCCAAATGCAGGGGATTGCCGTCAATGACGATTCCGGGTTGGAGCGCGAAGCGGATGTAATGGGCGGGCGAGCCGCTCGGACGAAAAAAAAACCAGTACAACGAAAAACCAGGCAGCAATCAGGTATTACCCCGGCAGTCCTCCAAGCCAAATGGGTGAAAGGACCGGGGCCGCTGCTTCAATGGGAGCCTGCCGAAAACGGGTATCTTTGGTGGTACAACCAGGAGGATGGCACGATGGCCTATACGCTGGCAAGCGGCCCTCCAATGGATTCCGAGCTGGCGCAATCTATCACCTGGAAGCCGCATAAAATCTGGCAAATGGATGCCCTGAGCGGGATGGACCCTGATTCCGGAGTTCCACCTAAATTGAGTTTTCCCCAATTGGTGGAAAAGGGCAGCATTCGATGGCAGGAATTATCCAAAATGGGGGCGGGTTTTCTGGATGAAACCACGCAGTCTGCCCGTGACTGGTATTTTCAGGAGTATTACACCACCACGACGAAAACCGAGGATGGCAGCACCGACATAGCTTCGAATTACAACGCCCGGCCCAAATCATATGATACCAAACGGCAAAAAGGGGAATACACGGGGCGGATGGCAACTCAATCGGGTGTGATGGCCTTGGCCAATACCTATGCTTTAGGAGGGACTGGGGAATTCTATTATAACCCTGGGTCAGGCAAGGCCGAACGAATGCCAGGGAGTGAAATTCTGTACCAGCAATGGCGCAAGGCCGCCCATGAACAGGGGCAAGGGCAGCCACAGCTTCGGATGAAAGAGGAGACCGTTGCGGGAGACGGTCTTCCGATGTTGAAAGCCATTCGGACTGGGCTTGAGATCCCCCCGCGCACCGATGCGATGTTTGAACCAGGGTCTCCTGGATTTCTGGCCATGCTGGCGGTTCCCAATGTGACCGCCGCGATTTTTTTAATTCGGGACCACGGGAAAGAACTCGGTATCAACACCATCACCCAGATTGACCTGCTCAAAAACAGCCACATTCGGATTCATTTCGGGTGGGTCTGAACACCTGTAAATTCTGAAAGGGGAATGCCATGCCAGCTTTCACGCAAGTCAAACCTGAAGCCAGCCATCGGGCCGAACCAACTGAAACCCGGAACTTGAAAAATCAGGGGGTGGATTCCAGTCCGGTGGCTCAGGCCATGAATCAAACAGGGAACCTGCAGTCACAACAATCCTGGCAAACGGCGCTCAATCAACGGTCGGAGGTTGTGTTGCAAGGGAAATTCCGGGAGGTGTTGGGGGGAACCGTCCAACGGGCCTGTTCCATCGGGGCCAAGTCCATCGCCAAAGAAAAAAAAGAGGAACCACAGCAGACCTCCCAACCCGGAACGCTGGAGGATGAGGAACCGCTGCTCCAGAAAAAAGCCGCACCGGCGGGTGATTCCTCAACCAATCAGGTATTTCAATTCAACCGCAAGAAAAAACGGCTGACCCGAGGCCAGAAAAAGGCCCGCCGGAAACGGGAGCAACGCCGCTATGAAAGAGCCGAAGCCCGGATGATGGAGTATGCGGAACAACAACCCTGGCGGGTTTGGCACCAGGTTGGAGAAGTTGGCGGTTATGCAACTGAACGCAACGGAGTTCCTGAGTCAACCAAGGAAATTCCCAAGCGGCTTTATCATGTCACCAATTATTCCGCTTTGCCGAGTATTCGTAAAAATGGGTTGGACCCCAATTATGTCAACACCAAAAGCGGCCTCAATGTCGAGGTGGGGGAAAATCTGAAATACCGGGTCCGGGATGCCGCCTTGAAGGCCGTCTACATGGGAACTTCGAATGACCCCGGTTTGCTTATGTCCAGTGAGGAAGCCTTGGAAAAGGGGGGCAAAGTCACCTTGATGATAAAGGTTTCGCGGGCCTTTGCCATGGCGCATTTCCGGGATTCCTATGCCACCGGGTCGGCCAACGAAATAGATGACACTCGGAGCGGAAACACGGTTTTGAGTTTTGCCAAAATCCCACCCGAAGACATTTTCATCGAGGACCCCTGGATTGGTCCTCGCCGGATTACCGATTACCCCAGCGGTTTTGACTGGCGCACGTATGCCAACCCTCCCAAAGGCGGGAAACAAAGCGACCTGCCGTCCATTCAAGAACTCCGTGAAAAAGAACGACGCGACCAGGAACGAATCGAGCAATGGAAATCGGAATCGCAAATGGAAATGCCCTTCAATTTTGAACAGCAACCCCAGGATTCCGGTTCCGAGGATGAAAAAGGGTTGGGAATTTTCGGGAAAATCGCAATTCCATCTTTCTCCAACAACAATTCCGGTGGCGATGAGGACAATTCCGGATGGGAAGATGATTAAGGCACCACTCAACCAGAAATCGAAGTAATCACGGCATCAGCATCCAGACACCTTTTTCCGGTTAGAGGACCCCATGTACGTACCCGTTCAGCCACAGCAGCAAGCGGACCACCAGCCCAACGAAAATCTGGGAAACGAATCCCGGAGCGCTGCACCTATGAGCGCCGAACCGGGTTTTGAACAAACATTGGGGGAGGCCCTCAATCGGCTGCCCAAAGTCCGTGCTCAACGGACCCTCCAAACCAAACTGAATCAAAACCCCCACAGGGTTATCCAACCCAAAAAAGCAGGGGCTGTGCCGGACCAGCCGTCACAACCCACAACGGAGGGGGGCCAAGGGAAAGTGGTACAGTTGGCTAAAGGCAAGCGGAATAAAAAAAAGAGGGCGGAAAAGAGATTTCAGGAGGAGCAGCGGTTACTAGGCAAGGAACAACGCAAGACCTACGCCGGGGACCTGGAGGAACTCGCCGCTGTCCGGGAACAGCTTCATCAAATGGAGCCGGACTTGCGGATCATCCGCAGCTTTTACAACCAGCGGATTCGCACCAGCCCCCACCTGAAAGACAAGCTGGAATCAATTCGGGAAATGGACCCGGTTGGGGCAAATGTGGCTTACAAAACGATTGAACCAACGCTGGAAGCCCTCCGCCGGGCGTTTGATGAAATTCTCCAAAAACTTCCCTCGGCAATGGCTCCGGCCCTTGCCGGCCCGGTTCAGGAAACCCAGCAACTATTGGACCGGGCGGAAAATTATGTGGCTGTCTACTATCAAACACTGGGGCAAGCCTGGGGCGGGCTGGGAATCAATCAAAAACTGACTCCAGGGTTGCCGCAGGTTCCTCCCTCAAGTGATGTCATCGCCCAGGTTCCCACCCATCTGTCACGGTTGAAGCAGGTGAATGAAGAGCATCCCGAAACCGGATTTGACCAGCTTTCCCAGGAATTTGAACCCATACCGGAGAATGATTTCAACGCCAACCTGTCAGGGAAATACGACACCGAACAACTGGCGCTGACATTACAGCAGGAACACCGGGTAACGGTCACGGGCGGGCCCTGGCACCGAACCCCAACCGGCCTCATGAATTATCCGGACCGATTGCCCGATGTGTCTGAAGTCTGGAAAAAGCTCCCTCAACGGCACGTCAAATTCAATGACTATGTGAAAGGGGTCAGCATGGAGCGGGCTTTTCTGGGCCCGGATAATCAGCCGGATTATCAGGTGATGGGGTTGCATCATGGTGACCGCATGTTTGTGTACCGTGATTCGGACGGGCAGGAGAAATTCAAAGGCACTGTGGCCCACGAAACCGGCCATGCCGTTCATGCCAAATCCCGGTTTTTACTGGAGGATTTTACCAAGGCCGGAGGCTGGCAGTCCAAAACCAAAGGGTCGGTTATGCGGGAATTGATGAAAGGCGGCCAAACCAAAACCCAGGCGGAAGAGTCAGTCCGGGAAATTGTGACCAATACTTCCCGCACCTTTGGTGACCGGGCTTACCGCAAAGCTGATGACTCAGGTGAATTGTTCTGGGTCCGCCCATTTGGCAGTCTGCCTGAAGATGAACGAATCAACCCAGGAGAGCAAAGCGAATATTCCTACGCCAAAACCGCCCCGTGGGAGCACTTTGCCGAAATGTACCGGCTGATGTATGAAAATCCCGAACTTGCCTTTCAGGATTGGGTGGCAGGTCCGCAACAAGCGCTCGAACTGGCCCGGAAAAATTACGGGGAGGATTCCAGCGAAGAACATCAAAAGCATCTCACCCAGGCGCAAAACACCAAAAACTCCCGGCTCCGGCAATGGAACATCATGCGCAACCTCGTGTTTGGCACAGGCCAGACCGAAGCAGCGGCACTGGGGTTGATGCAGGGAGCCCCGGTTGAAACGCGGCGGAATTTTCTGGCCCAATCCAGTCGGCTGGGAACACCCGAACAAATCATGGGCCTGCCCCAGGTAAGCTTCTATCAATCGCTCACTGAGCAATATGAGGAACTGCTCCCCTTTACGCAAAAAGGATATTTCCCAGTACAGGTGCTGTCACAGGCGCGGCAGGCTGCGGCTCAACAAGGGGAGCTTTCGAAGGTGTTCCAGACCTTCAAACCATTGAAAGACTTGGGCGAGGAAATAGATCGTTCTTTCGCGGAATTGAGAGAACTGGCAGCCCCGCCTAACGCTTTTGAAGCCTTGCAGAAAAGCTACTCGGTGCCAACCACTGCGCAAAAAATCCGGCAAATCATGGATGAAATTACGGAGCCATTCCGGGTGCAAAAAGCCCGCTCCACCTATCTGGAACGGTTGGAACAACTCAATGTGGAGCAGCAGGTTTACCAAAACTTCTCCGAATTGAGCCAGGGA
>JAIBAN010000201.1 GCA_019695185.1 Blastocatellia bacterium | reverse complement strand
TTGGCAATTGTCTGCAAGACGTGTTTCCCGTATTCGGCGCGGGCTTCCCCGCCCTGCTCGTGTTCAACCAGCAGGCGGCCAATGTTCCAGTATGCCTGGACCATTTCCTGGTTGACGGTGCGTTGGACCTGCCCGCGTGCCGCGACCAGAATTTCCCGGATGCCGTCATACAAATCGCCTGAAGCCGGATGGATGTCGCTCATGAAAAATCCTCCTCCTGAACCCCTTGTGCTTCCAGCAATTCACTCCACTCATGGAGTTTCGCGCGCAACAACTGCTTTGGAATCATTTTGGTTTCGTATTCGGCGACCAAAGCAGGGGAAAGGTGGCGGCTGAGGGCATACTCGACAACTTCATCATCCTTGCGCCGGCAGAGCAAAACCCCAATGCTCGGATTCTCATGAGGGCGCTTTCGGTCACGGTCCAATGCTTCGAGGTAAAAGGAGAGCTGGCCCAGGTGTTCCGGTTCAAATTGACCGGTTTTCAATTCGAACGCCACCAAACATTGCAAGTCACGATGGAAGAACAGCAGGTCAAGCTCAAAATCCCGGTTCCCAACCTGGAGCCGAACCTTTTCCCCGACAAAGGCAAAACCATCTCCCAATTCCAGCAGGAAATGGCGCAGGTTCCGGATGAGAGCGGCCTGGAGGTCTGATTCACTGTGAGAATCGGGAAGATTGAGGAAGTCCAGCAAATACCGGTCTTTGAAAACACTGTTGGTATCGTGTGGGAACTCTCGCACGGGTAGCGGGAGTTTCTGATTGGCCAGCACAGTGCGTTCGAACGCCCCGCGCTGAATTTGTGCTTCGAGCTGGCGGGAGGACCATCCTGCCCGCACTGTCGTCGTGGCGTAAAAGTGACGTTCTTCCGGTGTTTTACATTGGCCCAACAAAATACACTGATGGGTCCAGGATAATTCTCTCGGCAGTGCCGAGAGTTTTTCCCTGTCGGGATAGGCTTCGTAAAATTGCTTCATGCGCCACAGGTTTTGGGCGGAGTATCCTTTCAGTTCGGGATTTTGGGTTTGCAGCCAATCCGCCAGTTCCCGGACCACGCCCTTCCCCCAACCGGAACTCGCAACCTGGCGCGACAAATAGCCGCCTACGGTCCAATAGGTTTCAACCAGTGCCACGTTTGCTGCTTGCAAGCCACGGGAACGGCCTTCCTGGATGATGTGGAGAATATCGGAAAAGTCATGCTTTCCGGAGGTCAGTTTGGTCATGCGGACAGCCCTCCAATCATCTTCAGAATCCGGTCGGTGCAGGCTTTCAAATCGGCGTCAATTTCAGCCAGGGAACGGGGCGGCGTGAACACATAGAAATGCCGGTTGAAGGGAATCTCATAGCCTACCTTGGTTTTCTCGTGGTCAATCCAGGCGTCGGGCACATGGGGCAGCACTTCGCGCCGGAAGTAGGTTTCCACTTCCTCGTTAAGCGGCACATTTTCGGTGTCACGAAGACTGGTGTCGGGCTGGGGCTTCCCTTTTAGCTTGCCCTTTTCACCCAGCACGAGTTTGCCGCTTTCATCGCGCAGCGGGCGTTCCACCGTAATGGTGCGAAAGCCGAAATCGCTGGTTTTGAAAATCCGGCTGATGGGTTTGCCGTCCTGTTTGGCTTCGACGAATTCGCCAAAAAGCCGGGTGATTTCCGCGATGTGCTCGTCGGAGAGTTCCTTTCGTTTCGAGCCGAGGCTTTTGCGCATCTTCTGCCAGAAGCTGCCCGCGTCAATCAGTTGCACCAGCCCTTTGCGGTGTTCCGGCTTGCGGTTGCTCAAAATCCAGACGTAGGTGGAAATCCCGGTGTTGTAAAACATATCGGTCGGCAGCCCGACGATGGCTTCCAGCAGGTCGTTTTCCAGCACGTAGCGGCGGATTTCGCTCTCGCCCGAACCCGCCCCGCCGGTAAACAAAGGCGAACCGTTGAGGACAATCCCAAACCGGCTGCCGCCGTCCGCCGTCGGACGCATTTTGCTGATGAGGTGGAGCAGAAAGAGCATGGAACCGTCCGAGACGCGCGGTAGGCCCGGCCCAAACCGTCCGTTGTAGCCCTGGGATTCATGTTCCTTGCGAACTTCCTTTTCGACTTTTTTCCACTCCACGCCAAAGGGCGGATTCGACAGCATGTAGTCGAATTTCCGGTGCCGGTGGCCGTCTTCCGAGAGCGTGTTGCCAAACACGATATTGGCCACATCCTGGCCCTTGATGAGCATGTCGGCCTTGCAGATGGCATAGGATTCGGCGTTCAGTTCCTGCCCGAACACCGTCAGCCGGGCCTGCGGGTTATGCTCCTCCAGGTATTCGCCCGCAATGGTCAGCATCCCGCCGGTGCCGGCGGTCGGGTCGTAGATGGTCCGCACCACACCCGGTTTGGAAAGCACTGCGTCGTCCTCGATGAAGAGCAGGTTGACCATGAGGCGGATGACTTCGCGCGGGGTGAAATGCTCCCCGGCGGTTTCGTTCGAGATTTCCGCGAATTTCCGAATCAGTTCCTCAAAGACCAATCCCATCTGGTGGTTGTCCACGGTTTCGGGATGGAGGTCAATCTGGGCGAATTTCTCCGTGACCTGGTAGAGCAGGTTGGCCTTGCCCAGTTTTTCAACCTGGGTGGAGAACTCAAACCGCTCAAAAATATCGCGCACCGCCGGGGCGAACGCCTGAATGTAACTGAAGAGGTTTTCCCGGATATGGTCCTGGTCCCCCATCAGTTTTTTGAGGTCGAGCGGCGAGGTGTTGTAGAAGCTCTGCCCAGATTTGCGCAGCAGGAACGGTTCGGGATTGATGCCCAGCGATTGCCGGGCTGCATATTCGGCCAGCACCTCGGCTTTGGTGGCTTCGAGGACGCAGTCCAACCGGCGCAGCACGGTAAAGGGCAGGATTACCTTGCCGTAATCGGATTGCTTGTAGTCGCCGCGCAGCAAATCAGCGACCGACCAGATAAAGGCGGAAAGCGATTGATGATTCATGATGGGTACTGGAAAAAAAAGACCAATCAAAGTGCAGAGAGCCGCAACGATAACGCACTGTTTCGGTTTTGGAAAAGGGGCAGGTTCCCGGCAAGGTGTTTTGCCAAGGTTCCGGTAGTTTTGAAAAATATTTTTTGGCAAGACCGCATCTTTTTGGCCCCCAACGGGAAATAAGTAAACAGAGGCTCCCCCTCAATTTTCTCAAACCAGGAACCACATTGTGCCAAATCACATGGACCATGAACTGCTCACTCGCGCCCAAGCCGGAGACCGGGAAGCGTTTGGTGTGCTCTATGAGCGGCACCACGCCGTCGTCTGGAGGTTCACACTGCATCGGGTCCATCAGGTCCCGGTGACCGAAGACATTGTCCACGACACGTTTTTGGAAGTCCTCAAACACGAGGAACGCTTTGAGCCGGACCGGGGGGTGGAGTTTGTGACCTACCTGTGTTCCATTGCCGACAACCTGATTCGGAAGCATTACCGCAAAGAGTCCCGGACTGCCGCCGTGCTGGACTGGCTGCGGCCTGGTTCCGCGTTGGAAGGGGCGGTGTCGGCTGAAGGCAAGTTTGACCGGCTGCTGGACCTGGAACGGGCGCTGGACCGTTTGCCCGCCCGGCAACGGGAAGCCTACCGGCTGAGTGAGGCGCAGGATGCCACCATGGACCAAATCAGTGAGGAACTGAGTGTCAGCCTCTCAGCCACCAAGTCGCTCCTCTTTCGCGCCCGGACCAGTGTCCGCAAATTTCTGGGACTCGAACCGGAGCCCGAATCGTGAAATGGGGGGAACTGTGTGATGAGCGGAACTTCCCGGCAATCCGGTGAAAAAGCTCCCTTGAACTTGTATCGCCAAGCGGTCTTTCCGGCCCGCCTGGTGGCTCTGGGATGGGTTGCCGGGGCTGCCGCCTGGCTGCCTCCGGCCCGCCTGCGGGTCCGGGTGCTGGCGGCGTATGACCGCTGGAAAGCCAGGGCCTCCCGGCGCTGGTGGCGGATGCAGGTCCTGGGGTTGGTCGTCATGGCGGGCGGCCTGGTGCTCGCGGTGAGTTCTTTCCAGGGCGGGTCAATGGCAGTCGGGACAGAACCCTTGGATGGGAGCCTGACTGTCTCCAGGCCAAAGGCGGTCCTGCCCCTGGATGTGGGCCAGCCTTCCACGCCAACCAAGCATTTCCAGGGATTCACAGAAGCCCTGGAAGTTCCGGAACCATCGAAAAAACCCCTGAAGCTGCCAAACATCCGGATAAAACCGGGAAACACCCGGAGCCCCAAAAAAACCAAAAAGGAAGGGTCATGAACCGCTCATTCCGGCTGGTGGTTTTTTGTGGCCTTGCTCATCGGCATCATCGCTTTGCCGATTGAGTTCCGGCAGATTGAGTTCCTGGCCCGCATGATTGGCAGTCCGTTGTTGCTGCTGGTGGCACATCTGGGAGCGGTGCTGGGGTTGCTGGCGCTCCTGGTTTTCTCGTTTGTCTGGCTGTTCCTGCCAAGTCCCTCCCGGCCACAGGCACAGGTGAAAAAAGAGCGGGATCAGCCTGAAACTGACTCAAAAACCGAGCACCAACGACGGGTGACGGCTGAACTCAATCGCCGCAAAGAAACCTCGAGATGAATGACAGGCGGGCCGGGCAGCAGCTTTCACCGTTCGGCCAGCACCTCGAACTCATCCAAAAAGCGTCGGTTGTGCATGGGTTTGGTCAGCTTGGCTCAGGCGGAGGGCCGACCGACGGCACTGTAGCCAGCCAGCCCAGCGGAACCCCAACCAGAAGACCGGCAATATGTCCGGCCAGACTGATTTCCGGCAGAAACGAAATAACAATCCCCAGTGTGAGGGCCAGCCACAGCAGGAACCGCACCCAGGGAATCGTGGCAGGAACCCGCTCCAGCAAAACCGCCGCCGCCCCCATCAAGCCAAAAGTCCCCCCGGAAGCGCCCACCGATA
>JAIBAN010000200.1 GCA_019695185.1 Blastocatellia bacterium | reverse complement strand
GATCGGATTGCAATTGGATTTGAACGGCTTCCAGGCTCCGGTTGAATTCGTTTCGCTTTTGGTTGCGATTACGCACAAAACTGACGGTTGTCAGCGCTACGGTTGCCAAACCCAGTACAAAGAAAATCTGAGCCAGTACCAGCAGTCGATTGGCCAACTTTCCCCTTTTGTTCTCTGCTTTTTCGGTTTGTTTCACAAATTCCTCTTCATTTGTTGAAAGTTTCAGTTTTTCCGTTTTGTGGGTGATTCTTTGCTGAAATACACCCCAGTGGCCGTTCCCACCACTTCCCTGCCTTCTATGATTCCTATCGTACAGCTCATCAGCCCGCCGGCCAGAGCAGTGGTCGAAACCAGAACCTCCAAATGTCTTCCCTCCTGCTGCAAACCGGCATCTTCAATCTTGAGACGGAAGCCGTCAGAAACTATGCAGGCCAGTTTTTTATCAGGGGTTACGTAGAGTTCGCCGAAACTCGTGTGCTCAAACGGTGGCTGGCCCTTTTTGACTTCTGCCAGAATCCGCTCGGCGGCCCAGGCATACCGGCGGGATTCCGTCCAGGTCTGGTAGGTGTCGGAGACCGCCGAGGAAATTTCCCCCGACCGGCTGGCCAGGACTCCCACCAACGCCAGGTCAATGGCCAGGAACAGGCAGGCGAGCGTCAGGATCACTTTGCGAGGAATCCTGGCCTCGATTTTCCGCACGAGTTCGTCTTTGGTTTCCCGGCGGATTTGTTTGTACGAGAGCCATCCGGCTCGGATTTCTCGCAATCGGTGAAGCATTTGGGCAGACCTCCAGCAGATTTGTTTTTACATGTACTTATTTCCCGCAGGACAATAAAAAGTTGCGGTCCTTTGAAAATATTTCTCAAATCTGCCTTCTTATTCGCACTCCCGACACTTTGTTGATATTCGTCGGTTTTTTACCTGGGCAAGTGAACTGTCGGTATCCTAGTTGTCCTGGCCCTATAATTGATTTGTGAGTTTCGAAATGTTCCACCTAAAGAACACGTAACACTTTTTCGAACTTGTGCCTAAATTGTTTAGAACTGTTAGTTTCCGGGAATGTTAACGCGTTGACATTTTTAACCATCCAGGTTTTTTAAAGCTTCCGTGAGGGCTTCCCGGATGTCCTCTTTGGTTAATTGGTGTTTCCGCGTTTTGGCTTGAACATTGACAAGCAGCTTAAAGCCATGTTTTTGACTTTGAATTTCAAATAAACGGGTGTTTTGCCCTTTTTTGGGCTTGGGTATCTTAGGTTTTTCATCCGTTGGTTTATTTTTTGAAAGGGTTAACAGTTTTCGGGCAGCCCCAAGTCTTCGACCTTCTGGCAGGTTTCCGAGCCGCATGAGAGCTTTGAGCGACATGGTTTCGATTTCCCCGCAAATGTCCAAGACTTCGTCACTCAACTCATTTGAAACCCTAAGCCATTGTAGAAAAGCTGTCCGTTTCATCCCCACGACTTCAGCCGCTTGTTCTTGGGTTTTATACTGCTGGTTGATTTGGGAAAAAGCCCGGACTTTGTCCACTGCATGAAGGTCATCACGATGGATATTTTCAATAACCGCCAGAATCTGTAATTCCTCGTCAGAAGCCTCCCGTTCAATGACCTTGATTGTTTTTTGATCAATCTTCTTACAGGCCAGCCAACGTCGATGGCCGGCTATGATGGTTGCTGTTCCGTCTGCGTTTGGTCGGGTGATGACAGGAAGCAGAAGCCCGAATTGGGAAATGTTGGCTGCTAGTTCATTCAAACTTTCCTCTGAAAATATTTTTCGAGGTTGGAACGGATTTTCTCTGAGGGTATCAATTAAAACATTTTTAATATCACCCTTGTTGGCAATCACAGCTTCAGGAATCCCGCCTTTCACGGTGGCTTTTTGCAGGGCCATGATTTCTGTAATTCGCTCCTCAGAAACAGCAGCCTCAAAGCGGGCTTTAGCCATGTTTCACCTCTCTCATATGAAGCCCTGATTTTTTCAGGAAAACAGAGGTAATTTGTTTTATGTCTTCAACCGCCGGGCAGGTCGGTGCATGGAGTTGAAGTGGTTTTTTCTGCGTGCCAGCTTCAGCCACTGCGATGTAATCTCGAAAAGTCCCCAGGATTTCAATTCCAAATCTCTCACAATGCCCTTTTAATTCCTGGAGATGGTGTCGGTGAAGGTTTTTGGTCGGACTGTAGAGGGTTGGGACGACACCCACAATTTCCAGCGGGTCGATGCGTAGGTTTTCGCGGCGGGCTTGGGTTTTTGTGATTTCCACCTGAACCTCCGCAAAGGCGCTCATGGATTTTCCTTCGGTCTGGACTGGTATGAGGAGCCCGTCAACAGCGGTGAGAGTTTGAACAATGATTTCGGAGATTTTAGGTGAGCAGTCGATCAAAATTACATCGTAACTTGGGCGAAGGGTATCAATCACGCTTAACATTCTGCCTGGGTCACGCTGGGTGCTGAGAAAAATCTCATCGTTGGTAAGGTTCCTATTTGCCAATCCGACATCCAATCCGAATCTGGAATGGATGATTGTCGGAACATCCCGTTTGGTATATTCAGGGCGACAGACTTTGGTCCAAAACATCTCTTCAACGGTTTTCGAATTTGGTTTTTCACCAAAGAATTCCCCTAACGTACCCTGCGGGTCTGCATCAATGAGGAGGATTTTCAACCCTCTGATGGCTAGTTCGTACCCTAAATCCCTTGTCAGTGTTGTTTTTGCAACTCCCCCTGATTGGTTGAAAACTGCAATGGTTTTTCCTTTGGTTGGTTTCATTTTTTCCCCTCGGCTTGATTTTGTGTATATCTTGTGGCAAGAGTAAGTCAATTGTAAACAATTGTCAATTCAATTGTTGACAATTGATCTAAGAACTTTGATATTCACGAAGAGTTTTGTATGAAAACAAAGATTATTGGTGTACGGTATTCTGAGGCTGCACAGCAGCGGATAATCCACAGGGCCTTCTTGAAAACAAACGTTATTTATGACATTCAAAATGCCATCAGGGTTATGTGTGAGGAAGAGCCGGTTAAAGTGGGTGCTCCAAACGGAAATAAAAATGCCAAGCGGAAAACTGATACTAAAGACAATCTTGTTTAACCTTTGTATCAACACTTGAAATTCCTGAACTTGTAGTTAAACCCTTCAAATTCATATTTTTCCAAGAATGTTAACGCGGTGACATTTTATTGTCCTTTTGTATGCCGGAGCACCATATTCTGAGACAACGTTTGACGCAAGGAATCTGTTATTGGGACACACACCGATGTTTCTTTCTATATAGCCTGTAAGTGTCCCCTGCACTGCTGCGGATGGGTTCCCCGCCTCCACAGCACCTCGGCCAACTCATTCAGCCCACCGACATCCAGGCAATATTCACCCTTCGCATGTCTCCCTGTCCGCCGTTGTCTGAGACCCATCCGCCGTAATGCCTTTGATACAAAGCGGAGCGGAGCGGCTGTTAGTCGTTCATCTGAGGGCATTCTCAGAATGCCGCCAATCCAGCCGCGATTGGCCCGGAGCCAGGCGACCAGGGCGACGATGGCCGGGCTGGTTTTGGAGTACGTGTGATTGGGATTCGGTTCGAGCGTGGCCGGGTCAACCCCGACCGCCTGCAACACCATGCGGGAAAATTCGCGTTCCGCCGCGAGGTTCCGCTGGTCCGGCAGAAAATCCGCCGTTTGGTTGTGGGTGCCTTGTGCCTCCCGCAGTTGCGCATCGGTGGCAAGTGCGATTTCGAGGTGGCTGATTTCGGTTCGTCGCTGGCCGCGCCGGTCTTTCTCAATGACCGCCGCGACGATGTCCGCCGCTGCCGTTTCGGGCAGCCGGTAGAATTCTTTGACGTGATGTTTGTCGAGCGCCCGCGTTTCTGCAAAAGTACGCCGGTGCTTGCGTTCCAGGGCGGCTGCCGTGTCCGTTTCCAGGTCCGGAGCGGAAACCCGCGTCTGGAGAAACTCGTCCGCTTCCAGGCTCCTGGCTTCGTCCGCGAGCATTCCGGCGACGATGATTTCCGGTTCGTCGGCCTCGTGGTACGTGACCCGGTAGCCGTCGGCATCGAGCATTTCCAGGAAGCGGGACAGAAAGTCGTTGGTGGCGAAGTTTTCCTCGCGGGCAACGGCGAGCGCCAGCCGGTGGTACTCCCCATCCAGGATTTCGGTTTCACCCTGGCTGTCGAGGCCCATCAGGGGCCGGTCATGCTGGTGGGTGAATTCCCAGCGGGCAGCGATGTCCCGCTCGGCGGTGGGCTTGGCGTTTTTCACGTCCGAAACCCAGACATGGAGGCGTTCCATCCCGCGCACCCGGCCCAGGGCCTGGAGGCAGTCGGCAGGGGTGTTGACGCTGTGGGTGAAGATGCCGCCGACAAAGGTGAACCCATGCCCTTCGTTGATGGACACACCGGTGCTGACGGATGGGGAAACCACGATGTAGTCGTAGCGGCGGGCCTGCCCGTTCACATCCCGGAAAAACTCCAGCACGTCCGGGTCGCCGGAGTTGTCGCCGCTGATATAGAGGCCCCGCTTTCCTGGAGCTTCGGCTTCAAAGAGTTTGAAGGCGGTCCGGGCCGTTTTCTTGCTGTTGCAGGTGAGGAAGACCCGGCCACCCTGCTGAAGCTCGGTCAGGGCGGCGGCCATGACCGCATCCGGCTTTTCATGGAGGGTCACAGTGCGTCTTGCGCCGATGGGGTACTCGTTGAGAATGGTCACGGTGCGCCGGTTGGGTCGCCACAGCTCCAGCATGAGTTTGGTAAGCGGGGACAGATGGGCATCCAGAACCACCACCTGTTTGGCCTGGGCAATCAGGTGGCGCAGGACTCCCAGGACCAGCCGTTTATGCTCAATGCGGGTGGTGAGTCGTCGCAGCAATTGCTCGATTTCGTCAATCACCACCACGTCAAAGCAGCGCACGGAGCCGTTCTCTGCCAACATGGGCAGGGAATTGAGACAGATGGCGGCCGTTTGCACCT